>NZ_JARYGI010000045.1:0-24225 GCF_033795625.1 Sphingobium sp. | reverse complement strand
CACCTCCAGGCGGCAATGGCAACGGAGGCGATAATGCACTAACAATCAGCACGGACCACTCAGTGGGGGCCGGTCAGCACGCTGGATCGGCAGAAGCATAAGACGCTGATTCGCTCGGCCCCCTTCGAAGCGCTGCGCCGATGTGCCCTGCTGCTGCTCGAAACCCTGGATCGGCACTTTCCGACAGTGGGTGACCAAAACGCTGCGGCCCCGGGTCAGCGATACGAAGCCATCTACGCCGCCGCTTTGGACAGGTTGCGGCGCGCCGGTATCGACGTGCAGCCGAATGGCAAGAGCTATGCCGACCAACGTGGCCAGTGGGAACCGCTCGTTCGCCGCGTCGCGCCGACACTGGGCTTCGAAATGGACGAGATCGATTGCCGCCGATCGCCGAACAGAGCGCCGACATCCGATGAGGTTCAGACCCGGGGAAGGCAGAATAGTCGCTCATAGCACCCCCGGACCCGCTCGGAAGGAGCCTGTTGCTGAAGCCAGAATGGAGATTTTCATGAACGACGTCGAAACCGAAACATCGTTGAATGCAGACGCGCGAGCCTCCGTCACGATCGGCAGGCCAGCCCATGAGCTGCGTACCCTGTGGCTACGCCCGGATACCCAATCGCGCATCTGGGCGCATTTCGCGGAGGTGACGACACTGGATGGCCGCACCGCCGAGTGGATCGCGCACGGCCCGGCCGGAGGGGAATATCGCTGGCGCACGGAGATTGACGAGACCGACACGAACGAGCTTCGCTGGTCCACCCGCGAGGGTGCAGACGTGCCGAACACAGGCGTGCTGGCTTTCCGTGCCGCGCCCGGCGACCGAGTCACGGAACTGCATCTGATCGACGGCCTCATTCCCACGATGCGGACGGGCGATGTCCTCGGGCATGATTCAAGGGCGAGATCGTCGATGTCGGGCGGGAGGTGACGAAGGTCAAAGCCGGAGACCGCGTCGTCGTGCCCTCCTTCATCTCCTGCGGGCAGTGCTGGTATTGCCAGCATGACCTCTACTCGCTTTGCGACACCACGCACCCGAAGCCTGAGTTGCAAGAGCCATTGTTAGGCTACCCGACCGCAGGCATCTACGCCTACTCACATGCTTTCGGCGGTTATGCAGGCGCGCTCGCCCAATATGTTCGTGTGCCGTTCGCCGACACCGATTGCTTCGTCGTTCCCGAAGGCGTGTCGGACGAGGCTGCATTGTTTATCTCCGACGCTGCCCCAACGGGTTTCATGGGAGCGAATTTTGCAACATTCAGAGGGGTGACGTAGTTGCGGTCTGGGGGTGTGGAAGCGTCGGACTGATGGCGCAACAAGGTGCAATGATTCTCGGCGCCGAACGCGTTATCGCTATTAATCGCTATCCCGAACGGCTTGCACAGGCGGCGGCGTTCGGCGCCACCACTCTCGACTATATGCAGGTAAATGTCGTCGAGCCGCTCAAGGAACTGACGGGCGGGCGTGGCCCCGACGCGTGCATCGACGCTGTAGGAACCTTCGGGTCGCTTCACTTTCCCGCTCTGGCGGAATCCCAGGCCCTTCATCGCTCAAGCCGATTACGACCCCCTCGTGGTCCTGCGACAGCGATAGCGTCAGCCGCCCCGCTCCATATTTCAGCGCATTGTCGATCAGGTTAGACACCGCCTGACCCAGCAATTCGCGATGCGCCTGCACGAACGGGCGCGCGCCGATGGCCAGCACCAGTTGGCGCCCGCCATCCTCTACCAAAGGCTCGTAAAGCTCAACCAAATCGGTGAGCGCTCCGGCAAGATCCACGTCCGAAAAGCGATCCCGCCCTATGCCCGCTTCCGCGCGACTGATTTCCAGCGCAGTCGTCAGCATCGCCAACAATTGGTCCGCCTCGCGCCCTATCCCCTCGATGGCACCACGCAACGCTTCCGGGTCATCGGTCAGAATCGCTCGGTCGATCCGCGCGCGCAGTCGCGTCAGCGGCGAACGCAGATCATGCGCCATACTGTCCGTGAGTAACCGCAATTCGGCCAATAGCCCGCCGATGCGGTCCAGCATTCCGTTGATCGCGCCGCCCAATTGATCGAAACTGTCGCCCGATCCATCCAGTGGCACACGGCGCGCAATGTCGCCTGCGCGCACCTGCCCCGCCGTCAACGCGATCCGTCCTACCCGGCGATCGATAATATGCACAGCAAACCATGCGCCTGCCAATGCCAGCGGCAGGGCCATCCACAGCGCCGTGGTCAGCGCATTTTCCACAGTCTGGCGCAGTTGCATGCTCTCGTCGATACGTTGTCCTGCTAGTAGTCGCTCCCCACCGGTCAGGCGCGCAGCCAATATCCCGAACTTGCCGGGCTGATCGTCGCCGGTACGATACAGGTCCACCGTCGTCCAGCGCGACACCGGCAAGACTACGGGGGGCCATGTGCGCAAATTCCCCGCGATCCGCCGGCCATCGGAATGACTTAACAGGATGACCTCATCGCTGTCGTTGGCAACCCGCGCAGCAATAATCCGGGCCAGCGCCTGGACACCCTGCTCCCGCGCCACCGCTATCAGGTCGCCATGCAACTGCCCGGCCAAAGCGCTATCCGCAGCGTCCAGCTCGGCGCGGATCAACTGCGTTACCGAAACCATCACCGCCGCGCCGAACAGCAACTCGAGCAGCAGGATAAGACCCAGAAACCGCAAGTGGGAAGAGCGAAGCCACCGCGTCGCGCGTCCCCTCAGCGTCACTAAGGCACCGCTCACCCGCCCAGCCTGTATCCCGCGCCCCGCACGGTATGGATCAGCGTGGGATCGCCCTCACCATCCACCTTGCGGCGCAGCCGGCTGATATGCACGTCGATAACGTTCGTTCCAGGATCGAAGTGATAATCCCACACGCCTTCCAGCAACATGGTGCGCGTTACCACTTGGCTTTCATGCCGCATCAGATATTCCAGCAAGCGAAACTCGCGCGGCTGCAGATCGAGCGGTCGGTCGTCCCGTTTCACGTCACGCTTCAAAAGGTCCATGGTCAGCGTACCCACGGTGAGGACCGTTTCGACCGGCGTACCGCTGCCCCGCCGTCGCATCAGCAGTTCCAGCCGTGCCAGCAGTTCCGCAAAGGCGAACGGCTTGACCAGATAATCGTCCGACCCGGCGGTAAGTCCGGCCACGCGGTCATCGGTCGATCCCAGCGCACTCAAGAAGATCACCGGCGTTTCGATCCCCGCCGCGCGCAATGCCTGCAACACGCCCATGCCATCCATGCCGGGCAACATCCGGTCCAGTACGATAGCGTCATAGCCGCCGTCGGTGGCGAGGAAGAGGCCGTCGCGCCCCGTCTGGGCATGGTCGCCGACATGGCCATGCTCGGCAAGACCTTTCAGGACGAATTCCGCTGTAGTGCGGTCGTCCCCGACCACCAAAATCTTCCGCCCCATGGCGTCGCGTTCCTTCTACCGGGACGTTCGCCCGCATCGACCTACTGTTGCCACAAGGGGGCGACCGCTGCGACGCAAATCTATCGCTACATTGCAGTGTTGCGCGTGACGCAAATCGTGCCGCACCGACGCCGCTCCGCGCGCGCGATGGCCATCAACAGCCTGCACCTCGTCGCCGACCGCCAGACCGCCGTGTTCGGCAGGACCGTCGCTGCGCAGGCTGGTGACGATCGCACTGTCTCGTCGGCCATCGGCGACGGTGAGACCGGCAGGCTCTGGTGGCGCAGCGGTCTGTGTGGGCAATGGATGGACATGACCGGACAATGCCAGCGGGCTAGCGGAAAGCGCTAATGCAGCGAGCCCACGGCCCATATGCGGCATACGAATCATATCTCTGGTCTAAAGGCATGCGAATCACGCACCGCTGACGGCCACATGAAGAAACTTTCATCTTCGCGACACTGCGCAGACTGGCATGTTCTGGCAGAAGCCGGTCAGTCGAACGGCAAGAGGTAGACATGAAAAGCCGGAGCATCCGCCGTGTCGGCGTTGCGATAGTAAGTCTACTCATCGCCGCGTCCATCGGCTTTTGCTATCTGGGCTATCTCAGCATCGATCCATTCACCACGATCCGCCCCGCAAGGGCACGAAGCGATGCCGCCGCCATCGTCCTTTCGGGCGACATGGGCTTCCGGGTGGGGATGGCGCCGCAGATCGCTTCCCGATTGACCGCAGCGGGTATTCCCGTCGTCGGCGTCAATTCGCTCACTTACTTCCGCACGACCCGCGCGCCCGCAGAGGCGACAGCCTTGTTAAACGCCGCCATCGGGAAGGCCCAAGCCGCGTTTCACCCCAAGAAGCTGATACTGATCGGCCAGTCTTTCGGCGCCGATATGCTGCACGTCGCCCTCGCCAGGCTAGCGCCGGATCTTCGCCGCAACATTGCCATGGTGGCTCTGATCGTTCCGGGCGCGACCGTCGAATTTCGCGCGTCCCCCAGCGAGATTTTCACCTTCACCATGAAGGAAGAACCGGCATTGCCCACCGCAAAGCAGATCGACTGGGTTCCTGTGCTCTGCGTATACGGGCGGGAAGAAAGCGCCAGCCTCTGCCCGCTTCTGCATCAATCCGATGCCCATGTGGTTGACCTGCCCGGCGGCCACCCGCTCCATTACAATGCCACCGCCGTCTATCGCCAGCTCAACGACGCCATGCAGCGCGCGGGTCATTATGCCACATCGCATTCCTAGAGGCTCCCCCATGCAGATGATTCCTCGACGCGCTTTCGTCCTCACCGTGTGGCGGGGTCAGTTGGACCAGTCCGACTGCGACCGCCAATGCCGAAGACGCGGGGGCAATATGCCGATCGGAACCGAACTGCTCCAGGAATATAGACGTACCCGCAACTCGACGCCAATCGTCCAAGATTTCCGGCTGTATCTTGCATGGCCGGCTGTGCAAGAGCCAGGTCTGCGCCGGTTCGGAGCCTGAACAGGGATAGTGCAATGAAGTTCTGGTTACAACGCTTCCGAACGCCATTGGCGGTCGCGGGAGTGCTTGCCCTTGCTGCACTCGGTTTTCTCGCGCTGGACCATCTACTCGACGAGGTCCATCTGCACGATGTGCGCGCGGCTTGGTATGCGCTCAGTCCCGGGCAACTGCTTTTGTCGATTCTGCTTGCGGTCGTCAGCTACCTTGCGCTGACGCTATACGATGTTCTGGCGCTCATCGCGATAAGACGTCCCTTGCCTTACCGGACGGCGGCCTTCGCTTCGTTCACCAGTTATACGCTCAGCCACAATCTGGGCCTCTCGCTGCTGACCGGCGGATCGGCGCGCTATCGCGTCTATAGCGCCGCAGGCTTGGGGGTCGGGGATGTCGCACGGGTTGTCACCATTGCCAGCGGCACATATTGGGGCGGCGTCCTCACCCTCGCCGCCCTCATGCTAGCAATCGCACCAAAGAGCATTTCAGTTTTCGGCATGTCACCATCGGCGCTACAGGTTGTCGCGCTCGCTATGCTAGCCCTGATCGTCGGCTTTGTCCTCTGGCTGGGAAAGGGTGGGCGGCATGTCCGCTTTCGCAAGCTGTCGCTGCCCTTACCTGGCGCCCCTGTCGCCCTTGCCCAGATCGGGGTCGCCGCCGTCGATCTGGCAGCAGCAAGCGCAGCCCTGTTCGTGCTGGTCCCCGGAGTCGATGTCAGCACTTGGCCGCCGTTCTTCATGGGATACACACTGGCGATCATCGCAGTGCTCGTTACCCACGTGCCCGGCGGCATCGGCATTTTCGAAGCTGTCATGCTGGCCGCTTTGCCATCGACCAACCGGCCCGAACTGGTTGCCGCTTTGCTCGCCTACCGCCTGATCTACTATATCGCGCCTCTCATCGTAGCTATCGCCCTCGTTGCGTTTCATGAGGGGCGGCGGTGGCATGCACCCCTCGCGCGCACCGTGCGCGGCATGCACATTGTCACCTCAGGCCTGTCGCCCACAATGATCGCCGCTCTGGTGTTCCTTGGCGGATCGGTCCTGCTCGTGTCGGGATCGCTCCCCGCAGTGCCAGGCCGCATGATCACCCTTTATCGCTTTCTGCCTCTGCCTTTCGTCGAAACATCGCACATGGCCGCGAGCCTTGTCGGTGCGGCGTTGCTGCTGCTGTCGGCAGGCTTGTACCGCCGTCTCGATGGCGCCTTCTGGCTAACCCGCATGCTGCTGTTGGCGGGCGCAGGTTTTTCACTGCTCAAGGGGCTGGATTTTGAGGAAGCGAGCGTGATGCTGGCGATCACCGCGCTACTGCAATGGACCCGCCCGGCTTTCTATCGCCGAACGCACCTGACGAGCGAAGCTTTGACACCGGATTGGCTGGCAACCGTGGCGGCGGCTCTTGGCCTTTCGATATGGATCGGCTTTTTCGCGTACAAGCATGTCGATTATCAGGCGGACCTGTGGTGGCGCTTTGCCGAGCGGGGCGATGCGTCTCGCTTCCTGCGTGCCAGCTTCGCCGTCGCCGTGATGATGGCCGCCGTCGCCTATTCGCGACTTTTCCGTCCGGCGGCCCCCGCCCCCGATCCCACCGGCACATCGACCCAGCCCACCCCGCAGGCCATCGCCCTTGCCCAGCACACGAACGCACAACTTGCCTTTACCGGCGATAAGCGTTTTCTGGTTTCGTCCACGGGCCAATGCTTCATCATGTATCAGATTCGCGGCCATAGCTGGATCGTGATGGGCGATCCGGTCGGTGCCCGCCCCGAATGGAGCGACCTCCTGTGGCGTTTGCGGGAACAGGCGGATGCGGCGCAGGGACGCCTCCTGCTTTATCAGATCAGCGCGGAGGCGTTGCCGTTCGCGGTCGAACTCGGTCTCCAGATCGTAAAATATGGCGAGGAAGCGCGCGTCGATCTCACCGCTTTCACGCTCGACGGCCCGGCAGCCAAGCCGCTGCGCTACGCCGAAAGGCGCGCGCTGCGCGACGGTGCGACCTTCGAAGTGGTCGCAGCGGCTGACGTCCCGGTCATATTGGGCACCCTCTCGGACATCTCGACACGCTGGCTGCAGGCCAAGGGGCATCGTGAAAAAGGGTTCAGCGTCGGTCGCTTCGACCATGCTTATATGTCCCGCTTCGACTGCGCGTTGGTGCGGCAAGGGGATCGCATTGTCGCCTTCGCCAATATTTGGGCAGCCGAAGACAAAACCGAATTGTCGGTCGATCTGATGCGGCATGAAGAGGACATGCCCTATGGCACAATGGATTTTCTCTTCGTGCGCTTGATGCAATGGGGGCAGGCCAATGACTATCGCTGGTTTAATCTGGGCGTCGCGCCGCTTTCCGGGCTGGAAGCACGGCGGCTGGCCCCGCTCTGGTCGAAGCTGGGGTCCCTGCTCTATCGCCATGGGGAATCGCTTTACGGGTTTGAGGGGCTGCGGGCGTACAAGGACAAATTTTCACCCGAATGGGCGCCATGCTTCGTCGCGGGACCGCAGGGAATATCCTTCGGGCGGGCGCTCATTGATCTGCAGGCGCTGATTTCCGCCAAGGTTCCGAACTGATCCCGGCAAAATGACATTTACGTCATGCTCCAGACAAACGACGGTACGGGAGCACGCGCTATAAGGATGGCGCAACAGGGACTTTCGCCATGGGCCTCTACCGCCAAATCCGCGCCCATCAGCTCGCCAAGGCGCACTTGCCGCTCCGGCTTCCAGTCTTTGTTGAAGGCGATGGTGCCCGGCTTAAATAGCATCACGATCGTAGAGCCGATTGTTGATTGCTGCTGAGAAGTGACCC
Organism: Sphingobium sp.; assembly: GCF_033795625.1. GTDB lineage: Bacteria > Pseudomonadota > Alphaproteobacteria > Sphingomonadales > Sphingomonadaceae > Sphingobium. Next base: position 16,534 of record NZ_JARYGI010000045.1, on the reverse strand, counting down.
GGGGTTTTCGTTAAGAAGTGACCCACCTTGCGATTATGTTTCGGATGTCAGGGGTGCGTCAAGATAGGGTTTTCTCCTTCCGGATTTTGGGCTGCTGAGCCGAGCTGTTCTTGAACCGGAAGCTGTCGTTGCCGGTCTCGAGGATGTGGCAGTGATGGGGGTTCCCGTACCTTTCAGTGGATCCACATAGATGTACATTGAGCACCCATCAATCTCCGCTGCTGACTCAAAAGCGATACTAACAGACGCCGAAGCCCTAGGCTTTATCCGGTTTCTAAACTGTCCCGGTAAATGCTGCCGCGCCGACGTGGCTGGTAAGAGGGTCGGGCCAAGGGTTCCCTCGTTTAAATTCGGCTGGTGGCCCGGGTGTCTGGCATACGCAGATAAACGACAAGGGAGACGGCAATCATCCCTGTGACGTACCAGTAAAAGCCGCTCTCCATGCCAGCCTTCTTCATCCATAGCGCTGCATATTCAGCGGTTCCTCCAAACAATGTGTTGGCAAGCGCATAAGGAAGCGCGACGCCCAACGCACGAATATTGGCTGGGAACAGCTCCGCTTTCACGATGGCGTTGATCGAAGTGTAGCCAGTGACGATCACCAGACCTGCCATCACCAGCAGGAAGGCTCCGAACGAGGACCTCACATTTTCTAGAGCCGTGAAAATGAGCGTCGTGAACAGTACTCCGGAAATGCCGAAGGCCAGGAGCAAGGGCCTGCGTCCTATTTTGTCGGAGAGCCAGCCTGCCAGAGGCTGCAGAAGCATATAGATGAAAAGGGCAGACGCCATGATGGCCGTCGCCGTCTGGCGTCCGAAGCCGGCGCTGTTGACCAGGAACTTCTGCATGTAAGTGCTGTAGGCGTAGAAGGCGAGCGTACCGCCTGCGGTTAGCGCCATCACCAGCAAGACCTCGCGTGGATGGCAACGTAGAAGGTTCCAGCCGCTCGATTGGGGCTGCTCGATGACTGCCGTGCTGTCTTCGAACGCTTCGGTTTCGCGCAGACCGCGACGAAGGCGATAAACGCCGATGGCCATTAGCCCGCCGATGACGAAGGGAATGCGCCAGCCCCAGGTTTCCAACTGATGTTCGGTCAGCGCCATCTGAAGCAGCAACAGGACGCACAATGCGAGGAGTTGGCCCGCAATTAGCGTTACATATTGAAAGCTGGAGAAAAATCCCCGCTGATCCTGTTGCGCCATTTCCGACAAGTAGGTCGCGCTCGCGCCGTATTCGCCGCCGACTGACAGCCCCTGCAAGAGGCGCGCGACCAAAAGAAGCGCGGGCGCGGCAATTCCGATAGTGGCATAGCCGGGGATCATCGCAATCATCAGCGAACCGCCACCCATAAGCATTACGGAAAGGGTAAGGCCCGCCTTGCGCCCTTTTCGATCTGCATAGATACCCATGATCCAGGCACCGATCGGGCGCATAAGGAAGCCCACGGCAAAGATCGCCGCCGCGCTCAACAATTGCGCGGTGCTGTCGTCCGACGGAAAGAAGACGGGGGCAAAGTAGAGGGTGAAAGCCGAATAGACATACCAGTCGTACCATTCGATAAGATTGCCGACCGATCCGCCCAGAATCGATTTTAGTCTTTCCTGTCGAGATATCCGTGCAGGGCGAAGTGGGTGGGCATGTTCCATTCCAGCTAAAACGGACGTCTTCGCCCGTTCTGCTAGTCTCCGTCAGCAGCAACCAATATGACCGAATCGTCCGACCCCGCCACCGCCCTTACGCCGAAGCTGCTCTCCAGCGCCTCCACGAAGTCGTTGGACCGATTTACTTGGAACGTCCCGCCGACACGCAGGCTGGCGATTGCCGGGTCGCCGATTACCAGTGGGGTGGCGCGGTACCGATTGAATTCCTCGACCGCCTGGGCGAGCGTGTCGCCATCAAACTGCACCATGCCCTCCTGCCAGGCAGTGCGCTGCTTGACCTGAGCCGGTTCGATCGGTGTGACAGCAATGCTGCCGCTACGCACCGCCGCGCTCTTCCCGCCACCGATCTTCCGAATTGGCGAGCCCCCATTCCTGACGGCGACAACGCCTTCGATGACAGTCAGTTCAGTCAGGTCCTGACGCAGCCGTACGTTGAACATGGTACCCAACGCACGAACCTGCGTGCCGTCGGCCTCGACGATAAAAGGTCGGCTCTTATCGTGCGCGACGTCGAACTGTGCCTCCCCCTTCAGCAATCTGATCGACCGGAGATTGTCTTGCAGCGCGACCTCAATGGAACTGTTAGTGTTAAGATGCACCAGCGAACCGTCGGCCAGCCGCACTGTTCGCGTCTCCCCCAGTGCAGTCCGGTACCGGTCGACCGTCCTGACAAGGCGCAGCGTCACAGTTCCTGCTACACCCACAACAGCAGCCGCTGCCGCCATGCGAAGTAGAGCACGCCGTCCGACAAGCGCCTCAGGGATGGCGTGTTCGCTCTGGTCCGCCCCCAGCATAGCGGTGTCAGCCGGAGTGTCGATCCGCCCAGCGGGCAGTTCATTCAGCCGCTCTGCCAGTTCCCATCCTGCTTCTGCCTTGGCAAATGCGAAGCCATGGGCCGGATCGCGTGCTATCCAAGCATAGGCTTTCTGCCACTCGCCGTCTGCATCGCTGTCACGTGCCTGAAGATAAAGACGTGCTGCTTCTGCTTCGATCGCCCGCATTTCCTCCACGCTTTTGTAGCGACCAACCAAATCCGGATCCCTCAAATTGCGACAAAGCTTGCATTATCTTCACCGCCGCTTTCGTCAAATGCTTGTCGACAGTGAAAACGGAGAGGCCCATGTCCTCTGCTATCTCCTTGACAGATTTACCATGCACCCGGCGGAGGATGAATGCACGGCGGCATTGCGGTGGCAGGGTCTCCAGGATCGCCTGGAGGTGTCGCAGTTCGTCGCGCGCATGCAATGCTTCTTCAGTCGAGTTGTCGGCTTGAAGCACGTCGAGTTCCGCGACCAGTTGCAGCGAAACGATCTTTTCTCTTCGCGCCTCGTCAATCAGCAGGTTGCGGGCGATTTGATACAGGAATGCCTTGCCGGTCTGGCCGCGCTGAATGTCGCCATTGGCATAGGCTCGCGTCATGCATTCAGCGACGATATCGTCGACATCGGCACCACGGGGAACAATCCGGCGGAGGCGGGACCGCAGAGCGCCTTCGTGCGGAAGGATAGCTTCCTTGAACCAGTTCAATCTTGCTCGGACTAATTCTGTGTCCACACAGTACCCCTTGAACACCCTCGTTCCCCGTCCTGCAGGATTGCTTCGGCATCACACTTTTAGCGGGTGCCTGGCGATCGCATGCCGAATGGCCTCAGAAAAATGAGATATTTTCATGCCTCAGTAGCAGAGACGCGCGGGCGCTCCGTATCCACCAATGAGTCAGTTGAAAAATCTCCAGGGGGTACAGATGACACGGAATTCTCTACGCATGGCAGGTTGTGTTGCGGCGGCAGTGGTCGTCGCAAGCGCCGTGCCTGCGACGGCAGCCGAACCGGTGAAGTTCAGGATACCGGCGCAATCGATGCAGACTGCCTTGACCTTGTTCGCCAAGCAGTCCGGCGTTCAGGTACTGTTTCCCTATGATCAGGTGGCCGGACTGCAGGCGCAGGCAGTGACCGGCAAGATGACGCCGGATGCCGCAGTTTCTCGTTTGATCCTCGGCAGCGGATTGAAGGTCAGGATGTCGAACAGCAGCGTCATTGCTTTAGCGCTGCCCGCTCGAACAAGCCACAATCGCCCGGTCCAGGTTGCCAATCTTGGTGTCACCGGGCTGCCTTTCGCCATTCAAGCAGCGTCAACACCTGTCGCGGCGTTGCCCCAAGCCAGCGGCGAGGAAGACTCTGACGCTGGTTCCGCCATTGTTGTCACCGGATCGCGTGGCTTGCCTCGTACGGTGGCGGACAGCCCGACCCCTATAGACGTTATCTCGGCGACTGAGCTGACCAAGACCGGCAAGCCCGGTCTACTCTCGGCGCTCAACACGCTGGTCCCCTCGTTCAACGTGCCGGCCCGCGCGGGTGGTGGCACTTCGACGGTCATTTCGACCGGCGGCCTGCGCGGCCTGAACCCCGACCAGACTCTGATCCTTGTGAACGGCAAGCGCCGCCACAAGACCTCGCTGATCAATGCCGTGTCCTCGCTTTACAATGGCTCGGTTCCGGTCGACCTCGACATGATCCCTACTTCGGCCGTCGACCATATCGAGGTGCTGCGCGATGGCGCTGCCGCCCAATACGGGTCTGACGCGATCGCCGGCGTTATAAACATCATTCTGAAAGACGACAGTCACGGCGGTTCGGCCAGCTTCACTGCTGGACAGAATATGGACCGCAGCGACGGAGAAACCTTCGTGGCCGACGCCAGCATTGGCACGAAGCTAGGGGAGGATGGCTTCGCTGACTTCTTCGTCAGTGCCAAAAAGCAGTCAGTGTCGAACCGCGCGATCGAAATCGGCGACTGTTCGATCACAGCTCGCGCCAACTGCATCTACACGCCGATCAACGGTCAAATCGATCCGCGCGACTACACTGCGGACCGCCTGGTGACGAAGAATTACGGCAACTTTCCAGCCGAGGCGATCAACCTGGGCTATAACGCCAGCTATAATCTGGGCACCACAGAGCTATATTCATTCGGGACGTTCGGCCAGCGGGATTCAACGCTGGACTACACCTTTCGTCGTCCCTCAGCGCCAGAATCACTACCGGAAGTCTATCCAAACGGCTTCCGCCCACGTCGCAACATCCGCGAGCAGGACTTGGAGTTCCTGGTCGGGGCGAAGGGCGAGGTAGCGGGTTGGAACTGGGATCTCAGTTCCGGCTATGGCAAGAATCGCTCACGTCAATTGGCGTCGAACACGATTAACTCGTCACTCGGCCCCACGAGCCCGACCGAATTCTACATCGGCTCGCTCATTTCGACTGAATGGAACACCAGCCTTGACCTGACGAGGGCGTATGAGCTCGGCAGCGGCAACCTTCAGGTGTCGGCGGGCCTCCAGCATCGCCGTGAAACCTATGAGGTGGTGCAAGGCGACGAGGCGAGCTCTGCACTGGGCACATATTCCTACGTCAACGCCAACGGCGTGCGAGTCACGCCGGAAACGGGTGGCCAGGCAGCGAACGGTTTCACGGACGAAGATGCAGGTAAGCTGGCGCGCAACAACATTGCGGGATATGTCGATGTGGCGTACGATCCCACTCGCGACATCACGGTCGGCGGCGCGGTGCGCTTCGAGCACTTCGATGATTCCTCGGGCGACACGCTCATTGCAAAGCTCAATGGCCGTTATGCAGTCACGCCTTGGCTGTCGCTTCGTGGCGCAGTCAGTACGGGGTTCCGCGCTCCAGGCCTCGCCCAGCAGATCTACGCGACCACTACCGGTCAGTTCCGGATCCTGCCGGGCAGTGCGGAACAGGTGCGCTTGCAGATCAAGACGCTGCCCGTTGCCTCGGCGGCGGCCATTGCGCTTGGCGCAGAGCCGCTGACGCCGGAGAAATCGACCAACTTCAGCGCGGGTTTTGTGCTCACACCGTTCCGCAATTTCACGCTCTCGGTCGATGCCTACCAAATCAAGGTTAAGGATAGGATCGCTATCACCAGCACCCTAACCGGTAATGCTGTGTCGGCGATCCTGGTTGCCAACGGCTTGTCGCCTTATATCAGTGCGCAATATTATACCAACGCCATCGATACCCGGACGCGCGGCATTGACGTGGTTGCTACCTACAATCACGACATTGGCAGCTTTGCAAAAGTAAACTGGAACATAGGTTACAACTATAACAAGAACATAATCACCGATATTATCGACAATCCTTCGGAACTGAATGCCATCAATTTCGGCTTGTTCGATCGTGTATCGCAGGCGAACCTGACGGAAAACCTGCCAAAGACCAAGTTCTACATCGGCAATGTCATCACGGCCGGGGACTTCTCATTAAACACGCGCGTTATCCGGTACGGCAAGGTCGCCTCGCTCCAGAACGAAGTCGCCCGCGATCGTTTCTTCGGCGCAAAGTGGATGACCGACGCGGAATTGACGTGGAAGGTCAACAATACGCTGGGCGTCAGTGTTGGTGCCAACAATCTGTTCAACGTCTATCCCGACGCGAATGGGATCGCTAGCACGGCCAACGGGTCGGGTTTCTATCCGACGACGATCCCTTATGGCTTCACCGGCGGATATTATTATGGCCGGATCACCCTTAACTACTGAGTGTGACATGGGCTTGCTTCTTGAAAATTACCTTAATCAAAAAGGATATCACATGCGTTCGGTAGCGGTAGGACTGACGCTAGCCCTGACGCCCCTGGTTGCGGGGTCTTCAGCCCTCATAACCAGCGGCGCTCAAGCCCAATCTGTGGCCAAGGGCCGGTTTGGCGGCGGCGAAATTTTATGGGACAGCTTCGGCGTGCCTCATGTCTACGGCAAAACCGAAGCAGGGGCATTCTATGGATTTGGCTATGCTCAGGCGCATAATCACGGCAATATCCTGCTGCGCATGTACGGAGAATCCCGCGCGAAAGCGGCCGAATATTGGGGGGAGAAATTCTCCAGCCAGGATCAGTGGCTCATCGGCAACGACGTGCCCCAGCGAGGTCTCGCCTGGTACAAGCAGCAGGCGCCGCAGATGCGCGCGAACCTTGACGCGTTCGCGGCCGGGATCAACGCCTATGCGGCGGCGAACATCGACAAGCTGGACCCTGAAGTGCGCCAAGTTCTGCCCCTGACTGGCGTCGACATCATGACTCATGCGCACAAGCTCATGAACTTCCAGTATATCGCATCCGATCGGAAGGTGCTGGCCGACCCGGAAGCTAACGAGGCAGGTGGTTCCAACGCCTGGGCTGTGGCGCCCTCGCGCTCGGCCAGTGGCAACGCGATGCTACTTGCAAACCCTCACCTCCCATGGGCGCCAGGTCCGCTAACCTATATGGAAGCGCATATAAACGCACCTGGCTTGAGTATATACGGAGCAACGCAGGTCGGGCTGCCGGTCATGCGTTTTGGCTTCAACAACGACCTTGGCTTCACCAATACGGTCAACACGATGCTGGGTTACACCAGTTATTCCCTCACCTTGGCGGATGGCGGCTATGTCTTCGACGGCAAGAAGATGCCGTTCAAGACAAAGCAGAAGACCTACAAGGTCAAGCAGCCCGACGGTTCGCTCAAAGCCGTGACCTTCACCCAGCGTTACGCCGTGCAGGGGCCGGTGTTCGATCTTCCCGGAGGCAAGCAGACGATCGCCGTCAAAGTCGCTGGTTTAGACCGTCCTGGCGTGCTCCAGCAATATCTGGACATGGGCAAGGCGCACGATTGGAAAGGCTTCGAAAAGGCGCTCCGCCAGATGCAGGTGCCCATGTTCAACATCGTTTATGCCGATCGCGCCGGGCATATCCTTTATCTGGACAATGGCATCCTGCCAAAGCACCCGGAAGGTGACGTAAAATATTGGTCCAAGCCGGTGCCGGGCGATACGTCCAAGACGCTGTGGACCGATGTTCACAGTTATGAGGACCTGCCCAAGGTGCTCGATCCCAAGTCGGGCTTCGTGCAAAATGCCAATGATCCGCCATGGCTCTCCACCTGGCCCCGCGCGCTCGATCCCCAGGCGTTCCCGGCTTACGTCGCGAATGTAGGCCCGGTGAGCCAGCGTGCGCAGATGTCGGTCAAACTGCTGAGCGAAGGGCCCAAATTCTCGTTCGAAGACTTCATCGCGAAGAAGCACGAAACCCAATCACTGATGGCAGACAGGATGATACCGGCGCTTGTGCAGGCGGCGCAGGGCAACAGCGATCCCGATGTACGAAAGGCGATCGAGCTTCTGATAGCATGGGACCGTCAGTATACGGCTAATAGCAGCGCTGCTTTGCTGTTCGAGACTTGGGCGGCAATCTTCGCGCCCAACAATTTCGCCAACCAGAGCAATTACGCGGTGAAGTGGACGCTGGATGATCCGCTTCAGACCCCGCGTGGTCTGAAGGACCCCAACGCCGCACTTGCGATGCTCAAGCAGGCTGTTGCCAGGACCAAGGAGCTCTATGGCGCGGTCGATCGCCCTTATGGGGAGGTGTCGCGTTTCCGCGTCGGCGATACCAGCATGCCGGGCAATGGCGGTTTTGGCAACACCGGCATTTTCCGCACGATCACCTGGGGGCCGATGAAGAATGGCGAACGTACGCCACTGGCGGGCGAGACCTGGGTGGCCATGATCGAGTTCGGCACACCGATGAAAGCTAAGGGCCTGATGAGCTACGGCAGTTCCAGCCAGCCGGGATCGAAGCATCAGGGCGATCAGCTCCCATATTTGTCTGAGCGCAAGCTGCGCACCTTGTGGATCGATCGCAAGGATGTGGAAGCCCATGTCGAAGACACGACCAGATATTGAGACGTTCGAAAAAGGATCGGCAAGTGAAGATAAGCATGGTGAAAGCGTCGGCCACTGCGCTGGCTGTCGCGATGGGCTCATTCAGTTTGCCCGTAGCGGGAGCGATCGACGCGGGCCGGGCGCATGAGGCCATGATCGTGCTGGACACCCATTTCGACACGCCCGCCAATCTGGGCCGACCGGGATGGAACATCATGGATCGGCATGTCGAGGATATCGACGGTGATCAGGTCGATGTGCCACGCATGATCGATGGCGGAGTGGATGGCGGCTTCTTCGCCATCTTTACCGCGTCCGGGCCACGTACCTTGGACGGCAATCGCGAAGCGCGTGATTTCGCCTTCCGCCGGGGCGTGCAGATACGTGAGATGATCGCCCGCCACAGTGATACGTTTGCCTTGGCGTTGACTGCCGACGATGCTGAGACCGCAGTCCGGCAGGGCAAGCGCTTCGTGTTCCTGAGTATGGAGAATGGCTACCCTTTCGAGGGCTATATCTCGTTGATGTCTGCCTATCGCAGCCTGGGCGTCACGATGATGAGTCCGGTCCATACGAAGAATAACGACCTGGCCGACAGTTCCACTGACAAGCCGGAATGGAACGGCCTTTCGCCTGCGGGCAAAGCCTTTGTAGCCGAGGCCAACCGACTGGGCGTGCTGATAGATCTCAGCCACGCGTCCGATACCGTCGTGCGTCAGACGCTCGAGTTGTCGAAAGCGCCAATCATCCTGTCGCATTCAGGCATGCGCGCCAGCTTCGATCATCCGCGCAATATACCCGACGCGGAAGCGAAGTTGATCGCGGCAAAGGGTGGGGTCATCCAGATCAACGCCTTCAACGGCTATATGATCGCCACGCCCTCCATCCCGGAGCGTGAGGCCGCGCTCAAAGAGTTGATGGCAAGCTTTTCCTCACGAACCGGCATGACAAGCGATGCGCGGCGCGCGTTGGTTGCGAAGCGCAAGGAGATTGATCGGAGATGGCCGGTGCCAAAAGCCGATTTCGACGACCTGATGAGCCATGTCTTACATGCTATCAAACTGGTCGGCATCGAGCATGTCGGCATCAGTGGCGACTTTGACGGCGGCGGCGGCATTGAGGGATTTCGCGACGTCACGGATTTCCCCAAGGTGACTGCCGCGTTGCTAAAGGCCGGATACAAGGCCGACGATATCGCAAAACTTTGGGGCGGCAATGCGCTGCGCGTGCTGCGTGAGGCGCAGGCAGCGGGCGATCCGGCCACCATTCCGTCAATCCCAACCACTAACTGAACTATGATGCGGCGCCCGTCGCCACACAACCCGAGGAAACAGCCGTGAAAAGTTCCAGCAAGATACGCGCCTGCTTGGCCATGCTGCTCCTGTCAGGTGTGATTACCCCCTCCGGGGGAGTGGCGGCCGACAACCCGGAGCGTCAGACGTTCAGAAGCGTTCAACGCGACTTGTTCGACGAGGCGGGATCGCTTTCCAACGCCTGGGCGGATTTCGACAATGACGGCGATCTCGACTTCGCAGTCACGATGAAGAGTGGCGCCATCCGCCTCTATCGCAATGATGGTGGTAGCTTCGTGAGCGTCGGCGAGGCGATGGGCCTTCCCATGTCCGGTGGCGAGTTTCGGGCGATCAGTTGGGGCGACTATGACGTTGACGGGCGGCTCGACCTCTTTGCCGGTTCGTCCCTGCCCGACAAGCCGAGCGCGCTTTTCCGCAACGTCGGAGAACGGTTCGAGAATGTCGCCGAGCAAGTGGGGCTGACCGTGCCGGGTCGGGCGTCGCGGCAGAACAACTGGATCGATGTGGACGCCGACGGCGATCTCGATCTTTATGCGACCGACCGAATCGGCAAGAATCGCATGTTTCAAAACGATGGCGGGAAGTTCAGCCAGATCCTGGCGGATACCGCCCCTACGGTGTTCAAGTCGACCGTGGGCGCATGCTGGCTGGACTATGATGAGGATGGCGACCTGGACCTGTTTCTGGCCAATCAGTCGGGCAAGACGGACTCGCTCTATCGCAATGATAGCGGCACCTTCACCGACGTCGCGCCACAGCTGGGCATGGACATGACCGGTCGAGCAAAGGAAGAAGGTGGCGTGGGCTGCGCCGTCGGAGACGCCGACAATGACGGTCACCTCGACATCTTCGTGCCCAATTATGGCAAGAACGTGCTGTGGCGCAACGACGGCAAGGGTGGCTTCATCAATGTCGCCGCAGAAATGGGTCTTGATGTCGAGAATCACGCGGTCGGCGCGTCTTGGGGCGACTTCGACAATGATGGCTTCCTCGACCTCTACATCACCTCCTATCATGGCAAGACGCCCAATCAGATCCCGGCTGACGCGCTGTTCCATAATGAGGGCGGCAAACGCTTCGTCAATGTCATCGACAAACATCCCATCGTCAACGACGGCGATCATGGCGTGGAATGGGTGGACTACGACGGCGACGGCGCGATCGACCTTTCGGTAACGCATGGCTACAGCGCTGTGGGCGGGCATTTCCTGTTCAAGAACAGCATGCCGGCGGCACAGGCCAAGCGCAGCCTGCATGTCATGGTCATGGACGCGAGTGGGCATCCCGTACCAGGCGCCGAGGTCCGGCTCTATGATAGCCGCAAGCAGATTCTGGCGACGCGACAAGTGTCTACTGGCGGTGGCTATGGAGCACAAAGCGTTACCCCACTGCATTTCGGGCTGAGATCAACGGCGAAGGTGTCAGTTGCAGTTACGTTCCTGACCAAAGCCGGCCGTAAGGAGCAATGGCTTAGAAACATCAAGCCATCTGAATATGCGGGCAAAGTACTGGTCATCCAGGGAAAGCCTTGAGAATCGCCAGAGTGCCAGAAGCCCATGGCAGAGGATTAGGACGGGTCGGTAGCAGTCAGTGTGCCGGTAATTTGCGCTTCCGCCGTGGTCGCATCAGCAATAAGCAGGCGTAGCGCCTTTGCGGTGTCTTCCAGAAGTCCAGCACCGAGAGGCCGCTCACCATTGATAAAACGGCGTACGGCCCGCTCGTCGATGCCAAGGCGCCGCGAGAAGGCGGTGGTGCCCCCAAACAGTTGAACGCAATAAGCAAAGTGCTCACGTTGCTCATCCATCGAGATTGATGCTGCCATTGTTTCTCCTTTTCTTCGCGATAGCGGCCATAGGCTTTTCTACAGAAAAGTCGAAGCCCGACCATGGCCGCACCAGCGGATGGTCTGCTAAGGTAGTCCATTGAACCGACGCTAAACATCTATCGTGACTTGGAGAACGCATGGCTGATCTATACCGCAAAACATTGGAGTCAGAGCGCCGGAGCCTTTGGGCAGAGTGCAGACTGAAAGGTCTTGCCAAAGGCACGCCACAGCGCCTCCGTATAGCGGAACTGGACAGGCTACTTGCGAAGCACAAAGAGAAAAAGGGCGTTGCTCCTGATGCTACCGCCTCTCAGGCGTAGGTTGCCATGAACGGCTACGTCAAGTTCGAAATGCCCGATGGCGCTCTGGTCGCCATCAATGCGGATCGTGTAAGTTTCGTCCGGCGATATAGAGGCGGAAATCAAGCCAGCGCGGTGAATTTCGAGAAGGGAAATTACATCGTCGTGAAGGGCGACATCGATGCGGTAATGGAAGCGCTCGCTGAGGCATAACTTATCGTAGAATCAACCCATTCACGACCTTTAACGGTCAAACTTTGTTCCTCAGGATCGGACCGACCGCTTCCCGGTTGCATGAGCGGACGGACGGCACGATGCCGCCCGACTCCTTTTATAGCTGCCACGGCGGGATGCATGATTTACACCGCTTAGTCACCATTGGCATCAACCATGAAAATCGTGGGTTTGCCCCGCGACGCGGTATCCCATCCTGCCGATAATGCTGCCCGAACCCCTCGCGAAGCAATCGCATCGTTGATGTGCAAACGCCCTTTCGGCAATCCTCTCATCAGGCGCTTGGGCGCCGGAAATTCCAGCACGGCTTCGCGGGGCATGTCTTTCTGACGCAGAGAGACGGTCATTCCCTTCCAGCCATCGGAAGAGGACAATTGAGGCTCGCTCAGAAGTTCCCAATCATATTTGAAACCGTCGATCTCTACAGTGCCGCTGCGGCCGGGTGCTTGAAACATGTCGGACCCTTAGCAGGTCAGCAGCGGGACTCCCACCCATCGTATCACAGGCTTTTCTCAGCGCCTTCAGTCGCCATTCCGAACGATCGGAATGACCCGATGTGGTTGTGACCTGAAGCGCGGCGACTCCCGCTTTGGGTGAAGGAATGGTTGGATGAGGCTCAATCCTAATCGCGCAACCAATCCGATATCATTTGGCCATTATGCCCTTCGGGCGCTAACGCCGCGCGCAAAGCTTCCAGCAGCGGCGGCAGGGTCTGCGTGAAAGCGTACGGCGGATTCACGATATAGAGGCCCGCGCCGTTATAGATGCCGGGCTGCTCCCTATCGTATAGCCAATGCTCCACCCGCAGCAATTTCGGGATGCCGAGCTTGCGCAACTGCTCTTTCCAATGCCAATGTGTGGCGCGATCTTTCAGCGGAAACCAGATCACCGTCACGCCATGCGCCCACTTGCGGTGAGCGGCGGCAAGCGTGGCAGTGATGCGCGCGCGTTCGTCCGACTGCTCGTAGGGCGGGTCGACCACCATCACGCCGCGCGCGGTGCGGGGCGGCAACATAGCCAGCCAAAGTTCGTAGGCGTCGCGTTCATGCACCGCCGCGCTCGTGCCCCGCATCACGCCGCGCAGGGCGTAAGCGTCTTCCGGGTGCTTCTCGTTGAGGATCAGGAAATCCTGCGGGCGCAAAAGCTGCGCTAGAATGCGCGGCGAGCCGGGGTAAAGCTGTGGTTCGCCACCCACATTCACCGCCTGTACAGTGGCGCGGTAATCGTTCAGGAGCGGGTTCGGGTCGGCAAAGGCCCGCAGCACGCCTCGCGTGGCTTCGCCGGTGCGTTGGGCTTCGTCGCCGCCAAGGTCGTACAGTCCGCAGCCGGCATGGGTGTCGATCAGAGTCAGCGCGCCCTGCTTGTGCTGCAAGGCCCGCACTAAGGCGATCAAGAGGCTGTGCTTCACGACATCGGCGCTATTGCCAGCATGGAAGGAATGGCGATAATTCATCGTTACCCAGAATATTGACGATCGGCCTTTACACGAGCGGCTGGACCTTCTGCAAAGCGAAGCTATGTCCGCGGCGGTTTTGCCGGGCGCGAAGGTCGAGCACTAGGCAATGCAATCAATCTGCCGATCGCAGAACGTCGGGCGGAAATGAACGGGCGATAGCTGACGCTCTGCGGTAAAAAATCTTTTAGCAACGATCGCCCAATTAAATTCTTTCGGTGCGACTTCGCGGCTTCCATAAAGCGGAAGCCCGATCAGACTGAAGCCTCTGGCGGAGCCTACATCACCGAACAGGCTTATCAGGCGGATTATGGCGCTCGATGAAGGCAGTCGCAGCCGCTAGCATGGAAAGGCGCGTGACTCCGTTGGAGAGCCAATGATCTTCCCCTGGCAGTGTCAAAAGCTCCACCGCTTTGCCGGCGCGCCGCAGCGCTCGTTCCATGGCACTGCTCTGTTCGTACAGGACGACGGTATCATCCTTACCGTGGATGAGCAGGATAGGAGCATCCGCCCGCTCGGCAAAACGAATTGGAGAGATTGCTTTTAAATCTCGTCCCGAGCCGACCTCTTGTTTGAGCGACCTGACAAGCGTTTGGTCGTTTCCGCTACCTCGCACTTCCGATAGATACATCTGCTGAACATCGCTGATGCCCGCGACGGAGACCGCGCATCGATACAGGCCTTTTTGTAGCGTCACCCCCGTAAGAGCGGCATAACCGCCATAACTGGCTCCCATGATACAGGCGCGGGTGGTATCTACAATGCCCTGCCGACCCAACTCGCCCAGGCCATCGGAAATGTCCGTCTGCATTTTGCGACCCCATTGGCCGTGGCCAGCTTGTTCGAAGGCCGTTCCGTAACCGGTGGAGCCTCGAAAATTGGGCTGGAAAACAGCATACCCCCGGGCGGCAAGGGCCTGCGCCCACCAATCGAATTGCGGGTAGTCGCGACTAGCTGGGCCGCCATGGGGTAAAACTACAACGGGAAGATTTTTCGGTTCTCGGCCGGGCGGCAGAGTCAGTACGCCAGAGATATCCAGCCCGTCGGTGGCCTTGTAGCGAAACATCTTCATCGGTCCAACTTGGGCCGCTGCCATCGGATAGGAGACTCCTAGCATATCTGCCTTGCCGGATCTGATATCGACAAGCCACCATGTCTCCGGGTCTCCAATTCCATCAGTTTTTACGAGAAGTCGGTCGAAGGCATCGTTCCAGCCAATCAGCCTGACATTTACGCCCGGAAAGGCCTTCCGCGTTGCCGCCATGATCTTGTCGTGCCGGGGATCATAGAAGTGGGCCAGGGGCGCGTCACCCTCACGCAAGTAGCCCATCAGACGGCGCTCGCGAGCTTCGATAAATGTCGCGCTGATACCCTCTTCCTCCAGGATTTCGGTGGGTACACCTCCCTTCAGCGGCAACTCGAACCATTGGATTACGCCGGTCTCCTCATTTTGCTGGCTGTATATGACTGTCCCAAGTGTATGGCCTAGGCTGATCAACGCAATGTCGCCCCGGGGGCTGACCCCCGACGTGATGACCTTCGCATCACTATTCTTGATCTGCCAATTTCCCGCTTTAGAAGAGAAATCGAGCGTTGCCGCCACCTCCCCAGCCGAGCCGAGAAGCCAGGTCCGGAACATGTCGTCGCCGTGAGCACGCCGAGCAATGCGGCGAGATTTGCCATTCTCGAGATCTACTTCGTAGAGTTCAGGATTGGTGCTGCCTAGGTACGGCTCAGTCTTCCCATCGCCGGCTAACGTTATGCCGCCGAAGTATCCCAGCCAGCGCCCTTGGCGCTCTAGAACACCGTAGAAGCCACGAATCCCTCCAGTGACCGTCGAATATCGTTCAAAGATGGACCATGGCTTGCCGCCGTTTATTGGGACAACGAGCATAGCGGACAATTCAGCCTTGGCTGTCGTAAAGCCTATGCCCAGCGGTACGGTGCGGCTGATCCGCAGGAGTACTTTATTCTCGCCAGCCCAGGTGATGCTGCGAACTTTTGAATTGCCGACAGGAACAGCCAACAAAACCTTGTTGTTTTTGTCGGTAACAATGAGGCGCCTTGCTTCGTCCACGACGCCGACGATCGCCACCCGATCCCCCACCGGAGAAAGGGCAGCCATTTCGAAGCCGGGAAGATTTCCATACAAGGCGATTGAGGGCGCCGCCTTGGCTGTTCCCGCGAGCCATATGCTCGCCACTGCGACGAAAACGCAGCAAATGAGCTGCCTTGAAATCACTACCCCCACACTTCCCCCTTTGGAGCATCTCCATTCCAGAGCTTATATGGCTGGATGGCGCGCTGTCCATGGCTCCGTGCATCTTTGAAGAACAAGGACGGTGTCGCGGTGGAGACCCACATTTTAGATTAATTGACTTGGTACTGCCCAAATAACGCACTCACTGCGCGATCATGCCTGCAGCAATGGGGGCTCGCCGCCCGACCATGCGAGAAGCTGCGTGACCGTCCTCCACCAGATTTGGTCATTCAGCCTTTGATCGGTGATCTAGATCAGTGGCCGGTTTCAGGGATACGGATGATATGGCGGAGTAGCGAAGATTGGTCGGCAGCCGACTGATAGCTTTCATGGCGTGCAAGCATTCGTCTTCGCAAAAGTGGACCGGCCGCTATCACTATCTACCTGCCGATAACCGGACAGACGGAAATCGGCCAGTTATAGCTTCCAGAAAAGCAGACGGGCCGAACTTGGGAACGAAAAAACGATGGCTGAACGACCGACAAGGGTGGATTTTGCCTGGCGGCGGGTGAGTAGTACCTGCGTCTCCTTCCTGCCCAAGTAGATCAGGGCCGACTTCTCAGCATGAATTCGTTGCATCATAGCATGGCACCATCACCAGTAACTAGCGATTGGACCGTACTGCAGAAATGCCTTCGAGTCGTTGCAATGGCTGCCTCGAGTTGTTGGACACACTGGTTAGCATCGCGGTAACCCCTAAAAAACTGGGGACCTCCAAAAACCCCTAGCCAATGGCTGCGTGATTTGATTCATTGCGGCTGACGGGAGGTGAGGATGCG
>NZ_JARYGI010000044.1:0-25031 GCF_033795625.1 Sphingobium sp. | reverse complement strand
GACGCATCCTCACCTCCCGTCAGCCGCAATGAATCAAATCACGCAGCCATTGGCTAGGGGTTTTTGGAGGTCCCCACTTCTACACGCCCGCGAATACGCCCAGCGAGCTTTACCTTGTGGAAGATGATGAACTGGTCGCCGTGCAACTGGCGCCCTCGTCCACGGACGGATCGGTGGCGGTGACATATGTCGCCCAGGGCACACCTATAGATTTTGCCTCGATCGGGGGCGCGGTCGAAGCGGGTGGCGGCAGTGGCCTTGGCATAGGCGCTATCCTCGGCGGCATTGCCTTGGCAGGCGGCGGTCTGGCTTTGGCCGCTGGCGGGGGAGGGGATGATGCAGAACAACCCCAGCCCCCCGCGCCTCCGCCGGTGCCGGACACGACTGCGCCATCCGGTGCGACCGGCATGACGATCAATCCCACGGGAACGCAGATCACTGGCTCTGCCGAAGCCGGTGCGACAGTGCGGATCGATACGAACGGCGACGGGCAAGCCGATGTCACGACAGTCGTCGGTGCGGACGGCGGCTTCACTGCGCCGCTAAGCCCTGCGCTCACCAATGGGCAAACCGTTTCGGTGACGGTTTCCGATCCGGCGGGAAACACCAGTCCGGCGGTGACGATCAACGCCCCGGACAGCACAGCGCCGCAACCGGCGAGCGATGTCGCGATAACCGCCGATGGCAGCGGCCTCTCCGGCAAGGCGGAGCCGGGATCGACCGTTGGCGTCGATACCAGCGGTGATGGACGGCCCGATCAGACGGCCGTCACGCGACCGGACGGCACATTTCAGATCGGGCTGACGCCGCCGCTGATCAAGGGGGAACCTGTCGCGGTGATCGTGACCGATCCTGCTGGCAATAACAGTGCCCCCGTCAACGTGACGGCACCCGACCTGTCGCCCGCTCCGCCCGCGCCGGTTATCGGCCCCAGCAACGGTAAGGTGATCGAAGGAACCGCCGAACCAGGCAGCATGGTGACGCTTAGCGCGGGCGGCGTAGTTCTGGGCAGCGCGATTGTCGGCTCGGACGGAACGTGGTCCTTCACGCCCGCGACGCCTCTGGCCGACGGCGTGATCGTCAGTGGTGTAGCGGCGAATGCGCAGGGAGAGAACGGACCGGCTGCAACGATCACCATCGATGGAGCGGCGCCGGGCTTGCCCGTCATCGAGCCCAGCAACGGCACTGTTCTGGAAGGCACGGCGGAAGCCAATAGCGTCGTGACGCTGAGCGACCGGCAGGGTAATCCCATTGGCCAGGCCGCGGTGGACGCAAGCGGCAACTGGAGCTTTAGGCCCGCCGCGCCTTTGGCGAATGGCGCAGTCGTGCAGGCCATGGCTACCGATGCTGTGGGCAATACCGGCCCGGCGATCGCGATCACCATCGACGCGCTTGCGCCATCCGCTCCGGTGATCGCTCCGAGCAATGGCGTTGCTTTCTCAGGTGTCGCGGAGGCTGGCAGCACCGTTACGATTACGGGTGGTGGAGGCGCTGTGCTGGGCACCGCATTGGCAGATGCCAACGGCAACTGGTCCTTCACGCCCGCGCAGCCTGTGGCGGACGGAACGAACGTGTCGGCCAGCGCCAAGGACGCGGCAGGCAATGTCGGCCCGGCCGCCAGCATCGTCGTCGACGCCGTTGCGCCTCCGGCCCCGATCATCAGCCCCACCAACGGCAACACCATTGTCGGGACTGCCGAGGCAAACAGCCTCGTGACGCTCAGCAGTGGCGGCGCGGTACTTGGCACGACCAGAGCCGATGCGATCGGAAACTGGTCGTTCGAGCCAGCAGCGCCGCTGACGAATGGTGCCGTGGTCGGTGCTACGGCAACCGACGCGGCGGGCAATGTCGGTGCGGTCGGCACCATCGGGGTGGATTCCTCACTGCCGTCCGTGCCGGTCATCGATCCGAGCAACGGAGCGACGATTTCTGGCAGCGCAGACGCCGGGAACACCGTGACGCTGACCGATGGCAATGGCGTCCTGATCGCGCAGCTTGTAGCTGATCCCAGCGGCAACTGGAGCTTCAACCCGGCCGCGCCTTTGCTGGACGGTACAGTCATCCAGGCGGTCGCGCAGAATGGCATGGGCGTCGATAGCGCGCCTGCCTTCGAAATCGTGGACGGGATTGCGCCAGCCGCGCCCGTAGTCGATCCGAGCAGCGGTAGCGAATTGAGTGGCGTGGCTGAAGCTGGCGCGACAATCACGCTCGTCAGCGGCGGAGTGGCCATCGGCACCGCGACTGCCGATGCGAACGGCGCGTGGAGCGTAACCCTTTCGCCTTCTTTGGGAGACGGCGTGACCGTCAGCGTGACCGCCACGGACGCCGCCGGAAATACGGGCAGCCCCGCAACGGCAGTGATCGACGCGTCGGCACCTGCCGCCCCTGTTCTGGAAGCGAGCAACGGCGTGTTCCTCTCCGGCGAGGCCGAACCGGGCAGCATCGTTACTCTGTCGGCGGGGGGCACCGTGCTGGGTACGGCAACCGCCGACGTGAACGGCGACTGGGTGTTCACGCCGACGCCGCCGCTGGGAAATGGCGCAGTGGTGACGGCTACTGCAGCGGATGCAGCAGGCAATGTGAGTGCGCCAAGCTCGACGACGATCGATACGGTCGCGCCGCTTGCGCCTACGCTGGATGCGACGAACGGGACAGTGTTGAGCGGCATGGCGGAAGCGAACAGCATCATCACGCTGACCGATGGCGGAGGCGCCGCGATCGGCATGACCGTGGCCGACGCCAACGGGAACTGGAGCTTCTCGCCAGCACAGCCGCTTGGCAATGGAACCGTCGTCGCCGCAACGGCCACCGATGCCGCCGGTAATACAGGCCCATCCGGCACGGCAACTGTGGATAGCATCGCTCCTGCCGCGCCCACCATCGACATCAGCAACGGTACGCTGTTGACGGGAACGGCGGATGCAGGCGTGGCGATCTCGCTGATGGATGGCGCAGTGACGATCGGCACGACGGTTGCGGACGGCGCAGGCAACTGGAGTTTTACGCCAACGCCCGATCTGGTCGACGGCACGGTCGTCAGCGCGACGGCAATCGATGCGGCAGGCAACATCAGCGCAGCCGCCACGGTGACAGTGGACGCCCAGGCACCCATCGCTCCCGTCATCGCGCCGAGCGACGGGGTGAGCGTGACGGGCACCGCAGAGGCCGGGGCGACGATCACGCTTGAGGCTGGCGGCACGCAGATCGGGACGACGACCGCTGACGGCAACGGCAACTGGACGGTGACGCCATCGACGCCGCTTCCGGACGGCACGGCGCTGGTAGCGACCGCCACCGATGGGGCAGGCAATGTCAGTCCCGCTGCCAATGGCCTCGTCGATGCGCTGGCTCCGCTGGCGCCGACAGTGAACCCGAGCAACGGCATCATATTCTCCGGCACGGCGGAGGCGGGAAGCACCGTCACTCTGACGGATGGCGTGACGCCCCTCGGGCAGGCAGTCGCCGACCCCGCCGGGAACTGGAGCTTCATCCCGACCACACCAGTAGGCGATGCCGTGGTGGTGACTGTCTCAGCCAGCGATGCTGCAGGCAATGTCGGTCCCGCCGCTACCGTCACGGTCGATGCAGCGGCTCCAGCGGCTCCTGTCCTCGCGCCCAGCAATGGCGTCACCATCACCGGAACGGCGGAGGCGAACGCTACGATCGACCTCACCGATGGATCGGGCGACCCGATCGGCCAAACCACGGCTGACGGAAGCGGGAACTGGACCTTTACCCCGGGCACGGCGCTGGCCAATGGAACGATCGTGCTGGCGACGGCCACCGATGTTGCCGGTAACGTGGGAAGTCAGGCTGCGGTCATAGTCGACAGCATCGCGCCCGCCGCGCCTTCGGTCGTGCCGAGCAATGGCGCGCTCCTTTCGGGAACCGCTGAGGCCGGAACCGACATCACCATTACCGTGGGCGGCACGACGCTGGGCACGGTAACGGCGGACGGAAGCGGCAACTGGACATTTGCGCCTGTAACGCCATTGGCTGACGGCACGGCGGTCGGTATCACAGCCACCGACGCCTCCGGCAATGTGAGCCCAACAGCCGGGATCTTCGTGGACGCCATCGCTCCGGGAGCGCCTGTCATTGCCCCGACGAACGGCACCAATCTGGTAGGGACGGCAGAAGCGTTCAGTACGGTTTCCGTTTCAAGCGGCGGTACGCCGATCGGTACGGCCGTGGCGGATGTCAACGGGAACTGGTTGCTCACGCCCGCCTCACCTCTTCCTGATACTTCTACGGTGAATGCGACGGCCACGGATGCTGCGGGCAATGTGAGCGGCCCCGGTTCTGCGACGGTCGATGCGTCGCTGCCGTCCGTGCCCGTGATCGCGCCGAGCAATGGGGTCCTGATCAGCGGAACCGCCGATGCCAACAACATAGTGACGCTGACGGACGGCAATGGCGTCCTGATCGGCGTGGCGCCCGTCGACGGGGCGGGCAACTGGAGCTTTACCCCGCTGGTGCCGCTGAGCGACGGGACGGAGGTACAGGCTACGGCCGAAAATCTGTTCGGAACCGATAGTGCCGCGGCTGCCATTACGATAGACGGCGTCGCGCCTGCCGCGCCTATCCTCGATGCGACGAACGGGGTTGCGATCAGCGGAACTGCGGAGGCTGGCGCGACGATCACGCTGACCGATGGCGGAGGAGGAGCAATCGGCACGACAGTCGCCGACGGCACCGGCAACTGGAGCTTCACACCCGGCGCGCCCCTCGGCAATGCCACGGTCGTCAATGCCATTGCGACGGACGCCGCCGGGAACGCCAGCGCCCAGGGAACGGTCACAGTTGATGCGCTCGCGCCGGGGCTGCCCGTCATCGACCCCAGCAACGGAGTGCTGCTGACGGGCACGGCGGAAGCCAACAGCACCGTGACGCTCGCGGACGGGAACGGCAATGTTCTGGGGCAGGTCGCGGTGGACGGAAGCGGCAATTGGGCCCTGGCGCCTAGTCCGTCGCTTGCCAACGGCGTGACGGTAAACGCCAGCGCCACGGATGCGGCGGGCAACACCGGCCCGCTCGCCAGCACCATCATCGATAGCGTTCCTCCACTTGCACCCGCAAATCTGCTCGTGTCCGCAGACGGATCGGGCCTTGCGGGCACGGCGGAGGCGAACAGCCAGGTTCGCATCATCGTGGATGGCGACACGGCCAACCCCGTCTTCGCGACAGCCGATGGCACAGGCGCGTTCACGGCCACTTTCGCGCCGCCACTGGTGCTGGGTCAGACGCTGCTGGTGACGGCGGTCGATGCTGCGAACAATGTCAGCCCGCCCGCCTATACCGAAGCGCCCGATCTTGCCGCGCCATCGCTGATCATCGCGGAAGCGGCCGACGGCTATATCAACGCCGCGGAGGTCGGCAACGGCATTCAGGTGGCCGTGGGACTGACCGCCGGTGCGGACGTTGGGGATGTCATTACCGTCGAGTTCGTCGGCCAGAACGGCTATGTCGCCAATCAGGCGCACGTCATCACCGCTGCCGAACGGGTTTCCGGAACTGCCGCCATCACCTTGATGCCACCTGCAGGCATGGCTGCCTATCCGCAGGGCGCATCGTCGGTGACGGCGTCGGTCAATGGGAGCACCGCGTCGAATGCCGTGAACTTCGTGGTGGACACAGTGCGCCCGCCGACGCCTGTGCTGTCGCTGGTAGGCAATCTGCTCACGATATCGGGTGAGCCCGGAAGCGAACTGACGGTCGACGTCAATCTGGAGGGCGTCGTCGCAACGGCTATGGTCACGGCTGACAATAGCGGTCTGGCGTCGCTCAACCTGCTGACGGATCTCGACATCGATCCGACCTGGGACCAGTTGCTGACAGCATCCGTCAGCGTGCGCGGCGAAGAT
Organism: Sphingobium sp.; assembly: GCF_033795625.1. GTDB lineage: Bacteria > Pseudomonadota > Alphaproteobacteria > Sphingomonadales > Sphingomonadaceae > Sphingobium. The sequence continues at coordinate 19,167 of NZ_JARYGI010000044.1, read as the reverse complement.
CCGGCAGGCAACCAGAGCAATGTCGCGACTCTGGGCATTGGAGGCGCGGTCGGCGATCAGATCGTGACGGTCGGAAATTTCGGGCTGGATGTCGCCTTGCTTCCGCCGACGCTTGGCTTCAGCGGGCGGACGGAAAGCGGATCTACGGTGAGCGTCGAGATCGTGACGCCTGCGGTCACTGTGGTGGTGGCGCCGCCAGTGGACGCCAATGGGAACTTTGCGGTCAATCTGCTTAGCCCGGCCGTTCTCAGCCAGCTTGGGCTCAGTCTCACGGGGCTGCTGAACCTTGGCGCGGGTCTTAGCTTCAATGTGGTCTCGACTGACAGCGAGGGGAATGAAAGCGCGCGTTATGGCGTCAATCTGCTCGGCTCGGGACTTGGCTTCAATGTCGGGCAGATTTCGATTAATGGCGACGCGGGTGTCGACTTGCTGTCCGGCACTGATGGCCGGGCCGAGGTGATCAACGCGTTGGACGGCGACGACCTAATCCTGCACGTCGGCAGCGGCGATGTCGTAAATGCCGGGAGCGGGAACGACACGATCGAACTGTCGGCAACGAACTTTGCCAGCGTCGATGGCGGGGCCGGGTTCGACACGATCCTCTTCGATAACGGGATCGACATCGACTATAACGGGCCGGGGATTGGCACCTGGACCAATATCGAACGCATTGATCTCGGCACCGGGGACAGCGGCAGCGTGCTTACGCTCACCAGTGCCGAAGTGGATGCCGTCACGGACTCCAACAATATCCTGCAGATCACGGGCGAAGCCGACGATCAGTTGGTGGTTACCGGCGCTGTCGATACCGGGACTGATCAGACGATCGGCGGCTTCATCTACGACGTCTACACCTTCGGCAACACGACTCTCTATGTCGAGGAGAACACCGTGGCGGTCGTGGTCTGAGTGGAGGGCTGCCGGAAATCTCGACTGCGAAGGTTCGGGGCAGGAGCGGCCCTGCTGCTCCTCGCCCTGCTGCCCACCGGACTGGAAGCGACGCCGGTCGAAGAAGCCGTGCGCAAGGGGCTGGTCATCAACCCGAAGGTGAAAGCCGCCCGGCTCGACGAGAAGGCGGCGGATACCGACATTTCCATCGCGCAGGGGGGATATTATCCGGCCGTGTCGGTGTCCGGAGGCCCGCGTTCCATCAGCGAAGGGGGCATGTCCTACGATGTCACCGTGGCGCAGATGCTGCATGACTGGGGCCGGGTGGGCAGCGGCGTGAACAATGCCACGGCGCAGCGGCGCAAGCTGTCCGAGCAATTGCGGCTCGTCAGCGACGAGGCTGCGCTCGAAATCGTCGAGACCTACCTCGATATCCTTCAGGCGGAACGCCAGATCGCCGCGCTGAACATCTATATCGAGCGACTGAACGAAATCAAAGGCATGACGGAAGCACGCAGCGAAGGCGGCTATGCCGACCGCAGCGAGCCGGAACGCGCGACGCTGGAACTGGCCCGCGCAACCGACCAGCTCCTTGCCGAGCAAGGCAATCTACGCGATGCGCGCAATCAATATCTTCTCCTCGTCGGCGAGGAGGCCGCAGCGCTTGAGGAGCCAGTGCCGCAGTCGGTCGCCGGTTATGTGGCGGCGAGGAATGTCGATGAATTGATCCTTGCTTCGCCTTCATATCGCAAGGCCCTGGAGGACACCAAATCCGCGCAGGCGGGCCTACGCGAAGCGCGTGCGTCGCTTTTCCCGCAACTCAATCTCGAAGCATCGACGCTGCGGCGGGACATTGGCGGCCGCGCGCAGAGCGATACCGTGGTGGGGCTGCGCTTCCGTATGAGCAACATCCAGGGCTTCTCGAACTTCCTGCGACCGCGGGGCGCCCAGCAGCGCGTGGAATCGGCGATCTGGAACGAGGCTACCGTCCAGCGTGAAACGCGGAGGCAGGTCCGCACCCAACTCGACACGGTAGAGATGATGCAGCAGCGCGAGCAGGCGCTTCAGTCTCAGGTCACTGGCTCCGATGCCGTCAGCGAAACCTATCTGGAGCAATTCAAGGTAGGTCGCCGCGATGTGATCGACTTGCTGAACGTGCAGCGGGAGCGCTTCGATGCGGACCGGCAACGCATCACGCTCCGTATCGAGCAACTGCGCGCGCAATATCGCGCGGCTGCGCTGCTCGGTCTTATCGGCCCGCTTCTGGAAAAGGGTTTGCGCTGATGCTCATGGACGACATTGGCCGAAGCGGAAGGTCGATCTTCCCGAAGAATGAAGGGCGTGCTCGCGATCCTCTCTGCGAGGGGCTGGTCCTGCTGTGCAAGCAATTGGGAAGAGCGACGAATTCCGCCGAACTTGGTGACGGCATGCCGCTGGAGCAGGGGCGCCTGCCCCTCACCATGGTTCCGCGCGCCTTGCGCCGCATCGACATAGCGGCACGGGTGCAGGCGCTGCCGCTGACCGGGCTCAACGATTATCTCCTGCCGTGTCTGCTGTTGCTGGAGGACGGCAATGCCGTTGTGCTCACGGCGTTGGGCGAAGGCTCGGCAAAGCTGTTGCTGGCGGAGGCTGGCGGCGGAGAACAAAGCCTACCCCTGTCCGAGCTTGAAGCGCGGTACAGCGGCACCGCCATATTCGCTAAAGCCCGCTACCGGACGGACGGACGCGTCGGTCATTTTGCGGCGACCACCGGGGAACACTGGTTTTTCGGGGCATTGAAGCGTCACCGCCGTGCCTATGGCGAAGTCGCACTGGCGGCGATGGTGGCCAATCTGCTTGCCATCGGCTCGGCATTGTTCGCGATGCAAGTCTATGACCGCGTGGTCCCTAATGCTGCCTTCGACACATTATGGATTTTGGCGAGCGGTGTGGCATTGGCGATCCTGCTGGAAGGTGTGCTTCGAGTCATGCGTTCGCATCTGCTCGACACGATGGGCAAGCGGCTGGACCTCAAGCTGTCGTCGCAATTGTTCGAGCGAGTCCTCAACACACGCCTCGCGGCAAAGCCCGCATCTCTCGGCGCTTTCAGCACGCAGGTACGGGAGTTCGAATCCGTCCGCGAATTCTTCACCTCGTCCAGCGCGGCAGTGATCAGTGACCTGCCTTTCGTCGTGATCTTCCTGGTGATCATCGCGCTGATCGGCGGCCCCATCGTGTGGGTCCCCGTCGGCGCGATCGTCCTGATCGTCGGACCCGGTATTCTGAGCCAGCGGCTGTTGGGCAATCTGTCGCGCAGGACCTTGCGCGAGGGCGCCGTCAAGAATGCGATCCTCCTCGAATCCATCGAGCATCTGGAGACGGTCAAGGCGACGCGGGCAGAAGGCCGGGCGCTGGCGCAGTGGGAGACGTTGACGGCAGAGCTGGCCGGAACGGCATCGCGCACGAGCATGTTGGCGACGATGCTCAGCTACAGCGCATCGATGGTCCAGCAGCTCTGCTATGTCTCGGTCGTCATATTCGGCGTGTACCGGATCAGCGTCGGGGAGATGACGGTCGGCGCGCTGGTCGCATGCTCCATCCTCGCGTCGCGCGGGATCGCGCCGATGTCGCAGGCGGCGAGCATATTGGGTAGATGGCAGCATACGCGTGTCGCGCTTGAGGGGCTGGATCAGTTGATGTCCGCGCCTGTCGAGCGCCCCTTCGGTAAGATACTGGTGCGCAAGGAGCATATTGCCGGGGCCTATCGGGCCGAAGAATTGAAACTGCAATATGGCGACAACGCGCCGGTAGTGGACATTGCCGCGCTCTCCATCCAGCCCGGCGAGCGTGTGGCGCTGCTCGGCGGCAATGGCGCGGGCAAGTCGTCGCTGTTGCGGCTATTGTCCGGCTTCGGCGATGCCACGTCTGGGCGCCTGCTGCTGGACGATGTCAGCATGGCCGCGATCGATCCCGCCGACCGCCGACGCGCCATCGGCTATCTGCCGCAGGATGTCGCGCTGCTTCACGGCACGCTGCGGGAGAACCTCAACCTGGAGAACGCGGCGCTGGGCGATCAGGAGCTTTTGGGCGCGCTCGACGCCGTGGGCCTGGGCACGTTTGTCCGCGCCAATGCGATGGGGCTCGACATGCCGCTGCTTGGTAATGGGAGTTTTTCGGGAGGGCAGCGGCAGGCAGTCGGGCTCGCCCGCATCCTGCTGCAGGACCCGGCCATCGTCCTGCTGGACGAGCCGACCGCGTCTTTCGACCAGACGAGCGAGAAGCATGTCATCGATCATCTGAACACATGGCTGGGAAAGCGCACCTTCATCGTCACCACGCACAAGAAGAGCTTGCTGTCGCTGGTGGACCGAGCGGTCATCCTGAACAACGGGCGCGTGATGCGAGATGGCCCACTTGCGGGCATATTGAACGAAAATCCCGCGGGCACTGCTGTCGATCGGAAAGGCGGCGCTCATGCTGGCTAGGCTCTCGCCATCCGAGCGGCTGCAGCGGGAACTGGGAGATCCGTTTCTCAGCGACGTTCATCCCGCGTCCCGCACCTTGCTATGGACGATATTGATATGCGTCGTCGTGTTCGTCGGCTGGGCCGCCTTCGCGAAGCTGGACGAGGTGACGCGTGGCGAGGGCCGTGTCGTCCCCTTCAGCCGGATGCAGAAGATCCAGAGCCTGGAAGGCGGCATTCTGGGCAAGCTGCTGGTCAAGGAAGGTGATCTCGTGACCGTCGGCCAGCCACTGGTCCAGCTCGACCAGACGCATTTCCGCACGTCCTTTCTGGAATCCGATAATCAGTCGACGGTCCTCAAGGCAACGATCGCGCGTCTGGAGGCGGAGGTGCTCGGCAAGGGCGGAATAGCGTTCCCCGCCAATATTCCGCCGGACAGTCCCTTGGTTCGCTCCGAACAGGAATTGTTCAAGTCGAGGCGGGACAAGCTGCGCGAGAACAGCGCATCCATCGCGCGCCAGATCCAGATCGCGCAGAGCCAGTTGAACATCGTGCGACCTCTCGCGGCGCGGAAAGTGGTGAGCGAAATGGAGGCACTGAAGCTCAGCCAGGAAATCGCGACGCTGAGCGGCAAGCTTGCCGAACTCAGGAACAGCTATTCACAGGAAGCCTATACGGAACTCTCGGCCAAGAAAGCGGAACTGAGCGCGCTGGAGCCCATAGTGCAGCAGCGTCAGGACCAACTGCGGCGCACGGAGATCGTGTCGCCCGTCCGCGGCCGCGTCAACAAGATCGCGATCAATACGAAAGGCGGCGTGATACAGCCCGGCGAGGCGATCATGGAAGTCATTCCCGTCGAGGAAAGGCTGCTGGTCGAAGCCCGGATCAAGCCCCGGGACGTGGCATTTCTCGTTCCGGGCATGCCGGCCAAGGTCAAGATCACGGCCTATGACTACACGATCTATGGCGATCTCACTGGAACGCTCGAACAGATCAGCGCGGACACGATCGAGGAAGAGACGCCGCGAGGCAAGGAATCCTACTATCAGGTGCTGATCCGCACCGACGGAACGCAACTCAAGCGCGGCGCGGAGGTGCTCCCCATCATCCCGGGCATGGTAGCGGAAGTCGACATCCTGAGCGGTAAGCGCAGCGTCCTCAATTACCTGCTGCGGCCTATCATCAAGGCGCGGCTGAACTAGGCATTCCGCGCTGAATGTCCTCTATTGCCAGTTGTTCGCGTCGAAGCTGGAGCTTGGCTGATCTGAACAACTGGATCTGTTCGACCGCTGCCGGGAAAGCCGACGGACTGCACCTGGGGACGGCAAATTGTTTGCTGAGTGTCTCGGATGGGTCGGAACTGCCATTAGTTTGGAGCCAGCCCTTAGAAGAATCGGCAACTGCCTCCGCTGTTCGCTTAAGCGGCACAGCAGAGGCATTCATTTCGATCGCTAGATCTTCACTGATACGCCGACGTACATAAATCGTCCGATGTTGTCGTATATTGCGTCTCCATCGCCGATGCTGCCATTCCCCAGCAATCCATAGGGAGGCTTCTTGTCAGTCAGATTATCGATACCGCCATAGAAGTTAAAGCGCTTGTCCATGTCGAAAGATGCTCTCACCGAGTGGTAAAATACTCTCGGATAATACACCACGTCTGCATAGTTTGGATTGAGAGCAGGAACGCCGTAAGTGTCATGCTGCGCCTCCCAATCCGTGATCGATTGCCTGCCGATGTACCGCAATTGGTATCCCAGTGTGAGGTTCTTATGCGTATAGTCGATTGACGCATTGACGTTCCATATGGGATCGCCGAGTTCGCCTTTCACACGCTCGGGCTGTTCAGGATTGTCCAGATATGGATAATCCGTTCGCGTCCTGACCCATGTTCCGACGACGCGAAGCGCAAGCCTATTATCCGCGTCGAAATTGTGCGTGTAGGCGGCATCCACATCTATGCCCTTTGCTACAAGCGCGGCGAAGTTTACGGTACTCTGGAGGAGCGCAGGGCGGGCGAACAGGCCGTTGGACTGCCGGGGATTGATGAGGTTGCAGAACTGGTTGTCGAGCGAGGCGGCATCATAGCAGGCGTCCAGAATTGTCTGGGCGTCTACTGAACTGATGACCTTGCTGATCTTGATATCGTAATAGTCAGCGGTGATCGAAAGACCGGGAATAAAGCTGGGCTGCACGATCACGCCATAGGTCCAACTGCGTGATTTTTCCGCCGTGAGATCAGGATTTCCACCGGACAGAAATTCGGTGCTGCCTGCGCGTGCTACGCTGTTGACGAAGCCTGCGGGTACGCCCGCCGCGGCGCAATTTGCGGCACGTGTCGATCTTCCCTTGTCGATGAAGTTGATGTCGCAAGGGTCGTCCAGCAGATCGAAGTTCTGCGATGGCGAGGAATAGAGATCACCCAGCGTGGGCGCCCGAACCGAATGAGAGTAATTGACCCGGAATTTCACGTCCCGGACAGGCGCGTAGATGGCGCCGCCGTTGTACGCCCATACAGTGCCTGTCGATCCCTTGTAGTCCGCTACCCTGACGGCGCCATTGATCGAAAGCTCTTGTGCGAAACGCGTGTCACGCAGCAGCGGTACGTCCAGTTCTCCATATGCCTCCTTGACGGCGAATGACGGCGGATTGAAATCAGGTATGGCATTCAGGAACGTGTCGCCTGCCTGAACAAAGTCGTCATAGGAATACTGCGCTTTCTCTCTGCGATACTCGCCGCCGATAGCGAAGCGGACAGGCCCACCGGGCAACTCGAACCATTGCGAGGTATCTCCGACCACGTTTGCATTGATAACAAACTCACTCGCGCTGCCGGTACGATAGGAAGTGGTGTTGATGTAGTTTAGGGCAGCTTGGCTTGGCGCACCATTGCCCAGCAGATTGAGAGGAACGCAGGCGGGATCAGTCACGGTCGCCTGATTGATCCGGCAGACGATCTGGCCTGCGCCATTGAACACAGCGTCCGCAGCGTTGTGAAAACGAGATTCAATGCGATTGTTGTAAAACACTGCGCGACTTTTGAACTTGCCGTAATTGACCGACACGTCATAGCGCCAGTCATCGTTGAATGTGCCTTCCGCGCCAACGACGATGCGATAGGTGTCACGGCGGTCGTACTCGTCACGCGTGCCCAGATCATTGTTGTTCCGGTTGAGCCGGAAAAACTCTGCTCCTGCCGGCAGGAGCGAGCGAATTGTCGCTGCCGCACCGGGCTGAAGATAGGCATTGTCGAAGAATATCGGTTCGCCAGAACCCAGATAGACGTCGGAAGCCGCAGGAATGCGGATCGGGTTGCCGTCGTCATCTTCAGATGCAACGGTGCCCTGCTCGCCTCCCTGACCGAATGTGGGAGCACCCTGATTGAAGCTCTTAACGCGCACGAATTTGGCTTCGATGAAGGGCCTGAATGCGTCCGAAACATCATAGTGCGCGACCAAATTGGCCACGTAGCGTTCTAGTGAGGGATTAAGGGTGCTGCGATCATTGAGAACCGCGCCGTCACCATTCTGGTTGTTGCCTGACCCGGCAGGGCGGAAATCGGTTCCATAATCATATTCCCTGAGTGACCCGTCGGAATTGAACCCGAACACGCGCGGAAAGCCATTCTCACGGCAAGCTGCAACCGCGCCCGTGCCGCAGCTGAGCAAGCTCCCGCCATTGTACGCTACGAAGTTCCCTCCGTTATCGTAGCCAAAGCTATGGACGCCCGTGAGGAACGAGCGATCGGGGATGTTGTTGTCCTGCGAGGGATTGTCCACCAACTGAAACTGACGACGGCCAGCGAGCGCGCCGGTAAGTGACGGACGATCCGAATAGGTAACGAGGTCAGCGTTATTGTATTCCAGGCTAAGCGCTACGTTGCCGCGGCCCTCGCCGAAGTTGAGGCCATAGGTTCCGGATAGTCGATATGTTCCCCTGTCTCCTTTGCTGGAGATGCCGGACTGCGCATTCAAAGAAATCCCTTCGAAGTCGCGCTTCAGCACGAAGTTGACGACGCCCGCCATAGCGTCCGACCCATAGACTGCGGAGCTGCCGCCCGTCACGATGTCCACACGATCAATCAGGTCAGTGGGAATGGTATTGCTGTCGACGAGGAACTCACCTTCAGAAGCTGTAATGTGACGCCGGCCATTCACCAGCACGAGCGTGCGCGATACGCCAAGGCCGCGCAGGTCGAGCAGATTGAGGCCCGAGGTCCCAAGGAACTGTGTCGAATTGGCCTGACTATAGGTTGACCGCAGGGATGGCAGGTCATTCAACACATCACCCACTACCGTTCCGCCAGTGCGCGTCAGGTCCGCTGACGTGAGAGACGTCACGGGAATAGGCGAGTCCAATGTCGGTCGCGCAATGCGTGAACCAGTGACGATGATAGTGGTATCATCTGCCTCGGGAGCCGCTACGCCTTGCGCGTCACCTGCGGGAACAGCGCCCGCAGACGAACTAGATGTCTGGGCGTGTGCCGAAGCGCCAATCGCAATCAGTGCGACGGCAGAGGCTACAGAACTCAACAACGCATGTTTATGCCAGTCGATCATGACGATCCCCTATCTTATCAGACACGTAGGGCTGCGTCAGACTGCCCTTGCGATGGTAAGCCGGAGATGATCGGAAGGTTTCACGCCCTCATAAATTAGTTAACAGTGTGTCATGGAAGTGACAGCTATGGCTGCAGCACCCGGCCTATCAATTTCGTAACCCATCACTATGCAGATCGCGGGCAATCCCTCAGCTATGAAGGCATGGTAAAACCAAACCGACAACGGTCCGGTCTCAAATACCACGCGCTTCGCATTCGGCGCGCGCTTGCGGATCACTTCTGCGAGCAGCTTCGGGTCGAACGCACATTTACCGCGCCAAATAGGCTTGCCATCCTGACGAACCGATATCGGAGTGTCTTTGATGAGCCTATCTGTTGGTAATAGTATTCTTTGCTCAGGTTCAGGCCTCTCAGGCGGATCGAAAAGCGGTCGCTCTTCTCGGTCCAGGTGAGCGAGGCGCTGAAGGTCGTGCATTCGGGATAGAACAGGCGATTGTCCAAAGCTGCCGGCGCCCCGCTGAAGTGGTAGGCGTTGCCGGCGAGGAGGAATGTTCCGTCGTTGGTAGGGATAGCGTAGTCGAACCCGATGTTGCCCGAGAATTTGGCGGCATTGGGCAGGCGCTTGCCGATCGCGTTGAAGGGCACGGTGCCCGATGCACCGGTGACCGGATCGCAGAAGAAGCCGCCTTGGTCGGGGACGCCCGTCGCCGCGGGGCGACAGGTGTTCGGCGCACCGGGAAAATCGCCGACCCGGGTATCAAGAACGCTGACATTGGCCCTCAGTGTCAGGTTCTGGACGGGATGAAGTTCCGCCTCGATTTCGCCGCCAGTGACCTTCGCGCTCGGAAGGCTCTTGTCCGGGACGGCAAGGCATCCAATGCTCTTGGTCGGGGGGCGTGCAACATCCTGATTTGAAGAGACTGCCCCCATGAACAATAGTGATCGTATCATCCGCCTTAAAACCGTTCTGGCCCGCACCGGGCTTTCCCGCACGACGCTCTATCGTAAAATGGGCGAAGGCACTTTCCCGCGCCAAGTGAAGATCAGCGTCCACGGTGCCGGAGAGAGTCCGCCGTCAACCGCTGGATTGCCGATCCGGTAAGCTACCGGGAGGAGTTGGGCGTTTGATCCTGTTGCCGTGCCCTGCCTCCTGTGGGCGCGCGCACGGCGACATTGGCGGCTTGCTATCAGGCGGCTTGGCTCTTCGCCTTACCGAATTTGCCGCTCACGACCTTCTGCCCATCGCGCAGGAAAGCGAGATGGTAGGACCAGTGCCGCATCATCCGCACCCGCTCATCCCAATATTCTGCACGCGTATAGGCACGGCGCACAGCGTTGTTGTCGCAATGGGCAAGCTGGCGCTCGATCGCGTCGGGGTGCCAAAGGCCCATCTCGTTCAAGAGCGTCGCGGCCATCGCCCGGAAGCCATGGCCGGTCATTTCCTCCTGCGCGAAGCCCATGCGCCGCAAGGCAGCGTTGATGGTGTTCTCCGACATGGGCCGGTCCACCGAGCGGAGGGACGGAAACGGGAGACGGCTATAGTCCGCGTCATGCTCGATGGTTTCGAGGATCGCCAGCGCTTGCCGGGCCAGGGGGATGCTATGGGCGCGGCGCATCTTCGTCTTGTGTGCTGGAACGGTCCACAGCGCCTTGTCGAAATTGAAGTCGGCCCATTCGGCATGGCGTAGCTCGCCGGGACGGACGAACACATGCGGGAGCAATTGCAGCACCGCCTTGGTGTTGGCGAAGCCATCGAACGCCTCGATGGCCCCTGCATTGTCGGCGTTAGTGATAGCGGCCAGGTTGACGGGTTGAGGCGCAATCAAAGCGCCGCGCAGGTCCGCCGCCACATCACGCTCGCGCGAGCCGTGGCGATGGCATAGCGGAATATCTGGCTGCATGTGCTGCGCAGGCGCTTAGCCGTCTCGTAGCGGCCCTTGCCCTCCATTTTGCGCAGCATGGTCAAGACCTCCTGCGCGGTGATGGCGGTAACAGGGCGCTTGCCAAGCTACGCATTGATGAAGGTCAGTAGCCAGCTCAGCTTCTTTATCGTGACGGCGGAGCGGCCTTCACGCTCGACTTCACCAGCCATTCGTCGGCAACCGCCTTGAAGCTGTTGGACGCGGCCACGGTAGCAGCAATCCGATCCAGCCTGATCTTTTCGGCGGGATCATCCCCCTTCGCCAGCACCTTGCGGGCGGCGTCGCGCTGCTCGCGGGCATCGGCAACGCCGGTGTCGGGATAAACCCCGAAGGCCAAAGTCTTCTGCTTGCCAAGGTGGCGGTAGTTCATCCGCCAGTAGCGACCGCAATTGGGCGTCACATACAGGAACAGGCTATCGCTATCGGTAAGTTTATAGGGCTTGGCTTTGCCCTTGGCGTTTTTGATCGCAGCGGCGGTGAGCGCCGTGATGGTATCTCCTTTTGGGGAAGGATGCGCTACCATCAGACATACCATAAACTTGCTGGTATCCGGTGGTCCAAGACCGCTCCATATGGGATACCTATACCAAGAAAAACCGCAGAAATCCGCCGTTCCTGGCACCTTCTGATACTCTCTGGGAGAGTGTTTTGGTGACCCCTACGAGTGTATAACTTTTGTCTCAGGCAATGTCGGGACGTCTCTAACTACTCTGTAAAATCAACAATTTGTCTTGCACGGTGTTCGCAGTCGGTCGCTCCGGTTTGCCCGAATTTGGCTTAAAATGTGGGAACGATTGTGGGAACGTTTGCCCGCCCATAGTGTGGGAACGCCTCCAATGCCCAAAATGGGAACCGAACCGATGGCACTGACAGCATTGAAAGTGAAGAACGCAAAGCCCGGTCGCCATGTCGATGGCCGGGGGCTTTGCCTGCTGGTGAAGGACAGCGGTGCGCGGACATGGGTTCTGCGGATGCAGAAGGACGGCAGGCGGCGCGACTATGGCTTGGGGTCGGCGCTGGACGTGTCGCTTGCCGACGCGCGCGACGCTGCATCGGCGTTGCGCCGTCAGGTGCGTAAAGGAGCCGATCCGGTGGCCGAGCGGCGCAAGGCACGCAAGGTGGTGCCGAGCTTCGAGACGGCGACGCGCGACTGCTACGAGGCGTTGAAAGACGGCTGGAAGAACAAGCGGCACGCAAACTGGATTTCCAGTTTCGAGAATCATGTCTTTCCAGCGATCGGCGCGAAGCCGGTTAACGAGGTGGACAGCGCGTGCGTGGTCGAGGTGCTGTCGCCCATCTGGCTCACTATCCCCGACAGTGCGCGGCGTGTCCTGCAACGTATCGGCGCGGTGCTGGACTTTGCGCATATCAAAGGATGGCTTCCCGGCGAAGTGTCGTTGCGCTCCGTCCGCAAGGGCCTTCCCCGTCAAATGGACAAGGGCGGGCATCTGGAAGCCATGCCCTATGCCGATGTCCCGGCGCTCATGCAGAAGCTGGCGGCGGCATCGCCGACGACCGGGCGCGACGCTTTGCGCTTCACCATCTACAACGCCGTGCGGTCCAATGAGACGCGCTTTGCGGTCTGGACCGAGTTTGATTTGGACAAGGCCATCTGGACCATTCCGGGCGAGCGCATGAAGGCAGGAGAAACCCATGTCGTGCCGCTTTCCGCGTCCGCCGTGGCACTGTTGCGCAAGCGGTGGAGCGAGCGGGTTAGCGATACCGGCCTTGTATTCTCCAATGACGGGGCAAAGGCCATTAGCGACATGACCACGACCCGCCAAGCCGTCTTGTGCTATGCCTCCTGTGCGTATGCTGTCTCGCTTTTTCCTGGCGCGCAAGGGGATAGGAAATAGAGTTCCGGAAGTAGGCACTATACTGCCGCTTTCGGCATTCAGTGCCGATTTGCACATTTTGGTGGCACTTGTAACACCGTGATAGCCGTTTCCTTATGGCAATTGTCATGCGATTGAATTACATAAAAGCCCAAGGAGTGATCCGATGGCCAATAATGCCCTGATTCAGACACGCATCGATTCGGACGTAAAGGACCGCGCCTCCGCCGTGTTCGAGCGGATGGGGCTTACCGTATCAGACGCCGTGCGCATCCTTCTGACCCGCACCGCACGCGAGGGCGTTGCCCCCATGGAGCTGCTGGTCGAGCGGCAAGCCTATGACCAGTGGTTCCGGGCGCGGGTGCAGGAGGCGCTGGACGACGATCGGCCTGACATTGACGACGCCGAGGTTTCCGCGCGATTTGCCGAGCTTCGCGCGAACGCGCGAAAGGGCATCAAGCCGGTGCAATGAAACTCGCTTGGTCCAATCGGGCGACGATTGATCGTCTGGCGATATTCATTTGGATTGCCGAGGATAATCCGCAAGCCGCTGCCGATTTGGACGATCGGATTGAGGCAGCGGCCCAGCGCCTCAAAGACTTCCCGAATAGCGGGCGTCCGGGCCGGATCGAAGGCACGCGCGAATTGGTGATCGCGCGCACGCCTTATATCGCACCTTACCAGATCATTGGGGATACCGTGCGCGTTCTTCGCGTAATCCATGGCGCGCGCATGTGGCCCCACGACATTCCCCAGGAGTTCGCCCCGGAGTAAGCTGCCAGATACCCCCCGTTGGTGCACGATTGGCCGTCTGCTGTCAGTCAGCTCCCAGCGAAAAATCGTGAAGAGCGGACATTCGACTGCCGTCACCGAAAACATCAGTCGAACGCTGCCTTGCGGCTCCACTTCAGGGCCATTCAGGTATAGCCTGAACCCTGTGTTGTCGTTATGTTCTATCTGAGCAAGAGAAGAACCTCATGGCAACAGAACCCAAGACCAACGACATTGAGCGCAGCTTTCAGGACATACCTGGCGACAAGCTCACCGAGGCCGAGCAAACTGCCTTTCTCATGGATTTGGGCTGGCACAAGGGCTCGAACTGGACTGACCTGCTAAAATCCGAACGTATCCTCATCATTTCCGAAGCAGGCGCGGGCAAAACCTATGAGTGCCGCACCCTCCAACAGGCGCTTTGGGCTGCCGGTGAACCTGCCTTTTATGTTGAGCTGGCAGACCTTTCGCGCAACAACCTGCGCGATCTGCTGTCGCACGACGAAGAAATCCGCTTTGATGCTTGGCATGCGTCCCAATCGGATGTCGCGACTTTCCTTCTGGATTCCATCGACGAGTTGAAGCTTAGCCTCGGCTCTTTTGAGCAGGCCCTGAAACGCTTGGCCAAGGCGGTTGCCGGGCAGCTCGGCCGAGTCCGAGTGATTATCACTTCCCGACCCATTCCCGTCGATGAGCAGCTCTTCCGTCAGATTTTGCCGGTGCCGGATGAACCGGACGAGGCCGCGACCAGCGAGCAATTCGCGAATAGCGCTATGGCGCGCCGAGCGCAGAAATCTTCCGAGGAACAGATTGCGCGAGATTGGCGCAACGTCGCTCTACTGCCCCTGTCCAATGCCCAAATCAAACAAATGGCGATCAGGGAAGGCGTGGATGATCCCGACGCGTTGATCGCCGACATTCGGCAGCGTAACGCCGAAGAGTTTGTACGCCGTCCGCAGGACCTGATCGAGCTGTGTGTCGATTGGCGAGAGCATCGTCGCATTCGCTCGCACCGCGATCAGGTGGCGAGCAACATCGCCGTGAAATTGAAACCGCGTGAAGATGGGCGGGAAAAGGTGGCCTTGTCTGCCGACAAGGCATCGGAAGGTGCCCGCCGTCTGGCTCTAGCAGCCACCCTCAGTCGTAAGCTCACCTTGCGCCATAGCGCCGAGGCCGATCGCGAAGGCGATCCGACCGATGCGCCGCTCGACCCTTCATCCATCCTCCACGACTGGACGCCGGACGAACGCACGACGCTGCTGGAACGGTCGCTTTTTGGCTTTGCCTCCTATGGCCGGGTGCGCTTCCACCACCGTTCGGTGATCGAATATCTCGCCTCCGAGCATCTTCTTGCTTTGCGTGCGCAGGGTATACCCGTTCGGTCGATCAAGCGCATCCTGTTTACCACCACCGCGCAAGGTGACGAGGTGGTCAAGCCGTCGGTACGCCCGGTTGCCGCATGGATGGCTCTGCGCGAAGACGCCATTTTCGAAGAAGTGCTGCGACGCGAGCCGGACGTTCTATTGAATTTCGGCGACCCTGAATCGCTCTCGCCCGCGCAACGGCAACGAAGCTTACGTGCCTATGTTGCACGCCATAGTGCGGGCGGCTGGCGGGTGTTGGCCAGCTCACTGCCGCCGGTGCCGCGCCATTCGTTGATAAATTTGTCAATTTCAGCGGGTTCAAGCATTGCCTGAGGTGTAAAGCACAGCCACCATTTCTGAGCAACGCTCAAGTCTTGAACGCATAGGCATCGCCGATTCTAGGCTTGGCGCACGCGTAAGGCACTCGACAAAGGCTTTTCAAGGCCCCTCATCCGCAACTTCCGATGCAGAGCCGACACTCACCGTGACGCTGTGGGTGACCGCGATTGGTCGCTAGCCGCGTGCGCTAGCGGCAGCTATCGCCACATTTCAGCTCCGAACGGGACAATCTGCCACCGGTCATTGCACTACTAACTGGGGTTTCTCAGGCTCTTTGTGACCAGGAGCGAATTTCGTCCCGTAAGGTTCCGAATTATACCATCAGGCCCCACGAAAAATGTGGGAACAGCTGTGGTATCAGTTTTAGGAATTTATCAAATTGCCACGCAAAATCAATGCGATAAAGCACTTGACTGGTGACCCCTACGGGAATCGAACCGGATTTTCAGGGCACTACAGGGTATCAGAGGGGAAATAAACCGCTGTTTTTCAACAATCCGATTACCCTCGAATACCCTCCAATGCCCTAAATGGGCCACCTGATTGGGCCACCTACAGTGACAAGTGGCCCACTACCATTATCCCGTGAACAGTCAACCCGCCGAGCTCGAATAGCTGTCGAGCGACGCCCTCTGGATCGTCGTATATCAGGGAGCGTGAGCATCGGTGCGGGCGGCCAAAATATACCATCTTGTTAACCACTTCTGCGTGTCGGTTCCCCTCATAACGGCGAATTGCCGAACGAGGGATTTCAGGCATGATGCGCTCGGAACATTCCGTTCCGACCAGGGGGGGCAAGAACGGGGCATCGGCGCGGTTTGCCGATGACGCCCAAGTGGGACGGAGAGCGATGCCCATGAAACAGGATGCTCATATTCAACCCATGCTGGACGTGCACGGCCGCCCAGCCGTTTTCGCGCCTCTTTGCAAGTCGATCATCAACGCAAGAGCGATGTCGACAGCGGCGTTTGGATCTCTCTGTTCCGATCCGGGAGGCGAGATGCTTCTCGATCTCTATTGGCGCGAAAGCCAAGGGTTGAAGACATCCCTGACAAGCATGTGGCTCGCCTCGAAAGCGTCGGAGATGACGGCCCGCCGCTGCCTGGCGGTGATGGAGGAACAAGGAATTGTCGAGCGAATGCCCGATCCTTCCGATGGACGCCGCACCAACGTGCGGTTCACGGCGGAGGGCCGCAAGAAGATGGACGACTGCTTCAGCGCCCTTCTCGTCGGCTACGCAGAGACCTGTCAGGACTGCGCGCGCAATTGCCATGATGGGCCGTCGTCAGATGGCTGTGCCAGCCTTTGGAACAGCATACCCTTTTGTGCCTTGCTTGGCGACCTATCCGTCACCTCCACAGGTCGAAGGCAATGAAGTAACCGCCTGACTCAGCATCACGCCATTGCTCGGGAAAGCTGATCAGGATCGATGCCGATACGCTCCCCGATCGAGCGGGGCATCTCGGCGCTGGTCTCCCGACGACAACGGTGTTGCCGCCGGGAGTGATAGCCGCGCCAAATGGCTTGGCGCGACGCGGGGGCGACTTTTAGCAAAGGCCTCGACAACATCCAGCGCAGATGATCTCCGCTTGCCGTTGCGGAGCGTCATTGCAACGTATCCCATTGCTGCGTGAGAATCCGGCGGTAGCCGGTTTCGGTCATCCATCTGGCGCGGCGCAGATGATCCTCCCAACAATGCCGCGTGCGCTCGGGCTCGGCGAGGGGGTCGCGGTGCAGCACGATCCGGGCAACCTCCTGCCAGTCTGCGCCTTCGGCGTCAGCATCGAGCAGCCGCAAATAGGTGATGGTATGCTGATCGTCATAGGGCGTGATGTTGTCGGACCAAGGCACGTCGTCCGCAACATCAGGATCCAATTCGGGCTTCGGCTTCTTCACCTTGCCTCTCCTTCGAGTGCGGACCACGCGCTAGTTTGTCGACTTTGGCTTAACGTTGGCGCGGTTCAGTTCGAGGAGAAACCAATCTCGAAACTTTCCCATATGTTCTCCCGCATCAGCGACAATCTGCGCCACTAGCTCCTCACTTAGATCATCCTTCTTCAGGTCTAGATCTCGAAGAGCACACGTCACCATATGACGTTGAAAGACGTATATCGCATTACGGATATATCCACGCACGATCATCTCAATCGATCGCTCATTACCGTTTGCGTCATTGATGAGCTTTTCTATGGCCACAACCGTAGGATTTGGATCAGCAATCGTCTGCTGCATTTCCGGCGTCAGCTTCCTTTCCAGATCAGGCATAGATTACTCCGGATCGCTTACTCAGGCCATGCCGGAATATTCGCACGGGCATACCCGGCAGACAAGGCTTGGCTGTAGCCAACTCCATCGGACTTCCTTCCGCAGTATTACCATTGAACCGCCGGTCACGGTCAATACGGATCTGAGGAGAGGAGGAGATGCCGCGTGCGCGGAAGGTTCTCTCCATACTCCATCATAGTCCTCGTGATCTCACGTCGCGTCGCCGTTGTGGGAGGGAAGAGGGGCTTGGGCTGGAGGATAGCCTTCAGCTGGAGAATTTCTCATGGCCCTTTCGCGGACCAGCGCCGATCCCCGCTTGCACGCCGCCGCCGCCAGCATCGTCAAATCCCTGGGCGGCGAATGGAAGCCATCGGGCGCAATGTGCCGGTGCCCCGCTCATGACGACCATCGCCCAAGCCTGTCGGTCCGGGTCGGTGAACGCGGTATCCTGTTCAAATGCTTCGCGGGCTGCTCAACGCTCGAAGTCATTCGCGCACTTCGCGGTGATCGGCGTAGCATCCCTTCGAGCGAAGGCGGCTGCACCATGCCCGATGGACGGAAGCGTCAGCTGTCGGGGCGGATATGCTCGCTCTGGAAGGAGGCTTCCCCAGTCAATGATACACCGGCCGATGCCTATCTGGCATCACGCAGACTGGCTGGTTCGCATCCCTCGCTCCGCTATCATGATCGGGTTCCTTACGGGCGCGGGGAGACCGTCCGTTTCCGCCCCGCGCTGCTTGCCGCCGTGGAGTGCGATACCGGCGTCGTAGCCCTTGAGCGGCTATTCCTCGATCTTTGCACTGGTCTGCCAGTCACTGATCTCGATCCGCCGAAACGGCTTCTGGGCCGTCCTCTTGGCGGCGCGGTTCGTTTTGGCGCGGCGACCAGTGTGCTCGGCCTTGCGGAGGGCTGGGAGACCGCATGGTCCGCGCATTTTCTGCTGGGCATTCCGGTCTGGGCCGCGCTTGGGTCCGATCGCTTGCCGTTCGTCACCATTCCCGAGCGGGTCGAGCATCTCATTCTGCTCCCCGACGACGATCCGCCCGGACGACGATGTGCGCGGCGGGCTCGTCATGCGCATGCGCGGCCCGGCCTTATGATCGAGACGAGATTCCCCGGCGGCGGCTTCAACGACTGGAACGACCGGCATCGCGCAGAAGGGGGAGAGGGAGGGAGGGAGGGAGGTGGTTGGGGCAGGCAACCTGACGGTCAGCTGCGCTCCGCACATTCAGGCACATGCGGCGGAATGGACGCCGACGCGGCCCTGACCAGCCCGCCATATTCGACAAGGAGACGAGCCTTGACCTCGCCACAACCGAGCTATCCTGCCATGCTGCCCCTCTCGAAGATCGTGAAGGGCGACAATCCCCGCCGCTATTTCGACCGGAAAAAGCACGACGAGATGGTGGCTTCCATCCGGCTACGCGGCATAATCCAGCCCATATTGCTTCGCCCGAGGGGCGATGTCTTCGCCATCGTCGCCGGAGAGCGCCGTTACCGGGCAGGGCTGGAGGTCTACGGCCCCGACGGCGAAGTACCGGTCATCATCCGCGAGATGACGGACCAGGAGGCGCTCGAAGCTGCGATCGCCGAGAACGACGACCGTGACGATCCTTCGGAGACCGAGCAGGCGGATGCCGCCGTCCGCTACCTCGCTGCGTGCCAGGGCGACCGGGCCGAGGCCATACGGCGGCTCGGATGGTCCTGACCGGCCCCCACTGAGTGGTCCGTGCTGATTGTTAGTGCATTATCGCCTCCGTTGCCATTGCCGCCTGGAGGT
>NZ_JARYGI010000043.1:0-26146 GCF_033795625.1 Sphingobium sp. | reverse complement strand
TGCTTGATCATCTCGTCGGTCTCCTGTTGCGAGCTCTAATCGCTCAGGTGACCGGCGCAAAACCGTTACAAGTCCACGTCGTCATCGAATCGGTGATGATCGCGTCGCTGGTACTCGCGGCCGGCGTGGTTCTCGATCAGCCGATCGGTCTCGTCCTGCGCGGCGCGGGCGTCGTCGGAGCCGGCTGCTTCGTGACCGGGCTCATCCTGATCGGCCTCACCGGCGCTGCGGGTCGCCTGCTCGCCCGCTTCAGGAGGCCGCGATGATCTCCGTGTCACTCAACCGCGACGGCAATGGTCATCTCATCCCGGCCTACACCGAGCGCAGGCCCGGTGAAACGCTCTACGACTTCTTGCTCCGCTCGCGACAAGAGATGGCTCTCCATATCCGAATGCTCGAAGCGACCAGCGACGCGCAGACCGAATTGTTCGAGTCCGAACGCACCCGCTCGCGCCGCACCATGATCTCGCTTGCGTTCGGTGGATCAGGCTTCGCGGCAGCGACCTATCTCATGCTCGCCCACGAGGGGCTTGCAGGCAGCGGGCCTGCGCCGCTCCTCGCCGCGATAATCGGCGGATGCGCGCTGGCTGGCGCCGCGGTGCCTCTCGGCATTGCATCCATACTAGGCCGCGTTCCATCCTGGACATTGGCATCGGAGGATCTTGCACGGCGGCTTCTGCGCCGACCCCGGCGGATCACCCAGCCATGTGCCACCGTCCACACCTTGGTGAGCGCCGGCGAGGCTCAGCCACCAGTCCTTGCATCAGAACCAATGCCGGAGACCGAGATTCTCGCATGTGATCTCGACCGCGATCCCGACATCACGGTGCTCATTGAGGATCTTACCGTCGATCGGCTGGAGACACGCACCTTTCTCTGGGGCCTCGGTCTTCCGGTCTTCCAGGCCGCGATCATCACCATAACGCTCAGCGCCATGCGGGCCCGGTTTGGCGTACCGCTCGGCACCGTGATGACCGATGCACCGCTTGTCCTTGTCGTGTGCCTAGTCGGCTTCTTCTTCCTTCTCGGCTTCTCCGATCTTGCCAACACCGGCCTAGCGCGGCTGACGCTGTGGTGGAGGCGGCGATGAACGGCATCTTCTCCACCTCGCCTTGCCCGCCATCGATCCGCCTGCTGGTCGGCACTCATCTGCTGCTGATCGTGCAGTCGGGGCTGGTGCTGTGGTCGGCCCCGGACCTCGGCGGCAACCAGGCGCTCATCTGGCTGACCCTCGTGCTCGGCCTGTCGGCGTTCATCTGCGCGGTTTGCGGCGAAAGCCGGACGCCGCCTGTTCCATGGAGGGAGCGCCACCGTGGCCGATGAATCCGACCGCACGGGCTGGCCGATCGTCGTCTTCCAGTCCGCCTTGATCGCAGGGCTGATCGCCGGATCTCTGCTGCTTGCGTCCGCCGCTCGCGCCGAGACCTCGACCATCGGGCGCACCTGGCCGATCGCCGAGCCCGATGCGATGGCCGAAATCGAGGCCCGTGCGGCGCAGCATCCCCCGAATATGGCTGAGAAGTTCGGGCCACGCTCTGGCTGGAGCGCGCTCAAGGGCGCGACCCTCGCCACGACGCGCGAGGATCGGGTCCGGCATGTCGTGCCTTTCTACACGCTCGATACCGAGATTCGGCTCCCGGACGGCAAGCTGCTCTATCCAAAGGGCTTCACCTTCAATCCGCTCACCTATGTGTCGCTCCCGCAAAAGCTGGTGGTCGTCCATCCGCGCGATATCGGCTGGGCACTCAAGACCGCTGCGCTGACCG
Organism: Sphingobium sp.; assembly: GCF_033795625.1. Classification (GTDB taxonomy): domain Bacteria; phylum Pseudomonadota; class Alphaproteobacteria; order Sphingomonadales; family Sphingomonadaceae; genus Sphingobium. The sequence goes on along the minus strand of NZ_JARYGI010000043.1, from coordinate 24,380 downwards.
ACTGGATCATCGTGACCGGCGGTGGTGATCCAAGCGACGACGCCCTGTCGCTGGGCGAGCGCCATGGCCGTGCGCTGTTCATGCTCGAAGAGCGGGTGAAGGACCGGCTCGGTCTCACCGTCGCGCCGGTGATTATCCGTCAGATCGGCCAGAAACTCGAACTGACCGAAGTGCGGCCCGACCGCGCCCAATCCCGAAAGGCAAATCCATGAGCCGGGTAGCTTCCATGTTGCGGACCGGCGCGGCGGCTATTGCGCTGTCGCTGCTGGCGCCTGCCACTCCTGCGCACGCCTCCAAATGCCCCAGCGATACGGTGTTCAACCCGATCACAAAGGTGCGCTGGAACTGCATCTTTCCGATTACCATCGGCGGCGTGCGCGTCGGCAGCTACGACAAACTCGACAAGGCGCTCGACGCGCAATCGGCGTCGAAGCCGCTCTGTGCCTGCCGCAAGGGCGCGACCTTCTGGTTTGGGGTCAAAGTGTCGTTCTGGACGCCCAATCGCATGATCGATGTGGTGACGGAACCGGGCTGCATGATGGCTTTGGGTGTCGATCTAATGCCAACCGGCGGCAAGCTGCAGGGCAGCCAGTCGTCGATCGCGGACGGCACGAACACGACGAAGCTGTTCGCGCAAATGCACTATTACATCGCGCCGGTCTGGAAGATGCTCGACATGTTCACCGACCTGCCGTGCATCGAGGATGACGGCTTCGACGTCGCGATGATCACCGAGGTGCTGCCGACCTGGCAGTCGGGCACGCTGGGCGCGATCATCCAGCCCGAGGGAATCCTCTTCGGCAATCCCGCCGCTGGTCTTGCCTGCATGGCCGACAGCGCCGCGGCCGCCGCGGGCAAGACCATCGATCCCTTGTTTTGGTGCATGGGCAGCTGGGGCAGCACCTATCCGGTCGCGGGCGACATCCATATGGGCGATAGGGTCGAAGCCTGGGCGGGCCTCGCCGCGCGCGGCACCTTCATGATGGGCCGCCTCGGCGCGCTCACGATCCATTCGGAAGACGGCTGTTCGTTCAAGCCGCAGCCGATCTGGACGAAGAGCCGCTACAAATTCCAGATCATGGAGCCCGTCAAAGGCGGGAAATGCGTCAACATCGGACGTCCCGGCGCACTGTGGACATCTGGCAAGCACGCACCAGGCAAAGACAACGCCCAATTCATGCTCTTCGAAAAAGCGATCTGCTGCGCCGGGATTTCGACGCCATGACCAGGTCGCTTCCCCCAACCCGCGCTCCCGGCACGGGCGGTTGTCCCGCTCGTCACGGAACGCTCCCCACCGTGGGCGGGTGCGCGGAAGGAGCGGCGGCGGTGCCCCCTGCCACCGTCGCTCCACCCCCGGTCAGCGCGGCCGAAAGCCCCCCATCGCGGCAGGCAAGCCCCCCTATTGCCACGCCTTCGGTGGCGGCCGCGCTGACCATCTTCGAAGGACAGGCCGTCTATAGGGTACTCTCGCCCGGATCCGCCGCGTTCTGGGCGGGAGACGTGCTGCGCTTCGCCTACGGGTCGCGCAGTACGCGTGCGAGGCAGCCATGAAACGGTGCAGCCTGGCTCTTCTGACAGCCGCCTTTGCGATGCCGCTCCCCGCGTCGGCGCAGACCATAGAGGAACGCGCCCGCGCCGCCGCCGAAGCCTCGCGCGAGAAGACATCCGACAGCGAGGCGATCCAGGAGAATTACCTGACGCCGGGCCTTGCCGGACAGGCGATCTCGACCGTCGACAACAGCCAGACATTCAATCCCAATATCGCCTGCCAGAAGACGGCCACCCTGCTCGAGCTGATCGCGCAGCCCGCATCGACGGGCGATATCGGCACGCTCCGCATCAGCCGCGACAAGAATCTCGACGGTGCGGTCGATCAGACGTTGACCTTGCCGGTGCCGGTATCGGGCATCTGCGCCAATGGCGTCGTCTCCTGTCAGCCCGGCACATGGAACCTGTGCAAGAGCTTCAAATGGGACGTGGCTTCCGGCGGCGATCTCAAGCTCACCGAAGTCGGCCTCACCGATCTCGCCGGCTGCTACTGCGTCAACAACAGCTGCGGGTCGAACCTCGTCTGGGGCAATATGGCCTCAGTGCTGAAGGATCTGGGCGGCGGCGTGATCGGTGCGCTCACCACCGCTGATCCGCGTGTCGGGGTTGCGCAGGCGGTGATCGATGGCCCGGCGATCCGCTATACCGGCGCACAGAGCACTGCCTGTTCGACCGACCCCTCGCTGCCCCAGACCGCCTATCGGGCGAGCCCGGCTGCGATCCAGGGCGATGCGGCGAGTGCGGCCGCTTCGAACAGCGTGTTCCAGGCATTGAAGGGCTCGCCCGCCGGGATGGGAAAGGCCGAGCAAGTCCGCTCCTGCACCATCACGCGCGAAGTGTCGTTGAATGCCACCAAGGCGGAGGACGTAATCGCACATGTCGGCGGAGCCTATGCGACCTACGCGCCGTCGCCCGACCGGCTGACCTTCCAGATGGGCTCGCCACGTGACGATAGTCTGCGGGGCGGAAGCTGCCGCATCTTCGAGTTCCAAATGCGACTGCGCGTCGATGATCCCGACCGGCTCTTGCAGTTCCGCCTCTCGCAATATTTCTTCGACGACTGGATTCAGCTTCGCATCGATGGTGAACTCGTCCTCTCCAATCCCGCGAACTGGACCGGGAGCGGTCTGCCGCCGGCAAAATGTGAGCGGGGCCGGACATGGTACGCCTATCCCAATCTCGATCTCAAGCCGTGGCTGACCGAGGGCGAGCACGTCATATCGATGCGTGTGGCGGTCGGCGGTGAGGGAGAAGCCTTCGCGCAGTTCGACGCGCTGCTCGACATGAGCTGCAATCCGACCGAGCGCATCGTCGACCTGTGTGCGGGCTATGCCGGCGACGCCAACTGCACGCTCCATGACGAAACGGTCGATGGCGTAGAGATCTTCCGTAACGGTGTCGCGACCGGCCTCACACCTCTGCCGCAGACCCGCCTGTTCGAAGGCGGCGCCTGTTCGCTCAGCCTCACCCGCGACTGGTTCGGACGCCAGCGACGCTATCGCTGCATGGTCGACACCGGATCGATGCCGGAGCCCGATCTCAGCCGCGGCGCCTATATCATCGACCATTCGACCGAGACCATGCTCGCCGACCGCGTGAAGACGGCCGATGGGGGCCATGCCACGTCCTCGCGTCCCTTTGCGCTGCCCGATCGCGGCTCGGTCCCGGCCTGCGAGCCGGTCTGCAAGACGCGCGCGCCGACCCGGAACACGGCGGCGGCGCTCGATGGCGTGGTCGGCGCGAAGCAGAACGCGCCCACCGGCTGGGACACCTTCTATCACGCTTGCAAGACCGGCAGCGCGGGCGGCGACATCTGCCCCGCCGGCCCCGGCGAGGAGATCGTCTCGGCCTGCGGCTGTCTCGACGATTTTCCCGAAGCGGTCGTGATGATGCAGACCGTCCGCCTCGGCGGCGCCGATCTCGTCTGCACCGGAGAAGTGCGATGATCTGGCGTCCTCTCTTCTGGCCGACGCGTGTTGCCCTGATTGCGCTCGCCGTTGTGGGCTTCCTGCTTGCAGGGCAATTCAGCCCGGCGCAGGCGCAGCAGCCGATCTGCGCGGCCGATCTCAACGGCAATGGCGATGCCGGCGATCCCGGCGAGGTCGCGAGCTGCTCCGCGATGGCGGACGATGCCTGGCTCTGCCCGATCCAGCAGACGATGTGCGTCGCCGATGCGCAGGGCCAGTATAGCTGCCCGCTGGGATCGCAACATCAATGCCTGACGCCCGCAAGTGGCGGCACGCCGATGTGCTCGCCCAACGCCTGCACGGGGAGCGACGGCGCCGGCATCGAGGACGATCCGGTGATCGACGATCCGGGCGCGCCGGCAGATGGCGCTGTCGATGCCGAGGGCCATTGCCTTGGCAATATCGAGATCTTCGCTGGTCGCGCGGTGCGTTGCCGTCCGGCAGGCCTTCGCACCACGTTCCAGAATTGCTGCAAGGATAAGGGCAAGATCGTCAAGGACGGCATGGGTTCGTCCATCACCTCTATCCAGACCAAGATCGCTGTTGCCAAGGGCGTCTATACCGGCATGAGCGCCGCCTACACTGCGTTCAGGGCGGGCGCGACGGCGGGACAAGCCGCGACCTCGGGTGCAAACGCCATCATCGCGGGTATTGATCCGACCTCGATCGCGATCAGCCTTGCGATCAACTTCATGATGGATTTTCTGCTGTCGGGTTGCGACCAGCAGGACATGGAAGTGGGCATGCTCAAGGGATCGGGCATGTGCCACGAAGTCGGCAGCTATTGCTCCTCGCGTATTCTCGGCATCTGTGTCCAGCGATCGCGCGGCCACTGCTGCTTCAACACCAAGCTTGGCCGCATCATCCAGGAGCAGGGCCGCCCGCAGCTTAAGAGCTTCAACGGGGTCGGCTGGGGTACGGCGAAGAACCCCTATTGCCGGGGGTTCAGCCCGGAAGAATTCCAGGCGCTCGACTTCAGCAAGATGGACCTCTCCGAATATTATTCCGAGATCGAGGCCCGCGCCCAGGCCGACATCCAGATCGACATGAAGGACAAGATCGATGCCCACATGCAGGTTATCGGCCAGTAGCGCGCGTCGCCTAGCCGCCGCGATGGCGATGCTCGTCTCAGCGTCCGCGCTGGCCCAGGATAGCGTGGCGCCGGAGAACGCGCGCGATCGAACGGCCGCCGAGGGTGAGGCCGCGCTCGACCGGCTCGAGCGCGCCGCGGCCGCGCGGAAGAAGGAAGCGGAGGTCAGGGGCCCCACGGCGCTGCCCACGCCGTCCGAAGAAACCCGTCGCCGCACATTCGAGGGTCTGCGCAACCGCGCGCCGTCTTCCGCGATGGACGCACGCGCCAGAGCCGCGCTCGACAAGGGCAAGGACGCCTTGGCCGCCGAGCGCGAGGCCATGGCGCATCGGCTCGGCCAGGCGCTCGGCCTCGAAGCACCCGACATGGAAGCGGTCGCGGGCGTCGCCGCGCCGCCGACCACCAAGGGCTGGGTGCCGGTGCTGTTCGTGTCTTCGTCCATGCCCGTGACGACACTGCGCACCTATGCCGGACAACTAGAACGGGTCGGCGGCGTGCTGGCCTTTCGCGGCATGCCCGGCGGCCTGACAAAGGTCGCACCGATGGCGAAGCTCTCGGCCGAGATTCTGCGCCACGATCCGGGCTGCGAAGGTCCGGCCTGCGCGATGCGCGATGTGCAACTGATCGTCGATCCGCTGATCTTCCGCCAGCATGGCGTATCGCGCGTCCCTGCGCTCGCGATGGTGCCCGGCGATCCGGCGCTTCCCTATTGCGAGCGCGAGGATGACAGCCCGCGCGCGAGCCATGTCATCTATGGCGACGCGGCGCTCTCCGGACTTCTCGAAGAATATGCCCGCCTCGGCGGCAAGAAGGAGGTCAGCGATGCTCAGGCTCGCCTTCAGGGCCGCTAGATCCGGCTGGGCCGAACTGAAGCTGCTGCCGCTAAAAGCCGCGGTGGCGCTCGGCAGTTCCGGCCTTGGCCAACCACCGCGTCCCAAGCAATTGTGGAAGGCTTTTGGGATCGTGCTGCCGGTCGGTCTCCTGACCTGGTGGGCCATTCCCCAGGCAACGATCGTGATGAGCCCGTCGATCGATGCCTGGCTGGTCCGCAAGGCGCCCGGACCGATCGTGCGCGGCGATTTCGTTTCCTTCACGCTCTCACACCCACTCGCCGGCCCTAAGCCGGTCGCGGTGACGAAGATGGCGCTGTGCCTGCCCGGCGATCGCATCGACTGGATCGAGAAGCCGTCGCCGATGCGGCCCGACGAATGGGATGGCTGGTATTATTGCAACGAGACGCTGCTCGGGATCAGCAAGGCCTACGGGCACAACGGCCAGAAGCTCGAGCACTGGCGCCCGATGTATGGGACCATCCCGCCGGGCATGATCTATGTCGGCTCGTCGCACGCGAGCGGGTTCGACAGCCGCTACTACGGCCCGGTCGCGATTGACCGGCTCGAACGCATGGAGAAGCTGCTGTGAGCCGGCGCTGCCTTGCCGGTGCCGCGGCATTGCTGCTCTGCGCACCGGTCGCCTTCGCGCAAGCGCCCGGCGACGCCCGGACGGGCTATTGGTGGTATCAGGCGCCGCCGAAGCCGGCAGAGGAAGAGCCCGATCCTGACGCGCTGGTTAAGCCGGCCATCCCGCCGATGGCGGAGCTTGCCACCTGGACGCCACCGAAGATCAGGAAGCTGATCGAGCAGCAGCGCGATTACGCGGCGACCGTGCTGACGGTCGATGCGGTCGCGGATTTCTGGCGCTTGCAGGATTTCGCGAGGCGCAAGGCGCGCGCCTTCGCGGGCGTCACCCAGATCGCGATGTTGCAGCACCCGGAACTCAACGCCAAGGCCGCCAATCCGATGGTCGGCGAGGCCCGCGACCAGCTTTCCGCGCAGAAGGATCAGGTCCGCCGCCAATATCTGCGCGGCCGCGCCAATGAATTCGCGCTGGTCATGTTCTCGCGTTCGACCTGCGGATATTGCCGCGTCCAGTGGCCGATCGTCCAGCGCTTCCAGGAGGAGATGGGCTGGCAGGTCACGCTGATGGACATTGACCGCAGGCCCGAACTGGCCCAGCGGTTCGGGGTCGAGATCACGCCGACGACGATGGTCATCCGGCGGGGCAGCCAGCAGCGCATGGTGATCGCCAGCGGCGTCGAGGCTTATCCCAATCTCATCCAGACGGCCTATCAGGCGGTGCGGCTGCTTGCGGGCGATATCCGGCCCGAACAGTTCCTGACCGGGGCCGGCGAAGAGGACGGCTTTTTCGATGCCCTCTCGGCCGGGCCGGTGTCCGCCACCGATCCCCGCGCGCTGGGCGGCGATCTGGTCGGCGCGAGCCTGGAGCCGCAGCAGTGAAGCAGCTCGTGGCCTGGGTGCTGGTCGGCCTGCTCGTGGGCGGCGTCCCGGCGTCGGCGCAGGCTCCGACCCGCGAGCAGGCGATGCGCGCAGCGATCCATCCGGTCGCGACCGAGGCCGAGATGCGAAAATGGCTCGCCCGCGTGCCGGTGACGCGCGACTGGCCGCCCGATTTCGCGGAAACCATGAAGGGCCAGGGACCGGCCTTCATCGTCGAGATGAGCACGGCGTCCGGTTGCATTCCCTGCGCGGACCTGTGGACTAGGCTCGGCACGCTCGGTCACCGTTATGGATGGAAGGTCCGCACCATCGGCGCGCAGGAAGCGATGCTGCGGTCGGGACGGCTCGACCTGCCGTGGGTCGGGCATCCTGTCGCCTGGGTACGCCCGGTCTCTGACGCCAATCGCACCGTTCCGGTCGCGATCGGCACGGATCATGCCCCCAATCTCGCGCGCAATCTTTATCTCGCCGCCAAGATGCTGACCGGCGTGAAGCCGGCTGTCGGCGTGCGCGGCATGTCCAAGTTCACTGGGATCGTGGCCACACCGCCACGCCCCTCCTCCAACCGGGTGAGGAACTGACATGGGGAGCCAAATCCTCGCCCTATCCCAAGAAAGCTGCCCGCCATGGCTTCCTTCCGCCGACTGACACTCCGCGTCCTGCCCCTGCTCGCTGCCTGCGGCTTTGCCACGCCCGCTTCCGCGCAGAGCTGGGCCGAAAGCTGGTTCGACAATGTCACCTACACGTCGCCGGGCAGCTTTGAGGACCAGACCCGTGGCTACATCACCGCGGGCGGAATGTCGGGCCGGGTCGACGTTCACAACGATTACCTCATGAGCGTGACGCTACCGAAGATCCGCGCGGGCTGTGGTGGCATCGACATGTTTCTGGGCGGCATGAGTTTCCTCGATCCCGACTATTTGGTCCAGAAGCTCGAAAGCATCCTGCAGGCCGCTCCCGCTGTTGCCTTCCAGTATCTGCTCGAGACCCTCGATGAGAAGATGGGCAACATCATCTCGAAAATGGAGGCCGCCACCAATTTCCTTAACAGTATCCAGGTCAACGACTGCCGGCTTGCCAATCGCATGGTCCAGATCGCCAAGGGCGACGACAATATGTCGGGCATCATGGAGGAAATGACCGGCTACAAGTCGGTGCGCGAGGGCTTCTCCAAGAGCTATCAGCAGAGCCGCGAGAAGATCCAGGCCAACCAGGGCAATCCGACCGAGGACCTCAAGGACGCGCTCGAAAACTGTCCCGCCGAGGTCACCGAGATTTTCAGGACGGGCTCGCTGCTGGCGCATGCCGCCGCGCGGGTTGGCGCTTCGGAATGGGCGGGCGTCATGCGCGCGCGGGTCGGCGACGTCTATATGCGCTGGGATCAGGCCGACCGCGTGCCGCTGTTCAGCGCTATTCCCGCCTGTCCCCGTCAGGATACCGAGAGCGTCGACGATTTCCTGACCGGCAAGGTCCAGACGCGGGCGATCGCCGTGCCGCCAACCTCCGCCGATTGCTCGGTGGACGGCAGCGGCCAAGGCGCGCTGATCCTTGCGCGCGGCCGGATGGAATCGATCGCGGTGAAGATTCGCACGCGCGCAGCCCTGACGCCGGAAGAGCGGCAGTTCGTCGCCAATGTGCGTACGCTGCCGGTCTATCGGCTCCTCGAATGGGGTGTGCGCCAGGGCATGGTCGAGAGCGTGATCGGCGATACCGATGAGCTGGTCGCGCTCACGCTCGCCTATCAGATGCTCAACGACCTGACCCGTTCCATAGATTTCGCCGTGTCCAATGCCGAGCGCGGCGCAACCGCGGCAGGAGCCAGCGACGCGGGCAACGCCAAGGTCTGCCAAACGCGCATCCTCACCAAGGGGATCGAGCAGCTGAGCGGGTTGCGCGATGAAGTGCTGCGCCAGCGCGCGCAGATGCGTCAGTCCTATATGGCGGCGCTGAACCAGGCGAACCTCTCGGCCAACTACGCCGGGGTGGTGCGCCAGCGCGACCGCGACGCGCGCGATGCCGCCGGCGCCGCCGCCAACCGCAACCGCTGAGCGAGGGCCACGCCATGATCCGCATCCTTCGCGCCCTGTCAGTCCTGATCGCTCTATTCGCGGCAACGCCCGCGCTGGCGATCGACACCAGCTTCCATACCTATGACGGCTTTGCCGAGACCGTGGACGCCTTTCGCTTGGTGTCGATGATCTTCGGCGACCCGCGCTACGAGACGCTGGTTCTGATCGTCGCCGTAGTCGGCATCGGCCTCGGCGTCCTGCTCGCCAGTATCCGTGGTTCAGGCATGGGGCTGGTCGGGTTCGGCTTCCAGATGCTGATCGGGGTCGGCTTGTTCGTCGGAATGGTCGCGACGACGGGCACGGTCCATGTCTATGACCGCGTGCGCAACGCCTATCAGCCTGTCGGCGATGTCCCCAATCTCATCGTGCTTGTCGCGGGCATGACCAACATGATGGAGCGCGCGCTCGCCGAGGTGATCGACGACAATACGACCGATCCCCATGCCAAGCTCGAGTTCGGCGCGGGCGGCCATAGCTTCGATCTGTTCCTCAATGCCGCCTCTCCCCGCGGGCCGATGACCGACACCTTCCTCGACTCGACGATCAAGGATTATGTCCGCCAATGCTATCCGGTCGCGCGCGTCTCGCCCGCCTATGGCGTCGACGACGACATCCTGTTCCGCACGGCGACCGATCTGCCTGCCGCTTTCGCCGGCATGGCGGGGCCCGCGACCTTCAGCACAGTGTTCACCTCGACCGACAAGGGCGGCACGACGGTCAGCTGCAACGAAGCGTGGGAGCATATCTCGACACGCCTCTCCGAACCCGCCCTGTTCGACAACTATGTCGCGCAGGTCTGCACGCGCACAGGCTATGACATCTCCAATGCGACCCAGCTTCAGCGCTGCCGGTCCAACATCGGCGAGCTTGGCCAGATGATGATGGACACCCCGCAGTCGCTCCAGCAGTTCCTCACCAATGTCATGCTGGGAAGCACGGTGGGCGACGTGCTCTTCGAAGACAGTCCGGCAACGGCAGCGCGGGTCATGGCCAATCGTGCTGTCGTCTCGTCCGGCCTTGCGACCATGTCGACAGCCAACGAATGGATGCCGACCATCAGGGCCACGGTTTTCGGAATCATGCTGTTCATGATGCCGATCGCGCTCCTGTTCATCCTGACCCCGATCAACCTGCGAGTTGCCAGCTTCGCGCTCGGCCTGTTCGTGTTCGTGGCGCTATGGGGCGTGATCGACGCCGGGATCTATCAGCTCACTCTCGGCCGGGCGACCGATGTGCTCGCCGAGATGCGCTCGAATAATGTCGCGGCCAATGCCTGGATGCTGGCGCCATCCTCGGCGATGAAGGCGCTGGCGATCTTCGGCAGCTTCCGTACGGCGGCCGCGGGGCTTGCTGGAGCTTTCGTGTTCACCGTGTTCCGCTTCTCGGGTAATGTCTTCACCTCGTTCACCTCCGGCGCGCTTGGCGTCCAGGGCCAGGGGACGGCAGCGGCCGCGCCGCTCGCGACCAGCGAAGGCTATGCCGGCGCACTCGAGGCGCAGGCAACGGCGGCGGGCACCATAGCGCGGCGTGGTGCTGCTTCAAACTTCGGGGATTTCGGGGAGCGCTCGACCTTCGGCGCCAATCGGGCATTCGGTTCAGCGAGCCGCGTGTTGGCCGAGCATGGCGGCGGGGCGAATGGGACGGCCGCCTTTGGCATGGGCAAGCTCGACGCCACGCGCGAGCTCGGCGGCCTGTCACCCGCACTCACCGGACGCAGCCTTACCGATCCCGCAACCGTCCGCGCCGTGCGCGATAATGCCACGACGACGGCGATCCATAACTTCGCTGAGAAGGATGCGCTACGCGCATTGGGCACCGGCTATTTTGGCGAGGGGCAATCCGGCGAGCGCGCCTTTGCTGCCTTCGCGCAGAAGATGGTCCAGTGGAAAGCGTTCGGAGATACGCGGTCCTATGACATGATGATGCAGGGCGCGCAGCGGCATTTCGAGCGGAACGGCTATGACCAGAAGGACGCGGCTCTGAAGGCATCCACGGTGATCGCGCAGGCGTCGGCCGATCCGACCTTCGCCAAGCTGATCGCCAATAGCTATGAGCAGGAGCAGATGCTGCGCAACGATTTGACGGCCGCGCAGGTCCAGGTCGGCGCGATGGAAGGCCGGCGGGACTTCGCGGGCGACAATGTGGCGCGGATCGAGCGCGGCAATGTGGCGACCGAGCAGGCGCATCGCACCGGCAGCAACGAGGGCCAGCGGAACGCTTCCGCTATGCTTGGGCTCCCTGTCCAGGAGACCTCCCGCCGCATCGCCTTCATCAACGCGCTCTCCGGCGAAGCCCGTTCCTCCGCCATTTCCCAGCTCTCCCGCGCCACTGGCCGCAACGAAGCGCAAGTCATGCGGGCACTGGAAACCTATAACGCCGCCGTGCAGGTTGGGACCGCCGATGGAGCGACGGCCGAAGCGGCGCGCGAAGGCACCAGCGTCTATGGCCGCACGCGAGAGGCGGCGGGCTACGACTTTGCCGAGCGTTCGGGCAAGCTCGATGCGCAGCGCGAGGTCGGCCACGACGGCACCCGTTCGGCGGCGCGGATCGGCGAGCAGCGGCGGCAGGCCGACAATGCCGGCTTTGCAGAAGGCGCAGCGGCAGCGGGCATGTCGGTGCGGCAGGCCGCCCACCTGGATAGCTTCATCCGCACATTGAGCCAGGGCGCCGGCAACCAGGTCGACATGGCAGAAGGCGGCGCCGAAGGGATCGCGGATCGCGCCCGCAACGAGCGGCTGACGCGCATCGTCGACAACGAACGGCTCACGCGCATGCAGCAATTGCTGGGCGAGCATGGCGTGCAAATGTCGAAGCGGCAGATCGCCATGGCGCAGAATGGCGATCTGAGCCTCAACCTAACGCCCGAGACGGCGGCACAAATGTGGCGCGGCGGTCTGATCAACGAAAGCCAGCTCGGAGCAATCGCAAATGGCGGGCGTGCCCGGTTCAGCTTCGCGGACAACGACGTGCTGGTCTCGAGCTCTGTCGGGTTCCAGCAATCGGCCCGAAACGACACCAGCACGCGCTTCGAGGCGGGCAAGCAGGCAGGTCCCGATACGATCGAGCATTTCCTAAGCGGCGGCGAGCAGGGCCAGGCGATGATGCAGAACTGGCTGCGCGGCGGGTTCGAGATGGACCGGCACGGCAACTGGCGGCTCAATCCGCAAGTCGCCGATACGCTTACAAGGGACGTGCAGGCAATCATCGCGCAGACCGGATGGCAGCGCGGGCTTTCGCGATCAGCGCAGGATCAGGTCACGATCGGTACAAGCGTCGGCGCTCAACTCGGAGGCTCTGTCGGCGTTGAGGAAGCGGAAGCAATAGGCGGTCGCGGGCAGCCTGCGGCCAAAGGCAAGCAAGCGGACCAAGCACAGTCGCCACAGAAGACCACGTCGACCTCAGGTCGAGTGGGCGCCAGTCTTGGTTTTGAAAGTCGCGACGTCGGAATCAGCAACGAGACAGCACAGTCGTCGATTGATATCGTCAACTACGATGTGCGCGAAGCGATTGCCGCCGCCGAGCGCGCAGCCGCGCGGTCGAGCGACCCGGCGGCGAGCTTCTCGCGTGAACTTTCGGACCGGATTCTTGGCCCGGATGGCATGCGCAACCGCTATCTCCAGGATGCGGATTCCGGCCGGGCAACTTTCGACATTACCGGGCCCCTGACTTCGGTCGAACAGAACTCGGTCCTGAAGAGCGGTAGATTCTCAACGGACGTTGATGGGAGTCCCGGTGACGGCGATAGCAGCTTCAAGAAGCGTTAGTGATTGAAGAACCGATTAGGGTTCTGAAGGCTGAGCGGGTTGCCGATGTAGAGACCTCCCGACCTTGGATCGAATATATCGGTGCCAGCACGAAGATCTTCCATCCCTCGCTCGTGTTCCTCCCACATTCTTTTGGTGGTTCTAGCCGCCGCTTCATCCGACATAGGCGTGCTGTCGCCCGTCGCTGAAAACCCGGCCACCCACTGCTGCGCATAGCCGAGTCCAAGCACCATGAGCGCCGTCATCGGAAAGAATAGGACGTTAAGGAAACCGGCTGGCGCGCTGTCGTAGAAGGCCTCAAGTGGCGCGATCTTCGTGGACGCCGCCATGCCGATCCACCAGACCGGGATCGCGGCCCACCACGCCTTCGCATACCAGGGACACCACAGCCAATCGGCTGCTTTCAGCTGGGGCGCTGCCGGGTCGGTTGGGGGCATGTCGACTGCGGTATTCATCGATAATTCCTCGCAGGCGACGATAGCAGAGATCTTGTCATGTTCCATCATTCATAGTCTGTTTCGTGCGGCAAATAGCACCGAAACACTGGTTTGATCCCGCTGATTCTGTTCTCTGCAGCTGATCTGGAGCGAGCCTCTGCCTTGGGGGTTCGATGTAGGATATGGTCGCGCGAGTGCCCCCGGTATGAGGCTCACGTCGAACGCGCACCACGTTGCACGGCGCATCGCGCCCTAAACGCCTAGAATTGGCCTGCAGCTCTCAATTCACGTTCGAGTGTCGCAAAGGGCAATATGAGTGTCAGCGGTTTGTCGTGCAGCGGAATAGCGCCGTAGCTGGCATACCAGTCGGCAGCGCGCTCGTTTTTGGCGTCGATGATGAGCATAACCCCGCCGACCTCGGCCGCGACGCGAATGCATCTGCGCCCGATCGCGCCCAGGAGCTGGCCCCCGAGTCCTTTCCCCTGCACACGCACATCCGTCGCAAGCCGCGCGAGCCGGAAGCCCGGCACCTCATGCCTGGCGAGTCCTCGCCTCGCCAGTTCTGGCGTATCCGCATGATCCATGCTGCCCGGAGCGATGCTGTAAAAGCCGAGAACCGTCTTGTTGTCGGTGTCATCGATGGCGAGGAACGTCTTCGCCCCGCCTGCCTCATGGCTTTGCCGCGCATACCGCTGCAAGTAGACGTTCAGATCACTGTCGCCGCAGTCGAATGAAGCTCGGTCATGCGCTTTCGAAATCGCTTCCTCGTGCCATGAAGGAAGGGTCATGCCAACTTCGGCATCGCGGCGATGGCAGCGCGCAGTTTCGCATTCGCCGGCGGCGGGTTCTCGAGCAGATCAAGAACGAGCAGGCTGTCTCTCTCGCTCAGCTTCGTCCGCTCCGCCTCTTCGATCACGTTCTCGGCCTCACGCAGCGCCGAACGTGTTACAAAGGTCGTGAGATCGGTGTGCTTGAGCGCAGCCGCCCGGGCGAGCAAAGCCTTTTGCTCCGGTCGAATGCGCAGGCTCATGCGTCTGTTGTCTTCCACTACTGCTCGCGGCATTGCGTGCCTCCACTTGTACAGCTTCAATTGGTACACCCTTCCGCTGCAGTTCGTCAAGCAGTGTACGCCTTGAAAGAGCACAGCGGGTATGCTCGGGGGCCTCAACACGCTTCCCCACTCCCCACCTTTCCGATTCTACTACCCCGCCTCAACCAACCTCCACCCTTCCGCGCTGCACGCCGCAAAAAGGTCCAGGCCGTGTTTGGGCAACAGTTCGCTCCCGCCACACTTGTGAGAGCACCATGGAGACTATTCACGCTCCGGCTTGTCCCCGGCGCTCTCGCGCACCTTGTCCTGGCCATCGCGGCTGACCTGAGCGTCGACGATCGCGCGCGCAACCAGCTCCGAGCGCCTGAAGACGCCATAGCGTTGCTTGGCTCGCGAAATGAAATACCGCACCGTAGTCTGGGCGATGCCGAGAATCTGGCCAATCTCCCAGTCGGTCTTACCGAGCGCGATCAGCGCCATGCATTCGGCCTCGCGGCGTGTGAGCCGGGGAACATTGCGGCCGTGCATGGCGTGATGAAGATAAAGGCCCGCCTTGAAAGCGAAGCCCGCGACGATCTGAAGCGTGGCCATCAGCGACGGCGTGATTTCGATCGGCTCCGGACGGGCGAAGGAGCAGGACGCATAGGATTCGCTCGGTATGTGCAGCGGCACGGTGATGCCGTGAACGATTCCGTAGCGCCGAGCCTCGCCGAACAAAGCGTGTTGGTGGTCGGCAAGCTCGACGAAGCTGGTGATCTCCTCCCAGCCGAACGGACGGTCTAGCTGCTGGCTTACGTCGTAGACCGGATCGATGATGAAATAGTGGTTCTCGATGTACGACTGGACGAACTCCGCCGGATAGTTGGTGACCACCATCGACCGCTCGACTAGCCGCGGAAGACCGCCGTGCTGGACCAGCGCGACATAGGGAAAGCCCATTTGCTCGGCAGCGCCGGCCAGTCCGTCGCGCAGCGCCTCGGTTGAAGATGCCGTGTTGAAGCGGGATAGCGCTTCGCGCAGACGGGGGCCGATATACATGGGCTTCCTCCTCCTTGCAGGCGCGGATCTTCGTCCGCTCACCCTTCCTGCACTCAGTCGTGTATGCCGTTCTCTGATGCGGCAGGTTCGGACGTGAGCGATGAAACCAGCTGTTCGGTAATCAGCGCTAAGGGCGCCAGATCGACGCCGAGCGCATCGAACGTCCCGGCGCAAGGAACGACGGTGATTGTCAGCATCGCGTGGGGATGGAACTGGCGGGTATAGGGCATCGAACAAGGACGATTATGAAATGACCGCGCAGGCAATTCGCTCGCCGGCAGCACCGATAGGCTGCGTCTTGTAGTCGTCGGGATTGGCGTGGATAACCAGCGCCGACCCGTCCGCATCCTTGAGCGCGGGTTGGCCATCGGCACCGTTCGCCGGAACCAATGTCGAGTAAAGCTCACCCGTTACGCTACCACCCGCCTGCTCATGAGCATGCTGATGACCGCTATGACCATGGTGCATGAACAGGTGCATGAGCGGACAGACGAGAAAAATTAGGTAGGGTAAGACACCGAAGAAGTGCGCGGTGTGCTCCGTGATCAGGAAGTAGCCTGCAACGAGCAGAAATCCGATCAGGACGATCGTCCCGCGCCGCCGCATCAGATGGTCAGATCGTCCATATACCGCTCTCTTCTGGTCAATGCCCTGGAAGCATAGATACCCGTCGCGGAAGCGCGGTATAAGTAGACACCGCAGCGGACCGTGCGGGCGGCGGCGGCCTCTGTGGTTCAGCCCTGCTCGCTCAGCGTAGTCCGCCATTCATCGAAGCCAGGGCGGCTCCGCGTTGCCTGCGGTCTTTGCGTATAGTTTCTAGCATCTCGGGCCAGGAAGTTTGCGCGGCACTAGATAATCGCGAGAGGCAGCCAGAATTCATGCACAAGCGAAAGAAGAAACACAGGTCCCGCGCCCATTTGGGGGCAACCGTGCTCGAGCGCGAAGCAAGGATCGACCTTGCGGAGCGTCCTGCGAACGGTCTCGGCATCGCCTTCCTCGGCGCATCGGAGACCGTCACGGGCTCGCGTTACCTTGTGGATGACGGCGAGACGCAGGTCGTAATCGATTCCGGCCTGTTCCAAGGGCCCAGGGACCTGCGCCGCCTCAACTGGGCGCCCATTCCGCCCGAGGTCGCCGACGTCGACCTGGTGCTGCTGACCCATGCGCATCTCGATCATTCCGGCGCTCTGCCACGCATGGCGCGTCTCGGCTGGGACGGAACCGTTCTCAGCACACGGGCCACCGAAGCCTTATGCGAACTTCTTCTGCCGGACAGCGGACACCTCCAGGAGAAGGACGCCGAGTTCGCCAATCGCCACGGCTTTTCACGGTACCAACCCGCGCTGCCTCTCTATACCCAGGCTGACGCGCGCATGGCGCTGCAGCTGTTCCGAACGGTCGAGTTCGGAGCGTGGCACGCAATCGCCAACGGTATCAAGGCGCGCTATCACCGCGCCGGCCATATCCTCGGCGCCGCATCGATCGAGATCGACTGGAACGGTCGCACGATCCTCTTCTCCGGCGATGTCGGGCGTTATGCCGACGCGGTCATGAAGGATCCCGAACCGCCTGAGCGGGCAGATTATGTCGTCGTGGAATCCACCTATGGAGATCGCCGACACGAGCAGGGCGATCCGGCAAGGGCGCTGGGTGACCATATCGAACGATGCGTCAGGCGCGGCGGAACCGTCGTCATCCCGGCCTTCGCGGTCGGGCGCGGCCAGTCGCTGCTATATCACCTGTCCCGCCTGCGCGCTGACGGACGCCTGCGGGACATCCCCATCTTTCTCGACAGCCCGATGGCGATCAATGCGAGCGAGCTGATGTGCAACTTCATGGAAGAGCATCGATTGAGTCGTGCAGCGTGCGAAGCCGCCTGCGGGGTGGCCCACTATGTGCGGGAGGTCGAGGAATCCAAGGAGTTGACCGCCAACACCGCCCCCAAGGTCATCATTTCGGCAAGCGGCATGGCGACCGGCGGCCGCGTCCTCCATCATCTCAGGCGCTTCGCACCCGATGGGAAGAACCTCATCCTCTTTTCGGGGTTCCAGGCGGCGGGGACACGCGGCGCGGCGATGATCGGCGGGGCCCGGACGATCAAGATCCACGGCGAATATATCCCGGTCGCGGCCGAGGTCGCGAACCTCACCATGCTTTCGGCCCACGCCGACAGCGACGAACTCATGCGGTGGCTCGGCGCGCTGCACGAGGCGCCACGACACGTCCATGTCACCCACGGCGAGCCGACCGGCGCGCATGTGCTGGCGAAGCGCATCTCGGAAGAACTGAACTGGTCCTGCAGCGTGCCGGCGCTGGGAAGCTGGGGGATGCTGGTGTGAGCACCCCCGCAATCGAAGCAACCGATTCGGAGTCCGTCGCGACGACGCTGCGGGCGCGACGCCTCGGCCTGACCGCTGCCGGCAACGACCTCATTGCCGTCATGCGCCACGACTGCCCGGTTTGCCGATCCGAAGGCCTCGCCTCGCGGGCGCAAGTCAGCCTCCGCGCGGGCGACCATGAGGTGGTGGTCTCCCTGCTGCACAGCTCGGGCGATACTCCAGCGCCCGGTGAGATCGGCCTTTCAGAGACGGCGTGGCATCGGCTCGCTGTCCGTGACGGCGATCTGGTGGAGATCGCGCACGCCCAGCCGCTCGCCTCGCTCAGCGACGTGCGCCGTCGCGTCTATGGGAACCGGCTCGTCGAAGAGGCCTTCTCCGCGATCATCGGGGACATCGCCGAACGCCGGTACAGCGATGTCCATCTCTCGGCCTTCGTGACAGCCTGTTCGGCTGTGCCGCTCGATCGCAATGAGATGGTCGGGCTCACCAAGGCTATGGTCGATGTTGGCGAGCGGCTGAGCTGGCCCGGCGCTGTCATCGTCGACAAGCACAGCGTCGGTGGACTGCCCGGCAATCGCACAACACCGATCATCGTCTCGATTATGGCTGCCGAAGGCCTGATCATGCCCAAGACATCCTCCAGGGCGATCACCTCGCCGGCCGGCACCGCCGACACGATGGAAGTGCTGGCACCCGTCGACCTCGACGTGGCCGCCATCCGCCGGGTGGTCGAGCGCGAAGGCGGATGTATCGCATGGGGCGGCGGCGTGAAGCTCAGTCCAGCCGACGATGTGATCATCGGCGTCGAACGTGTGCTAGACATCGATGCGGTCGGCCAGATGGTGGCCTCGGTTCTCTCCAAGAAGATCGCCGCCGGCGCGACCCATCTGGTGATCGATATCCCGGTTGGTCCGACCGCCAAGGTACGCAGCGCCGATGCAGCCGATACGCTCTCGACTGCCTTGACATCGGTCGCCGAAGCCTTTGGCCTGCACACCCGCGTGATGTGCGGCCCAGGCGCGGAGCCGATTGGCCGCGGCATCGGCCCGGCGCTCGAAGCCGAGGATATACTGGCCGTCCTGCAAGGCGAACCTGGCGCTGAGGATCTCGCGTACCGCGCATGCGAACTCGCCGGAGGCCTATTCGAGCTGGCCGGCGCGACACCAGCCGGCGGAGGGTTCGCACGCGCGCTCGAAAGTCTCGAAAGCGGTCGGGCCTGGACCAAATTCCAGCGTATCTGCGAAGCACAGGGCGGCATGCGCGCTCCCCCGGTCGCCCGGTTTCAGCAAGATATGATCGCGCCCCATAGCGGCCGGCTCGTCAGCATCGACAATCGCAAGCTTGCGACCGTCGCAAAGCTCGCCGGCGCCCCGATGGCCAAGGCCGCGGGAGTCATGCTCCACAACCGCCTGCACCATATGGTGGAGGCAGGTGCCCCCCTGTGCACCATCCATGCCGAGAGCCCAGGCGAGCTCGATTATGCGGCAGCCTTTGCTGTGAGCGATGGCGCAATCTTCGGGATCACCGCCGAATGAGCCGGCCGATCGCCTTCGCCCTTCCCGGCAGCGAGGCACTCCTCCAGGCCTTGTGCGGCGCGCTCGGCGCAGAGATGGGCTCGCTCGAACATCGCCAGTTTCCCGACGGGGAGACTTATCTCAGGATCGTGAGCGACGCCGCCGATCGTGACGTCGTCCTCCTGTGCAGCCTCGATCGTCCGGATGCCAAGCTTCTCCCACTTCTGTTCGCGGCGGATACGCTCCGTGAGCTTGGTGCCCGCAAGGTCGGTCTTGTGGCACCTTATCTGGCCTATATGCGCCAGGACGTGCGCTTCCATCCCGGTGAGGCGGTCACGTCGCGCACCTTTGCCGCCCTCCTGTCGCGCCATCTCGACTGGATGGTGACTGTCGATCCCCATCTCCACCGCTATCACGCTCTGTCGGAAATCTATCGCATTCCTACCCAGATAGTTCATGCCGCGCCGCTGGTTGCATCATGGATCAAGCAGAATGTCGCCCGGCCGCTGATCATCGGACCCGACATGGAAAGCGAGCAATGGGTGGCGCAGGTCGCGGCAGACGCCGATACGCCGTTCCTCGTCTGCGAGAAAGTGCGATCCGGCGACCGCGAGGTGACCATCTCGATCCCCCACGCATCGGCATATCCAGACCGCCAGCCGGTGCTGGTGGATGATATCGCCTCATCGGGCCGCACGCTCGCGGTCGCGGCACGGCAACTCATTGGCATGGGTTTCGCACCGCCCGATTGCGCGGTGGTGCATCCCCTCTTCGCGGGAGACGCTGCTCAGGTGCTGGGCGCGCTTGTTGGCCGCATTGTCAGCACCAACACAATTGCCCACGCCACCAACGAGATCGACGTGGTGCCCACGATAGTCGAGGCAGTCCACATCCTCCTGTAATCGGCAGGGGTCCACGCTCGCGATTGCTGATCCGAACGATGGGACGTTCGTGACCTTTCGTGACGCTGGAACGCGGGTGCGATCGGCCCCGCACTGGCGCAAGTGCAAAATCCCTCTTGACCTTGGACCATGGTCCAACCCGCACAAGGCGCGCGCGAAGCGGCGTCATGATCTCCGCTACAGCATGGTGCAGGTTCGGTTTGCTCAGGAGGACCATGGGGGACAAGCGCGTCGTTCATATCGTCGATGACGAAGAGACAATCAGGAAAGCAGTTGGATTCACGCTACGCACGGCGGGGTTTGTCGTTGAGACTTATGCGTCGGGACCGGAATTTCTGCAGAATGCGGGCGGAGCCGAAAACGGGTGCGTCATTCTGGACATGCATATGCCGGACATGGACGGTCTTGAGGTTCAGGCCGCCCTTACACAGAAAAATATCGACATGCCGGTCGTCGTCCTGACCGGAAATGGCGATGTGGCGCTGGCGGTTCAGGCGATGAAGGCGGGCGCCGTGGACTTTCTCGCCAAGCCGATCGAAAGAGCCATACTGCTCGATGCGGTCGCTCGCGCGTTCGCACGCATCGATCGGGCAGAGAGCCGCGCCGCCGAGGAAGCCGAAGCGCGGAAGCTGATCGATCTGCTGACGCCGCGTGAACGGGATGTTCTTGAACGTCTCGCGCAGGGCCACCCCAACAAGACTATCGCCTACGACCTCGGCATCTCGTCCCGAACCGTCGAGGTCCATCGCGCCAGCCTCATGTCCAAGCTCGGCGTCCATACCTTTTCCCAAACCTTGAGAATCGCCTTTGCGGCAGGAATGGGCAAGGCGCCGTGAGCTCGAGGCGCAATTATGGAACCGCGACTCTTTCGGCTTTCGCACCCCCGAGTGATAGCGAAGCGTCGGCATCCAGACATATCAGCGGCTCGTTGAACCCTACCTCGCCCGATGGAAAAGCAGGAACTTGTACTCTTGATTCGTTCTCCCCGGCGCAGGCGAGCGCGATCGTGGGCACACAGACCGACGAAAGCGCCGCCGCCGCCTCAGAGTTTTAGGATGAGAAGACAGGCAGCAGTCAATGCCAACGCCAAGAGGCCCGCAATAACCCACAGAAAGTCCGAGCTTAGAAGGACATTGCTGTAAAGAAAGCGGCCGAACACGATCGGGAGGCTTAGTGCCGTCGCCCTGACGACCCAGCTATTCCGCCCGGTCAGCATGAAGAGGCCGGCTCCCGTCAACATGATTCCGTATCCCGCGATAAAGCCTCCCCATGTGTGAAATACGATGCCGAGCCAATCCCGCAATGCCGGCGAAAGCGCCTGGGGATTGCCGCCAATATAGCGAAGATCCTCCGGCAAAAGTGGCGGGCGCAATGCGACGAAGTAGAACGCAACCGCGATCGTGATAGCGCCAAGTCCGATCACCACCCCGCCCGCCACGCGGGATCTGCTCCGAGAGAAAGCCTGCCTCACGATTTTCCGCCAACTGTCAGCTCAGCGATAATCGGGCAATCGGGCCGCTCGTCGCCATGGCACCGTTCGGCGAGATCGACGAGCGTGTTTCGCAGGCTCGTCAGGGCTTCGGCCTTGCGCTGAAGTTCTTCCGCGCGCGCCAGTGCAACCCGCTTCACATCGGCGCTGCTGCGGCCGGTATCGGCCCAGAGGCCGAGCAGGGTCCGGATTTCATCGATCGGAAAGCCCAGATCGCGGGCATTGGCGATGAACCGCAGGATGAACGTCGTGCTGGCCATAGTCCCGATAGCCCGCACCCCGGCGCGGCGGCGCCGGGATGAGGCCGATCTTCTCATAGTGGCGGATCATCCGCTCCGAGACGCCCGTTTGCTTCGAGGCCTCTCCGATGTTCACAGTGCTTTCCGATTGAGTCTGAGCGCGTTGGTGACGACACTCACCGAGGACAGCGCCATCGCCGCTGCGGCGATGATCGGCGAGAGCAGGATGCCGAAGAGCGGATAGAGGACACCCGCCGCGACCGGCACGCCGGCGACATTGTAGATGAAGGCGAAGACGAGATTCTGCCGGATATTCGACATGGTCGCCTGGCTGAGCCGCCGGGCGCGCACGATGCCCATGAGGTCGCCCTTGAGCAGGGTCACGCCGGCGCTCTCGATCGCGACGTCGGTGCCCGACCCCATGGCGATGCCGACATCGGCGGCGGCCAGCGCCGGGGCGTCGTTGACGCCGTCGCCAGCCATCGCGACGACGCGACCTTCGGCTTTAAGACGAGCGACCACGGCGCTTTTCTGGTCGGGAAGAACTTCGGCTTCGACATCATCGATCCCGAGGCGTCTGGCGACCGCCTCGGCGGTCGTGCGGTTGTCGCCGGTCAGCATGACGACGCGGATGCCTTCCGCCTTGAGCGCGGCCAGCGCTTCGGGTGTCGTCTGCTTCACGGGATCGGCGATCGCGAACGCGCCGCCTACCTTGCCATCGATGCCGATGAAGATCGCCGTGGCGCCATCGCGGCGAAGCGCGTCGGCCTGCTCGGCCAGCGCCTCCGTCGCGATCCCCTCCTCGCCAAGGAAGCGGGCATTGCCCAGGACGATCCGGCGGCCATCGACGGTGCCGAGCGCCCCGCGTCCTGTCGGGGAGTCGAAGTCGCTCACCTCGCTCATGGCGATGCCACGGTCTTTCGCAGCCTCGACGATCGCAAGCGCCAGCGGATGCTCGGACGCACGCTCGACCGATGCGGCAAGACGCAGCAGCTCGGCTTCGTCGAAGCCGGGAGCCGGCACGACCTGCGTGACGGCGGGCCGCCCCTCGGTAAGCGTGCCGGTCTTGTCGACGACGAGCGTGTCGACCTTCTCCATATGCTCGAGCGCCTCGGCGTTCTTGATGAGGACGCCGAGGCCCGCGCCCCGGCCGACACCGACCATGACCGACATCGGCGTAGCGAGGCCAAGCGCGCAGGGACAGGCGATGATCAGCACGGCAACGGCCGCGACGAGTCCGTAGGCGAAGCGCGGTTCTGGACCCCAGATGCTCCAGGCGATGAAGGCGATGATGGCGATGCCGATGACGACAGGGACGAACCAGCCCGAGACCTGATCGGCCATGCGCTGGATCGGCGCGCGCGAGCGCTGTGCCTCCGCGACCATCTGGACGATGCGCGCGAGCATGGTGTCGCGCCCAACCTTGTCGGCGACGATGACGAGCGCGCCGGTCTGGTTGAGCGTGCCGCCTATGACCTTGTCGTCTTTCGCCTTGGTGACCGGCATGGATTCGCCGGTGACCATGGATTCGTCGAGCGAGGAGCGTCCGTCCTCGACCACGCCGTCGACCGGCACCTTCTCACCGGGGCGCACGCGCAACCGGTCGCCCACGGCGATCAACTCGAGAGTGACCTCTTCCTCCGCGCCGTCGGTGGCGATACGACGCGCGGTCTTGGGCGCGAGATTGAGCAGCGCCTTGATCGCGCCGGAGGTGCGTTCTCGCGCGCGCAGTTCGAGGACCTGGCCCAGCAGCACGAGGACGGTGATCACCGCGGCTGCCTCAAAATAGACCGCGACCATCCCGTCCCCGGCGCGGAATGCGGGCGGAAAGATCTGCGGGGCGAGCGTCGCGACGACGCTGTAGACCCAGGCGACGCCGGTCCCCATGGCGATCAGGGTGAACATGTTGAGATTGCGGGTCTTGAGCGAGGCCCAGCCCCGCACGAAGAACGGCCATCCGGCCCAAAGCACGACCGGGGTGGCGAGGACGAGCTGAACCCATACCGAGACCGACATCGGCACCAGGCGATGGATTACCGGGAAGAGGTGCGCGCCCATTTCGAGGATCAACACGGGAACCGCGAGCACCAGACCAACCCAAAACCGCCGCGTGAAATCGATCAGCTCATGACTGGGGCCGCTGTCGGCGGTTACCGTCGCCGGCTCGAGCGCCATGCCGCAGATCGGGCAGGCACCGGGATGGTCCTGACGGATCTCGGGATGCATCGGGCATGTCCAGATCGTGCCTTCGGGGGCCTCAGCCGGCGACGCGGCCGGCCGGAGGTAGCGCTCCGGATCGGCAATGAACTTGGAGCGGCAGCCCGCGCTGCAGAAATGCCAGATCTTGCCGCCATGCTCGGCATGATGCGCGGTCTTGGCCGGATCGACGGTCATGCCGCAGACCGGATCCTTCACGCCCGCCACTGGTTTCGCCGCACCGTGGCCGCCGCAGCAACCGCCTCCATGCGCCGCTGAGTGTGTCTCGTTCATCGCCTTGCTCCTTTTCGACGCCTGACGATGTAGGGTCTGACACCGTGTCAGGGTCAATACGTATTCTCCTAACAGGTCGCGGAAAAAGGCTCTTCACCTGACCGTGTTGGCATGATTCAATGCCCTAAGCGAGATTTGAGGGGATT
>NZ_JARYGI010000042.1:0-28806 GCF_033795625.1 Sphingobium sp. | reverse complement strand
CAAACTGGCAAAGGCAGCGCTTCATCAGCCCTCCGCTGCCAAACAGGCGTCAGAACGCGAGGTTGATAGAGGTGCCCCGGTGCACAAAGTTGACGAGATCGGCGTTCACGACAACAGGCTCGCCATCGGCGGTCTAGTGTTGCACATGGCTGTTCATCCAAGCTTCTCATCATCAAAACGCGTCGCCATCGTAGAGACAAGAAATTGGCCATTAGCTACGCCGCCCATTTATCCAGATCAGGGAAAAGCGGCAGAACGGCTGGCACTGCCGGTTCAACAACATTGGCGTCGTAGACCGCGACTGTGACCCACTCGGCGTGCCATTCCAGCACCACACCGCCTTCGTTGAAGCGTACGATGCCAGCTCCATCCCTCGCTACTTCCCAGATGCACTGTAGGCTATCGTCATAGGTGCCGAGCAGCAGTGTGCCGTCGCTGAAACCCAGAAGGGAGCGATCGTCATCGTCATAGGGTACGGTCAAGGTCGTCTCTATGTCCCCCGTTACGCGCAGCCTGACGCTATCGGGGATCGGCTGAACCAGCACACTCATCAGAATCACCTTTCCTACATGAGAACAAAGGCGGAACATGCATGACATGGATGGAGTCGGCAATGGTGATAATCGACGGTTCATTCTTGCTTGGCGTCGCAGCGATTCTGAGCAGCATAGCTACACTCTGGAGAGCAGTGCAGAGCAGTAGGCCAACAAAAAAAGGTGGTTGAAGATAGCCCGCTCATGCACCAGCCGCGAAACCAGAACATGAGCGGGGTTTTGGATCGTCAGGATCGGTCGTTAACGCTGTAGCGCCCGTCGGCATCGCGCCGCCATAGGTAAACGGCCGCGTTGTTGCCCGCCCCTTCCTTCAGCCTGATCGCGATGTGACCACGATGGAAGCCCAAGCGGATCGCCATCCCTATAATCTCCGACTTGGTGACGATGCCACTGCCCATGCATGCCAAAATCAGGGTATCGGCACGACCGTGTCTGTTGACGTCATGCCCGAGCCCTTCCAGCATCTTCCGTAAGCTGCTGATCAGGTCCGTGGACTCCCTTTTTATGATCCTGATGTGGGCGACGGAACGCTTTGGCGCGCCGTTATAGGAAGTCGCGTCCATGATGATTCCTTTCATTGATTCAAAAAAAAATAAGTCGGAGAGAACTGCCCCGCCCACGCACCAGCCGCTAAGCCAGCACACGGACGGGGAAGGCCATTCAGAGCCGTGGAGTTGGGGCACGCCCCTGCATCTTCTTCGCCCCGGCCTCGACGGCGGCCAGAAGCGTGTCATTGGCGAGATGGGAGTACCGCATTGTCGACTTGTGATCGGCATGCCCCAGCACCCTGCCCACGGCGAAAAGGTCGATCCCCGCATTGATCATGAAGCTCGCCGCACTGTGGCGAAGATCATGGATGCGAAGGTCTCCCAGCACCGCTTCTTCCCGCGCCGTCTGCCATGCGTGCTTGATCGTCACGAAAGGCTTCAGCGTTTCAGGATTCGGCAACAGGAAAGGGCAGTCTTTGAACAACGGCACCTTCCCGATCACGTCGATGGCCGACTGGGATAACGGCACATGGCGCGACTTGCCGGTCTTCGATGTCGGGATCAGCCACACCCGCCGCTCAAGACTGATGTGCTTCCATTCCGCATGCAGCAGCTCGGACACCCGCGCGCCAGTGAGGAGCAGGAGCCCAACGATGTATTGTAGTTGCGGGTTACGCGATGATGCAACGGCAACCTGCAGCCGCTTCACTTCGGCGGCGTCGAGGAACCGCTCCCGTGCGTTGTTGATGGCCTTGCGGGGGATGCCCCTTGTGGGGTTCTTGTCGCTGCCCGCCATGCCCCACTGCTTCGCCAATTCGAACGACCGGCCGAAGATGACCCTGATCTTTTCGACGGTAGCAGGAGCGAGACCTTCTTCCGCCTTCTCGGCAAGCCACTGCGCCACTTCCCGCTGTGTGATGTCGGTGAGACGCTGCTTGCCCCACTTCGGCAGGATGTGGCGGCGTACATACATTTCCGTCGTGTCGTAACTGCGCTGATAGGTTTTAGCGTGGGCAAGATGCTGTTCCGCCACTGTCGCGAAGAGCGGGACCGCCTGCTTTTCCTTTTTCGTTGCCGCAGGATCACCGCCAAGGACGACCTGAGAACGGAGACGTTGGGCCTCTTTCCGGGCCTTGTCGAATGTGACGTCGCCGTACGCGGCGATCTTATGCTGGCGCTGGCGACCATGTTCGTCTTGAAAACGCAGATAGAAGGTCTTGCCGCCATTGGGTCGAACTTCCAGGACGAAGCCAGTCGTTGAGGTATCGTAATAGTCTGTCTTGCGTTTGCCGGGCTCGCATTGGGCGATCAGGCAGAACGCGGCATCAAGTTTTATCTTTGGCATTGAGTTTTCCTTCTATTGTTACGATGCTGTAATGATATTTAGCGCAGGGTGCGTGGGGATTGCCGCCGGGGTGTGGTGCAGGGGGCCAGCACGATCATGCCTGCTGCCTTAGGCAGATTGGAAAAGGGCGAAGCCTGAGCGGCAGGACATGCCCGACAGAAGATCCACCGGGCATGCCATCATCTCTCAAGCGGCCAATCGCCGACCTGCCCGGCAAAGGGGGTGAAGAGGGTTATCCCCCTTTCCCACCTTCCGACGGCACCCTGACAACGCGCCACGCTCGCCGTTCGCTGGACTCGCCCGGCCGGATTTCCATGCCGTTCACGATCCGCTGGACATTCTTTTTGAGGAACCAGCCAAGGCTGCTGCGGTTGATGCTGCCTTTGGCCATCCCCGGCAGGTCCTCCAGCGCCTCCGCCAGCTCCGTATTTTCGAGTCCAGCATCTACGAGTTTACGCACGGTGACGGCCTGATCCCCGAACTGACGATCCCACGCTTCCAACAGGTAGCCGAGGGGTTCTAGATAGGGGTCATCCTGCACCTGTTCGACGAGGCTGATCGCTGGATCGGCTTGCCCCAGCCACAGCAGCGGTTGGCGGCAATAATCGCTCCAGAGCCCATCGTAGCTGGCGATGTCCGGAACGTCGGCCCTCGGCTTGCCAGCGGCCATCCACGCTCGCACGATTGTCAGGGCGCTGGATACGAACTTGCCCCTGTCAGCCGCGACCTCTTGGGCCGGTCGACCTTTATAGCTCAGCGTGGCAGGATTTGACGTCTGCGCGTAGAGCCGGATCGTGATGACCCGACGAGACATATCGCCCACTGGGCCGATATTGTTACCCGTCCCCAAGATCAACGAACGGGTGCTCACCGTTGCCGCGCGGCTGACGCCAAGTATCCTCTCGGTGATCGTCTCGGACGTAAGCATGCGGTTCATTACGGCAAAGGGTTTCCAATCCGTTTGCATGTCGTCGAACACAATCGCGGCCGGTCCCTGCAAGAGGGTCGCCAGCATCGACTTGGAGGCCTCCTCGGCGGTCGCCGGATAGCCGACTGTTTGCGCCGATGCAGTCGATCCGAACGGGATGATCGTTCTCGCCAGATAGCTTTTGCCGGTGCCTGGTGTGGAAGCTGTGATGTTGAAGGCAGGAGCGAAAGGCAGACTCGGCCGGACTGTGGCGGTCAAGATGGCCGAAAGAGCAGCGGAGCGGTCAGCTTCTGAGGGGAAATGGAATTCGCCCAGTAGAGCGTTCAAATCCGCCAACGCGTCCACGGCAGCTTCTCTGGTTAGATCGGGAAAGCGGTACTCAGCTGGATTGAACGCCGCGTAAATCCCGGAGACTGGATCGTACCCAGGCTGCATCACTAACACGCCGTCCGACTCCCGAAAGAAAGGCTGACGGGCAAGGCCGTTAAGCACCGGAAGGTGGCGAAATGTACCGGCCTTCAGGACGGACTGGACAACCCGCGTTGGTGGATCGCACCTTACCCACGCCGAGGCCTTGCCGTCCCGCCTTTCCCATAATGCAGCGTCGGACAATGCCGTCTGCAACATCTGCTCATTTACGACTTCCGTTGAAATCTCTCCACTTGTCGGGTCAGTTCGAATGGCCATGATGACGCCACCGGACTGATAGAAATCACCTACGGCCGTCAGTGCAATCTCAGCGGAACGGACGACGCGGTTCAGCTCTCCGCCGATTAGCCGTATGCGGGCTTTGCCTCGTGCCTGATCACGATCAATGCCAACAAAATCGAGAAGCTCGCCCACATGATAGCGATCACCGTGTGAGTGCTGACAGCGGAACCCGCCATAGGCAAAGTCCTCGGTCGGCTCGAAATAGGCTGCCCCCGAATCATCGCCGTCGGTATGCTCTGCCGTCCACGGACAAGTGATGTCATGCTTTCCCGGTTCGATCTGCCGCTTGTACATGCCGCCTTCCTTCAAGGCGGTGATCACAGGATTTTCCACTGGTTGCGGCGTGTAGATATCGTCACCCCGCGCCTCACCTGCTCGTGTGGCGCGCTTTCCTGGTTCGGGGCGGGCAAAAGAAGGTAAAGGCGGGGAAAGGTCGAGCGACAACGCTTCGGCCAAAGAGTCGATCGTGTATACCATGTCCGGGTTCCAGCCGGTCAGGCGGCAACGAAAAGGCAGGCCATTTTTGTCGCGATGCTTGGCCTTGCCATTGATGGCGTAGGGCAACCGCGCCCAGCGAGCGACGCCCTTGGACCCTGGATCGGATAGGCCCGCCGCCACAATAGCGCTTTGCAGGGCGATGACCTTCTGCTGAGCCTCAATCGGCTCCGCAAAACATATACCCCACTGAGAATTGCCGGGGCTTGTCTCAATAGCCCAGGTCGGCGTGAAATCGTCCAGCTTGGCTGGATCAACCTTGGTGCCTACATCATCAAGCAGCAGGAAGTGACACCCGGAAAAGCTATCGGTTCTTGCACGAAGCCTTCCGTCCTCGTCCGGTGTGAAGCTGGAACAGTTGAGATAATTATTATGGTCGGAGGGGCACTGCCTATCGATGTCCACCGCCGCCAGCGCCTCCCAGTTGCCACGCGGTTCACCAGCGATGGAGCAGACGGCCGCGCGAGCTCCATCGTTTCTGTCGCTCATGACGGCAGCGACAAACTCCGCGTTGGAAGGAGGTAAAGGAGGGGATTGAGCTTCACCCCCTTTACCCCCTTGCAGTGGTACCTCACCGGCACCGTCACTCTCCGTGGTCGCATTTACCTCAGCCGCGAGTTCGAGATTTGGCGCAGTTGTGGCAAGAGGCTTAAGTCTTACGCTCCCAATGCCTGAACTGTTTTTATTAGATGCAGGCTCGTCTTCGGAAGAACTTGGCATGTTGTTATTGTCGTACATAGATGAGTCCTATAATAAACTACTTGTAATCGTCGCCTCCGTGAGAATGCGACCGCCTTTTTTGTGTGGCGATCAACCAGATGATGGGTGAAAATAGGTCCGTCAACACCGTCTACTGACACCAATGTCAGCTAAATAGGCGCTTTTCCTTTCCAACGCACTTCCGCGAGGATCAGATTTATTTTGAAGACAAAGCGTCTTCCAGAAGGGAAAATTTTCAGCCTAAGGCTAAAGTGCGTTAAGAAGCGTCAAGTAAAATCTGCTGTCGGACTAAAGTTTCTTTGGAACAGCTTTTTCGCCGCCGACTTTGCGTGAATCATCCCCGCGACCCTGATGCCGAAGGAATGATTCGCAAACTTGGCCGTCGTAAGTTCATCTAGGTTCGGGTTGCCCCTTCCCCGGTGCAGCGCTGTAGGCTTGGCAGAGATTCGCTAAGCGGCTTGTCTCTTCGCCATCCTCCACCAGCAGGACAAAAGCGAAGCCTGAATTGCCGATGCAGTAGACAAGCTCGAACCAGCCGCCATGGTCATGCAGCCAGTCCCAGCCTGGACGAAAGCCCTGTTCGCCGAAGCGGATGCCATCGTTTTCGAGTGGCGAGAAGGCCACTTCCTCCTGCACCATAGCTTCATTGTCTTCGTTCGTGATGACCAGCAGATGCGTTAAGTCAGCCAGCCCGTCCTTAAGGATGCTTCGAATTCGCCCCTTGATGTCTTCCCGCAACGGAAGGGCAAGCGCGTTTTCAATTCTCGTGCGGTCGTAAAGCGAAAGCATGGATGTTCTCCGGACATAAAAAAAGCGCCCCGAAGGACGCTGCGATTGATGATGATGTTGTGGTCAGACGTGTTCGCGGCAGAGTGCCAGCAGCCTTGGGTCGATGCCTTCAGCGTCCGGGATGATCAAGACATGGCCGAAGCCGTCATCTGAAAGGATGATCGGGGCCTCGAAGATCGAGCCGCGTCGCTTGATCCATTCCCATGTCGGCATGGTCTCGACCGTTAAGGAAAGGCGCAGCGTCGCTTCGATGCCCTCCAAGCTGTCTCCCGGCTGGACGATATTGAAGGTGCCAACGTCGGGCAGGTCGCCGTATCCGAACAAGTCGAGGCGGCGGGCTTGCAGCAGGGAGGCTATGTCGGGGTCAGGTGAGCGATCGAGATACTCGTCCAGCTCCGCCCAACTGCGGATAATGTGCATGCGTGTGGCTCCAAAACAGAAAAACCCCCACGGATTGCTCCGCAGGGGCTTGGTTAAAGGGGAAGAAAGAGAGGACTATTTGCTGTATGCAAGATCCAGACAGGGCTTGATGCGGCGAAGGACCTTCTCGCGGCCCCAGAACGTGACCTTGGCGTTCTCCACGCCATCGATCTGTACGGCTGCGCTGACGCCGCCAACGCCACCGCCTCCATCCCAAACCATAAGAACGCGTTGCGCACGATCGGGCTGGCGATAGACATGGGGCATTATCGGTCCATCGACCTCGATCATGCAGCGTTCCAAGTCGTACATGTTCTTGCCGGTGGCGCTGGAGAAGACGGGTTGTGTTTTCATCAGCCCTGCAACATCGGATGCCAATGCCGGAGTGAGAGTAAGGGCCGCAGCAACCAAGGCTGCTGCAATGTGTCGTTTCTGCATGTTAAATCCTTTTGAGTTAGAAGCGCGCCACAACCTTCACGTCGGGTTGCCCGGCGATGCGCAGAGGGATTTCGAAGTAAGTGGTGATGCTTTGACGAGCCTGATTTTTGGCTGTCTCAAATAGCCCCTTGCCTTGGGCCTGTTTGACCATCGCGTCGCGGGCGCTGGCGTAATTCATCTTCCGCAACTGTTCGACCTGTTCATCGCTGAAC
The DNA here is from genome assembly GCF_033795625.1 of Sphingobium sp. Lineage (GTDB taxonomy): Bacteria > Pseudomonadota > Alphaproteobacteria > Sphingomonadales > Sphingomonadaceae > Sphingobium. Next base: position 21,706 of record NZ_JARYGI010000042.1, on the reverse strand, counting down.
GTGAGCAAGCCGCCATTGATGGTGGTGGCGTTCTCCGGCTGAAACGCAATGTCGCTCATTTCGAGGGCGGGCAGCTTGACCGTGACGACCTTGGCCCGTTCGTTGAAGCTGACCTGATCGAGCGTCAGTTTCGACAAATCGACATAGTAGTTGACCACAGCCGGAACCATCAGTTCCTGCCTGCCCCCGAAAATCCACCAAAGCCTTCGTTCGGCGACGACCTTGGCAGTGCCCTTGTAGGAAAACACCTGCAGCTTGCTCTCCAGCCGAAGGCTTTCCACCGTAGCGGACAGCACCTTGGTAGTGTCGGTGCGGAAGAAGCCACTGTGTCTGACCTCGCTGTCCAATATCTCCCTTGGCGCAGCCCAGTAACCAACGCCGAAGGCAACGGCCAACAGGATGAACAGGGGCACCTTGCCAGTGCCGCTCATTTTTTGAGCAACTCAATTTTGGGATTAAAAAGAACTTCTTCAAACGAGGGGCCGTTGAAATAGTACCAGCGCGTTTCGTAGCCGGTATATCCTCCATAAGCGTTCTTCGCGTTGATTTCGCAGCGTATGACGTAACCGTATCTTCGAGGCTCCAAGATCGGCTTCACCCCAACGGCTTCCGATAAATCAGTGCATTCGATTTTCGCGCTGTCGAAATCCATCAAGCTAAATTTCAATCTATTTCTGATGCTCTCCACGGCAGCTTCAGGAGAAGGTCTTGGGTAGAGCGGCTTTCCATTGATGTATTGAAGCTGCTCTGTCGGGCGTTCGGCACAGGAAGTGCGGTCTACTTTGCTCTGAACCTCATAGACCCCCGGCGCTGTTTCAAAGGTGACGATCAACGTTGCCCCGGTGCGACGAAGGAATGGAGGGATGGTGCTCGAAGCGCACATAGCTTTTGCCCACGACGTTGCCTTCGTCTTCATCGCTTCTGCGGCCTTCGCTTGGTCGATGCCGGTGGAGGGCCTAAAGCGAATTTCCAAAGAGTGGTCACCGATAACGGTGTCGCTTGCCGTCACTAATCCGTGGTGTTGCCCTTTGATCGTATTAGCGGCTTGCTCGAACGCTTGTTGAACCTCTGGCGGATTCTTTGGGGTTTGCGCTTGGGCAGCGCCAATCAGGGCGGCATGGACAGCCAGTTGCAGGAACAGCTTCCAGTGCAAAGATTTTAAGAACATAGCGATTTTCCATTACGTGAAGGGAACCGGCCCGGTCGGGACGGCTGAACAGACGCTATGGATGTGGCTGATTCATGCTCTTGCCCCCTCATTGGGAGCGACCTTCGGCTTCAACCTTGTGCCACCCCTATGTACCTCTTGGGGCGACGGCCAAAGCCGGATGTTCGAAACCTGACCGTAGGCACAGGCGCATGCGCCTTTACCGGCGAACCGGCTGGACATACGCGCATGCCACCCGGCCTCCAGATTTCTGGTGACCGAGTTTCCTACAGGTTGAGGTTTCGACGCCCCACCCTCCGGCTTTCACGGAAGGCAGGACGCTTTTGGCGTGAGTTCAGGGCAATCGCAATAGCCCTGCGGCTGTTCATATAAGATGGCTGATTTTGCGCGCTCTGCGGCTGCGCAAACGACGCGACCGCTCGTAGAAGTTATCCCACTGGAACCAAGGAATCGATCGCCCTAGTGCCGTTAAGTCAGGTAAGCCACTTGCTGAACTGACTTAACGAAGATCGGCGAACGTGGATGGCCGCTGGAGGCTCTAGCTGATGAAGCAAGCCTAAACCGGCCTATAGATTGGTCAGATTTCTTCGTCTCGTCTCGGAAGCCAGCAGTGCTCAGTCCATGTTCAAATCGTACGGTTCGCCTGCCTGGACCGTTTTCAAGATTGCAAGCATCTCCGCCGAATACTTGTGGAATGTGGACGTGTTGACCTTCTCTGACCGATGGTAACGATTGTCGTTCGCTTTGAGGTCTACGCCCTTCTCCTCTTTGATTTTCTTGAGAAGGGAAACGGCCAACCATGACCCAGTGCCACCAAGTTGAGTCGTCAGTTGAGTGGCACTAAGGGGATATTGGGCGGATGCCGCGCTATAATTGCTAATGTTGGCAATGCCAAAAAGCTTTGCAAAACTATCTGAGTCCTCGACCGCTTGATCCAGCATCTTGAAATCGGCTTCGACTGTCATTGTGGGAATATCGTGGCGCACGAGATTGTAGGATCGCGCGATCAGGGCACGAAGCACCCGGGGGTTCACATCATTCAGGACAGGGTTCGCCGCGAACGCATCGAACACCCATCCGAAGTTCGAGGCTTCGATGAGCTTGACACGGATGCTACGGTCCTCATCCGTCGCGATGACCTTCTCGCGGGCAGGGTTGCTCTCTGGTCCGATGTCAGGATTCCACTCCAGAATGTAGACGTTAGGAATTATCCCGCCTTTTACTGGGAGCGCCTCGTCGATGTCGGAGAGGATCGACTTGATATTGGGATCTGACGCACTGTAGCCGATGAAGAGAAGCGGGTGCTCATTGAAGAAGGTAAGCAGCTTCGCGCTCAAAAATTTCTTCTTTTTGGCGAACTCGTCATAATCGGTTTGGGTGATCACGATGCTGTCGTGATCCTCGATCGATCCGTGTATTTTGTATACCTCGCCCACCGATAGCTGCTGGCCGCGCAGTATCTGCTGGCCGACAATTGGCTCGTGGTCAGGGAATACCAGTTCGATCATCCGGTCATAGTTGGTAGTGATGATGGCGTGCGGCTTGATCTTACATAAAGCCTCAATCTCAGCCTTATGCTCGTTGCTTCCTAGCTCAGCCAAAGTTGATGGCGTCAATCCGCTAAGATACGATGCAACCTTGAATTTTAGGTAGGCTTGGGAATCGACGTTGTCACCGAACATATTGGCAGGGAATTCGTTGCGTCCAGCGTCCCATGCCCATTCTTGATAGAGGCGTGCAAACTCTTCACCGATCTTCATCGGCGTCTTGAGCGATTGTCGATAGAAGCCCAAGCCTTTATCAATCGCTGAACATTGCGTCGACAGGTGCGCAAGAAGCTCGTCCCAGCTAGGGGCGTCCATATAGCGTCGGGGCAGGCCAGAACCGATGAAGAGAATGGGCTGGCATCCCATCGTCTTGACCGTCTCGGTGATGTCTTCACTTATTTCTTCTACGTAGCGCTCAAACCGCGCAGCCTGATCGTCACCCGCCACGATACCCCCCATCAACAATATGGCACTAGCAGCCGTTAGATAACGTTTCTAGTGGTCTCGCTAGAGGCGATCCGTGATCGAACAGTCGGGGTCTTACCCACCTCGTGGGATCCTTGCTCCTGTGGCAGCTTTCACGATTTCGAACTTGAAAACGACAGTTTCCAGTCGACCATTACTGCCAAGGCTGTGCCTCTCTAAGCTACTTTACACAGCTTAATGGCCAATCGGATAATGCCAGCTTGTTAAAGAGGTATAGCGTAGGTCCTTCCCGTTTTCCTACCCAAGCGCCCCAAACAGGACCCAAATCGGTTCCCTTGCCAAAGGCACTTTCGTAGGATGTTCCGGATTTCCCTTCTCAAGGGCTGGTGCCGCTTACAGGACTCGAACCTGTGACCCCCGCATTACGAATGCGATGCTCTACCAACTGAGCTAAAGCGGCATGAGGCTTGCTCGAAGCGGGCGCTTATCAGGACGCGGGCGGGGTTGCAAGTGTGGCGAGGCTCGTTGCGTGTCCCGGCCCATCCAGCGCGCCTCCCCCCCGGGTTTACTTCCTGTTTACCATCCCTGTGCCAGAACCGGGCTGACGCCATAGGCACGCTTTATTGGGACAGGTCGAAATGGATACGCTGCGCGGCCACGATATCGCCGAGGATCTGCAGGACGCCGACTATGCGCCGGACGATCATGCCATCGATGCGCCATCGGGAATAAGCGCCGACGAGCGCCGGATGCACGTGCGGGCGTATAATTACTGGGCGTCGTTGCTGGGCGACCGGATGCTGCCGTCGATCGAGGACCTCAATCCCGAACAGATCGAGGATTTCGGCCCGCACAGTGTCCTCCTGGACTTCAGCAGCGGCATCGAAAACCCTGCCGTCGTCTATCTCGGCACCGAACTGCGCCGGGAATGCGAGATCGTCGGCCCGATCGAGACGATCGGTGACGTGCCCACGCGCTCATTGCTGTCGCGCCTGACGGACCATTATCTTCAGATCATCGCCAACGCCGCGCCCATCGGATTCGAAGCGGAATTCGTCAATCAGCGCGGCGCGGAAATCATGTACCGCGGCATATTGATGCCCTTCTCCTCGGACAAGGAGACCATCGACTTCGTGTACGGCGTCATCAACTGGAAGGAGATGGCCAGCCGCGACCTTACCGATGCACTTGCCGAGGAAGTCGATCGCGCCCTGCGCACGGCACCCAGCCACGCGTCGGCCGCGCCGGTATGGGCGGACGGGCCGTCATTCGTACCCGCCGATACTGCTTCGGACGAAGAGATGCTCCTGCTGCCGGAACTGGAACTGACGGACACGCTGGAATTGACACCCGACGCCTCGCTTGCCGACTGGCTGGCGGTGGCGCGCGACTGCGCCCAGGAGGCGGGTCACAATGATGCCCGCAGCCGAGTGGCCTTGTACCGCGCAATCGGCGTCGCCTACGACTTTGCCCTGGCGAGCAGGGACGCTGGCGAAGACTATGCCGAAATGCTCGCTGAGGCCGGCATAAAGGTTCAGGCGCGCAGCCCCATGACGGCCGTGATCAAGCTCATCTTCGGCGCGGACTACGACAAGACCCGCATCACGGAATTTGCAGGCGCCCTGGAATATGGTCAGGCGCACGGCCTTGCTTCAGGCAGCCTTGCCGCGCATCTTGAGCAGTATCCGGGCGGGTTGAAGGGATTGATCCGCGACGAACGGGCAGCGCGTCGTCCGGAACGCCCCGCTGCCGCCGACCGGAAGCTGGCGACTCGCGAACGCCTGAAGCACGCCCCCGTCCTCGCCAGCGAAGAGATCGCCACAGACGATGATGGCCTCGCCATTCTGGTGGGACGGCGTGAGGCCGATGGGAGCCTGTCGATCGTCGCTGCTTTGTCCGGCAGCGACAAGCTGGCGGCGCAGGTCCTCACGCGCGCTGCAAGCTGATCCCCATCATCTTGTTATTTCCTTACAATAGCTAGAAACATTCTACCCAGATTATAGTTGAGCCTCTTTCGGTACGGGAGCATATAAGCCGCACAGCCGACCATAGCTCAACCAAGAGGTGAGGGAATGACGCGCACTGCGCAGCCGAAGTCAGCCGCTATCGAGGAGGCGCTGCGCGCCGCACTGGCGCAAGGCGCGCTGCCGGACGAGCGCGAAGGGTTCGACGATCGCGCCGTAGCGAAGGCCGCAGCGTTCCTCTCGACCGCTGCGAACAGCCGCAAGCCCGGCACGCCCGCCATTGCCATCGACACCGCAGGCACTGAATCCGGCGCGGACGAGTCCGTGCCCGCCGCCCGCACCATGCGCATCGCCATCGTCAATGACGACATGCCGTTCCTGGTCGATTCGATTGCGAACAGCCTGGCGCAGGCCAATCTCGTCATTCACCGCCTGCTGCATCCCGTATTGGCGGTCAGCCGCGATGCGGACGGCAAGCTTGCCGCGATCCTGCCGCCCGACGCGCCCGGCGCACGGCGGGAGTCGATGATCTATATCGAGGCGGATCGCGCCGACGCCAAAGCGCGCCGCGCCTTGGATCAGGCACTTGAGGACGTGCTGGCACATGTCCGCGCGGCGGTGGCCGACTGGCCCGCCATGCAGCAGGCACTGAGGAACGATGCCGAGACCATACAGGAAGAGGAAGGCGCTGCCCTGCTCCGCTGGTTCCTGTCGCGCCATCTGACGCAGATCGGCCATGAACGCCGCGCCCGCAATGGCGACGCGCTCGTGCAGCTCGGGGTCTGCGCATTGAAGGGGGAAGAGCTGCTCGCCCCCGCCACCATCGAAGCCGCCTTCAGCTGGTTCGAGGAGGGACGCCGCGCGCCTCTCATCATCAAATCGAATCGTACGTCCCGCGTACATCGCAGCGTGCTGGTCGACCTGATCATCGTGCCGGTGCGGGAGGGGAAGGAGATCACCGCCCTCTCGATCCATGCGGGCATGTGGACCAGCGCGGGGCTTTCCGCCACGCCGGACAAGGTGCCGGTGCTGCGTTCCGCGCTGACGGTGCTGATGGAGAAGTTCGGGTTCGACCCCGCCGGCCATGCGGGCAAGGCGCTCGTCCATGCCCTCACCATGCTGCCCCACGACATCCTGATCGGTTTCGAGCGCGAGACACTGGAGCGGCTGGCGCTGACCTTCATGTCACTCGCAGACCGCCCGCGGCCCAAGCTGGCGCTGGCGACAAGTTCGCTGGCGCGTCACCTCTATGCTTTCGTGTGGCTGCCGCGCGACGATCTTTCGACGGCGCGGCGCGTCGCGATCCAGGACATGCTGACGGAGGCGGCAAAGGCTGCGGTGCTGAGCTGGTCCATCGCGCTGGAAGAAGGCGGCCTTGCGCTTTTGCGTATCACGCTCGATTTGCGCGATGGCGGGACCGTGCCCGACACCGAGGCACTGGATCGCGAACTGCAGCGGATGGTGCGCGGCTGGCTCCCGGCTGTCGAAGCATCGATTGCCGAAAGCGAGGAAGCGGGCCGCGCAGCCGCGCTGGCGCAGCGTTATGCCAATGGCTTCCCGATGAACTACCGCAATGGCGCGGGTCCCGCCGAAGCGGCAGTCGACATCCTGCATCTGCATCGCCTGTCGGGCGCGAATGGCCGCAGCGTGCGCCTCTACCGCAACGACGAAGACGGCGCCGCGCGGCTGCGCCTCAAGCTCTACAGCAATGAGCCCGTCGCCCTGTCGGAAGCCGTTCCCGCGCTGGAGAATTTCGGCTTCCGCGCCATCGAGGAAATGAGCACGCCCATCGATCGTGGCAACCTTGGCCATATTCAGCGCTTCGTGCTGGAACTGCCCGGTGGCGATGCCGCTCCGCTGCTGGAACGCGCGGATATCGTGCAGACCGCTATCGCTGCCGTGCTGCAAGGCGCAGCGGAGAACGACCGCTTCAACGAACTGGTGGTGACCGCAGCTCTGGACCCGCAGGCGGTGGTGCTGTTCCGCGCCCTCTATCGCTATCTGCGGCAGACCGGCATGACCTATGGCATGGGCACCGTAGCCGAGACGCTGCGGCGCGAGGCCGACATCGCCCGCGCGCTCGTCCGCCTGTTCTCCGCGCTGCACGATCCGGCCAGTCAGACGACAGCGCTGGCCGAAGCGGCACAGGCCGACATCGAAGCCGGTCTGGACAAGGTTTCCGCTATCGACGAAGACCGCATCCTGCGCCTGCTGCGCGCCGTGATCTCCGCGACGCTGCGCACCAACTTCTTTGCCCCCGCCGCCAAGGAGGCACTGGCGTTCAAGCTCGACAGCGCCAAGGTGCCGGGTCTGCCAGCGCCGCTGCCATGGCGCGAGATCTGGATCTATTCGCCGCGAGTCGAAGGCATCCACTTGCGCGCAGGCCCGGTCGCACGCGGCGGGCTGCGCTGGTCCGACCGCCGCGACGATTTCCGCACCGAAATTCTCGGGCTGATGAAGGCGCAGCGCGTCAAGAACGCCGTCATCGTGCCGACCGGCGCAAAGGGTGGCTTCTACCCCAAGCAATTACCCAATCCGGCCACCGACCGCGACGCGTGGCTCGCCGAAGGCACGGAAAGCTACCGCATCTTCATTCGTTCGCTGCTGTCCGTCACCGACAATCTCGTCAGCGGCAAGGTCAAGCATCCGGCGCATGTCGTGATCCACGATGGCGACGACCCCTATTTCGTCGTCGCGGCGGACAAGGGCACCGCCACATTCTCCGACGTCGCCAACGGCATTGCGCTGGAGCGTAAGTTCTGGCTGGGCGACGCCTTCGCCAGCGGCGGCTCCAACGGTTACGATCATAAGGCGATGGGCATCACCGCGCGCGGCGCGTGGCTGTCGGTGCAGCAGCATTTCGCCGAAATGGGCACGGACGTACAGACCGAGCCATTCACCGTCGTCGGCTGCGGCGACATGTCCGGCGACGTGTTCGGCAACGGCATGCTGCTCAGCAAGGCGATCAAGCTGGTCGCCGCGTTCGATCACCGCCACATCTTCTTCGACCCCAGTCCCGATCCGACGAAAAGCTGGGACGAACGCGCGCGGCTGTTCGCCCTCCCCCGCTCAAGCTGGGACGATTACGACAAGTCGCTGATTTCGGCAGGCGGCGGCGTCTTCCCCCGCTCGATGAAGAGCATCCCCCTCACTCCCGAGATTCAGGCGCTGCTGGGGATCACCGATGCGGAGCTGGACCCGACCACGCTGATCTCGGCCATCCTGCGCAGCCCCGCCGACCTGCTGTGGTTCGGCGGCATCGGTACCTATGTGAAGGCTGCCGCACAAAGCCATGGCGATGTCGGCGATCCGGCGAACGACCGTCTCCGCATCAATGCCGAGGAGCTGAAGGTCAAGGTCGTCGGCGAAGGCGCGAACCTTGGCGTCACGCAGGCCGGGCGCATCGCGTTCGCGCTGCAGGGCGGCCGCATCAACACCGACTTCATCGACAATTCGGCAGGCGTCGATTGTTCGGACAATGAAGTGAACATCAAGATCGCGCTGAACAAGGAAATGGCGGAGAACCGCCTGTCGTTCGAGGATCGCAACGCCCTGCTGGTCCGCATGACCGACGATGTCGCGGCGCTGGTTCTCGAAGACAACCGGCTCCAGGCGCTAGGCCTCTCGATTGCCGAACGTGGCGGCGCGACCAGTCTCGCGAGCTATGTGCGCCTCATCGAGACGTTCGAAAGCAGCGGGCGTCTCGACCGCGCGGTCGAGGGCCTCGCCAGCAACGAGCAACTGCTCCGCCGCGCACAGGACGGCAAGGGACTGACACGCCCCGAACTTGCCGTGCTTCTCTCGACCGCCAAGCTCGCCTTGCAGGATGCCATCGAACATGGCCAGCTCGGGCAGGATCCGGCGATGGACGGCGACCTCGCCGCTGCCTTCCCCACCGAAATGCAGAAGGAGGAAGCCGACGCGATCGTCCACCACCAGCTGCGTGGCGAGATCATCGCGACCAAGCTCGCCAACCGCATCGTCAATCGCCTTGGCCTGATCCATCCCTTCGAACTGGCGGAAGAGGAAGGCTGCTCGCTGGCCGACCTCGCCAGCGCCTTCGTCATTGCCGAGCGGCTGTTCGACGTGCGGCGTCTGTGGGATGATATCGACGCGGCGACGATGACCGAGGACGCCCGCCTTGCGCTGCTGGGCAATGTCGCGTCGGGAATGCGCGCGCAGATTGCCGACATCCTGCGCAGCCTGCCCGCCGGCACCTTACCGCAAGCGGGTGTGGACGCGCTCGCGCCAGGCATCGGCAAGCTGGCTGCCAAGGTCGACGCGCTTCTCACCCATGAAGCGGTTCGCCGCAGCGGCGCCGTGGCGGACAATCTGGCAACCCTCGGCGCGCCCGAAAATCTCGTGGCGCGGGCTTCGGCGCTGTTCAAGCTGGACGGCGCGGTAGGCCTGGCGCGACTCGCGGCAGAGCTGAAGGTGGACGAAATCACGATCACGCAGGCTTTCACGCATCTGGGCGAAGCCGTCGGCATCGACTGGGTGCAGTCCGCCGCCGCGCGGATGGAGCCCAGCGACCCGTGGGAGCGGCTGCTGATCTCGGGAGTGGCCCGCGACATGCAGCAGGTCCGGCTCGACTTCCTCGCTCAGTCGAAGGGCAGTGACGTGGACGGCTTCGTCGACACATGGCTGAATCAGAAAGCGTCGCGTATCACGCAGTTCCGGGCGCTGGTGAAGCGCGCCAAGTCCGCTGCCGTGCCTAATGTCGCCATGCTTGCGGAGATTGCGGGGCAGGCGCGGGGGCTTCTCGGCCGCTGAACGCCTGGGCGGGCCCTGCGACGTGCAGGAGCCCGCCAGAATCAAGCGATCGCTGGTTTCCGCTTTTGCCGCCGTGCCAGCTCGCCGCGCCATTTGCGGGCCCTCAGCCACATGATGATGCCAGTGATCGCAAGGATCGCCGGAATGATCCCGCCGATGAAGATCACGATCTGCCAGAACAGCCCCATGTCGGTGCCGTCATGGATGCGGCGCATCAGGCGCGCGGTGGTCTCGCGGTTCTCCCGCGGCTTGTCGAGCTTGGCCGCGCCGCTGGCATCCTCGACGGCCACGGTCTTGCCATTGAAGGACACGCTCCATTCCGGCTTCAGGTCGGTTGGCCAGTTGACGGAGGTGACTTGTCCCGTCGTCAGCGCACGGCTCGTCGCAACCGCCTGATCGAGCGAGGTGGCGGGCGCAGCGAGGGGCTTGGCGCGCATCATCGCCATCCGGTCCGGCTGCCCTGGTCGCGCCCGCTGCGCTTCGCCTGAAAACGCCCCGAAAAAGGCCGGAAAGCTGATCCACGCGCCAGTCAGCGACAGCACGAACAGCGGCAGCGCGATCCAGAAGCCCATTTGATGGTGCAGATTGGTGTCGAAGTTGCGATGCCGCTTCCACCGCAGACCTTTCAGCCAGCTACCCACCGTCGGCCACCAGAGCCAGATGCCGGAGACCGTGGAGATCACCATCGCCACGCCGATCCATCCGACGATCTGACGCCCGACGCCCGGAACCAGCAGGCTGCCATGCAGGCCGTGCATGAACCTCACCAGCCCGGCATTGCCGTCCGCTTTATCCAGTACCTTGGCCGTGCCCGGATCCATATAGACCACCGTCCTGCCGGGACGCCCTGCCGGACGGCTACCCGGGCCTTCCTTGCGCGGCTGTGCAGCGGCGACCATCACCGGCTCGCCCTCGGCAAAGCGCAGCGACACGATCCGCTCGCCGGGCGCCAGCACGCTCTGGGCCGCGGCCGCATATGCGGACGGCTCCAGCTTCGCCTGCTCCGAAGTGAAGGCATGACGCTGCGGGTTCAGCGCTTTGTCCAGCGCGTCGTGCCACACCAGTGCCGATCCGGTTATGCAGATCGGAATGATCAGGATGGCGAGCAGCAATCCGATCCATTTGTGGAACTGGAACCAGAAATTCCGCAGCGCTATCTTGCTCATTGCCGACCCTTCGATCCGCCACTGGCGGTGCTTTTGCGTAAAATGCTGTCAATCAGGTGCTGCGACTGATTCGCATGAGCGTGCAAATAGCCACAGTCGTATCGCACTCGCAAGGTTTGGTGGATCGGATGCCGCAATTCGCTCTACATCGATCTGCGCGATCAGGGCATTGAGCGGCAGATTCCGTGCTTCCGCCGCCCCACGCAGGGCGTTCCAGAACAGCGGCTCAAGGCTGATCGATGTCTGGTGCCCCGCGATGGTGACGCTGCGCTTTTCCGGCCCGGCCATGATCGTCCGCGTCACGCGTCGGCTCCTGACCGGGCGGACGCATCAATACATATGTTGACCACCATTGAGCGACAACGTCGACCCAGTGACGAACCCCGCATCCTCGCTGCACAGGAAAGCGACGCCCCGCGCGATCTCGTGCGCCTGGCCCAGCCGCCCGACAGGTATCTTGGCCACGATCTTTTCCAGGACGGGAGCCGGAACGGCCGCCACCATGTCGGTGTCGATATATCCGGGCGCAATGGCGTTGACCGTGACGCCGTATTTCGCACCCTCCTGCGCCAGCGCCTTGGTGAAGCCGTGGATGCCGGACTTGGCAGCGGCATAGTTTACCTGTCCATATTGCCCGGCCTGCCCGTTGATGGAGCCGATGTTGACGATCCGGCCCCAGCCACGGTCCCGCATTCCGCCGAACGTGGCCTTCGCCATGTTGAAGCAGCCGCCAAGGTTGACGCGCATCACGTCGTTCCAGTCCTCGAAGCTCATTCGTTGCAGGACGCCGTCGCGCGTAATGCCGGCGTTGTTGACGACGATGTCCACCGCGCCCAGCTCCGCTGCGACCTTGTCGCACCCTGCAACACAGGCTTCATGGTCGCCCACATCCCACTTGTAGACGGAGACACCCGTGCGGTCGGCGAAGGCCTTCGCCTTTTCGTCATTGCCGGCATAGTTCGCAGCGACGGTGATACCCATGTCGCGAAGGGCAAGACTGATGGCTTCGCCAATCCCCCGCGTACCGCCGGTAACGACTGCAACTCTGCTCATCTGCCTCTCCTCAATCCAGTTTCAGCCGCTGATGTTGAACCATCCGGCAAGTTCACGGCCAAGCAACCGCTTGTAGAGGATGATAGCTTCGACATCTGCATTTAGACAGGGCAAATACGCGAATTTTTCGCCGCCAGCCGCCAAAAACGTGGCTTTTCCCTCCATCGAAATTTCCTCCAATGTTTCCAGACAGTCGGCTGAAAAGCCCGGCGTGAGCACCGCAATCGCCTTCACGCCTGATCCAGGTAATTGCCGGAGCGTGATATCCGTCGCGGGCTCCAGCCACTTCGCGCGGCCAAAGCGCGACTGGAACGTCACCGCCACCTCGCGGCCCAGAGCCTCGCTCAGCAAACGAGCCGTTTTCCGGCACTGGCAGTGATAGGGATCGCCAAGGTGCAGAGTCCGTTCGGGCATCCCGTGGAAGCTCGCGACGATGAGGTCGGGCGCGAAGTCCAGCGTCGCCAGATGCCGCTCCACCGATGTTTTCAGCGCCTCGATATAGGCCGGGTCGTCATGATAAGGCGGCAACGTCCGAACCGCCGGTTGCCAGCGCATCCGCCCAAGCGCCGCAAAGGCCGCATCGTTGGCGGTCGCCGTCGTCGCCGCGCTATATTGCGGATAGAGCGGCGCGAGCAGGATACGGTCGCACCCTGCGTCCTTCATCGCCTGCAAGCGGCTGGCGATGGAGGGGTTGCCATAGCGCATGGCCCATTCCACCGTGACGTTGTCCCCAAGCTCGACTTGCAGAGCCTCCGCCGTGCGCCGGGTGAACACGGCCAGCGGCGACCCTTCGGGCATCCACACCTTCGCATAGGCGGCGGCGGAGCGCTTCGGCCGCGTGTTCAGGATGACGCCGCGCAGGATCGGCTGCCACACCGCGGGCGGAATTTCGACGACCCGCCGGTCGGACAGGAATTCCAGCAGGTAGCGCTTCACCGAAGCCGTGTCGCATCCGTCCGGCGTGCCGAGGTTGATGATCAGCACGCCGATCCGCGGTGGCGGGACGACGGGATGATCGGCAGGTTTCGGCATCGGGTCGAACGGCATCATCATTCCCGCGCAAGAAGGGGCAGGCTGCGAAACCGTTGCCCTGTGACAGTAAACAGCGCATTGGCGAGGGCCGGAGCGACCGGCGGAACCGCCACTTCGCCAACGCCCCCTGCACTTGCCGTGTTGCGGATCAATTCCACCGTGACTTCGCCAATGTCGCCAAGCCGCGGCAGCCCCATGCGCCCCAAAATGGCCCTGGTCGGCAATCCGCCCTCATAGCTGCCCGCCGCGCCCATTGCAGAAGCGAGCCCGAAGATCAGCCCACCTTCGATCTGCTGCCGGGCTATGTCGGGATTGATCTGCTCGCCGCAATCGACGGCGGCGACGATCCGGCTGATGGACAACTTGCCGCCGGACAGCCCCGCCTCGACCATCACGGCCGCATAAGAGCCGCTCATCGCGTGGCAGGCCAGTCCCTGCCCGCTGCCCGCAATGCCGCCTCCCCAACCGCCCAGTGCCGTGGCGGTCGCCAGGCAATGCGCGAGGCGCGGCTGATCGCCCAGCATCTGGATACGGAAGGACAAGGGCTCGATCCCCGCGATCCGCGCCAACTCATCGATGAAGCATTCGTTGAAAAAGGCCGCATAATGATCGGCGTTCGAGCGCCAGCGCCCCGTCGGCAATCCGATATCGGCGGGATAATGATCGACGGCAAACGCGCCCATCGCATAGAGCGGCGCCATGCCATCGACAGCCCGCCGGTCCGCCTTACCCGCAGCCTCACGCATCGCCTCGACGGGCGGAGCATCGCCGGTGATCCGCTGCCACGTCTCCGTCAGCGCAGCCGGTGCAGCGACCTTCGCCAGCCAGCCGTCGATCCGCCCGCCGCGCCCCAGCTTCGCCGCCATCCGCGCATGGGCTGGCGCACGCGGGCGATCGCGGATGATCTCTTCCAGCCGCGACCACATCAGTTGCACCGGCCGTCCCAGTTCGCGGGCGATCAGCGCCGCCTGCACGCCGACATCATGCTCCATACGGCTCCCGAAGGAACCGCCTGCCTGCACGGTATAAAGCGTGACGGCGCTGTCCGGCAGCCCCAGTGCATCGGCTATCGCGGCACGGGCGAGCGTCGGCGCCTGGCTCGCCATCCAGACTTCGGCCTTGCCATCGGCAACGCGCGCCGTCGCGGCAGGCGTCTCGGCGGTCAGGTGCAGTCCCGGCGCAACCTGATATTCGCTGGCGACGATGGTTGCGCCCTCGAACACCGGCAACAACTCGCCCACTTCATAGAGCCGCCGCCCGTCACTACTCGCGAACGCCGCCTCCAGCGCCGCGTCGATCCTTTCGCTCGACAGCAGCGGATTGGCCACCGTGAAGACCGGATCGGCGGCATCCAGCGCCTTGTTCGCCGCCCACCAATTGGTGCCGACCGCCGCCACCCACCGCTCATTCCGCACGAGCTTCAGGAATCCCGTGACCTTCGCCGCCGCCGTTTCGTCGACGCTTTTCAGCACGGCGTCGCCCACCGGGCCGCCGCGCGCGGAGGCAAACACCATGTCGGGAAGCCGGATATCCGCCGCGAAGGTGACGGACCCATCCACCTTGGACGGCAGATCGAGGCGCGGCAGATCCTGCCCCGCCAGCCGCCCGTCCGATCCCTGCCGCATCGGCAGTATCTCGGGCAGCGAGAACCCCGCCGCCTCCGCCGCCAGTTCGCCGATCTTCAGCGTCCGCTGCCCATCGGTGATCAGCCCGTCCTGTATGTCGCAAGCTTCCCAGCCGATGTCCCACCGCGCCGCCGCCGCCTTGCACAGCAGCACGCGCGCCGCCGCGCCCGCCTCGCGATAGGCACGCTCGAACATCCGCACCGATGTAGAGCCGCCCGTCAGCATCAGCGCGGAACGCACGGAATACTGATCCTGCGCCCATCGCCCGGTCGATCCGAGCAGCCGGAGCCAGTCGCTGTCCATCTCCTCGGCGGCCAGCAACGTGTTGGCGTAAAGCGGGCTGACGGGCGCAGGCTGCACCGCCACCGTGCGCCAGTCCGCCCCCAGTTCATCGGCCAGTATCTGCGGCAGCAAAGTCGTGACGCCCTGCCCCATCTCCAATTGCGAAACGATGACGATGACCTGCCCCGCGCGGTCGATCTTCAGGAAGGCATTGAACAGCGTCTCGTTCGCCGCAACATTCACATTCGGCGCATAATCGCGCGGCCATACGCCCCACGCGATCAGCAAACCCGCCGCAGCGCCGCCGCCGATCAGCAGCGTACGCCGGTCGATGTTCGCACCCTTCGCCCTGCCTGCTGTCCCAAAGGATGTACGCGCCATGCCGCCTGATAGAAGCCCCCGCCGCGCGTGGGAAGGCGCTATCTGATGATGCCTAGGCCGCGCCTTCCACTGGCGACAACCCCAGCCGCCGGATCTCGATGGCCGGGCAATGATCCATCACGACCTTGAGGCCAGCCGCCTCCGCCCGCGCCGCCGCGTCTTCGTTGACGACGCCCAGCTGCATCCACACCGATTTCGCGCCCGCCGCAATGGCCTCATCCACCACATCACCCGCCGCCGCGCTGTTGCGGAAGATGTCCACCATGTCGATGGGCACGCCGATGTCGGCAAGGCCGTTCCACACGAACTCGCCATGGATATGCTCGCCGGCAAGCTGCGGGTTGACCGGCAGCACGCGATAGCCATGGCGCTGTAGCGTCGCCATGACGCCATAGCTCGCCCGGTCGGGCCGGTCCGACGCGCCCACCAGCGCAATCGTGCGGGTTTCGTTCAGCAGCGCCGCTATGTCGGCATCGTTCGTCAGGGGCATGGATCGGACCTCCGTCGCATTCAATCTCGACCCTATAGCGGTCGAGACGGGCCGAGGGTTCCGCCGCTCCTCCCTATTTACGCGCGTCCAGCCACTCCAGCAGCTTGCCTGCAATCGCCAGGAACGGCGCAGCCTCGCTGGCGCCTCCCCCAGCAGGCGGCAACCCTGCATCGGACGCAGTACGAATGCCGATGGCAAGCGGTATCCGCCCCAGGAACGGCATCCCCATATGCGCAGCCGCCGCCTCCGCGCCGCCCTGCCCGAACGGATCGGAAACCTCGCCGCAATGCGGGCAGACATAGCCTGCCATATTCTCCACCAGCCCGATCAGCGGCACGTCCACCTGCTCGAACAGGCTGACGGCGCGGGTCGCATCCATCAGCGCCAGATCCTGCGGCGTGGAGATGATGATCGCGCCCGCAGGCTTGTGCTTGGACATCATCGAAAGCTGCACATCGCCCGTGCCCGGCGGCAGGTCCACGATCAGCGTGTCGACATCGACCCACCGGGCGTCCAGCAACTGCCCAAGCGCATTGCCCGCCATCGGCCCGCGCCATGCGATGGCTTGCCCCGGATCGACCAGATGCCCCATCGACAGCATCGGCACGCCCGAAGGGCTGACGATCGGGATCATCTGCTTGCCTTCCGCGGTCGGCTTCTCGCCTTCGCTTCCCATCAGCCTTGGCTGCGAAGGCCCGTAGATATCGGCATCCACCAACCCGACCCGGTGGCCCAGCCGGTGCAGCGCAATGGCGAGATTGGCGGACAGAGTGGACTTGCCGACCCCGCCCTTGCCCGATCCCACCGCGATGATCTGCAGCGTCTTCTTTTCCGCCGTCATCGCCACGCGCACCTGCGTGATCGCCGGAACGTCCCGCATCTCCGCCCGCACCGCCGCTTCCATCACCGCCCGCTGATCTTCGGACAGGCCGCCGACGTCCAGCACCAGCGTCAGCACGCCCTCTTTGATGCGCGGCGCACTGGCGCGCGCCTTGGTGACGGCGGCTAGGCGTTCGGCGATCTGGGCGAGGTCGGGCGTGGCATCGGTCATGGGGCGGGCGCATAATGGAATATCGTCGGAAAGGCACTGTTTTTCCCGCTCCCCCCTTCCTATACAGGGTGCATGAGTAGAAAATTCGGGTGGATGCCGCGATTGATCGCCGCGATGAGTCAGGGGCCTTGGGGCAATAAGGATGGCGGCAGCGGCGGCGACGGCGGCAATGACGGCCCCCGCAACCCATGGACCCAGCCTGGCGGCAATCGCCCGCAGCCCGGCCGCGGCCCCACCGCGATAGAAGAACTGTTGCGCCGTGGCCGCGAAAGCTTCGGCGGCAAGGGCGGCGGCGGCTTCGGGGGCATTCCCCACCGCCCAGACGGCAAGCCGCTCTGGCCGATCGCGCTCGGCCTGATCGTGCTCGTCTGGCTGGCGCTCACCTGCATCCACCGCGTCGGCCCGCAGGAGCGCGGCGTCGCGATGATGCTCGGCAAGTACAGCCGCACGCTCTCGCCCGGCATCAGCATCACCCTGCCCGCCCCGCTGGAGACGGTGCAGACCGTCGACGTGGAGGAAATCCGCACCATCGACATCGGCTCGACCAGCGCCGAAGCCGAAAACCTGATGCTGACTGGCGACCAGAACATCATCGACCTTGCCTATTCGGTGCGCTGGAACATCAGCAATCCGGGCCTCTACATGTTCCAGCTCTCCGACCCCGACAGCGCCATCCGCGAAGTCGCGGAAAGCGCCATGCGCTCGGTCGTCGCCAGCGTAAGCCTCGACGAAGCCTTGGGCGCGGGCCGCACCGGCATCGAACAGCAGGTCGAGTTGCGGATGCAGGAAATCCTCGACGCCTATCGCTCGGGCGTCCGCGTTCAGGGTGTCGCCATCAAGCAGGCCGACCCGCCCGCCGCCGTCAACGACGCCTTCAAGGGCGTGTCGGCGGCACAGCAGGCCGCGCAGACCGACCTCAACCAGGCCCGCGCCTATGCGCAGCAGCAGACGGCCCGCGCGCAGGGCGAGGCCGCGCAGTTCGACAAGACCTACGAACAATACAAGCTGTCGCCCGAAGTCACGCGCCGCCGCATGTATTATGAGACCATGGAGCAGGTTCTGGGCAATATGGACAAGACCATCGTGGAGACGGGCAACGTCACGCCCTATCTCCCGCTGCCCGAGATAAAGCGCCGCGCGGTTGCGCCGCCGGCTGCTGCTGCCACTGCCGGACAGGGAGCCCAGTAATGCCTACCCTGTTCCGCAACCCCATCGCCTTCGCTTTGGTCGCCATCGCGCTGCTGCTGCTCATCGGCAGCACCATCTCCATCGTGCCCGAAACCCGCCAGGCCGTGATCGTGCGCTTTGGCGAGCCGGTCCGGATCGTCAATCGCTATCGCCCCAACGAGCAATTCGGCGCGACCGGCGCGGGCATCATCGCCCGCCTGCCCTTCGCCGAGCAGATCGTCTGGATCGACAAGCGCGTGCTTTCGGTCGAAATGGAGCGCCAGCAGGTGCTCTCCACTGACCAGTTGCGCCTGCAGGTCGATGCCTTCGCCCGCTATCGCATCGTCGATCCGCTGCGCATGTACATCTCGGCAGGCAGCGAGGATCGCGTCTCCGAAGCGCTGCGCCCGATCCTCGGGTCGGCGCTGCGCAACGAACTCGGCAAGCGCCCCTTCGCCGCCCTGCTCAGCCCCGAGCGGGGTCAGGTGATGCAGAACATCGAGGCGGGCCTCAACCGCGTCGCCCGCCAATATGGTGCGGAGATCGTCGACGTGCGGATCAAGCGCGCCGACCTTCCCGATGGCGCGCCGCTCGAAAGCGCGTTCCAGCGGATGCGCACTGCCCGCGAGCAGGAGGCCCTGACGATCCGCGCGCAAGGCGCCAAGCAGGCGCAGATCATCCGCGCCGAAGCCGACGCCAGCGCCGCGCGTGTCTATGCCGAAAGCTTTGGCAAGGACCCGGTTTTCTACGACTTCTATCGCGCCATGCAGAGCTACCGCTACACCTTCGACCCGGCGCGGAGCGGACAGAATTCGATCGTGCTGTCGCCCGACAACGACTTTCTGCGGGAGTTCAGGGGCAAGTAAGTTTCGCGGCGTTCCGGGCTTGCTGCCTGGAACGCACATCATTCAATGTGGGTTAAGGGAAGACGAGGCATCGCAGGAATACCTTCGGTCCCGACCTTTTTCCTTAAAGTCATGAGAGGACAATCATTCGTGCGCTACGCTTATGCCATTACCGGAGCCCTGCTGCTTGGCGGCACTGCCATTGCAGTGACATCCAGCCAGCCGCTCGGCGCGCAGACGGCCCAGAATGAGAATATGCAGGCGGCTGCACCCCGCGGTGCGCCAGTCAGCTTCGCCGATATGGTGGAGAAGCTGCAACCCGCCGTCGTCAACATTTCCACGCGCCAGCGCGTCAAGGTGCAGAACCCGTTCGCCGGAACCCCCTTCGGCGATCTCTTCGGTTCGCCCGGCGGTACGCCGCAGACGCGGCAGGCGCAGTCGCTTGGATCGGGCTTCCTGATCTCGGCTGACGGCTATATCGTCACCAACAACCATGTCGTCGCCCCTGGCGCGGAAGGCGCGACGATCGACAGCATCACCGTCACCTTGACCGATCGCGAGGAATATACCGCGAAGCTGATCGGTCGTGACGCCGCCAGCGACTTGGCGGTGCTGAAGATCGAACCGAAAAAGGCGCTGCCCTTCGTAAAGTTCGGCGACAGCACGCGCGCACGCGTGGGCGATTGGGTCATTGCCATCGGCAATCCCTTCGGCCTTGGCGGCACCGTGACAGCGGGCATTATTTCCGCCGTGCACCGCAACACCGGCGGCGGCAGCGACCGCTTCCTGCAGACCGACGCCTCCATCAATCAGGGCAACTCCGGCGGCCCGATGTTCGACATGACGGGCAACGTCATCGGCATCAACAGCCAGATCCTCTCGCCTTCGGGCGGCAATGTCGGCATCGGCTTCGCGATCCCCTCCGAGCAGGCCGTCCCGGTCATCGACACTCTGCGCAAGGGCCAGAGCGTGCGTCGCGGCTATCTGGGCGTGCAGATCACGCCGCTCTCCGACGACATCGCCGAATCGCTCGGCCTTGCGAAGAACCGCGGTGAGTTCATCCAGGGCGTCGAACCCGGCCAGGGCGCGGACAAGGCAGGCATCAAGGCTGGCGACGTCATCGTCAAGGTGAACAATCGCGAAGTCACGCCCGATGAGACGCTCTCGTTCATCGTCGCCAACCTTCCGATCGGGTCGCGCGTCCCCGTCGAACTGATCCGCAACGGCAAGCGCATGACGGTGACTGCCGTCGTTGCCCAGCGCCCGCCCGAAGATCAGTTGAGCGCCTTCAACGCGCCCAATGACGAGGACTTTGCCGATCCGCAGCAGCAGCCCGACAGCGGCGCGGCCGCTGCCCAGCAGAGCCTTGGCGTCGCCGTCACGCCGCTGACTGCCGGCATCGCCCGGCAGCTTGGCGTGCCTGCCGAGACGCGGGGCGTCGTCATCACCACGGTCGACCCGTCGACCGACGCGGGCGCCAAGGGCCTCCGCCGCGGAGATATCATCCTCTCGGCCAACAATCGCCCCACCGCGACCGAGGCCGACCTGAAGGCTGCCGTCGCGCAAGTGACCGCCGCAGGCCGCAACGCGATCCTGCTACAGGTGCTTCGCCGCGGCCAGCCTGCAACCTTCGTCGGCATCCGCCTGCGCGACAAGTAACGCGCGGGACCGGCATCGAACTGGCATCTTAAGCCAATGAAATAAAATAAGACTTCGATCGCTCGCGTCTCAAGATACCATGAAAAATACCATCAAAATTCGTTCATTTTTAGTTCGACATTTGTTCGCGGCAAATCGCCGCGTTTTTGCGGCGAACTGCTTCCGACCGGGTGCGACCACCTTTTAAGACCGAGTTATGCCCAGAAGAGCTTGATCGCCGGGCAGCTAAGCGCTTGATTTCGCAATAAAATCATAGACTTGCGAATTCACCAGGGGCATTAATAGCACGATCTGGATTCTTGGAAAAGACTGGACGTGAGTGGATATGGTGGTTCGAGTCCTCCAGATTAGCGACTGATTGAATGCATGTCCGAAATATACCTACAAACTTCGGACAAATGAGTGAGCCCCTAGACCTGAAGACCCGCATTCTGCAGCGGATTAGCGCCAGTACGCCACGCAGCGTATGGGCGGTGGCGGACTTTCTCGACCTCGCTACGCGCGACGCTATCGACAAGGCTCTCCAGCGTCTCGTCGCCACCGACACGCTTCGCAGGATCGACAGAGGCCTATATGACAAGCCGGACTTCAACAGCCTCACCAAGGCGCCGAGTCCCGCTGATCCCCGCCAGGTGGTCGAGGCGATCGCCCGCCGCGATCAGATACGCGTCCTGGTCGACGGCATGACTGCCGCCAACGACCTTGGCCTCACCAACGGGGTGCCCGCCAAGATCGTCGTCCACACCGATTCCCGACTGAAACCGGTCCATCTTGGCAATCTCGAAATCAGTTTCCGGCACACGGCCGCCAGCAAGCTCTTCTGGGCCGGTCGCCCGGCCATGCGGATCGTCCAGGCACTCCACCGGTTGCGCGACACTGCGGCCGACGCCGAGGAGGACCGCTCTGTCCGCCATCGGCTCCAGCAGCTCCTCTGGCGCGAGCCGGATGGCGTGCGGCTACGCAAGGATCTGCATGACGGCATGTCGGAATTGCCGGCCTGGATGCAGGACTATCTGAGAACCATCCTCACCGCCGAGCCCAAAGCCGCATGAACCCAAATTACGATGCGATCCTGTC
>NZ_JARYGI010000041.1:0-30343 GCF_033795625.1 Sphingobium sp. | reverse complement strand
TGGCTCTTTGAGATCCCACTCATGCCCATGGCTTTGACCAGATCGTCCACAGAGCGGGTCGAGATCCCCTGGATATAAGCTTCCTGGATGACGGCCGTCAGTGCCTTCTCTGCCATACGGCGGGGCTCCAGAAACCCTGGAAAATATGTTCCCTTGCGCAGCTTGGGGATCCGCAGCTCGACCGTCCCTGCTCGCGTCTCCCAGTCCCGATCCCGATAGCCGTTGCGCTGCGCGAGGCGCTCAGGATCTTTCTCACCATAGGCAGCGCCGGTCGCACCGCCCACTTCCAGTTCCATCAGCCGCTGCGCGGCAAAGCCGATCATGTCGCGTAGAAAATCGCCGTCGGCTGTCTTCCCAACCAGAGCGTGCAGGTCCATCTTGTCATTGGTCATCGGAGGTCTCCGTAAGTTGAGCTTCGCAACCCAAACTTATCCGAAGTTCGCCGGTGACCACCCGCGAAACTGACCGGCCGCTACAGCGCTTTATCGATGAGCGCGCGTCCGGTCAGCTTCGCTACCCTCAAAACCTACACCACGCGCCGGGACACGACCAGCCGGGCCGCATCTTTCTAAGCGCAAGCGCAGATTATCGCGGAGGCGAAGCAAAGGGCGAGGCAGTGATGCCTGCAGCATCCATAGCAAGGCACGGGACGATCGTGACCAATCTGCGTCGGATCAACTACTGGAACGGCGTAGCTGACATAGCTTATAATCATGAAGTTGGAGGAAAAACCTATCCGGCAATATGGTCGGCACTTGCTAAAAACTATTCCAAACGTGTTCGCCTCGACCTCAATTTTCCCGTGGACTACTCATATCAATCGTCTAGCTTCGCTTACTTCAGCGCTGCTAAATTCCTTCAGAAGGAGGGACATCGTCCTGATCTTGCCGGCAAGACGGTGCTAGTCGGACATCGATCAAGCGTGTTCGGTGGAATTTTGAACATCCTCGGTCAAGGGCGATCGGCCGATGTTTTCCTACCTGCGATTGGCGCCGAAACTTTAATTGGAGGTGGAACCAAATCGTTGGGATGGCTTCCAGCATGGCTGCTGGCACTCACGGTTGCATATGCCGGCTTGTCCGGCAGGCAGCCCAAGTTCTGGGGCTTGCTAAGTGCCGCAACGTTGATGTTGATGCTCCTTTTACCCGTACCCATGCAGAATTCGGGCATCTTCATCATTTTGGCACCTGGCCTGATCCTGCTGGTATCTGCAATGGTCGCAGTGGCATGGCAGCGGTTCGGTGCGCGGAAGCAGAATCAGGGAGCGATCAATCCGGTCTCGGGGCTGCCTACGGTAAACGCGATCCTGCATCGCGATCAGGTTGATCCCCAAGTCCTGGTCTCCGCACGCATAAGTCGCTTCACCGAGATCGTAAGCACGCTGCCGCCCGATAATGAGCGTGATCTGCTGGAGCACGTGGTGTCGCGTATGTCCCTGGGCGTCGGAAGCTTGCAATTGCTGCATGGCGACGATGGCAATTTCTTCTGGTTGATGCCCATGGAGCAGCTGGCTTCCTCGGTCGACCAGTTCAAGGCGCTGCAATTGATTTTTCGCAATCCAATTGCTGTCGCTGATAAAAGCTTCACAGTCGATATCAATTTCGGTGTCGATCAGGAGACCGATCGTCCGCTGTCCCATCGTCTGTCGAGCGCGCTTGCCGCGGCCAGATCAGCTGCCGACCAAGGTACCTGCTGGAAGATCCATGATCCTGCGGCTAATGGCGCGCAGCAATGGGCGTTATCGCTTTTGGGCGAACTCGATAGAGCCATCGACAACGGACATATCTGGGTCGCCTATCAACCGAAGATGGAGCTCGCGACGCAGGCGATTGTCGGCGCCGAAGCGCTAGCCAGGTGGACGCATGTGACGCGTGGTCCCATCGGCCCCGATGAATTCATTCAAGTAGCTGAACGGCATGGCCGGATCGAAAAGCTGACGGCCTTTGTGCTCAACGATGCGACTCGGGTTGGAGCGCAGGCTCTTCGATCGGACCCGACTTTCAGCATATCGGTCAACATATCGTCTGTACTTCTGGCATCGCGGAACATCATCGATATGGTCCGACAGGCCCTCAGCGCCAACGGTTTCCCGGCCCAGAACCTGATTCTGGAAGTGACTGAAACCGCGGCGATGGCCGAAGGGCGTGTAGCGATCGCCCTGTTGGAAGAGTTGCGCGACATGGGTGTTTCTCTTTCGATCGATGATTACGGCACGGGGATGTCGACGCTGGAGTATATTCGCAGCATCCCGGCGACCGAGCTCAAGATCGACAAGCAATTTTCCATGGCCCTGCATAGCAGCGTTGAGGATCAGGCTGTCATGCAGTCGACGATCGAGCTCGCCCATGCCCTTGGGATGAAGGTCGTCGCTGAAGGGATCGAAACGGCGGAAACGCAATATCTTCTCAACCAGATGGGGTGCGAAATCGGGCAAGGCTACCATATCTGCCGTCCCACGGATTGGGAGACGGTGCTGACTATGATCACTAGGCAGCAGCGCCTCGTTGCGCATGGTTAATAAGTTGTAAACCACTTATTTTTTCTATATTGGTCCTCTTGGGCAGCGCGATGCGCTGTCTGATTTAGTAATGGGGACCGATATGAACAACAATTCGCGTGATCGTCGTCAGCAGCCCGTTCGTGGTTTCTGGGACTGGTTCTTCAACTTCTGATTGCCTTCAGGATTTAAGAATCCAAATGGACCGAGGAAAAGCCCCGAACTTCGGGGCTTTTCTATTTTAGAAGCATAGGGATCCATTGCTCGGCAATGAAGGAGGATGGGTTGACGCACGGCGCGAGTCTTCCCTTCGCGCAACGCGCCAGTTCGCCGATCGAATCGTTTACCGTTTCCCTATCAGGCGGCGACTCGGCGGCGCTCTGCCAACTCGTCGTTAAGCATTTCCGCTAACAGGAAGGCGAGTTCGAGGCTCTGCGCGGCGTTCAGGCGGGGGTCGCAATGCGTGTGGTAACGATCCGCCAGCCCCTCATCGGTGATGGCGATCGCGCCGCCGGTGCATTCCGTGACGTTCTGCCCAGTCATTTCCGCATGGATACCGCCGCCGAAGCTGCCTTCGGCGCGGTGCACGGCGAAGAAGCCGCGTACTTCGGCCAGAATGCGTTCGAACGGGCGCGTCTTGTAGCCATTGGCCGCCTTGATGACATTGCCGTGCATCGGGTCGCAGGACCAGAGCACCGGATGTCCCTCGCGCATCACCGCGCGCACCAGCTTGGGCAGGCCAGTCTCGATCTTGTCATGGCCATAGCGCGTGATCAGCGTGATCCGTCCTGCCTCGCGCCCGGGGTTCAGCACGTCCAGCAGGCGCAGCAGAGCATCGGGCTCCAGGCTCGGACCGCACTTCATGCCGATGGGATTACCGATGCCGCGGAGATATTCGACATGCGCGGAGCCCTCGAACCGGGTGCGGTCGCCGATCCACAACATATGCGCGCTGGTGTCGTACCAGTCGCCCGTCAGTGAATCCCGCCGCGTCAGCGCTTCCTCATAGGGGAGCAGCAGCGCCTCATGGCTGGTGTAGAAGCTCGTGCCGCCAAGTTGCGGCACGGTATCGGGGCTCAATCCGCAGGCCTTCATGAAGTCGAGCGCTTCGCCGATGCGGTCCGCCATCTCGCTGAATTTCTTCGCCCACGGACTGCGGCCCATGAAATCGAGCATCCAGCCATGCACACGATCCAGGCTGGCGTAACCGCCCGTCGAGAATGCACGCAACAGGTTCAGCGTCGCTGCCGACTGATTATAGGCACGCACCATCCGCGCAGGATCGGGCTCGCGGCCTTCCGCCGTGAAGGCGATGTCGTTTACGTTGTCGCCGCGATAGCTGGGCAATTCGACGCCCCCGATCGTCTCCGTATCGGCCGAACGGGGCTTTGCGAACTGGCCCGCCATGCGGCCGACCTTCACGATGGGCAGCTTGGAGGCGAAAGTCATCACGACCGCCATCTGCAACAGCACGCGGAAGGTGTCACGGATGTTGTTCGGGTGGAATTCGGCGAAGCTCTCCGCGCAATCGCCGCCTTGCAACAGGAATGCTTCCCCGGCGGTTACCTTGGCAAGATCCGCTTTCAGATGACGCGCTTCCCCTGCAAAAACCAGAGGGGGATAGGTGCTGAGCTGCGACTCCGCTGCGGCAAGCGCCGCTGCGTCGTTGTAACGGGGCATCTGAAGCCCCTTCTGGGTCCGCCAGCTATCGGGCGTCCACTGCGCAGCCACTGTATTTCTCCTGTCCAGATACGGTTAAATCAAGCGTCGCCCTATGCGCGTCGTGGAAAACAAAGGCAAGGGCGGCAGACTCCTTCTGCCTGCGCAGGACGCGCGGCGCCGAGCAAGAGTGCGTCAGTACCCTCGTGCCGGGTCTGTTTCGTGCAACAACGGCTCGCCCTTCATGTAGCGATGCAGATTGTCGACGAAGCGCGCCGCGCCCTTGGCGAACATCGTGGTCTGACTGCGGCCCGCAAGGTGCATGGTCAGAATGCAGTTGGGCGCGGCCCAGAGCGGATCATCGGCAGGCAGGGGCTCGGGCGTGGTCACGTCGAGGAAGGCACCGGCGATGCGTTTCTCCGTCAGCGCGCGGATCAGCGCAGGCTGGTCGATGAGGTCGCCTCGCGCGATGTTGATGATGCGTGCCTGTGGCTTCATGGCGGCGAATTCCGCTACGCCGAGCACGGCGCGCGTTTCGCCGGTAGCGGGCGCTGCGACGACGATCCAGTCGTAGTCGCCAAGGCGCGGACGCCACGCGTCGGGACCAAGAACGCCCGCAGCGGGGTCCGCCGTGCGGCGCACGCCCGTCACCTCGACGCCGAACGCCCTGAGGCGTGCGGCGATCATGCGCCCGATCGTGCCGAAGCCGATGATCAGTGCCTTGGTGCCGTCCATCTCCAGCGTGCCCGGCGCGACCTCCAGCCACTCACGGCGATCCTGCGCGCGGACGACGTCGGGGAAGCCCTTGGCGAGCGTGAGGGCGCCCATCACGGCATAGTCGGCCACCGTTTCGCTGTTGAGGCCGGAACCGTTGGTGAGACGCACCTTTCGATCAGTCAGAACGTCGAGGGGCAGGGCGTCCAGACCGGCGACGATCGTGCTCAACCATTTGAGCTTTTCCGCAGCCACGATCGCCTCCACCCGGTCGGAGAGAGAGAACTGGTCAAGCCATGCGACTTCGGCGTCGCGGGCCATGGCGATTGCCTGCGCGGCGTCGTCGAACCATTGCACGGCGACGCCATCGGGAAGGTGCGGCTCGACGGCGGCGCGCATCAGCGCGGGGGCGACGACTTTGACGGGCGCGGTATCAGTCAAGGTTCAGTCTCCACTCCCAACCCAGCGGATCGCCGTCCATCACGTCGACACCCCGCGCTGCAAGGCTGTCGCGGATCGCGTCCGATGTGGCGAAGTCTTTCTCCGCCCGGGCCGCCTTTCGGCGGTCAAGCTCCGCCTCGATTTCGGCCTCGGTGATCGTTGCGTCCTTCGGCGGCAGGCGCAGGTCGGCGCGCGTGAGGGTCAGCAGGTTAAGGCCAAGCGCCATGTCCATCGCGGCGATCAGGCACAGCTTCTCGTCAGCGGGCACCTTCTTGATGCTGGCGGCTTCCTCCAGCAGGGGAATGGCGCGCGGCACCATCAGGTCGTCGGACAGCGCGGCGTCGAAGGCATCGGCGAGCGGCTGCAGCTTTGGATGGAGGTTCGAGAGCAGGAATGGGCGGTCGTCCGACTGCCATGTCACGTCCTCGGCGCGGGACTTGAGCCCTTCCACGGCCATCACCAGCCGCTTGAGCCGCGTCAGCGCCGCGCCCAATGTCTCGCCGCTGAACTCAAGCTCGCTGCGGTAATGCGCGCTGAGGCATAGCAGGCGATAGGCGAGGGGGTGTACGCCGCGGTCGATCAGCGAGAACAGCGTGGTGAAGCCGCCCTTGCTCTTCGACATCTTGCCCGCCCGGTCGACCAGGAAGTTGTTGTGCATCCACCAGTTCGCGCCGGTGTGAGAGGTGCAGTTGAACGCCTGATTCTGGGCGATTTCATTGGGATGGTGGATCTCGCGATGGTCGATGCCGCCGGTGTGGATGTCGAACTGATGCTCGTCCCCGCCAAGATATTTGAGCGACATGACTGAGCATTCCAGGTGCCAGCCCGGCGCGCCTTTGCCCCATGGGCTGTCCCATTCCATCTGGCGCTGCTCGCCGGGGGGAGACTTGCGCCAGATCGCGAAGTCGGAAGCGTGGCGCTTGCCGGCTACGGGATCGATACGGGCATGGGCCGCGTCGTCATGCCCGCCGGCCAGCGCGCCGTAATCGGGGACGGTGGTGCTGTCGAAATAGAGGCCGGTGTCGAGTTCGTAGCAATGCTCAGGTGCGATGCGAGTCGCGAAGGCGATCATGTCGGCGATGTGATCGGTGGCGACCGACCAGCGGCTGGGCTCGATGATGTTGAGGGCGGCGATGTTACTCTTGAACGCGGCGGTGTAGTGCGCCGCTATGTCCCAGATGCTCTTGGCCTGGGCGCGGGCTGCGGCCTCCATCTTGTCGTCGCCTGCGTCTGCGTCGCTGGTCAGGTGGCCGACATCGGTGATGTTGATGACGTGGGTGACGTCGTAACCCTTCCACCGGAGTACCCGCGTCAGGGTGTCGGTGAAGACGTAGGCGCGCAGGTTGCCAAGGTGCGCATAGTTGTAGACCGTGGGACCGCAGCTATAGACGCGGGCGGCTCCGGGGGTGATCGGCACGAAGGCCTCGACGGCGCGGGTCAGGCTGTTGAACAGGCGCAGCGGAGTGGAATTGGGGGCAGCTTCGGTCATGCCGCGTGCATGATGCGGTTGCGGGGAGAGGTCAACCTCTGGCGATATAGGGTGCGTCGCTGAAGGTGGCTGAGGGGCTTGTAGGGTCGGAAGGTGACAAAGGTGACACTACGTCACCCCCCGGTCGGGGTGCTTTCGGGCTGTTGAGCTAAAGCCATGCCTGTGGGCACAGCGCTCCCGGGAACGCAGTAGTCGAGAGTTCCAGCTTGTATGTGTCGGTTTGGCTCGGTGCTTCAGCAGGAGCACGGAACGTTTGAGCAGTCGTCATAATCCCTCGCTCGTAGTGCATGGATCGGGCGAGCAACTGGCTCCCCGCCCGAACGCGCGTCGTGCAGCTTCGCGGCACTGCGGGTCGATGTGCCGGTTGCCTTTGTTTACCGCTGCACAGGTCAAGTCCAATGCTGTCCAGTTGGCCAGCCCGGTTGCCGCTTGCGGGGCCGCGGACATGCTGGGACTACGGTGCGGACCTCGCGCAGGGTGTTCGGCTTTTAACACTGTGGCGTGACTTAGCGCATGGAAGGACCTGTAGGACAGGGTCTTTGCACATGCAGCGCGAGACATGCCCGTGCGGCCGTGACTTACGCTAGTCGTCGTTGAGGCCGAAGCCGACTTTCAACATTACCTGGAAACGCTCGATCTTCTGGTCGCTGATGTGCCCGCGCATTTCGGTGACTTCGAACCATTGCAGGTTGTCCAGGGTCTTTGCGGCTCGCGCGATCGCACCCTGAATCGCATCATCGATCCCCACTTCGGAGGTGCCGACTATCTCTACGACCTTCGCTACGTGCTGCATGTGACATCCTTCTCCATTTGGGGAATAGACGCGCTTTGTTAATCTAAGTTCCCGCTCAGGCTGAAGCTCTGCTGACACGAGATTGCGAGTCACGCCTCCATCGAGTCGGAAACGCCGATCTCCAGTATCTCCATAGCTTCCGCCTTGCCGCCGACGTCGAGTAGTTCACCGACGCCCGCCTCCATCATCGCGCGGGCGAGGGGGGCGGAGAAGGCTATGCGGCCCTGGGTGGGGTCGGCTTCGTCGTCGCCGACCAGATCCAGAGCGCGGTCCTGTCCGTTCAGGCGAAAGCGGGCGCGGGAGCCGAAGGCGACGCTGTCCTGCGGCGGCAGGGGGGCGAGTTGGGCGGTGGCCTGTCGGGTGCGCCAGTAGCGGGCTTCGCGCAGGACCTTCTTGCGCGCCTCGACTTCGGTGGTGGCGGCAAGGGTGGCTTCGATGTCGCGCAGGCGCGCCTCGATCATCGCGAGGCCGCGCGGGGTGACGAGGTTGGGGCCGGGCGGGATGGGGAGTTCGAACTTGGGTTCGAGATGCTCCTCGTCGCTCTCTCGGCGGAAGGCGACGCTCATGAACTTTTTCCCGACATCACAATCCGTTCGGGCTGAGCGTAGTCGAAGCCTTCGCCTGAACGGCGTGAAGGCACTTCGACAAGCTCAGTGTGGCCCTTCGACAGGCTCAGTCCGAACGGAGAGGGGGTGTTCGCGGGCGTAGGGAGGGTTGCGCGCCTAGTCCTCATCGAACAGGCCCGCCAACTGCTCGACCATGGTGCCGCCAAGCTGTTCGGCGTCCATGATGGTGACGGCGCGCTTGTAGTAGCGGGTTACGTCATGGCCGATGCCGATGGCGACGAGTTGCACGGGTGAGCGGTTCTCGATCCAGTCGATCACTTGCCGCAGATGCCGCTCCAGATAGGTGCCGCTATTCACCGAAAGCGTCGAGTCGTCGACCGGCGCGCCGTCGGAGATCACCATCAGGATGCGGCGTTCCTCGTGCCGGGCGATGAGGCGGCTGTGCGCCCAGAGCAGCGCCTCGCCGTCGATATTCTCCTTCAGCAGCCCCTCGCGCATCATCAGCCCGAGGTTCTTGCGGGCGCGGCGCCATGGGTCGTCGGCGCGCTTGTAGACAATGTGGCGCAGGTCGTTGAGGCGGCCGGGGAGCGGCGGGCGACCGGCGGCCAGCCAGTCCTCGCGGCTCTGACCGCCCTTCCAGGCGCGGGTGGTGAAGCCCAGAATCTCGGTCTTGACGCCGCAGCGTTCCAGCGTGCGCGCCATGATGTCGGCGCTGATCGCGGCGATGCTGATCGGGCGGCCGCGCATCGATCCGCTGTTGTCGATCAGCAGGGTGACGACCGTGTCGCGGAATTCGGTATCGCGCTCGATCTTGTAGGAGAGCGAGCGCGTGGGATCGATGACGATGCGGGCGAGGCGGGCGGCGTCCAGCATGCCTTCCTCCTGATCGAAGTCCCAACTGCGCGACTGCTGCGCCATCAGGCGGCGTTGCAGGCGATTGGCGAGCTTCGTCACCGCGCCTTGCAGCGAGGTCATCTGCTGGTCGAGGAAACCGCGCAGGCGGATCAGTTCGTCATCGTCGCACAGATCTTCTGCGCCGGTCGTTTCGTCGTGGCGGGTGCTGTAGACCTTGTAGTCGAAGCCGGGCGGCAGGTCCGACATCGGGCGATTGGGGCGGACGGGCATCATGCCCTCTTCGCCCATGTCGTCCGCGCCGCTCTCGCTGTCGCTGTCGAATTCGTCGCTGTAATCCGGGTCGCCGTCTTCGCTTTCGCCGCCCTTTTCTTCGGAACGCGCTTCGGTCTGGGCGTCGCTGTCGCCGGCGTTTTCCTCGCCTTCGTCGCCCTCGTCCTGTTCCTGCTCCTGATCCTCGCCTTCCTCGTCGGCGTCGTCGTCGCTGGCGTCGGGCGGCGCGTCGCTCTCGATGAGTTCGAGATGTTCGAGGAGCGAGGTGGTGAGCTTCTGGAAGGCGCGCTGGTCGTCCAATGCAAGGCCGAGCGCGTCGAGGTCAGAACCCGCCTTGTCCTCGATCCATTCGCGGACGAAATCGAGGCCCGCGACGGCGCTGCGGGGCGCGGCCTGTCCGGTGAGGCGCTCGCGGACCATCAGGGCGACGGCAGTGCTCAACGGCACTTCGTCGCGGCCCTTTGCACGGGCGATGGGGTCGGACTTGAGGCGCATGGCGAGCGCGTCGTTCAGGTTGGCGCGGACCCCCGCCATCTGGCGCGAACCGATGGCTTCGACGCGCGCCTGCTCGACGGCATCGTAGACGGCGCGGGCGACGGCTTCGCCGGGCGCGGAGGCAGCGTGCATCTTGACGTTGTGGTGCCGGGCGCGGAGGGCGTAGCCGTCCGCGAAGCCGCGGGCGAGCGCCACCTGATCGGCGGGCAGGGCGCGGGCGGGCGCGGGCACCTTGATCTGCTTGCCCGCGACGTGCGGCGCATCGGCGGTGAAGGACACCTCCAGCTCCGGGTCGTGCGCCATCGCCCGCGCTGCGCCGGACAGCACGGCCTTGAAGGCGTCGAGGGGAGAGCGTTCGGTCATGGCGCTGCCGCGATCAAGCCTTGCCTACCACGCTTTCGGGGAGGTCCTTGCCGAACACCCGCTGGTAATATTCCGCGACCAGCGAGCGTTCCGCCTCGTCGCATTTGTTGAGGAAGGAGAGGCGGAAGGCGAAGCCGACATTCTTGAAGATGAGCGCGTTCTGGGCCCAACTGATGACGGTGCGCGGCGACATCACGGTGGAGATGTCGCCGTTGATGAAGCCCTGCCGCGTCAGTTCGGCGACCTTGATCATGTTCTCGACTTCCTTGCGGCCGCCCTCGTGATCATATTCGCCGGACTTGGCGAGGACGATCTGCGCCTCGGTCGCGGCGGGCAGGTAGTTCAGGGTCACGACGATGTTCCAGCGGTCCATCTGGCCCTGGTTGATCTGCTGCGTGCCGTGATAGAGGCCGGTCGTGTCGCCCAGGCCCACGGTGTTCGACGTCGCGAACAGGCGGAAATGGGGCGAGGGGCGGATCACCCGGTTCTGGTCGAGCAGCGTCATCTTGCCGTCGGTTTCGAGGACGCGCTGGATCACGAACATCACGTCGGGGCGGCCCGCATCATATTCGTCGAACACCAGGGCGACGGGACGTTGCAGCGCCCAGGGCAGGAGCCCTTCCTTGAATTCGGTGACTTGCTGCCCATCCTTCAGGACGATGGCGTCGCGGCCGACAAGGTCGATGCGGCTGATATGCGCGTCGAGGTTGATGCGGATGCACGGCCAGTTGAGGCGCGCCGCGATCTGTTCGATATGCGTCGACTTGCCGGTGCCGTGATAGCCCTGAACCATCACGCGGCGGTTGTGCGCAAAGCCCGCGAGAATCGCCAGCGTGGTGTCCGGATCGAACACATAGGCGGGATCGGTATCGGGCACGCGCTCGTCGGCTTCGGAGAAGGCGGGGACCTTCATGTCCACGTCAACGCCGAACACGTCACGGGCGCTGACCTCCCGGTCAGGGCGTTCCATCACGGTTTCGGTGCGGCTGTCGGGCTGGGTATTGGGTATGTCGGTCATGCTCTGCCTGTCTTTGGGAACCGGGCGGTTGGATGGGACGATCCTTCGATACGCCATTTCGACTTCGCTCAATGGCTACTCAGGACGAACGGTGCAATATGTAAACCAATCCCCACCGTTCGTGCTGAGTAGGGACTAAGCTTGTCGAAGGCCTGTATCGAAGCATCATGCAAAGGCCGGAGCCTTTCGCAAATGCGTATAGGCGGAAATCACCTCCTGCAACGCTTTCTCGTGGCTCCTGTCCCCGCCGTTATGGTCAGGGTGATAGCGCCGCGCGAGTTCGGTATAACGCTGCCGGAGCGCTTTTCGGTCCGCGTCGACGCCGAGGCCGAGCGTCTTTAGCGCCTTGCGGTCGTCGGTCGAGAGCGGTTTTGCGTCGGCGCGGGCCTGGGCTTCGCGCATCCGCTCCTTGAAGCGCGCGCCGATGGCGTCGATCGGATCGTCGAAATCCTGCCATTTGGGCGGAGGCGTCGCGCCGTTGGCGGCGAAGGCGCGAGTCTCGCGCTCCCAGCCGGCGAAGGGGCGCTGCGCCGCCTCGATCTCGTCGGGGGACATGCCGGTGAAGAAATTATATCCGGAATTGAATTCGCGCACATGGTCGAGGCACAGCCAGCGCCAGCGCGGCCCCTCCGCATGGGAGGCCGGTCCTTCGGGGGGAGGCGCGCGAAACTCGCCGGGCTCCGGGCATCCGCCAACGGCGCAGGGGCGCCCTTCGCTTTCCACCCGCCCGTGAAAGCGGTTGAAGCGGCGCGAGGAAAAAGGATCGGAAGCCAAGATCAGTCCAGATGCAAACAGATGTGATCCGACTATATAGGGACCATGACCGGAGAATCGAAAGGCCCTGTGGCCACTGAAATCGAAGCGCGCCTGCGCGCCGCCCTGCAACCGCAACAGCTTGCCGTGATCAACGATAGCGCCAAGCATCGCGGACATACCGGAGACGACGGGACTGGCGAGAGCCATTTCACCGTGGAGATCGTGGCGGACGCTTTCACCGGCCAGAGCCGGGTAGCGCGGCAGCGGCTGGTCAATCTGGCGCTGTCGGATTTGCTGCGGGAGAAGATCCACGCGCTGGCGATCAAGGCGAACGCGCCGGCAGAAGCGCCATGAGCGACGCAGACGCCTATGACTTCTGGTATTGGCCGGGCATTCAGGGACGGGGCGAGTTCGTCCGGTTGACTCTGGAGGCAGCCGGTATCCCCTATCGAGACCGTGCGCGGGAAGACGGTGCGCAGGCATTGATGGATGACATGGCCAGTCATGATGTCGGGCCCGCCTTCGCGCCGCCTTATATCTCGATAGACGGGCAGGCGGTGTCGCAGACCGCCAACATCCTGTCGTTCCTGTCTGAGCGGCATGATCTGTCGCCGTCGTCGATGAAGGCCCGTTACTGGCTCAATCAATTGCAACTCACCATCATGGATGTCGTGGAGGAGGCGCATGACGTTCACCACCCGGTCGCCGTGATGCTCTATTATGACGACCAGAAGGCGGAGGCGGCGCGCGCCGCGAAGCATTTCCGGGAGGAGCGCATCCCCAAATATCTGGGCTGGTTCGAAAAGGCGCTGGACGCGCAGCCGGGCGACTGGCTGGCGGGCACGCGGTGGAGCTATGCCGACCTGTCGCTCTTTCAACTTGTGGCGGGGTTGGCCTACGCCTTTCCTCGACGAATGGCGTGCGCGAAGGACGCTTATCCCAAGGTCATGGCCCTGCATGCGCGTGTGGCGGCGCTGCCCGAGCTTCAGGATTATCTGCAGAGCGAACGCCGTGTTCCTTTCAATCAGGACGGCATATTCCGTCATTATCCCGAATTGGACGACGCATGAGCGACGACATCATCATCCAGACCATTGCGCCGACCACCCACGACCTTGGCGACTTCAAGGTCTATCGCAGCCTTCCTGCGAAGGAGCGGACGATGGTGGGGCCGTTCATCTTCTTCGATCAGGCGGGGCCTGCCAAATTCGGGCCGGGTGAAGGGATCGACGTGCGTCCGCATCCGCACATCAACCTGGCGACCGTCACCTATATGTATGAAGGCGCGTTCCAGCATCGCGATTCGCTGGGGTCGAACCAGCTGATCGAGCCGGGCGCGGTCAACCTGATGACGGCGGGCACGGGCATCGTCCATTCGGAGCGCTCTCCCGAAGACGAGCGGCTGCGGGCATCGAAGCTGTCGGCGATCCAGACGTGGATCGCCTTGCCGGACGGGCGTGAGGAAATCGACCCAGCGTTCGAGCATGTGCCCGAGGATGCCTTGCCGGTGCTGGATTACGGCGGCGCGCGGGCGCGGGTCATCATGGGATCGCTATGGGGGCAGCGGGCGCCGGTCACGACCTATGCGCAGACTGTCTATGCCGACATCATGCTCCGTCCAGGCGGGGCAATCCCCATCGAGCCCGAAGCGGACGAGCGCGCCCTCTATGTGTCGGGCGGGGACGCGGCGCTGGATGGCGTGCCGCTGAAGCCGCAGACTTTGTATGTGCTGCGGCCGGGCACGCGGGCGACGCTCTATAGCGTGGACGGCGGGCGCGTGATGCTGTGCGGTGGAGAGGCGTTCAAGACGCCGCGGCATGTGTGGTGGAACTTCGTGTCGTCCACCAAGGACCGGCTGATGCAGGCGCGGGACGATTGGGAAGCGATGCGCTTTCCGCTGATTCCGGGTGATGACGAGGAGTTCATTCCCATTCCGCAGGGTCGGCCGAAGACGGTGAGTTATCCATGATGAGGCAGGACCAGGCATGACCCCCCGTTCGTCCTGAGTAGCCATTGAGCTTGTCGAAATGGCGTATCGAAGGATTGAAGCTTGGTGCAGATGCTTCGATACGGGCCTTCGACTTCGCTCAGTCCCTACTCAGCACGAACGGACATATAAGAACGGCCGGATATTCACTGCCAGAGGAATCCCGGCCACCACCCCGCTTGCCCATTGCCGCGCCCGCAAGTAAAGCCCGCGCCATGAGCCAGCCGCTGATCATCGCCATCCCCAAGGGCCGCATCCTCGAAGAGGCATTGCCCTTGCTCTCGCGCGTCGGGATCGAGCCGGAGGCGGACTTCCACAATGGCAAGAGCCGGGCGCTGCGGTTCGCGACCAATCAGGCGAATGTGTCGATCATCCGGGTGCGCGCATTCGACGTGGCGACCTTCGTGGCGCATGGCGCGGCGCAGATCGGGATCGTCGGGTCCGATGTGGTCGAGGAATTCAACTATTCGGAGCTGTATGCGCCGGTCGATCTCGACATCGGCCATTGCCGCCTGTCGGTCGCAGAGCCCGAGGGTCTGGCCGCGGAGAACGAGGCCGCGTTGAGCCATGTGCGCGTCGCGACCAAATATCCGCACCTGACACGCAAGCATTATGAGGCGCAGGGCATTCAGGCCGAATGCGTGAAGCTGAACGGTGCGATGGAACTGGCGCCGTCGCTGGGGCTGTCGCGGCGGATCGTCGACCTGGTCTCTTCTGGCGCGACACTGAAGGCGAATGGTCTGGTCGAGACAAGCATCATCATGCAGATTTCCGCGCGGCTGATCGTCAATCGCGCCGCGTTCAAGATGCGCTCGGGCGAACTGGTGCCGCTGGTCGAGGCGTTCCGCCGGGCCGTGGGAGTGCGCGATGCCGCTTAGGCTGGACAGCCGTTCGCCGGATTTCGCCGAAGCCTTCACGGCGCTGGTGAATGCGCGCCGCGAGGCGGACGAGGATGTGTCGCGTGATGTGGCCGCGATCCTGAAGCGCGTGCGCAATGAGGGCGACGGTGCGCTCGCGGATTATACGCAGCGCTTCGATCGCCATGATCTGGAGGCGAGCGGCTGGGCGATCCCGGCGGCGGAGCGGAAGGCGGCGCTGGCGGGTATTTCGAGCGAGTTGCGCGATGCGCTGGAACTGGCGGCCGACCGGATCGCGGCCTATCACGAAAAGCAGAAGCCGCAGGACAGCGACGGCGTGGACAGCGCGGGCGTGCGTCTGGGCGCGCGGTGGCGGCCTGTCGATGCGGCGGGGCTGTATGTGCCGGGTGGGCGCGCCGCCTATCCGAGTTCGCTGCTGATGAACGTGATCCCCGCGAAGGTCGCGGGCGTCGAGCGGATCGCGATGGTCACGCCTACGCCCGATGGGATCATCAATCCGATGGTGCTGGCGGCAGCGGAGATCGCCGGGATCGGTGAGATCTGGCGCGTGGGCGGGGCGCAGGCGGTGGCGGCGCTCGCTTATGGCACGCAGCGCATCGCGCCGGTGGACGTGATCGTCGGCCCCGGCAATGCCTGGGTCGCGGAGGCCAAGCGGCAACTCTATGGCGTCGTCGGTATCGACATGGTGGCGGGCCCGTCCGAAATCCTGATCGTCGCCGATGGGAAGAACGATCCGGAGTGGATCGCCGCCGACCTGCTCAGCCAGTCGGAGCATGATCCGACCAGCCAGTCGATCCTGCTGACCGATGACGCCGCTTTCGCCGATGCCGTCGCGGCGGCGGTGGATCGGCAGATACCGGCACTGTCCACGGCGGCCGTGGCGCGGACGAGCTGGGACGCCAATGGCGCGATCATCCTGCTGCCCGATTTGGCGGCGTCGATCCCGCTGGTGAATGCACTGGCGGCCGAGCATCTCGAACTCGCCGTCGATGATCCAGACGCCCTGTTCGCGCAGGTGCGGCATGCCGGATCGGTGTTCCTGGGCCGCATGACGCCCGAAGCAGTGGGCGATTATGTCGCCGGGCCGAACCATGTGCTGCCGACGGGTCGCCGCGCGCGCTTTTCGTCGGGGCTCTCCGTGCTCGACTTCATGAAACGCACCAGCTTCCTCGCGCTGGACCGAACTGCGATCGGCGCCATCGGCCCGGCAGCGGTAGCGCTTGCGACGGCCGAAGGTTTGCCTGCACATGCGGCGTCCGTCGCCCTCCGCCTCCATTCACTCCAGTTTCGCTAAGGAACACAATCATGGCCCTTTCCCTCTATCAGGCGACGGTTCCGTCTTATATCCAGATCCTGAATTCGGTGCTGCGCCTGGTGGACAAGGCGGAGGCCTTCTGCGCGGAAGGGTCTTTGCCTGCTGACGATATCCTGAACGCACGTCTGGCGGAGGACATGCACCCCTTCGTCTATCAGGTGAAGTCCACGACGGTCCATTCCCTCGGCGCGATCAGTGCTCTGCATAAAGGCACATTCAGTCCCGACATGACTCCGCCGCCGAGCAGCTTCGAAGGGCTAAAGGCGCAGCTTGAAACCACGCTTGCGGCACTGACTGCGCTGGCCCCTGAAGATCTGGATGCATATATCGGCCGCGACATGGTGTTCGAACTGGGCGATCGGGGCATGCCGTTCACGGCGGAGAACTTCCTCCTGTCGTTCTCGCAACCCAATTTCTATTTTCACGCAACGACCGCGTATGACATCCTTCGGCATAAAGGCTTGGCAATAGGCAAGCGCGATTTCATCGGCGCCGTCCGGATCACGCCCGCAGCATGAACGCCCGCGCCCAATCCCGCTCCGCTGCCCGCCTCGCCGCCGTGCAGGCGCTGTACCAGCTCGACATGGAGCCCAAGCCGCTGCCGCTGTTGCTGCATGAATTCCACGAACATCGGTTGGGGAAGACCATCGAGGATGTGGAATATGTCCATGCAGAGACCGCGTTCTTCGACGATGTGGTGAAGGGCGTGGACGCGCGGCGCGAGGAAATCGACGGACTGATCGCGAGCAAGCTGTCGACGGGGTGGAGCCTTGAGCGGCTCGACAAGCCGATGCGACAGATATTGCGGGCGGGCACTTACGAGTTGCTGGCGCGGATTGACGTCGGGACCGGCACTGTCATCAGCGAATATGTCGATGTGGCGCATGCGTTTTACGACAAGCGCGAATCAGGCTTCGTCAACGGCCTGCTGGATGCCGTCGCGAAGGTCGCGCGGCCTTGATGGGACTGGGCCTGATGTGAGCGGGGAAAGCGCCTTCATCGATCTGTTGAGGGCGATGGCGACCGATCCTGCTGCACGTGGATTGCAGGACGATGCAGCGGTGCTCGATGTCGGCGACGCGAAGCTGGTGCTGACGAGCGATACGCTGGTCGAGGGCGTGCATTTCCTGGCCCACGATCCGGCGGATAGCATCGGATGGAAGCTGGCGGCGGTGAACCTGTCCGATCTGGCTGCCAAGGGCGCGAAGCCGCGGGCCTGCCTGATGAATTATGCGCTGTCGGGGGACAGCGACTGGGACGCGGCGTTTCTGTCCGGCTTGCAGGCGGCGCTGGAGCGGTTCGGGATGCCGCTGATCGGGGGCGATACCGTGGCAATGCCGGGTGGTGCTCCGCGCAGTTTCACGCTCACCGCCATCGGGGTCGCGACCACGCAGTATGTGCCCTCGCGGGCCGGTGCGAAGGCGGGGGATGTCCTCTATGTCACTGGCCCGGTCGGCGACAGCGGCGCGGGACTGTCCCTGCTGCAATCCGGTAAAGATGAGCCCGCGGCCTTGGTGGAAGCCTACCGCCGCCCGCAACCCCGCGTGAGTGAAGGGCACGCCCTAGCGCCCCATGTCACCGCCATGATGGATGTTTCGGACGGCTTGCTGATCGACGCGGACAGGATCGCGAAGGCGAGTGGCCTGTGCGTGACGATCGACCATATCCCGTTATCCGATGCCTTTATCAGCTTGCGCGGACGTGAAGCGCGCCTCGATGCGGCGACGAGCGGGGATGATTACGAACTGCTGTTCGCCGCGCCCGAAGGCGCATCATTGCCGGTTCCAGCCATCCCCGTCGGCCGCCTTTCATCCGGTGAAGGCCTCCGCCTGCTGCTGGATGGACAGCCTGTCCCGCTGCCTTCGCGCATGGGTTATCAACATCATAGGTAGGCTGGCGCGCGTTCAGCACGCTTGACCTTGCGCGGTACTGCGATAGTCTCCGGCCTGAACACTGCTTGCCGATCAGGATTTGCGCCATGCCGATGCGCCGCCGATTGCCAGCCCTGACCTTAGCGACCGGATGCGCGATCCCCGGCCTGCTCCCCCAGTCATGTCGCCAATTTCCCTGCGGAGCGACCATGAACTGACGAGAACAAGGGGAGAGGATCAATAATGACAATAGTTTACATCGCCATAGGGTGCGGCCTGCTGGCCGTGCTATACGGCATCATCACGGCAAGGCAGGTGCTGAGCGCCTCGCCGGGTAATGCAAAGATGCAGGAAATCGCCGCCGCGATCGAGGAAGGGGCGCAGGCCTATCTGGCGCGGCAGTATCGCACGATCGCCATGGTCGGCGTCGTCGTCGCGGTGCTGGTGTTCGTGTTCCTCGGCGTCACATCGGCCATCGGCTTCCTGATCGGGGCGATTTTATCGGGCGTTGCAGGCTATATCGGCATGAACATTTCGGTCCGCGCCAATGTGCGGACGGCCGAAGCGGCACGCAATTCCCTGCAGAGCGGACTCACCGTCGCGTTCCGCGCGGGTGCGATTACGGGCATGCTGGTGGCGGGGCTGGCTTTGCTCGCGATCTCCGTGTTCTTCTGGTATCTGACGGGTCCTGCGGAGCATGCACCCGATGACCGGCTCGTCATCGACAGCCTGGTTGCGCTCGCGTTCGGTGCATCGCTCATCTCCATCTTTGCGCGGCTCGGCGGCGGTATCTTTACCAAGGCGGCGGATGTCGGCGCGGATCTGGTGGGTAAAGTGGAGGCTGGAATCCCGGAGGACGATCCACGCAACCCGGCCGTGATTGCGGACAATGTGGGCGACAATGTAGGCGACTGCGCAGGGATGGCGGCCGATCTGTTCGAGACCTATGTGGTGACGGTCGGCGCGACCATGGTGCTGATCGCGTTGCTGATCACCGGCGTCGACAATGCGCAACTTATGCAACTGATGTCATTGCCGCTGGCGGTGGGAGGCATCTGCATCATCACGTCGATCATCGGCACCTATTTCGTCCGGCTGGGCGGCAGCCAGTCGATCATGGGCGCGCTTTACAAGGGCTTCTGGTGCACGGCGATCCTGTCCATCGGCGCGATCTATTATGTGACGGCGCAGGTGCTGGGCGACATGAATGCGGTGTTCGGGGCAGACCTCGACGGCGCGGGTGGCTATACCGGCATGGACCTGTTCTGGTCGATGATGGTGGGCTTGGGCGTCACCGGGTTGCTGGTGGTCATCACCGAATATTATACCGGCACCAATTACCGCCCGGTCCGCTCCATCGCCAAGGCTTCGGAGACGGGGCACGGCACCAACGTCATTCAGGGGCTGGCGATCAGTCTTGAATCGACGGCGTTGCCGACGCTGGTTATCGTCATCGGCATCATCGTGTCGCATCAGCTTGCGGGCCTCATCGGCATTGCCTTCGCGGCGACGGCGATGCTGGCACTGGCGGGCATGGTCGTGGCGCTCGACGCTTATGGCCCGGTGACGGACAATGCGGGCGGCATCGCCGAAATGGCGGGCATGGAGCATGACGTGCGCACACGCACCGATGCGTTGGACGCGGTGGGCAACACCACAAAGGCGGTGACGAAGGGCTATGCCATCGGATCGGCGGGGCTAGCGGCTTTGGTGCTGTTCGGGGCGTATACGGAAGACCTGAAGTTCTACAATTCGGCGCTGGGCCTGACCGATGCCGTCGATTTCAGCCTCTCCAATCCCTATGTGATCGTCGGGCTGCTGCTCGGCGCGCTGTTGCCCTATCTGTTCGGCGCGATGGGTATGACGGCAGTAGGCCGTGCCGCGGGCGACGTGGTGAAGGACGTGCGCGCGCAGTTCGCCGAGAACAAGGGCATCATGGATGGCACCAGCAAGCCGGACTATGCCCGCACCGTCGATCTGGTGACGAAGGCGGCGATCAAGGAGATGATCATTCCCAGCCTGCTGCCGGTGCTGGCGCCGATCGTGGTGTACTTCGTGATCGCGGCGGTCGCCGGGGTTTCCAATGGCTTTGCGGCCTTGGGGGCGTTGCTGTTGGGCGTAATCGTGTCGGGGCTGTTCGTCGCGATCTCGATGACCAGCGGCGGCGGCGCATGGGACAACGCCAAGAAGTTCATCGAGGACGGCAATCACGGCGGCAAGGGCAGCGATGCTCACAAGGCTGCCGTCACGGGCGACACGGTGGGCGATCCGTACAAGGACACCGCTGGTCCGGCAGTCAATCCGATGATCAAGATCACCAACATCGTGGCATTGCTGCTGTTGGCGGCATTGGCGCACGGGGCGGTTTAGACGATCTGGCGTAGACGGGATGCCCGTACGGAGTGTTCCGGGCGGGCATCTCGGACCGCTTTTTACGCGAAGTCCGGAATGCCGCAGTTCTGCTTCCTGGAGCGGAAACAACTGTTCAGCGCTGTAAACAGGGCTTGAACGGCACTGGGCGGCATCTATAGCGGCAGCGTGACGGAAGCCGCTGACCTGTTCTCTGCGCCTCTTGCCGCGCTGGACGCACGTGGGCGTTTGCGGCGGCTGGTGCCGCGAGCGGGGCGCGATTTCGCTTCCAATGATTTTCTTGGCCTCGCAGGCGACAGGCAGATTGCGCAGGCGGTGGCCGATGCGGTGGCGCGTGGCGTGCCGGTTGGGTCGGGCGGATCGCGGCTGCTGCGCGGAAACGCGCCCGAGCATGAGGCGCTGGAGGCTCAGGCGGCGGCGTTCTTCGGCAGCGAGGCGGCGCTGTATTTCGCCAATGGGTTTGTCGCCAACATGGCGCTGTTGTCCTGCCTGCCGCAGCGAGGCGATTTGATCGTGGCCGATGCGCTGGTGCATGCGAGCGCGCATGACGGCATCCGGCAATCGAAAGCCGCGCACGTCTTTGCCGGGCACAACGATCCGCAGGCTTTTGCCGACGCCATCACGCGATGGCGGGCGGAGGGCGGCATGGGCCGCGTGTGGATTGCCGTCGAGACGCTCTACAGCATGGATGGCGATATCGCT
Organism: Sphingobium sp.; assembly: GCF_033795625.1. Taxonomy (GTDB): domain Bacteria; phylum Pseudomonadota; class Alphaproteobacteria; order Sphingomonadales; family Sphingomonadaceae; genus Sphingobium. Next base: position 9,304 of record NZ_JARYGI010000041.1, on the reverse strand, counting down.
CCTGTAAGCGCGCTGGCCGAAATTGCTGCGCAGCATGACGCGATGCTGCTGATCGACGAGGCCCACGCGACGGGCGTGTTCGGCCCCGGCGGACGCGGCATCGGCGCGGCGCTGGAGGGGCAGGGGAATGCGGTCTCGTTGCATACCTGCGGCAAGGGACTGGGCGTGGAGGGCGCTCTGGTGTGCGGGCCACGTAGCGTCATCGACTGGCTGGTGAACCGCGCGCGGCCGTTCATCTTCTCGACTGCGCCTTCGCCGCTGATGGCTGTGGCGGTGGGGGCGGCACTGCGCCGGGTGGAGGCGGCTGACGATCTGCGTGCCGGGGTGATGGCTTTGCGCAGACGTGCGGCGGAGGCGATATGCGCGCCGCTTGGATTGCCGGCACCGGAGAGCCAGATTCTGCCGGTGATCCTTGGAGAGGACAAACGCACCATGGCGGTTGCGGCGGCGTTGCAGGCGGCGGGCTTCGACGTGCGCGGTATTCGTCCGCCGACTGTGGCGCCGGGTACATCGCGGTTGCGCATCTCCTTGACGCTGAATGTCGGGCTGGCCGATGTGGACGCTCTGGGCGTGGCGCTGCGGGAGGCGCTTGCATGACGCGGGCGGTGGTCGTGACGGGCACGGATACCGGGATCGGCAAGACCGTGTTCGCCGCAGGGCTCGCGGCGGTGCTTGGCGCGCCTTATTGGAAGCCGGTGCAGGCCGGGATGTACCCGGCGAGCGATACCGAGGTCGCGACGATGCTGGGCGTGCGCGTGCTGCCGGAGGCGTATCGCCTCGCGACGCCTGCCTCGCCGCATCTCGCGGCGCGGATCGACGGGGTGGCGATCGATCCCGAACGGCTCGCGCTGCCGCAGGTGGACGGCTCGCTGGTTGTCGAGGGGGCGGGGGGTGTCCTGGTGCCGCTCACCGAGTCCTTGCTGTATGCCGATATGTTCGCGACGTGGCAGGCTCCGGTGATCCTGTGCGCGCGGACGGGGCTTGGGACCATCAACCACAGTCTGCTCAGCATCGAGGCATTGCGCGCACGTGGCGTGCCGCTGCTCGGCGTCGCCTTCATCGGCGATGCGCATGAGGAGAACGAACATATCGTGCCGCTGATCGGCAAGATTGCTTCGCTCGGCCGCCTGCCGATGCTGGAAAAGATCACCGCGGACACACTGGCACAGGCAATGCGGGAGCATATCGATCTGGCTACGATAAAGGCGGCGCTGTGACTTCGTCCGTCTGGCATCCCTTCACGCAACATGGCCTGAACGAGCCGATCCCGCAGGTCGTCCGGGCAGAGGGAGCGTTGCTTCACTGCGCCGATGGCAGCACGCTGATCGACGCGATCTCAAGCTGGTGGGTGACGACGCATGGACATTGCCACCCGCGTATCGTGGCCGCCATCGCCGACCAGGCCGCCCGGCTCGATCAGGTCATATTCGCCGGATATACGCATGAGCCCGCCGAGGCCGTCGCGCGTGGCGTGATCGACATCGCGCCGTCGGGCCTTCAGCATGTCTTCTTTTCCGACAGCGGGTCGACTGCGGTGGAAGTCGCGCTGAAGATGGCGCTTGGCTACTGGAATGTCGTCGACAGTCGCAGGGTGTCGATTCTGGTCATGGAGCATAGCTATCATGGCGACACCATCGGCACGATGTCGGTGGGCGAGCGCGGGGCGTTCAATCGCGCCTATGAGCCGCTATTGTTCGATGTGGGCACTATCCCCTTTCCGGTAGCCGGGAGCGAGCAGGCAACGCTGGACGCGCTGGCGGCTGCCTGCGCCGCAAAGCCTGCCGCGTTCATCGTGGAGCCGCTGGTCCTCGGCGCGGGCGGGATGCTGGTGTATCCTACATGGGTGTTGCGGGAGATGGCGGCGATCTGTGCGCGCCATGATGTGCTTTTCATCGCCGACGAAGTGATGACCGGATGGGGCCGTACCGGCACGCTGTTCGCCTGCGAACAGGCTGGCGTCAGCCCGGACATCATGTGTCTTGCCAAGGGGATTACCGGAGGCGCGATACCGCTGGCGGTGACGTTGGCGAACGGGCGGCTATTCGAGGCGCACCGGTCGACTGACCGAGCGCGGATGTTCTTCCATTCCAGCAGCTACACCGCGAATCCGATTGCCTGTGCCGCCGCGGCTGCGAACCTTGCCATCTGGGCGGAGGAGGATGTTCTCGGTCGGATCGCGACGCTCTCGGCAGCAGTGGCGGATCGCATGGCGGCGCTCGATGGTGCGATCTTCGCCAACCCTCGTCAGATCGGCACCATCGCCGCAATCGATCTGGTGACGGACGACAGGGGTTATCTGTCCACGCTGGGTCCTGAACTCCGGGCGTTTTTCCTTGAGCGCGGCCTATTGTTGCGGCCGCTGGGGAATACTATCTACGTGATGCCGCCTTATTGCACCGATGCCGGCCAGTTGACCTGCATCTTCGACGCCATAGCCGAGGCCGGCGCACACTTTGCCTGAACCCGCGCACACAGCGCCGGGGACGGCATAGCTTTTCATTTGCACACTTAGGCGCTATGGCGGCGCGAATTTTTAAGTCTATCGGGAATTTATGGCGAAAGAAGAACTGCTTGAAATGCGCGGGTCCGTTGTGGAATTGCTTCCCAACGCGATGTTCCGCGTGAAGCTTGAGAATGACCATGAGATATTGGGCCACACCGCAGGCAAGATGCGCAAGAACCGCATCCGCGTGCTGGTGGGCGATGAAGTGCTTGTCGAACTGACGCCCTATGATCTGACCAAGGGTCGGATTACCTACCGCTTCAAATGACCGGAGCCGCCACGGCGGGTCTATCGGGCGACATCAGGACACAGCTCGTGCTGGCGTCCGCTTCGCCGCGTCGGCTGGATCTGCTGGCGCAGATCGGGGTCGTGCCGGATGCCGTCGATCCCGCTGACATAGACGAGACGCCTGGGAAAGCTGAGCAGCCGCATCTTTATGCCGCGAGAATGGCGGCGGAAAAGGCGCAGGCGGTGGCCACGCGTCGTCCCGGGTGCCTGATCCTGTCGGGCGATACCGTGGTTGCGGCAGGGCGGCGCATATTGCCGAAAGCGGAGAGCGAAGCGGAGGCGCGTGCCTGTCTCGATGTGCTGTCGGGCCGCCGCCATCGGGTGCTGAGCGCCGTCACCCTGATCGATGCCAAGGGGCAGGCGCGGCACAAGCTGTCCACCAGCATAGTCACTTTCAAGCGGCTGCACCCTGACGAGATCGCCGCCTATCTCGCATCCGGCGAGTGGCAGGGCAAGGCGGGCGGCTATGCGATCCAGGGCCTCGCCGCCGGGCTCATCCGCGCCCTTCAGGGTAGCCATTCCGGCGTCGTCGGACTGCCGCTCTATGAAACGCGCGCCTTGCTTCGGGCCTCGGGATATCCCTGTGGCTGAGTGGCTGTACGAGGAAGGCATCGGCGAGGCCCGCGCGGCGCTGATCGAAAAAGGCCGCATCGTCGAGGCGCAGATCGAGCGCGACAACCGCATGGTTCTGGCAGGCGCGGCGGCGCAGGGCAAGCTCGTCCGCACGCTGATCCCCAAGAAGCGCGGCATCGTCCGGCTCGACACAGGCGAGGAAGTGCTGCTGGAGCCCATCCCGCCCAAGGTTGCGGAAGGAAGCATGGTCGTCGTCGACATCATGCGCTCCGCCATTCCCGAAGAGGGTCGCGCCAAGCTCGCCAAGGGCCGTATCTCCGCGCCCGGTACGAAGCCGCATCCCGGCCCGAGCCTGCTGCAGAGGCTGCGCGACACGGGCGTTCCGATCTTGCCATGCCCCGCCCATGAAGAAGACCGGCTGGAGGAGCATGGCTGGAGCGAATTGCTGGAAGAAGCGGCGAGCGGCGAAGTGGGCAGCGAAGACGCGGCGCTGCGCATCTTCCCGACGCCCGCCATGGTGCTGATCGACGTGGACGGCAGCCTGCCGCCCGCGCAACTCGGACCCAAGGGCGCGAAGCTTGCCGCGATGGCGATCCGGCGCATGGGCCTGACCGGATCGATCGGCATCGACTTGCCGACGATGAACAACAAGGACGAGCGGCTGATCGCGGCGGCGCAGGTGGACAAATATCTGCCGCTGCCCTTCGAGCGGACGGCGGTGAATGGCTTCGGCTTCATCCAGATCGTCCGCAAGCGGGAGCGGGCGTCGCTAATCGAACTGCTGCGGCAGGACCCGGTTCTGACTGCGGCGATGGCGCTGCTCCGCCGGGCGGAGCGGCACGGGACGGGCGGGGGCGTCACCATCGTCGGCGCGCCTGCCGTAATCACCTTGCTGAACAAGCACCCGGAGTGGCTGGAGCAGCTTGGGGTTCGGCGTGGCGGCCTTGTCACACTGCGCGCGGAACCCACATTGTCGCTTTCTGCGGGATATATGGAATAGCCATGGCACGTGCCCAGACCTGCCCGGTGTGCAAGGCACCGACGGTAGCCGAATACAAGCCCTTCTGCAGCCGTGGCTGCCGCGATCGCGACTTGCTCAAATGGCTGGGCGAAGACTATCGCGTGCCCGGCCCGCCAGCCGAGCTGTCTTTGGAAAAAGACGACGAATAGGGGCTAGACAGCCCCGCCAGCGGACGCTTATAGGCAGCGCTCTCAATCGCCGGAGCGACGCGCTTCTGGCATTGATGCCCGGGTAGCTCAGTTGGTAGAGCATGCGATTGAAAATCGCAGTGTCGGCGGTTCGACCCCGTCCCCGGGCACCACTTATTTATCTATTTAGGATCAAGTACTTAGTTGGTTTTCTGCCAGCGTAGAATTCCTGCGCAATGTCCGGAGGTTGGCCGTATTGCCATCTATTCTACAGGTCTCGAGAGACCTTTTGGGTGAGCCAAGTGTTGATCTGAAGTGACTTTATCTCGGCGCCGGAAATTCCAGCTCTGTAGGCAAAGTCATCGGCCCCTTCATCGCCGGTCAGAGACAAATTGTGTACTGCTCTACCATCGCAGATTGGTGCGAACCACGCGCACGGCGAATTTGCATCGCGATGTCGCTGTTTCGTCCCGCTGTCCCTGCACCATACATTTATCTAATCATAAGAAGATACTTAGCTGGATTGTTGTCAGCCTATAACTCATCCACAATGTTCGGAGCTTGGCCGCTTAGCCATATATTTTAAAGTCTGGAGAACCCTATATCGCGGGCCAGCCTATTGATGAGTGGTGACTTTATCTCGGCGCCCGAAATCCCAGCTTTGTAGCACAGTCAGCGTTCGGGACATCAGCGAGCAGCGACGAAGTTGTGTGCTGCTCTCTCACGAGAGTTGATTGGATCAGGCAGCAGATGGAGGCAGGCGGTGGAACGGGGGATTGATGAATTCGGTTCAAGGCAGCCCAAACTGGCTGGAAATTCGAAACCCTAGTCGTTGCCATACTGCGTCTGAAGCAATTGATAACATTGTGATCATACTGAAAATGGGGCCGTCCATTGAACGATAAGAGGGAAGACCAGCCTAACTAGGACCAACCGCGATGCGGCCGTTGTCGTCAGTCCAATCCACAAAGCGACAGGCTCGCTCCGAGATTAGCTGCCTAATCCGATTTTCAAGTTCAATGAGGCGCTGTTCGAATGAAAGCTCAGCCACGTTTTCATTAATTTTGTCGACGAGAAACAATTTCTATCCCCTGAATCGCCCGCAGCCAGAATCGATGCTTCTAAACATCGCATAAATAGACCGCTTGGGCTACAATTTTCAGGCAAAGGATTGCATGTCACGCGAGCGCCCGAAACCGGAAACCCATAAGTTCGGCATACGGGCCTTCCACGACGACCTACAACCGATTCAATCGCTGGCCGCGGCGGGGTTCTGGACGGAGATGCTTGATGCCTTGGCCGAGGCGGGCGCAGTCACGCAAAGCACGGCGATCGACAGCACCTACATTAAGGTCCAGCGCTCGGCGTTTGGCGGAAAATGGGGCGCCAGACGCAAGCAATCGGTCGTTCTCGCGGTGGCTGGACAACCAAGATCCATGCCCTGACCGATGTGCTGGGCCGGCCCTATGCCTTGATGCTCACCGCAGGCAACGTCAGCGAGGTCAAGGCCGCGCCGGCGTTGCTCGGACGCGCGGGCCCCTTGCGGTACCTGCTCGATGACAAGGGCTACGATGCGAACAGTATTCGCAAGGCCCTGTGCCAGAACGCAACCATTCCGGTCATTCCCGGCAGGCGCAACCGGAAACGCGCTATCCGCTACGATCAGCAGCGCTACCGAGGCCGCCATCTCATCGAGAAAGCTTTCTGCCGGATCAAGGATTTCCGCCGCGTCGCTACCCGCTACGACAAACTCGCCGCCAACTTCCTGTCAGGCGTAGCGCTCGTGACCGCACTGGCATTCTGGCTGTGATTGAGTCTCAGCCCGAGGGAGCCATGGGAAGCGAACTTGAAATCAAGCAAGGTCTCTGCGTGATAGAGAACTACTCCGAAGGCTGCTACGCTGCGGATGCCATTCATCGTATCATATGCGCTATACCTGCCTTTATCTGATTTCCTGTGTCTCTATATCCCAGTGCTGGTCCGGCGTGCTGCCATTTCTGTCCAGACGAAGGGATGGCCCAGCGTGAAATTTGGACAGAGCTATCATAGGGAAGGTTGCCGTTGCTAAAAAAAGTTTAGGCTATGCAACTTGGCGCTATTCATCCCTGCCAAACCAGCCGGCATAGACTTGACGTGCAAACTCTTAGGCAGGTTGCGGATGGAGCTGCAACGGCGCTGCGGATTAACATTTGGCGAGCGGCAAAGATTGTCCATAAGAAAGCTTTGCGCTCAGTTTGTACCCAGGCGAAATCTTCCGCGTGCAGCGATATTTTGTCGGATTTCCGTTCACTATGAACGATAATCATGATGGAGCAACGTCGTTCGCTGATCGGGTTTTAAGGGCGGCAGAACGCTTCGCGCAACAGCAACGTAAATTGCGCATTAAGAATACCGCACAGCGAAGGCTTCACAGGTTCCTGACTATCAGGGGGCAACCCCGACAGGAACCTAAGCCCATGTATTATGCAGCTAATAATCTGGAACTCAGTCTGAGCATAAATCCCAACAACTGGATTGGTTCCCACAAAGCGGGAACAATTTTGGGCACTGCGTATAACGACGTGTTCTACGGCATTTCCGGCGACCGGATGTCCGGAGGCAAGGGCGACGACCACTATTATGTGTGGGACGCGAATTACTCCATTACGGAGTTGGCTGGACAGGGCACCGACACACTCTACAGCTATGCCTACACGCCGATCACTCTAGCTGCGAACGTAGAAAACCTTGTTCTCGCCGGCGCTGGCGCAAAAATGGGTTTTGGCAACAGCCTCAACAACATCATCACGGCAGGCGCCACCGGAGCCTACATGGATGGCGGTCGCGGTAACGACGTCCTGATCGGCGGCAGCGGGTTTGACACCATCGTCGTCAAGGCAGGCCAAGGGTCGGACACGGTCTATAACTTCACCTCGGGGCAGGATACCATACGTCTCGACGGCTTCAGCATCGGCAACTTCAAGACCCTTATGTCACATGCCACTCAACAAGGCAGCGACGTAAAGTTCGATCTGGGCAATGGCGAGCAACTGATGGTGCGCGGCGCCACGGTGTCCAGCTTCAAGGCTACGGACTTCGGCTTCCTGCATGATAGCGCCATTGTCGTGGATGCCCCCAATTCGGCTCCGCTCGCCGGCCAAAACACGTTGAAAGGCACGCATGCGGGTCAGACCAACAATGGCTGGTACGCCATCAACAATGCGTGGAACGCGGCGAGCCTGAAGTATGGCACGGATTATACCAACAGCGTTTCCTATACCCACCAGGACCTTTCCAAAGGAACGACGTTCAATTGGGATTTTCCCAAGCTGTCTCTCGCGGAAGGCACCGCCGGTAATGTGCTGGCCTATCCCGATCTGCTGTTCGGCGCATCGCCCTTCTCAGGAGGGACCAACCCGGGAGACAAGGCGCAGGTATTCCCCGTACAGTTGAGCAAGCTCACATCCCTTAAGGCCGACTTCGATGTCGGCTACAGCGGCGACACAAGCGGCTTCAACGTCGCATTCGACATCTGGCTGACCAACAAGCCCGGCGGCGACGCATCGACCGTCACCAACGAGATCATGGTGTGGCTGCACAAGGGCGACTTCGAAGCCTTCGGTGACAAGATCGGCACGTATCAGGACGGTGACTTCGCGGGCACCATCTACCGTGCGCCCGGCACGCATTACACTGCCATCGTCGCCAACAGCGATATACCGGTAGGGACGCTGGACATGGTCAAGCTGTTCAACACGCTGATCGACATGGGTATCGTCGGCAAGGACGAGTATCTCGCTATGTCGCAGCTTGGCGCAGAAGTGGTGTCCGGCTCCGGTACGTTGACGATCAACCATCTGAACTACGACGTGCAATCCAAAGAACCCGATGGCACGCTGAAGATCCAGCATGTCACGGGTACAGGAACGACGACGGAGATCGTCAGCCCGATCACCACCATCGACGGCACGAACGGCGCGGACAATCTGGTCGCCACGGGATCGCAGTCGATCCTCCATGCGCTTGATGGCGACGATACGCTGACGGTTGTCTCCGGAACCAGCACTCTACACGGCAGCAAGGGCAATGACACTTACGTCTTGCGCTCGCTGAACGATACGGTCGTTGAGCTTTCGGGCGAAGGGAACGACACGGTGAAGGCCGGGTTCAGCTACACGTTAACCGATCACGTCGAAAATCTGGTCCTGACCGGAACCGAAGCGATCAATGGCACAGGCAACGCGCTCAACAACTTCCTGTATGGCAACAGCGCGAGTAACCGCCTCGAAGGCGGCGCAGGCGACGACATGCTGGACGGCGGCGCAGGCGCGGATATGCTGGTCGGAGGCGCCGGCTTCGACTTCGCCGTGTACGCATCCGCAAAGAGTGGAGTAAGAGCAAATCTATGGCAGACGCAGTCAGGCGGCGATGCGATTGGCGACACCTATTCCTCGATCGAAGGCCTGATCGGGTCGAAATTTGACGACTGGCTAACTGGCGACAATAGCGACAACATCCTGAAGGGCGGTGCGGGCGACGACTTTCTGGACGGCAGTGGCGGTACGGACATGCTTTATGGCGGCGCGGGCAAGGATGGCTTAGTGGGCGGTTATCGCGCGGACACCTTCATGTTCGGATCGGGCGATGCCCGTGACACTATATATGACCTGCACTTCAATGGCGTCCGCGACACGGTGAAGCTGAACACTAACCTTGGCGTTGCGAGCTATGCCGACTGATCTGCCCCCTTCTGAGTGGTCCAGAATCTCTGTTATTTTGGATTATGAAGGAGTTTGGAAATGGGCAAGAGGC
>NZ_JARYGI010000040.1:0-30919 GCF_033795625.1 Sphingobium sp. | reverse complement strand
CAGATTTGGACCTGATCCGCGGATCACCATACCGGCCGGCGGCTTCTGGAAAACGCTGCAATCAAAGGCCTGACAGAGACCGCGCTCGATCACCTGTTCAACGGTTCAGAAACTTCTTGCCTCACGGGCGGCAACCACAGAGGATTCTTACCTCCGCCTACATCGTCACCATTGGCTCAAGACACTCCGTCGGCGAAACCAACACCAACATCTGGATTTCAGAGCCAGACCAATCCATCGTTGTTCGGTCAAACACCTAGCCGAATCACTGTCGCCCAAAAGCGATGGTAACCCCGCAGCAAGTAGGTTCATCGTTCGCTTGAGATAATCGGACTTCGCATGAGAAGTATTCTCCAGGTCCCGCCGCAGGAGGATGCGCTGCCGCGGGCTTGTGACGAACGCGTCGAAGAGGAAGGCTGCCAGAAATTGCAAGTCCATCGATCTAACGTCACAATTCCCTTCACCAGCTTGCTCGAGAACGGATTGGATTATCGCGATTCCAGCCTTCGCACCCATGGAAGTTTTGGCCGGGCCGGGCTCAGACTCATGGGTGGCAATCCAGTTGATTAAGGTTTCAAGCCCAATAACTTCACGTTTGAGCGATGAATCTAGGATTTTCCTTCCGACATGCAGTAGCTTGTCACGCGTCGAGCCGGCCGGAATCGTCGATGCGATCGGCCGGACATGATGCGCAATTCCGTGCTCCACGGAAGCGACAAGTAGCGCCGTTTTGGACCCGAACCGGGAATAGAGCGTGCGCTTGGACACATTGGCGGCGCTCGCAATCCCCTCCATGCAGGCGCCTTCGACGCCATGGGAGATGAATTGCTCGAGCGCCACATCAAGAATATGGGCGCCCAAGAGGGCTGCGACCTCCTGGGTCGGCCGGCCCCCTTTGGGGTCACGCGGTGGCAGGCGCTTCGCACGTGCGGTGGATGTTGCTCTTGTCATTGAACCGTCTCTAAGCCGATCATTCAGGCCTTGCATGAGTTTTGACTTGATCCGACGTCGCCAAGAGGCGATAACAAAACCGCTAAGTATACATAACTATGCGGCCGGAGGGAGGGAGCTTTTGGGGGTCGCGATGTACAGGCATGAACGGAACCGGACGATTATGACGGATATCGCACTCGTAACCGGTGGCACGCGCGGGATCGGCGCGGCCATCGCCCGATCGCTGAAGGCCGAAGGCCATGAGGTGGCGGTCGTCTATCATGGCAATGACGCCGTCGCCGCCCGGTTCAAGCAGGACACCGGCATACCGGTGTTCAAATGGGACGTCGCGGACGAGGATGCCTGCCGGGAGGGTGTGGCTCAGGTCGAAGAACGGCTTGGGCCGGTGTCCGTCCTCGTCAACAATGCGGGCATCACCCGCGACGGGGCCTTCCACAGGATGAACTGGGAAAATTGGCGCGCCGTGCTGGCGACCAACCTCGACTCGATGTTCACCATGACCCGCCCGATCATCGGGGGCATGTGCGAGCGGCGCTTCGGCCGGGTCATCAACATCTCGTCGATCAATGGTCAGAAGGGCCAGATAGGGCAGGTCAACTATTCCGCGGCGAAGGCGGGCGTGATCGGCTTCACGAAGGCGCTGGCTCATGAAAATGCTTCGCGTGGCATCACGGTCAACGCGGTCTGCCCCGGCTATGTCGACACGGACATGGTCGCCGCCGTCAAGGAGGAGGTGCGCGCGGCGATCATCGCCGGGATCCCCGTCGGACGTCTCGGCGATCCCGACGAGATCGCGCAAGCCGTCTCCTATCTGGCTTCGCCAAAGGCAGCTTTCTGCACGGGTTCTGTGCTCACCATCAACGGCGGGCAATATATCGCGAATGGCTGAGCCTCGTCTGCCATCATGCGTAAGGATAATCCCTCAGATCGCAACGCAGCATCGCAACGGAAAATGTTTTCCTTCACCTCGATCCTCGAAAGTACCTGACCTATGAGCACCCCCCTCGATCAGATCACCGCGCTTGCCAAGGCCAATGGCGAGCTCGTCCTCAAATTCGCCGAGATCGCCCGGACCGGCGGTGAGGATTATGCGCAGATCGGCAGCAAGGCGGCGACCCTCTTCGTCGATCAGCTGAAAGAGCTGAAGCCGGGGACGGTTCCCAGTTTCAGGAGCGATGCGGTCACGAGCCTGTTCGCCGAGGCGGAGAAGAGCCGAGAGGCGTCAGTGGGCAAACTCAAGGCCGCGATCGACGAATGGCAGGGTAGCTGGAAAGATCTGTTCTCGCAGGCGACCAGCCAGCAGGAACTGACCGGAACCATCCAGGCGTGGTTCCAGCCCCTGCTCAAGAAGTCGGCGGCCGAGCCGGAGAAGGCGAAGGTTCCCGCGGCCCCGGTGCGCGCGCCTGCGAAAACTACCGAGACAGCCTGAGGGTCGCATCTCACGGCGAACAACGGCTCCCGCCCGGTCCCCGGACGGGAGCCTGCTATTTTGAAGACCGAACCAGGGGCAGTGCGCGACGATATGGCCGTTCCGGAGATCATGAGGGCCAGATACCGACGGCCAGCTACAAGCGCTGCCTGTCTCGCTGCGTCCATGCTTCTGGCCGGCTGCTCGTTCGCGCCGGCACACGTCCGTCCTCCGCAGCCCGTTCCGCAGGGCTATGCCGCATCGGCCTCCGACTCGCCGTCCATCGCCCGGGTCGGCTGGTACGATTTTTTCCATGAGGAGCAGCTTCGCGCGCTGATCGCTGCGGCGCTGGAGAACAACCGCGATATGCGGATCGCGTCGGGGCGTGTCGCGGAAGCGCGGGCGTCTTGGCGGATCCAAGGCTCGGCGCTCTACCCTGAGCTCGATGCCGTGGCGACCGGAACGCGGGGACGAACCCCTGCCGATCTCTCGGTGACGGGCCACGCCGTGACGGGCAACCAGATCTATGCGCAGCTGAGCGCCGGCTGGGAGATCGACTTCTGGGGCCGGCTGCGCAATCTCAACGAGGCGGCGCGGGCGCAATATCTGGCGACGGAGGAAGCGCGGCGCGCGATCGCGACCGATCTCATCGCCCAGGTCGCCAACGGCTATCTGCTCGAGCGCGAATATGAAGAGCGCGCTGAATTGGCGCGCCGGACGATTGCCACGCGCGAGGAGTCGCTGCGGATCCTGCGGCGACGCTACGAGGTGGGTTCGGGGTCGAAGCTCGAGATGACGCAGGCGCAGACCCTGCTGGCGCAGGCGCAGACGGCGCTGCAGGCGCTCGACCAGGATCGCGAGGTCAATCGCAACGCCCTGGCGCTATTGGTGGGACGCCCGGTCGACATCCCGGCCGGGCCGCTCGGCCTGGCCGAGGCTGCCCCCGCGATGACGCTTCCCGCTGGCCTGCCTTCGGAGCTTCTCGCCAACCGGCCCGACATCGTGGCGGCGGAATATTCCCTGCGCGTCGCCAATGCGAATATCGGCGCCGCGCGCGCCGCCTTCTTTCCGAATATCAGCCTGACCGGCGCCTTCGGGACGGCGAGCGGCGAACTGGACAGCTTGTTCAAGGGTGGAAACCTTTCCTGGAATTTCACGCCGACCCTGAGCCTGCCCTTGTTCAATGCCGGACGCCTCAAGGGCAATCTCGACGTGGCGAAGGCCCGACAGGTGATTGCGGTCGCGGATTATGAAGGGACGGTACAGGCCGCGTTCCGCGATGTGTCGGATGCCCTGGTCCGGCGCCGGCAACTCGGCCTCCAGATCGAAACGACGCGCACCATGCTCGCGGCGCTTCAGGAACGCGCGCGCCTTGCCCAGTTGCGCTTCGATAATGGGCGCTCGGCCTATCTCGAAGTGCTCGACGCGCAGCGCGACCTGTTCGACACCGAGCAGGCGCTTGTCCAGCTTCGCCGCGCCCATCTCGGGAGCGCCGTCGCCCTCTATGCGGCGCTGGGCGGGGGCTTCGTCCAGAATCCAGCCTTCGACATCAACGCAGCTGAAACGGGGAATCCAGCACAATGACGACGCCCCAGAAGAAATGGTTCATCAGGGGCGCCATCGCCGTGGCCATCATTGCCGCCGCTCTGGCCCTGTGGCAGCTGCTCAAGCCCGGCGGCCTGCCGGACGGTATCATCGGCGGCAATGGCCGGATCGAGGCGATCGAGATCGACATCTCGGCCAAGATGCCTGGGCGGATCCGCGACATCGTCGCCGACGAGGGCGACTTCGTGAAGGCGGGACAGGTCGTCGCGCACATGGACACCGACGTTCTCAACGCCCAGCGCTCCGAGGCCCGGGCCCAGCTCGCCCAGGCGCTCAACGCCATTCAGACTGCGCAAAGCCAGGTGTCCCAGCGCCAGAGCGAACGCGCCGCCGCACTCGCCGCAGTGCGGCAGCGTGAGGCGGAGCTGAGCGCCGCGCGCAAGCGGCTCGCTCGCTCGGAAACGCTGGCGCGCGAGGGTGCGACCGCGGTTCAGGAGCGCGACGACGATCAGGCGCAGGTCGAAGGCGCGACGGCTGCCGTCGAGGCGGCGCGCGCGCAGCTGGCCGCCGTCGACGCGGCCATCGGCACCGCGCGCAGCCAGGTGATCGGCGCGCGCTCGAACGTCGACGCCGCCCAGGCGACGATCGAACGGATCGAGGCCGATATTCGTGACAGCGACCTGCGCGCGCCGGTGGGCGGAAGGGTCCAGTATCGCGTGGCTCAGCCGGGCGAGGTCGTTGCCGGCGGCGGGCGGGTGCTCAACCTCGTCAATCTCGGCGACGTCTACATGACCTTCTTCCTGCCCGAGACGGTGGCGGGGCGCGTGGCGCTGGGAAGCGAGGTGCGGATCGTGCTCGATGCCGCGCCCGACTATGTGATCCCCGCCAGGGTCTCGTTCGTCGCAGATGTCGCGCAGTTCACGCCCAAGACGGTGGAAACGGAGAGCGAGCGGCAGAAGCTGATGTTCCGCGTCAAGGCACGGATCGATCCCGCTTTGCTCGATCGCCATAGCACCCAAGTCAAGACTGGGCTTCCCGGCATGGCCTATGTGCGGACCAGCCGCGATGCCGAATGGCCGGCGAACCTGACCGTAAACGTGTCACGATGACTGAATTTGGACTTACGGAGGGCGCATCGCCTCGCTTGGCGGCGCGCCTTTCGGGCGTCGGCATGGATTATGGCAGGATGCGGGCGCTCGACGGCATCGATCTGGAAATTCCGGCCGGACGCATGGTGGCGCTGATCGGCCCCGATGGCGTCGGCAAGTCCACGCTCTTCTCGCTGATCGCCGGCGCGCGCGTGATCCAGGAAGGCAGTGTCGAGGTTCTCGGCGGCGACATGGCGGACCGGCGGCATCGGGAAGCGGTCTGTCCACGCATCGCCTATATGCCGCAGGGCCTGGGCAAGAACCTCTATCCGACCTTGTCCATCGACGAGAATCTGGAGTTTTTCGCGCGCCTGTTCGGGCAGGATGCGCAGGAACGCGAGCGCCGGATCGCCCAGCTCACCGAGAGTACCGGCCTCGCGCCGTTCCGCAAACGTCCGGCGGGTAAGCTTTCGGGCGGGATGAAGCAGAAGCTCGGGCTGTGCTGCGCCCTCATTCACGATCCCGACTTCCTGCTGCTCGACGAGCCGACCACGGGCGTCGATCCGCTGTCTCGCGCGCAGTTCTGGGACCTGATCGACCGCATCCGCGCCGACCGGCCGGGCATGAGCGTGCTGGTCGCCACCGCTTATATGGAGGAGGCTGCGCGGTTCGACTGGCTGGTGGCGATCGATGCCGGGCAAATCCTCGCAACTGGCACCCCGGCGGATTTCTATCGACGCACCAGCACCGATGGGCTTGAACAGGCGTTTATCGCCCTGCTGCCAGAGGAACGCCGACGGGGTCACCAGCGCGTGACCATCCCTCCGCGCAGCGACGGAAGTGATGCCGAGATCGCGATCGAGGCCAAGGGGCTGACGATGCGGTTCGGCGATTTCACCGCCGTTGACCATGTCGATTTCCGGATCGAGCGCGGCGAGATCTTCGGCTTCCTGGGTTCGAACGGTTGCGGCAAGTCGACGACGATGAAGATGCTGACCGGCCTGCTCAAGGCGAGCGAGGGCCAGGCCTGGCTGTTCGGGCGCGAGGTCGAGAATGACGACATGGCTACCCGACGGCGCGTCGGCTACATGTCCCAGGCTTTCTCGCTCTATTCCGAACTCACCGTCCGGCAGAACCTTGAGCTGCACGCGCAGCTCTTCCACGTGCCTGCCTCCCAAATTCCTGCCCGGGTCGAGGAGATGGCCGGACGCTTCGACCTGACCGATATCATGGACGCGCTGCCCGATGCGCTCCCGCTCGGCCAGCGCCAGCGCCTCAGCCTCGCGGTCGCGATGATCCACAAGCCGGAGATGCTGATCCTCGACGAGCCGACCTCGGGCGTCGATCCGATCGCGCGGGATCAGTTCTGGCAGATGATGATCGATCTGTCGCGGGGCGACAAGGTGACGATCTTCATCTCCACCCATTTCATGAACGAGGCCGAGCGCTGCGATCGGATCTCGCTGATGCATGCCGGCAAGGTGCTCGTCAGCGATACGCCGCCGGCGATCGTCGAGAAGCGCGGCAGCACGAACCTTGAGGATGCGTTCATCAGCTATCTGCAGGACGCGGCGGGCGGAGATGAAAGGGCGGAGGCGGGAGTGGCGGCCGCGGCGCCGGCCACCGAAACAAAGGCTGAGCCCGCTTCGTCCTTTTCCCGCACCTTCAGCCGCCGCCGCATGATGAGTTATTCCCGGCGCGAGGCACTGGAGCTGCGTCGGGACCCGATCCGCGCTACGCTCGCTCTTCTGGGAAGCGTGCTGCTCATGTTCATCATGGGTTATGGCATCAGCATGGATGTCGAGAACCTGCCATTCGCGGTGCTCGATCGCGACGCGACGACCACCAGCCAGAACTATGCTCTGAACCTTGCGGGATCCCGCTACTTTATCGAACGCCCGCCGATCACCAATTACGCGCAGCTCGACCGACGCATGCGCGACGGCGAACTGAGCGTCGCGATCGAGATCCCGCCAGGCTTCGCGCGCGACCTGCGCCGCGGCGATCCGGTCCAGATCGGCGTCTGGATCGATGGCGCCATGCCGATGCGGGCGGAGACCGTGCAGGGCTATATCCAGGCATTGCATGCGCAATGGTTGGGAGAGATGGCCGTGCAGGAGCTTGGCGCCCGGCCCTCGGCGGGCCTCATCAATATCGAGACGCGCTATCGCTACAATCCAGACGTCAAGAGCCTGGTGGCGATTGCGCCGGCGGTCATCCCCGTCCTGCTGCTGCTGTTTCCGGCGATGCTGACGGCGCTCAGCGTCGTGCGCGAGAAGGAACTGGGCTCGATCATCAACTTCTATGTCACGCCGATCACGCGGATCGAGTTCCTGCTCGGCAAGCAGTTGCCCTATGTCGCCCTCGCCATGCTCAATTATGTGCTGCTGGTGCTGCTGGCGCTGCTCGTCTTTCGCGTACCGATCACCGGCAATGTGCTGGCGATGACGGTGGCGGCCTTGTTCTACACGCTGTCTGCCACTGCGATCGGGCTACTCTTCTCAATCTTCATGCGCAGCCAGATCGCGGCGCTGTTCGCCACCGCGATCGGTACCATCCTGCCGGCGGTGCAGTTTTCAGGGCTGATCAACCCCGTCTCGTCGCTGGAGGGCGTCGGGGCGTTTATCGGGCGCATCTTCCCGACCACCCATTTCGTCACCGTCTGTCGGGGCGTCTTCTCCAAGGGGCTGGGCTTCGGCGATCTGGGTCAGCCGCTTCTGGCGCTGGCCGTTGCGGTGCCGGTGCTGCTCGCGCTGTCCGTCGTGCTCCTCAAGAAGCAGGAGGGCTGAGATGCGGTCTGTCGCCAATATCGGACGTCTGGGCGTCAAGGAGCTGCGCAGCCTGTGGCGCGATCCGATGATGCTGGTGCTGATCGTCTACGCGTTCTCGCTCGGCATCTACGTAGCGGCCTCCGCCATGCCCGAAACGCTGAACAAGGCACCGATCGCGATCGTCGACGAAGATCAGTCCCCGCTCTCCAGCCGGATCATCGGTGCCTTTTATCCACCCCATTTCAAACAGCCGGCGCTGCTCGCTTTGGGTGAGGTCGATCCGGCGATGGATTCCGGCCGCTACACCTTCGCGCTGGACCTGCCGCCCGATTTCCAGCGCGACGTGCTCGCCGGCCGCCAACCGACCGTCCAGCTCAACATCGATGCCACACGCATGAGCCAGGCTTTCACCGGCGGCGGCTATATCCAGCAGATCGTCCAGGGGGAGGTGACGGAATTCATGAGGGGCACGCGGGCGACATCCGCCCCGCCCGCTGATCTGGCGCTACGCGCCCGCTTTAACCCGACCCTTGCGCAGAGCTGGTTCGGGTCGGTGATGGAGATCATCAACAATGTCACCATGCTCTCAATCGTGCTGACCGGCGCCGCGCTGATCCGCGAGCGCGAGCATGGCACCATCGAGCATCTGCTGGTGATGCCGGTCACGCCGTTCGAGATCATGGCAAGCAAGGTCTGGGCAATGGGGCTCGTCGTCCTGCTCGCCTGTGCCTTCGCGCTGCTGGTGGTTGTTGAAGGGATATTGAAGGTCCCGATCGAGGGATCGATCCCGCTTTTCCTGGCAGGGGCGGCGCTCCACCTGTTCGCGACCACGTCGATCGGCATCTTCATGGGCACGATCGCGCGCTCGATGCCTCAGTTCGGGCTGCTGCTGATGCTCGTGCTGCTGCCGCTCCAGCTGTTGTCCGGCGGCATGACGCCGCGCGAGAGCATGCCCGAGTTCGTGCAAACGGTGATGCTCGCCGCGCCCACCACCCATTTTGTGAGAATGGCGCAGGCTATTCTCTATCGGGGAGCGGGTCTCGACGTGGTGTGGCCCCAGTTCCTTGCAATTATGGCAATCGGCGCGGTGTTTTTCTTGGTCGCGCTCTCGCGGTTCCGCCGAACGATCGGGACGATGGCCTGAGCACCGCGATCATGCTGCCTCCGTAACACTACCGATGGTCCCGGCCGAACGATCGGGCAAAACACATACCATCATCAAACGAGGGGAGAACCTCCGTGCATTTTCCGAAAAAAGTTGTCTCGTCGATCGACGTCATCTTGCTCTACGGATTGACAGCCGGTCTAATTATGCTGGTCGCTGCCATGATCCTGGCTAAGCTTCCGGAATGATAAGTAAGTCGTGTCTTCGGCACAGGATGCCGTTGTGTATGTCCTCGTTTGATTTGGCTAACCAGGCGGTCGCTTGGAGGGCACTTTGTGGCTGCCGAAGCTGCTATCCGGTCGGTCTGACTGCCAAGCGTTGGGATTATAGTCGCGGCCCGGTAGAATCACCGGCTTAAACCAGCCGGTGAGTTGGACGTCTCAGCGGCCTGCTATACTGCGTCGCCCGGTCACAAACGATGCATGTTGCGACTAGCCTTGCTTCAAGAACGAAAACGCTTTAAGTTCGCTGGCCTTCAATTGGTTCGACGGTGCCGTCTCCTCCAGGCGTTGACGGACTTAAGAGGCTGTCCATTCTCGCCAGTTCAAGCCTGAAGCGAGGAACTTGCGCCTGAAGTCCACGGAAGGTCGTGAAGCAGCGCGTCAAGAACGACGCTCGCCGGGGGGGAAAAGATTACGTCAGGCAAGCCACTCATGCGAGCAGGTGCAGGCCACTGTCGACTGGAATGACCGTACCGGTGATCCGCTTCGCCGCATCGCTAACCAGGAACGCCGCCAACGCCCCGACGTCGGCTACCTCCACCAGCTTTCCCTCCGGCACGGCGGCGGCGGCACGCTCTATCAGTTCATCGAAGCGCTCGATGCCACTGGCTGCCCGGGTCGCTATCGGGCCGGGGGAGATCGCGTGGGCGCGGATGCCCTTGGACCCCAGCTCGGCGGCAACGTAGCGGGTCGCGCTCTCCAGAGCCGCCTTGACCGGCCCCATCAAATTATAATGTTCGACCACCCGGTCCGATCCGTAGAAAGTAACGCATAGCAGGCAGCCGCCATCGGGCATGAGCGGCTCGGCCAGTCGGGCCATCCGCAAAAAGCTGTGACAGGAGACATCCATGGCGATTGCGAAGCCTTCGGGCGAAGAATCGACGACTCGGCCGTGAAGGTCGTCCCGCGGCGCGAAGGCAATCGAATGGAGCAGGAAGTCGAGGCCGCCCCACTTCGTCCTCACCTTCTCAAAAAGCGCCTCCAGTTCGCCGGGAACGCGCACGTCACAAGGCGCCGTCCATTCGACCCCCAGCCGCTCCGCGACCGGCGCCACATACTGCTCCGTTTTGGCATTGAGATAGGTCGCCGCCAGCCGCGCCCCGCACTGGGCAAACGCCCCGGCGCAGCCGGCCGCGATGCTGTGTTCATTCGCGATGCCCACTATGAGACCGCGTTTTCCGGCAAGATCGACCAGCGGTTTCATGATTGCCCTCCAGCCGTGGTCAGCGCGGCGAGTGTGTGAATGGCGATCATGCGCTCCTCGTCCGTGGGAATGACACGAACGGCAACTCGGCTGTCCTCCGCGCTGATGATGGGGGCGTTGCGCGCATTGGCCGATGGGTCGATGACGATGCCCAGCCAGGCCAATCGCGCGCAGATCGCTGCGCGGATGACGGGATCATTTTCGCCGATACCCGCGGTGAAGATCAGCGCATCGACCCCGCCGAGCGACGATATGAGGGCCGACGCCTCGCGCGCTGCCCGCCAGGTGAAGAGATCGATCGCCTCGGCAGCGCGCGGATCGTCGCTGTCATGGAGTGCGCGCATATCGCTGGAGATGCCGGATACGCCGAGCAGTCCGGCCTGCTTGTAGAGCAGCGTCTCTACCTCTGCCGCGCTCATGCCTTCCTGGGTCTGTAGATGAATCACAACTCCGGGGTCGATCGCGCCGCACCGGGTGCCCATGATCAGCCCATCGAGCGCGGTGAAGCCCATCGTGGTATCGACACTGCGGCCGTTCTGCATCGCGCAGAGACTGGCACCATTGCCGAGATGGGCGGCGATCACGCGATCCGAGGCGAGCTCCGGATCGGCCTCCCGGAGCGCTCGGTCGATATATTCATAGGACAGGCCATGAAACCCATATCGCCGGAGACCCTTGTCATGCAGCGCGCGCGGCAGCCCGAAGCGGGTGGCGACCTCGGGCAGATCATGGTGGAAGGCCGTGTCGAAACAGGCAATCTGCGGCAGATCAGGTGCCAGCGTGCGAATGGCGCGGATCGCGGCCAGATTGTGGGGCTGATGGAGCGGGGCGAGCGGACAGAGCGCATCCAGTGCGGAAAGCAGCGTGTCGTCGATGATCAGGGGCCGGAAGAACTTGGTCCCACCATGGACGACGCGATGCCCGACCGCAATGATGTCATGATCGGTCAGATGATCCCCCGCCCACGTGAACAAGTCTCCGAGCAGCGCTTCATGGGTAAGTCCTGCACCACGGTCCCACCCCCGATCCACGAGCACAGCGCCATCGGCAGCGCGTGCCACGAGATGCGGCGCGGTGCCGATCCCTTCCAGCTTGCCAGCGGCGCCATGCCGCGGGCCTTCCGGTTCCAGGGTGAACAGCGCGAACTTGATGCTCGACGAGCCCGAATTGAGGCTGACGACGGCGCGGCTCATGTCAGGGGCTTGGCTTCGGGCAGGCCGGGCGCAGCCTTGGTGGCGGCGCGCGCAAGCAGCACGGCGACGGCGCAGGACGCAAGCCGGGTTCTCGCAGAATCCGCGCGGCTGGTCAGGATGATCGGCACCCGTGCGCCCAGGACGACGCCAGCGGCGTCGGCGCCGCCGAGAAAAGTGAGCTGCTTGGCCAGCATGTTGCCCGCCTCCAGATTCGGGACGACCAGTATCTCGGCCCTGCCCGCGACCGGGGAGACGATGCCCTTCTCCTTCGCCGCCGCCTCGCTGATCGCGTTGTCGAACGCCAGCGGACCGTCCAGCACGCCGCCTGTTATCTGGCCGCGATCGGCCATCTTGCAGAGCGCGGCTGCGTCGAGCGTCGATCGAATCGATGGACTGACCGTCTCGACAGCCGACAGGATCGCGACTTTGGGCACTGCGATGCCGATGACGTGCGCGAGGTCGATGGCGTTGCGGATGATGTCCGCCTTCTCCTCGAGGCCAGGCTCGATGTTGATCGCGGCGTCGGTGATGATGAGCGGCGTGGGATGGTTGGGTACGTCCATCAGATAGGCATGGCTTATGCGTCGCTCGGTTCGCAGTCCGGTTGTCGCGGAAACCACCGCTGCCATCAGTTCATCAGTATGGAGCGATCCCTTCATCAGCAGCTTCGCCTCGCCCGACCGGACCAGGGCGACCGCCGCTGCGGCAGCGGCATGGCTGTGCGGTGCAGAAACGATCCGATAGGCGGAGATGTCTTTTCCCGCTTCTTTGGCCGCTGCCCGCATTCGCGCTTCCGGCCCGACCAGGATAGGCGCGATCAGCCCGGCTTCTGCGGCATCGACCGCTGCCGCCATGGCCGCGGCGGTGCAGGGATGAGCGACGGCCGTCAGCGGCGCCACGCCCCCTTGGGTCAGCTCAATCAACTTGCGATAACCGTCATGGTCGGAGATCTGAATATCCGGGAGCAATATTCGCGGCAGGCGGATCTTCTCGACCGGTGCCCTGACCTCGGCCTGGCCTGTAATGACCTCGTTACCGTCCTGATTGACGCAGCGGCAATCGAGCAAGACAACATGGTGCTCGGATCGCTTCTCGCTCACCGTCACCGATGTCGTGATGGCGTCTCCCAGGCCAACCGGCCGGATAAAGCGTAGTGACTGGCTGAGGTAGATTGCGCCGGGTCCCGGCAACTCGGTGCCGAGCACAGCCGAGATCAGCCCACCGCCCCACATTCCATGCGCGATCACGCGGTGAAACATATCCGTCGCCGCATAGTCGGCGTCGAGATGGGCTGGGTTCACGTCGCCCGAGACGAGCGCAAAAAGCTGGATGTCCTCTTCGCACAGCGTGCGGGTAACGCTCGCCGTATCGCCGATGGCGATCTCGTCGAAGGTCCGGTTCTCGATCATTTCTGGAACGGCTATCATTCAATGCTCCAGCACATAGCGGCCTGGGGCGCTCTCGATCACCGGATAGCCCTTGTCCGGCGCGCCCAACGGCGGTGGGGCGACTGCCTCGCCCGAATGCGCGGCCAGCCACTCTTCCCAAGCGACCCACCAGGATCCGTCCCGAACGGGGGCATGCGCCATCCACTCATCCGGATCAAGCGCCGCGCCATCCGTCTCACGGGTCAGGATATGGTAGCGCCGCCCCTTGTGTCCGGGTTCGGAGACGATCCCGGCATTATGCCCGCCGCTGGTCAGCGCAAAGGTGATCTCGGCGCTGCTCAGCATATGAATCTTGTGCACCGAGCGCCACGGCGCAACGTGGTCGCGCTCGGTGCCGACAACGAACATCGGCTTGCGCAGCGCGGACAGGCTGATCGTCCGCCCATCGACCTTGTAGCGTCCCTCGGCAAGATCGTCGTCGAGGAACAGTCGGCGAAGATACTGGCTGTGCATCGCGTAGGGCATCCGCGTGCCGTCGGCGTTCCAGGCCATCAGGTCCGACATGGGTTCCCGCTCCCCCATCAGATAGGTATTGAGGATCCGCGACCAGACAAGGTCGTTGGAGCGCAGGATCTGAAATGCGCCGCCCATCTGCGTGCCGTCGAGATAGCCTTTGCTCCACATCATATTCTCGAGCACGTTGAGCTGCGCCTCGTCGATAAACAGGCCAAGTTCGCCCGGCTCGCTGAACTCGGTCTGCGCGGCGAACAGCGTCACCGTCGCCCACCGCTCATCGCCGTCGCGCGCCATCGCGGCCGCGGCGATCGACAGCAATGTGCCGCCGATGCAATAGCCAACGCCATGAACTGCCGGCGATCCCGTGATCGCCGTCACCGCATCGAGCGCTGCCATTGGCCCCAAACGCCGATAGGCCTCCATGTCGAGATCACGGTCGGCGCTGACGGGATTGTGCCAAGAGATGATGAAAACCGCATAGCCCTGCGCGGTCAGCCAGCGGACCAGCGAGTTCTCCGGCGACAGGTCGAGAATATAATATTTCATGATCCAGGCTGGCACGATCAGGATGGGCTCCGGTCGCACTGTGTCTGTGGTCGGCGCAAATTGGATCAACTCGATCAGCTCGTTGCGGTAGACGACCTTGCCGGGCGTGGTGGCGACATCCTTCCCGACCTCAAACGCTTCGGCACCCACCGTCGGCTCGCCGCGCACGGTGCGCTGCATATCCTCCAGCAAGAGCTTGGCGCCTTCAACAAGGCACTGTCCGCCGGTCTCAAATATTCGCTTCTGCAGGACGGGATTGGTCGCGACGAAATTGGTCGGCGCCATCGTGTCGAGGATCTGCCGCATCCCGAAGGCGACCATGTCTTCATGATGTCGCGTGACACCCACAACGCCCGTCGTGGCCGCGTGCCACCATTGCTGGTTGAGAAGGAAAGCCTGCGCAATGAGATTGAAAGGCGCTTCCTTCCAGGCTGGATCTATAAAGCGACGATCCTGCGGGAGCGGCTCGATTGCGGGATCGGCGTCATGGTCGCCGATGCTGCGCACGGCATAGTCGCCAAGCCGCACGAATTTGCGTGTTGTTTTGGCCGCCAGCTGCAATTGCTTACCCGGCGAGCAGGCGAGATGCATCCCCCAGTCAGAAAAGGCCTGCAGGATCGTCGCCGGCGAAAGCCCGCGGGTTAGCTGCGCGATGGCAGCGACTGCTGCTCGATCTAGGGTTTCGGCGATGCCGTCGAGTGGATCGGAAACGTCCGAATGCGAATGTGCTGCTACCATTATGAGAGCTCCTGGAATTCTCGTCTCTACCGCAGCTGCTCCCGCATAACCGCCACTATATGCCGATATCGAAAGCTTCAATTTCTCCTGGTCTTGTGCCGGCCCGCGAACATTCGGATACTACCGATCTCCAAATTAATGAACGACTCGGACCCTTCGCACCTGCAAAAAACGGTACTCGAAAGGGGAGATGGGGTGCAAGTCTGCTGTGGCGCCGGAAAGACCTATCCCGCCTTGCTCAATGTCACGGATGTTCCCCTCAGCGATGGCTTAATGACGGCAAGCTGCCGTTGGGCGCGAGCTTGCTTACAGCGGTACGCGTGAGCGAAACGATCCCTTTTACGACGATCCGAACCAGCGCCAGTTGCGTCAAAAGTTGTCGTAACGGATTTCTCTGGGTGCTGTCTCGCTTTTCGGAGCCGCGGAAACGTGAGGCATCATCGCTGACCCTGCTCGCAATGTCACCAACGATCATATGACTATTGTGCACAATTTAATTGTGTGCGAGTCTTCTTTCTCGATGATCATGTTAATCAACTTACAACCCACCGGAGAGTAGTATGAGCCACCTCTACACCACCAAGGTTACCGCAGTTGGCGGACGCAGCGGTACCGTCCGTAGCGACGACGGCATCCTCGACCTGTCTCTGGCTATGCCGAAGGAGCTTGGCGGTAAGGGCGGGGCGACGAACCCGGAGCAGCTTTTCGCGGCCGGCTACGCCGCCTGTTTCGAAAATGCCGTGATCCATGTCACTCATGCACAGGCAGACAAGGTACGTGACAATGACATCACGGTCGTCGGCGAGGTAAGCCTGCTGTCCAATGGATCTGGCGGCTTCGCCCTTGCGGTAACGCTCGACGTCGAGATTGCCGGGCTCGACCAGGCCAAAGCCGAGGAGATCGTCAAGGCGGCGCATGCCGTCTGCCCTTATTCCAACGCGGTGAAAGGCAATGTGGAAGTCAAGCTCAACGTCACCACGCGATGAGCAGGCCGGTGACGGCGCAGGCGCAGGAAGACGATCCGCTTCTCCTGGACCGGCAGGTGTGCTTCCCGCTTTACGCTGCCACCAACCTGCTCAATCGGCTTTACGGGCCGGTTCTCGGCAAGCTGGGTCTCACCTACCCGCAGTATCTGGTAATGCTGGTGTTATGGGAGCGTGAGGTTCAGACCGTAGGGGAGCTTGGGGCGCTGCTGTATCTTGACAGCGGCACCCTGACGCCGCTGCTGAAGCGGATGGAAACGGCAGGGCTGGTCGTTCGCGCCCGTGATCCCATTGATGAGCGGCGGGTAGTCGTCACGCTCACAGATCAGGGGTGGATGCTGCGCGATCGCGCGGTGCATGTGCCTGAGACCATGTCGGGCGGCTATGCGCCCGAAGGTCTCGACGAGCTGCGTGAGAGCGTCCGCACGCTCGTGACGATCCTGGCGCAGCGGGACGGGAAGCGGCCTGCATCGCCCCGTGCATTGTCACCGGATGAACGACGATGAGCGATCTCCGATCGTTAGCCACGCGACAACTTCTCTGGAGCGGCCAGCGCTGCCTCAAACTGATAGTTCTCCCGCCATGGCCAACGGACTGGAGCTGGTCGAGCCGGCGGCTCGGGCTGCTCGACGTCGAGCTTCACGCTGTAACTCTAATGACATCGGGTTCGTGGCAACTTTCATTGGACTGGGCGTTGGGCACTGACCGTCGCCAAGGGCCCTCGGTCCTGCTCTTCATCATTCGCAGCGTTTTGGCTGGTGACGGCATGCTGCGTCTGAAACCGCCGTTGGCAAGACGGTCAAGTGGCCGCTTTCCGAGCCAGGCCGCTGAGTCATGCAAGGCGCGAAGTGCGACTGGTTTGAAGCAGTACTTCTCCTTTCTGAGTCTCAAACTTTAAAGGGTGCCGCTTAGTCAGAGCAAGCCTTGCCGCCGCCCCGCTTCTGTGAGCAATCAAATCGTCTCGGTTAGCCTCCAAACCTATTAGTGCCAGCCGATCCGCGAAAGACGGCTTCGCGACGATCAATCTACCCTATTCTCCTCCGGCATCTGATCGGGGGCGACCGCGGCGCAGATGCACATGACCGACCATATATGATCCCAAGCGACTAAACTACGCATTATGCTTTGAGCTCTCCTCGGTAAGTTCGGCTAATTTTTGCCCATATTTTGATCCTGATCATTCTTTGGCGCCGCCACTTTGGGAAAGCACAGCCTGTGTTGCCTTAAGAGAGGCAGGGACAGCCTAAGCCAGGAGAGAAAAAATGCGCCCTTTTGTTTTCAGTTGCGACGCGCACATCGCCGAACCCGCCGACCTGTTCGTGAAAAACATGCCGGCAGCCATGCTTGACTACGTAATCCAAGGCGAGGCAATCGATGGCCTGCGCATCACAAAAATCGGCAGTCAGGTCATTCTTAAAATCCAGACCGATTTTCACAGCCATAAGACCGGGCAGGGGGATGCCGGGCCGACGACGGCGCCGGATCGCTCCTGCATCGACGCGGAGGAGAATTTCGTTAGCGATTGCGCGGTCGATACCAAGCGGCGAGGTGCACGCGATGTGGATCTGCGACTCGCCGACATGGATCGCGACGGCGTCGATGCCGAACTCGTCTTTCCTTCGCTCGGCCTCATGTTGCCCCGCATCGCCGACCCGGCTGCGCAGGCGGAGGCGTGCCGGATCTATAACGACTGGGCATGGGACTTCACTGCGGCGGCCCGTAACCGGCTGATCCCGGCGGCAATGATCCCGTGCATCGACTTTGATCTCGCGCTCGCCGAGTGTCAACGAGCCGCGGCCAAGGGTTATGCCGCCTTTTGTCTGTGGGAGGGCATGAACAACTACAACGATCCGCTATGGGACCCGATCTTCGCGTTCGCCGGAGAGAACGATATTCCGCTAGTCTTCCATACCGGCGTCGGCGACATAACCTTACGGGCACTTAAAGGCCCTGGCGGGGCGTTGTACAACTACACGCGCCAGATGAATGATGCCGTCGACATCATTACGCAACTGGTCGCCGGGGGCGTCCTCGACCGCAATCCGAAGTCGCATATCCTGTTCGCCGAACACAGTGCCGGATGGCTATATGGCCTCGCGGAACGGATGGACGAGGTGTACAAGGGGCACGCGCCCGTCATCAATCCGAAGCTCAGCCGTCTCCCAAGCGAGATCGTGCGCGATCAGGTCCACTGCGCGTTGCAGAACGACACAGGGTCGCTCGTGACGCGGCACGGGGTCGGGATCGGAGCACTGCTCTTCGCGACCGATTATCCCCACTCGGAAGGGACATTTCCTTTTTCGCGTGAGGTCGTCGACCGCATGATGGCCCAGCATCCTGATTGTACCCGCGATGACTTTGTGGCGGTACTTGGCGGCAACGCCGCGCGCTTATTCAAACACGCCAACTTGGGCGCGAAGGTCATGGAGCGTGCAAGAGCGCTCGAGGCCGGGTAAGCCAGCCTTCTTTTGCGGGCGCCGCTCGCATCCTGCACTAGCGGGATGCCTGCTGGCCTCGGCAGGCATGCTAGCAGCCTTTGCGTGAGGGCATCACACGGCTTCTGCTGTCGCACTGAACATGGCATGTATCCTCGCGCGTTCTCAACCTTGGCGACGACGGATTAAGGCACGTAGACTATGCAGTCTTGAAATGCTGCGACGCTGCCGGCAATGCTTAACGTGTCCTCAACCGAACAAGATTGCGTTAGCATCGTGACGTGAGGTTGGCATGCTTCGCTCGTTGCAATTACTACGATAATATGTCCGATAAGGACACTTATCGGACAGTCTATCGGGTGTACAAGCAGAGTTTACCTTCTTGCATTTTCCTATACTTTATCCCGCGTGACACCCGCGCCTCGCCCCTGGCAACTCGAACTCGCCCGCATCGACGGCGCGCTGCCGTTCCTGTCAGAACCCGAGGCCACCCTCCTTGCCCGCCGCTCGCTGCGCCGCCTGTGGGCGCACCATGTTCGCGCCTATCCGTTTGAAAACACAGGCCCCGATCACGACCCGGGGCTGGACGCCGGCGAGCTGGTGCGCAGTCCTTACGCCGCCGAGCGCGACGCCTTCCTGTCGTGGATCGCCCGCCGCGCCGCGCCACCACTCGCCGAGGCGGCCCGCAGCGTGCTCGCCGCCAAGGGCGTTCCCGAAACCTTCGCGCACGCCTACGCGATCGCCGATACCGCGCTCGACCGGCTCGATGCGCTGCTGCCGAGCGAGGATCCGCTGGCGGCGCTGGTCGCGCTCGTGGCGCAGCTCACCGAACACGAAACCGCATTCCTCGAAGGCGGCTCGGAAACGTACATCACCGCCGGGCGCGCCTTCAGCCGCCCGCCTGCGCGCGGCGGCGCCTGGGCCGGTTCACTCGCCGCCGCCCTGCGCCCGCAGCTGTTCGCCCTCGGTGCAGCACCGCTCGCGCTTGCCGGCCTGGTCCCGCGCGAGGCGTTCCAGTCGCTGCGCGAACGCGCGGTCCCGGCGATCCTCGCCGAGGCCCTGCTCACCGGCGCTACCGCCGCGCGCACCGACATCATCGCTGCCCACGCCGCCGTGGACCTCGGCAAGGCGCGATTGGCGAAGGTCAACCGCTCCTCGCGCGCACGCGATGCCTGGCTGCTGCTCGCCGGGCTCGGCCCCCTCACCCGCGCCGAGATCGCCCGCACGCTCGGCGTGACCAAACGCACCGCCTCGCAGGCCGCCGCCACGCTCGAGAAGGCCGGACTGATTGCGGGGGCCGGACGGCATGAAGGTCTCCGCATGGTAGCCCTGCGTAAAAATTGAACCGGGCGTAGCGTGCCCCCTCTCGCCCTGCCGCGAAATCGACCTGCACCGGGCGGTTTGCTGCGCTCTCAGGCGCCCCCCCCGTAGAACGCGCGCGCCGATAAGCTGTTGCAGCATATTGTCGTGCAGACAGAGCGAAAAGTTGCTTGAGTGGCCTGATCATTCGGGGCCGGAGCTGGAAGTAGTTCCGACCCCCGCGTAGTCGGAAATGTCTATCTCGTTCGCAAGGGTTTCATGGAGCCCGGTGGGGTGTCGGGAAGCTGGCGGCATTTGAGATTGATTCGCAAAAGGTGTCTGTTACCTTTTCCATCATGGAGCAAGCGCACGCAAACGAGGAAAGTCGGCAGCGATCAAACCATATGGACGCTTCGTTGGCGCGTGGCTTCGTTCGCCAGGAGGCGCAGCAGATCAGCGCGGCTCATCAGCAAATTCGCCATATCCCTGACGAATTGGGGAAGATGGTCGCAGATCGTTTCAGGGGGCGGCGACGCCTGTCGGCATCATCCTTGAATCTCCTTGCTGGCGAGATCGACAAGAAAGCCGGATGCGCCTTGAGTTCTGTGCTTTCCAGCAGAGCGCACCGGGCATCCAGCAAGGCGCGGCCGAACGCAATCCGATATGATATCGTTCACTATCTCGTTGAGGCCGTGCCGCAACCGCTTGTTGCTGGAACCACACCCAAGGACCGCATCATGCGGCTATGCGTATTTTCGGCCATGCTGGATCAGCGCGCGGTCACGATGCGGTTGCGTGAGACTCCCCTTTGCTTTTGGGAACATGCGGCGCGTCGCTACCTCGTGCGAGGCGGCGAAGAACATGAGGCGGCTGTGCGGGCGATCGCCCGCCGCCTCGCAAGTACTTTCATTTTGCCATCCATGGTCCTGAACACACGTGGCGCGGCAGCAGAAGGATCAACTCTGGCGATCCCCTTCGCGGATGGTCTCCTGCTTGGCGGGTTTCAGGCAAGCCCAAGGCCCGAAAATTCCGGTGGCCTTGTCACGTTCAACCGGTACTGCATGCAGCAGCGGACCATCCCCTACGGCATCAGTTCCAATTTCGTCGTCAAAACCTACGTCAATCCACGGCAACTGAGCCCCGATCAGCGTGAGGTGGCGCGCGAGATGGAGGCATGGCTGGCTAGCCACCAGGAGGCCGCCGAAGCGGCCATCATGCAGTTTTACCGCGTAGACGACAGCAACGAGACCGACATAATGGCACCAGAAGCCTGGAAGCGGCTGAAGGCCGACTTCCTGTCGATGTGGTCACGCCTGTCCGGCGTTCTCTCGCCTCTGGGGCATTTCGACGAGTAGTGCGCCAGCATGGCCTTCGTGAGCGGAACCTGTAGTTCCTGTTCGATCATCGCTGCGCCTCAACGATGGTGACGAGCTGGGCGCGCATGGCGGGTAGATCGTTCTGCGCGGTCGCCCACACCGCTTCGAGATCGACGTTGAAATAGCCGTGCATGAGATGGTTGCGCATACCCTTGGCATAGCGCCAGGGAATTTCGGGATTGGCCGCGACTATATCCGGCGCATGCCGCTCGACGTTGCGCGCCGCCTCCCCGATAATCTCGAAATTACGGATCACTGCATCCTGCGCCATCGGGCTATGGAGAAAGGTTTCACGGTCCAGGCCGTCGAGATAGGTCGCGATCCGGTCAATCGCAGCGATCATATGGCCGACATATTCACCGGCCCTCTCGGGCTTCATACAGTGCGCGCCTCGCGTTCCGCGACAACACGAATGTTCGGCGCCAGCGACGCCGGCGTCAGCACCTGTACCGGCAGCCCCAGCAAATCCTCGATCTCACAATTGATGGCAGACAGGTCGAACAGCGACATGATGTTTCCCGGCTTGTGATCGACCAGAAGGTCCAGATCGCTCCCCGGCTTGTCGTCGCCGCGTGCCACCGAGCCAAAAACACGCGGGTTGCTACCCTTGTGGCGCTCCACGATCGCGCGGATTTCGCTGCGATGGCGATCAAACAACACTGAAGGCCGCTCGCGGCGAGATCGAATGGTAAGGGTCTTCGCTTTTGCCATGTGCTGCCTGCCTTGCACGCAACGGTAGAGTATTTCGCGCATTCGCTCAACACGAGTTATTGCGAGCCATTCTCAAGTTGAGCTATGAGGGCGGGCCATGTCGACCAATTCCGTTGCTCTGACGCGCCTGCTGCTGCGCGAACGGCCGTCTCTGTTGCGGCTCGCCCAGCGCATTGTCGGCGATGCGCTGGCGGCCGAAGACGTGACGCAAAGCCTGTGGTTTCGCGTCCAGCGCGTCGAAGATAACCCGCCTATCGTCAACAAGCGGGCGTTTCTTTACCGACTCGCCGCGAATCTCGCGACCGACCAGGCCCGCAGTGATCGCCGGCACGGCGCGATCTTCGAGATGGGCGATCTGCCCGAGGATGTGGCCGACGATCAGCCCTCGGCCGAGAGGCAGATGATGGATCAGGAGCGCGTGCGGCAACTCGAAGCCGCACTGGAGGAATTACCGCTGCGCTGCCGGCAGGTTTTCACGCTCCGCCGCATCGACGGCCTGCCGGCGAACGAGGTGGCAGCGCGGCTTGGCATCACGCTCAATGCAGTTGCCAAGCATGTTCGGATAGCGGTTCGCCACTGCCACGAGCGGATGCAGAGCACATCCGATGCCTGAGTGACAATATTTCGCGCAGGAAAGTCCCGTTCCACGTATTCCAAGCGTCATAGAGATAAGAGAGACCGCACGCTTCGGATTCCATCCGCGCGTGATAAGGGGAATAACAGGATAGTGTCGGCTGAGCAGCCCATACCGAAGACGATTGCCGACGAAGCTGCACGCTGGTTCGCCGATCGCGACAGCGGCTTGTTGGACGACGAGCGGGAGTTGGCCGCATGGCTGGCGGCCGACCCCCGCCATGCCCGCGCCTTCGCGGAAATGGAGGCAGTGTGGGCGGACCTTGGCGGCGTGCAGGCGGCGCCGGATGTCAGGGCATCGCTTGCGCCGCCGCGACATAGCCACCGCCGCCTTTCCTGGCGGCGACAGCGGCAGGGAAAACCCCGCCGCTGGGTTCCCGTCGCGGTCGCGGCCAGCCTCGCCATGCTGGTTGTCGGCGGGGTTCAGGATTGGCCCACGCGCCTGCGATCCGACGCCATGACGGCAACCGGGGAGCGGCGCACGGTGGCCTTGCCCGACGGCTCGCGCGTGCATCTCAACACCGCGAGCGCCATTACCTTCGACTATCGCGCTGATCGACGGGTGATCCGGCTGCTGAAGGGGGAGGCTTCGTTCACCGTTGCGGCCAATCCCTTGCGCCCCTTCACCGTCGAGGCGGCCGGCGGTAGCACGACTGCGCTCGGCACGCGCTTTCTAGTGCGCGACCTGGGCGAAGACACCCGTGTCACCGTCACGGAGCATAGCGTCCGCGTCGCCTATCCAGAGGGGCAGACGGCGCAAGCCCGGATCGGAGAAGGCCAGAGCCTCCTTTATGGCCCCGGTCGTGGTCTGGGCACAGCTCTGCGGGTCAACGCCGCCGATGCCGAAGCGTGGACGCAGGGCGTTCTGGTATTCGAGAACCGCCCGCTCTCCGAAGTCGTCGCTGAGTTGGGGCGCTATCATCCCGGCTATGTCCGTCTGATCGGCGCCGAAGTGCAAAGCCGACGGGTGAGCGGCGTGTTCAGCATCGATGATCCGGTCAGTTCGTTCGCGAAATTGCAAAGGTCGCTGGGCCTCCGCTCGGTCCAGATCACCGGCCGACTTATCTTCATATTCTCCTAATTTCAGCGGCCCGGGAAAAAATTCATCCACGACAGTCCCGTTCCGGCAACCCCGCTCGTCATACAGATGAGAGGCATTCGCATTAGCGATAAGCGAGCCTCCCATTTTTACGACGGGGGAAGTTTTGGTGATTTCGAGTTCCAGATACCGCACCAACCGCAATCTGGTGTGTGCCTGGCTGGCGACAACGACGCTATCCATTGCCGCTTTCGGCGGGGCCATGCCTGCCTCTGCGCAGGAGGCGGCCAGCTATGATATTCCTGCGGGACCGCTTTCCACCGCCCTCAACCAGTTCGCGCGCCAGGCCAAGGTCGAACTGATCTATGACGCGCCGCTTACCCAGTATGCGACCAGCCCCGGCCTCAAAGGCAGCTATGACACAGCCGATGCCTTGTCACTCCTGCTCGCGGAGTCTGGCGTAACCTTCAGGCAGACCAGCGCACGGGTCTTCACCCTGGCGCGCGCGCAGCAAGCCGCGGTCGATGGCGGCGCCGTGACACTCGGGCCGCTTCAGGTTGAAGGCGAACGCACGGCGCGGGAGAATGAAACAGGCGCCGAGCGAGATGCTCGCCGCAAGGATGAGGTTTACGATCAGGACATTTCCTCAGCCTTCGCAAGCCGGGAGGAAATCGAGCGCTACAGGGGCACGAACACCGCTGATGTGCTCAAGGGCATGGTCAACGTGTTCAGCGGCGACGCGCGCAATGGGGGCGCGATCGATCCCAGCATTCGCGGCACCCAGGGGCCTGGTCGCGTGCCGGTCATCATCGACGGCACGGAGCAGGCACTGACGGTCTGGCGCGGCTATAACGGGGCGAGCAATCGCAGCTATATCGATCCCAGCCTGATTTCAGGCCTACAGGTTCTCAAGGGTCCGGTTTCCACGCGCGGGGTCAACGGCTCGACGGGCGGCGCCGTGGTTGTCAACACACTTGATGCCGCCGACATTCTGAAGCCCGGCCAGACCTTCGGGATCGAGATGAAGCTGGAAGGCGGCAACAATTCCACAAACCCGCGCCTGCCGACGCTGCTTACCGGACAGGATTACACGACCGTCCCTGGCTTCCTCTGCTCCGCGAGCGGCTCGCCCACTTATCCTTATTGTGATGCCTCGCTGCGCGTAAACCTAAGGACCGCCGACGATAACGAATCCTTCTCCGCTGGCGACCGTGCAATCCGCATCGCCGCAGCAGGCCGCGTTGGCGATTTCGAGCTATTTGGCGCCTACGCATTCCGTGAGCGCGGCAACTATTTCTCCGGGAAAAATAGCGCCAGCTATTATCAGCAGGAGGGGTTGCCACAAAATTCGGACACTTATGTCCGGATATTGGGCTTGCATTACGAACCCGGCAACGAGGTTCCCAACACATCGAGTGAGTTGGAGTCCGTCCTGCTCAAGGCAACGTGGCACATCGATGACGATCAGGCGTTGCAAGTCGGCTTCCGCGACACCCGGTCAAAATTTGGCGAGATCATGCCTTCGCGGATCATGACGACGGACGGGACCAATTTTGGTAACGTCCAATGGCCCCTGAGCAAGGTCCATGCCCAGGCTTATAACGCCGAATATAAGTGGCAGCCCGACAGCCGCTGGATCGATCTCAAGGCAACTGCATGGCTGACCGATACGGTGAGCAATACCTATAGCGCGGGTGGATTTCCCAATTCGGCATCCACGGGCGATCCGATCATTATCGACAGTGCGCTGATGAAGGCCCGCAATGATCGATTTGGCTTTTCCGCGAGCAACCAGTTCAATCTCTCCTCGAAGCTGAACCTTCTGCTCGACGCAAACTGGCAGCATGAGAAGCTGCGCTCCGACGATGAATATACGCCAGTCGTAGCAAATGGTTTTCGGCAGTATCCGCGCGCGGGACGCCGTGAGGAGTATCGCATCAACCTGAGCGGCGAATGGAAGCCCGTAAAATTCCTCAAGCTCAATGCCGGCCTCGCTTATTCTGGCTATTGGGCCAAGGATGATTTTCTGCCGAAGCTGATCGAGTATAATAATGGTTCGATCAGCCAGCTTGTCACAACTTCGTATGCCACGTCCTATCAAACTACCGAGACAGGCGTCGAAGCCTATACAGAATACCGTCGTGCACAATTATTTGCCGCGTGGGCAAACCAGGGGGTTTCAGACGAACTTGTCAACACAATAGTAAGTCGACAGCTCGCTAGAGACGTTGCCGCTTACGAGGCCAATCCGGTGCCTTTCACGATAACAAACACCGGGACATGGGAGCCAGATGCCAGCGGCAATTACAGCCGTGCGAGCAATGTCTGTCTCAATGGGTCGCTGGCGACACTTTCCAACTATGTCGCAGGCAGCTGCTATGCAAACCCGGTGAGGGGGAATGTTTCGTTAACCGAAGCCAAACGCAAATCGGGTCATGGCTGGGCGCCGTCGGCCTCGGCCACCCTTTATCTGAGCGACAGCAGCCGTGCCTATGTCCGCTATGCCCAGGCCCTGCGCTTCCCCAGCATGTTTGAGAGCACGATCGGTTTCTCGGCATCGATCAATCCCACGGCTGATCTAAAGCCAGAGCGCATCAAATCCTGGGAAGCTGCTTTCATTCAGGATTTGCGGCCGCTCTTCCGCCTTAACGGGCCCGATCAGCGTGCGGACGTCAAGCTAACCTGGTACCAAAATACCACTCATGATCTGATTGAGCGAGATACGAACCTAATGTTCAGCAATCTCGACAAGCAGGTAATCGCGGGGTTCGAACTACAGGTACGCTTTGACAATGGCCATTTCTTTACGGACATTAGCGCGGGTCATATGACCAAGAACCAGGCTTGCGATGAAAGCCTGGCAACGACGATGGACGAGGATTTTGGCCGCGTACCCAATTGCGTCAAATATGGATTTGTTGCCGGATTTCTTCTCACTCAGGCTACGCCGGAGGACACAGTAAACTGGTCGGTCGGCGGCCGCTTCTTCGATAAGCGCCTGGAACTGGGCGGCCGCCTTATATGGTATAGCGGCTATGACAATCCGCAGTTGGCGCAGTTCACCGATTTGAATCAGGAGGGCGGCTGCGTCGGAGCGTGCGCGCTCAATATTCCCTATACCTGGGGTGAGATCATCACCTTCGACGCTTATGCCCGGTTCCGGATCAACGAGCGGTTCACCGCCGAACTGTCCGGCACCAATCTCAACGACCGTTATTACATGGACCCTCTCTCGCGCTCGATGCTGCCCGCCCCTGGTCGGACGGTGCGCATGAGCCTGACCGGGAGGTTCTGACCCGAGATTCAGGGCCGCCACCGCATCCACCATCTGAAAAACGGGCTGACAGCGGCGACCCTGGATGAATGCGCTCGATGATCGAGCGCTCCAACACGCAGGAGAAGTAGAATGAAGTTCGTACATCTCAAGGCATTTGTCGGCACCATGGCGCTTTCCGTTGCCTTGGCCGGCACGGCCCAGGCCCAGCTCGTCTCGGCCGACATCACCTCGGGCGTCAGCAAGCCAACCCTGGTCGACATCGACGTGAGCACGGTGAATGCTAACCCGGTTCACGTTCCAGGCCGCGTCGGGATTAGTGTTCCGAGCACGAACGGTCAGTACATCGATTTCCAGGGTCTGAAAAACATCCTGGGCAACAATACCGTCACGACCTTCATCAACACCACCGAGGCGGAAACCGATCACAGCCAATATGGCCGCTTCGACTTCGGGCAAGCCGGCTCCAATGATGTGTGGTTTGGCGAATGGTCGCAGGCAGGGGACGCCTCGGGCAGCAGTCACACCGTCTATTTTGGCGGTTCCGATGCGACCACCAATGTGGAAGCGCTGCTCCAGTCCGGTGAAGTGAAATATGCCGTCAATGGCATCGGCAACTATGCCACCAACGGTCTCTTGAGCGGTGAGTTCACCGCGAACTTCGATGGTCTCGGCGGCGGAAGCATCAGCGGCGACGTTACCAACGGTAGCTATACCGTGGATATCGGCACGGCCACGATTACCAATGCGACGTTCAGCGGCAATGGCGGATCGGTCGCGTCCGGAGCGGGCACTCTCGCCTCCAGCGGCGCCGTGACGGGCCAGTTCTACGGCTCCAATGTCGATGCGCTGGCCGGTTATGTGACCTTCACCAACACCGTGTACGATACCGCCTTCGGCGGAACCCGCACCACGCCGTAACGCGGATTGCACCTGATGGGACAGGGTTCGCCATCGAGCGGGCCCTGTCCTTTTGTTCATTGTCTCATTGATGCTCAGGATATGTTCCATCGCCATGTCCCTCCGGAATTGCTCTGCACAAATCGTCCCCGCCGGGGCGATCATCCTGTTTGCTTCAGTGAGCATGGCAACGCCGGCTTCTGCGCAGATCGAGAATGGGCAGGACACTCGGCTTCGGCTCGACCAGCAGCTCGACCAGCAACGCGCCCGACAGGAAGAAAAGGGACTGGAAGGCATTGATGGAACCGATGCGCCCGATTCTCTCGTCATCGACGGCAAAACCTATGCTGTCGGCAACAATGTCGATGATATAGGAAAGGCACTCTATATTTCAGTCGGGCGACGGCAATGGGCGGACGTTCGCCGCTTTCTTGCCACCTATGAGCTATTGCCGGATCACGATCCGATGCTCGTCCATTACGCAAAAGGGGGACTGGCCCGTGCCGGCGGCGATCTGGCCGAAGCCGAACGCGAGTATCGAGCGCTCCTGAAACTGAATTCGACCTTTCTCCCCGGCCAACTTGAACTGGGAAGGGTGCTGTTCGAGAACCGGAAGGATCGAGATGCGAAACGAGCTTTCCAGGCGATCCGCGACCAATTGGCTGATGGCGGCGAGCAGGCTCAAGGGGTGTTGCGAAATGTCGACGCCTTTCTTGGCGCACTGAAGAAACGGCAGGGATGGCAAGTCAACCTCGCCTTGGGCCCCAGCTACAGCGATAACGTAAACCAGTCGTCTGCAAGCTATACGTGAAGCGTCCCGGGTTTTCCGGAGGCTCCTATATGTGAGAAGGAGCTACGGTTATGAGCAAGACCCGGAATAAGTTTTCGCCTGAGGTGCGCGATCGCGCTGTGCGCATGGTTGGCGAGCATCGTGCCGACTACGGCTCGGAGTGGGAGGCGATGACCTCGATCGCCCAGAAGATCGGATGCACAGCCGAGACGCTGCGCCGCTGGTGCCGTGAGGAGGCGAGCCGACGAACGGCGCCAGCGGCGCAGGCGGCCGATGACAAGGCCAGGCTCAAACTGCTGGAACGGGAGGTTAAGGAACTGCGGCGGGCCAACGAGATCCTGCGCAAGGCGTCGGCGTATTTTGCGATGGCGGAGCTCGACCGCCACGGCAAATGATGATGTCGTTCATCGACGCTCATCGCGAGGACCTGGGTATCGAGCCAATCTGCCGAGAACTGGCAATTGCCCCGTCCTCCTATCATGAACACGCCTCACGCCTTGCCGACCCCGGCAGGCGTCCGGCGCGTGCTCGCAGCGACGAGGCGATGCTTGAGCAGATCAAGCGCGTCCACGATGCCAACTACGGTGTCTATGGCTCGCGCAAAGTCTGGCACCAATTGCGACGCGAGGGCATTGCGGTTGCCAAATGCACCGTGGAGCGCTTGATGCGCGTCATGGGCCTGGCAGGCGTTCGTCGCGGAAAGAAGACGATCACGACGGTGAGCAATCCCAAAGCGCCATGCCCGCTCGACAAGGTCAACCGGGAGTTTCGCGTCGCCCGGCCCAACGCCTTGTGGGTGGTCGATTTCACCTACGTCCACACGTGGGCTGGTTTCGTCTACGTGGCCTTCGTGATCGACGCCTATGCCCGACGCATCGTGGGCTGGAAGGTTAGCAGCAGCGCCACCGCCGGCTTCGTGCTGGACGCTCTGGAGCAGGCAATCCAGGCACGCAGGCCCGGGCCTGATGATGGCTTGGTCCATCACAGCGACAGGGGCGTTCAATATCTTGCCATGGCCTATACCCAGCGCCTTGCCGAGGCCAACCTCGTCCCCTCTGTCGGCAGCGTCGGCGATTCATATGACAACGCATTGGCCGAGACGATCAACGGGCTCTACAAGGCCGAGGTGATCTGGCGCCAGCGCTCCTGGCCGAGCGCATCAGCCGTCGAAATGGCCACCCTGCGCTGGGTCCACTGGTTCAACCACCATCGCCTCTTCGGCCCCATCGGCTATATTCCTCCTGCCGAGGCCGAGGCAAACTACTATGCAGCCATAGAGACCCTCGATATGGTTGCCTGACCCAAACCATACTGCCTCCGGAAAACCCGGGACGCTTCAACGTGCCTGTTAGCGAACACCGATGGAGCATGCCTCATAGAGCGCAAGGTTCCCGACGCAATCAAAGCGGCCGGTATCTCGTTCGAGGGCGGCATCAACCGCAGGATAGCCCTGGGCGGGCATAGCGGGCTGCGAGGCCGAACGATTTTCTTCGGGGATATTTATCCCGAGCATCATGATTTTTCACAGGCCACGATAATCACGCGATTGGGCTATGACTATCAGACCGCTCGGGATGGCTTGGCGATCTCGCCTTCTTTTGATCTGGGCACGCTTGGCTCTTCCACACTCTATCGTGCCTGGGGCCTCAACGCTGAATGGACACATATCTTTTCGTCCAAGGTAATGGCGAGACTGGAAGCCAACCACCGGAAATTCGACTACTTGTTGGCAGGCTATCAATCGCAGGATGGCCCGCTTACCGATATCGGCCTGACGACGTGGTACGTCCCGGCAAGGAACTGGACGCTTTTTGCAGGCCTGGACTTCTCCGCCAAAGATGCACCTTTGTCTGTTGATTCCTATCATCAATGGGGTGCCCGGCTTGGCGTCAACAAGGCATTCGGCCAGAGCGCAAGCATCATGGTGATCGGTTCCTATAGGCGCCGCGATTTCCGCGCTTATAGTGAGTTGTTCGAGGCACAGCGCAGCGACGACCAGTTCAACGCCACCGTTATCGCGCGCTTCCCGATTCTGAAGTTCGCAGCGCTGACACCTGAGGTCGTAGTCCAGCATAACCGCGTCGAGAGCAACATCGACTGGCTCTATTCTTACAAGCGCACGATCGCCAGCGTGAGGCTGAGCCGTGCCTTCTGATCCACCCGAAACGATTTGCTGCCACCGCGCGGAAGACCGCCGCGCCGGTCAGCGCGGGATTACCGCCTTTGATCCTCTGCAACTCTCGCCACCGTTCCCCCATGATGGCGAAGCGGGTGGAGGAGGCAAAGGCCCATCAACCGCCATTGCCTCCAAAGCTCTCATAACTGTCGGCGATCCGTCTCAGTCTTCGTCCCCCAGGCCGAGCTTCACTCCCTCACCGGGGGCCGATCCAAAGAGTCGTTGCAGCCCAAAGATTTGCGCCACCCCGCACCGCTTCCATTCCACAATCATACGAAAGAGGGATTGACCATGACCGTGACCACTTCCGCACGCCCCGTTGAAGATCCGAGCCGCGCCAAGCGGCTGAAGGCGCTCACGAGCACCGTCCATGAGGGCGTCGATCGCTCGATCATGTCGGCGTCATCTTTCGCCAGCCTCGAGCGCTACAAGGACTTCCTGGCCATCCAGTATCTATTCCATCGCGACGTGGCCGCGCTCTATGCCGATAAGGGCTCTGTTGCAAAAATCGTGAAGCTTGAGCATGCTTGGCGGAGATTGGACGGACGGAACGATGACGGATTTCA
>NZ_JARYGI010000003.1:0-163492 GCF_033795625.1 Sphingobium sp. | reverse complement strand
CGCAATCCCCTCAAATCTCGCTTAGGGCATTGAATCATGCCAACACGGTCAGGTGAAGAGCCTTTTTCCGCGACCTGTTAAATCTTCCGCGGCGGATGCGCGATCCTTGTAACTGATCCACTCTCCTGCATTGTTCCCCATCCGACGAACGGATAGAGCTGCAAGAGTGCCACTCCATGCTTGTCGCTGCGAACTCGATCGGCGTATCGACCAGCTTGTCGGGCCTTACCGCACGATGGATATGCTGGCCAAGATGCCGCGTGACAACGCCAATCATTGCCTCGCTTAGACAGGAGTTTTGCTTGAAGGGAGCCATTTTGACAGAGATCGGCACAGGATGAGTCGAATGGCTAAACTGCTTGATCCCTATATTGGGCTGATGCTGGTCACGGTGGCAATTGCCGCGGTCGTGCCGGCGCAGGGCACGGCCGCCGTCTTCGTCAAATATGCATCAATGGCCAGCATCGTCTTTCTTTTCTTCCTTTACGGTACACGCCTTTCACCTCAGGCTGCAATCGATGGCCTGCTGCAGTGGAAACTTCACATCGTGGTGCTGCTGTGTACCTTCGCGATGTTCCCGCTGCTCGGTCTTGCCCTGAGACCACTTTTCCCCAGTGGGACGCCAGTCGCGCTGGTAACCGGCTTTCTCTTCCTGTGTGTGCTGCCATCCACTGTTCAATCCTCGATTGCATTCACCTCGATAGCACGCGGCAATGTTGCTGCGGCACTTTGTGCCGCCTCCGCGTCAAACCTCCTGGGTGTGTTCATCAGCCCGATCCTCGCCGGATGGCTGTTGCAGGCGCAAGGCGCGGCGCTGTCTTTCGCGGTGTTTCGCGATATCACCTTGCAACTGCTGCTGCCTTTCGTCGCTGGCCAGCTGGTGCGGCCAGTGATCGGCGGATGGGTTCAGCACAACAGGACGGTGCTAGGCTATGCAGACCGGGGATCGATTCTGCTGATCATATACATGGCGTTCTCACAAGGCATGATCGATGGGATCTGGACACAGATAAGGGCCAAGGATCTCGTGGTGCTCATTCTGCTCCTATGCGCGCTGTTGACGATTGCCCTGTTGGCGACCGCGTATATCGGCCGCCGCATTCTGCGCTTCTCCGTTGAAAATGAGATTGTTCTGCAATTCTGCGGGTCCAAGAAGTCGCTCGC
Source organism: Sphingobium sp. (assembly GCF_033795625.1). Classification (GTDB taxonomy): domain Bacteria; phylum Pseudomonadota; class Alphaproteobacteria; order Sphingomonadales; family Sphingomonadaceae; genus Sphingobium. The sequence continues at coordinate 162,328 of NZ_JARYGI010000003.1, read as the reverse complement.
CAGTGGGCTCCCCATGGCTACCGTGATGTTCGCCGGACCGACCGTGGGAATGATCATATTGCCGCTGATGATGTTCCATCAGATCCAGCTCATGGTGTGCGCGATCCTCGCACGCCAGTACGCCCATCGGGAGGATGGGGTCGATCACGATACAGGCAAGCCAGCGCTGCCGGCAGCTATAGGCCGTCGAGGCAGGAAATAAACACCTTCCAGAAGCGGAAGGGGATTGTCGCCAGACGGCTAGCCAAGCCGGGCTCGGGGCGTGCTCTAACGGTCGAGCCCGATCTTAGTCGCTACCGCCCTTGCTCCCGGCACCGCTGCGTTTCTTGTCCTTGGTCGCGGTCTTGTTTTCGCGGCTGCCAGTGTTCCCGCCACCGCGCCCGGTTCCAGTGCTGCCCTTGGCGCCGTCTCCGCCTTTCTTGGTTATCGCTCCGGGATTTCCACCTGCGCCTTTCTGAGCCATCGTCATCTCCATCATTGATAAAGGCGCAAACTCGCACCCGCGCCAGCCGTTCCTTGGTTAAGCCAGGTGCGACCTGCCGTATCACGCCACAGCATCACGATCTTTCACAAGGGTTGGCAGCCGCATCTGGCAACCTGTGCCGATGACGATACTATCCACCGCCCGACTTCGCCCTGTAGCCTAATCCAGTATAGCTACTGCCGAGGCAAGGGCCGAACCCATCGGCTGCCGTGCGAGTTCATCATCAGCAATCCCACTGGAGCACGTGATGCGCACTGCCTTCCCTGCCACTGCATTAGCGCTTGCCCTGGCCGTCACGCTAACCGCGTGTACGACAGCCACCCCTTACCAGCCACTCGATCCCAGGAGCGCGACAGCCGGCGGCTATAGCGACCTGCAGATCGAAGACAGCCGTTACCGCGTCAGCTTTGCCGGCAACAGCATGACCTCGCGCGAAACGGTCGAGACCTATCTGCTGTTTCGCGCTGCGGAACTTACGGTCAGCCGTGGATATGACTGGTTCGTCATGGCGGATCGTGACACGGAAAAACGCAGCCAGGTTTATGCAGACCGGCCCTTCGGCCCTGGACCCTACGGCTACTGGGGGCCGCGCTGGCACTACTGGGGGCGCGGGGGTCTGGGCTGGCGAAGCTGGGATCCCTTCTGGGGCGATCCTTTCTGGGACCGCTCGATAGATATCCGCACAGTCGACCGCTATGAGGCGACGGCAGAAATCGTGATGGGCAAGGGACCCAAACCCGCCGACAACGTCCGGGCATTCGATGCACGTTGGGTCATTTCCAATCTGCGAACGAGGATCGTGCAGCCAAAGTGAAGCATAGCTTGAAGCGCCACACGGATCTCCGCGCAGGCTGGCTGCACAGTCAGGAGATCAAAGCTGCGCCGCGCTAATACCTTGGCAGGCTGAATGCCCTCGACATCCCAAGAGAAGAGCCGCGCCACCTTGCGCCATGAAAGCTAAACCTTTGTATAACATGGCTTAATGCGGTCTGATTTAGTGGCCTGTAAGTGGATGGAGTTCGGCTGGCAAAGAAAGAGGAGCAATGGGCAAGAACGACACGACCTACTTCCTGCGCAGAGCGTCGGAAGAGCATCTGCGAGCGGCAGAAGCGGCATGTGCCGACGCTCGCAAAGCGCACAGCGATTTGGCGAAGGCTTATGAAGCGCGCCTTCTGGTTGGCACAAAGGGCTCCAAGCAGGTGGGTTCGCGGACACTCACGGGTTCTGCCGCCGACCAGAGCGGACTTCCCTTTGAGGACCGATGAACCCGGGTAAGTCAGGCCGAGGCGCAGCCGCATTGGCGAGCGCATGACCTTTGATGACGCGGTAGATACCTGAACCCGGCATTGCTCTGCTTGGGCACCGGATCGGCCCAGGCTTGTGCGCCGTGTGCGTACTGAAACGTCTTCGACGAAGAGACGCCAGCGCAATCCTTGATGGCAATCGAAGAAAATTGGATGCCCCGCGTGGATTCGAACCACGATTGGCGGAGTCAGAATCCGCTGTCTTACCATTAGACGACGGGGCATCAGCCCGGAGGCGCTTCGCTTTTCAGCTAGCCGCCGGAGAGGCGCAGATAAGCAGGGGGCTCCTGCCTGTCAATGCCATAGCAGGATGATGCAAGCCGATCGAGATGTACGTGCTCGTCGGCGCGCGGCAAGATAGCCGGTGCGCCTAACTTGCGCTTTTGCACATCTGACCCTACTCTCTTCTCCAAGTACCAACGCCTGACGCGGCGTATGGAAAATATAAAAGTGAGTTATCGGCCATGGTGCAGCGCAGCCGCCCGTTGCCGCAGCCTTCGCCAAACCCCGGCCAGAGGGGCAATGGCGCCCCTGCGGCTTCACTCCCAGCAGCCCCGCCGACGCCTTTGATGCGTGCAGCGGCAGATGCCCTGCGCTCGGCCACAGGGGGTCGCTGGCCAAGCCGGAAATCCTACGCCGCCATTGATCTGGGCACCAACAACTGCCGCCTGTTGATAGCAAAGCCATCGGCGGACGGATTTATCGTAGTGGACGCCTTTTCCCGGATAGTGCGCTTGGGTGAAGGTCTCGCCGCGAGCGGGCGCATCAGTGATGTGGCCATCGAGCGCGCCATCGCGGCACTCTCGATCTGTGCGGACAAGTTGCGTCGCCGCCATGTCACGCTCGCCCGATCCGTAGCCACCGAAGCCTGTCGGCGCGCCAGCAACGGGCCGGCCTTCATCGACCGCGTCTACCGAGAAACGGGCATAGCGCTGGACATCATCACGGCGGAAGAGGAAGCGCGGCTGGCCGTGCTCGGCTGTCATGCGTTGCTCGAGCCGGGTGAGGGCCCCGCTCTCATATTCGACATCGGTGGCGGATCGACCGAACTGGTGCTGGTGGATACGGAAGGACCGGCTCCGCGCATCCTGGACTGGCAGAGCGCGCCGTGGGGTGTGGTGTCGCTGACCGAATCCGAAGTCTTCGACCCCGAAGATTCGGAGGCACGCCTCGCCGCCTATGCGGGGATGCGCGCGCGCGTGACCGATGCGTTCCGCAGCTTTGCGGCGCGGCTGCCAAAGCCCGAGGGATCGGTCCGGTTGCTTGGGACATCCGGAACCGTCACAACATTGGCGAGCCTGCACCTTGAGTTGCCCCGCTACGATCGTGCCGCGATAGACGGACTGATCGTGCCATCGGCTTCCATGCGCGCCATATCCGGGCGGCTGGCGGCCATGGCTATTTCCGACCGGCGGCTGCTGCCGTGCATCGGGACGGAACGCGCCGATCTGGTGGTGGCGGGCTGTGCGATCCTGGAGAGCATCCTCGATATCTGGCCGGCCGAGCGGCTGGGCGTGGCCGATCGCGGCATACGCGAAGGCATATTGCGCGGGTTGATGGATCGCGACGGCGTACCGAGACACAGGGCTGCATCATGACCAGAGGAACCGGCGTCGGGCATATCCGGGTAAAGACCGCCAAGAAGCGCACGGCGCAGTCGACGCGTTGGCTGGAGCGGCAACTGAATGATCCCTATGTGCACATGGCGCGCGCGCAGGGGTGGCGCAGCCGCGCCGCTTTCAAGCTGATCGAGCTGGACGAGAAGTTCCACTTCGTGAAGCAGTCGCGGCACGTCATCGACCTTGGCGTCGCGCCCGGCGGCTGGGCACAGGTCGTGCGGAAATTGTCACCCAAGGCGCGGGTCGTCGGCATCGACCTGTTGCCCACTGACGCGATCGAAGGCGTCACACTGCTCCAGATGGACTTCATGGACGACAAGGCTCCGGAGGTTCTTACGGCTGAACTGGGCGATGCGCCGGACCTGGTAATGTCGGACATGGCCGCGAATACGGTCGGCCACACCCAGACCGACCATCTGCGCACCATGGGGCTGGTCGAGGCGGCTGCGCATTTCGCCATCGAGACATTGAAACCCGGCGGGGTTTTCGTCTCCAAGGTGTTCGCCGGGGGCACCGATCGCGAATTGCTGACGATCCTGAAAAAGCACTTCACGACGGTCAAACATGCCAAGCCACCTGCCAGCCGCAAGGGATCGAGCGAATGGTATGTCGTGGCGCAAGGGTTCAAGGGCCGCAGCCAAGCGGCGGGCTGATCAGAAGCGCCGCGCCAGGCCGAGGTAAAGGCGGGCGTCGGGGCTGCTCGCATTGATGCCGAAGGCGCTGCCGACATCCAGTTGCCACGCATCGCTGGGCTGCCAGCCAAGCGATGCGGCAAGCAGCACTTCTGTGCTGTGACCGGAAGGATCCTCGTCACGAAAGGCGGAGATTTCCAACGCCGCGTTGACGCTTTCCGACAGGTCCAGCCCTATGCCTGCGACAGTGCCGTAGGAGAGATGGCGGCCATGGCGATCTTCGTCGACGGCCGCATCCGCTTCGGGCGAAAATTGCAGCGATACACCTTTGGCAAGTTCCGCGCTGAATGGCACGATCAAGCCCGCCGACCAGTCGCCCGCGCCGATCGTATCGCCGCCAGTCGGTATGGTCGCAAAGGGCTGAACGGCAATGGAGAAGCCAGAACCGTCGGGCTGGGCGAGGCTGCGCTTGAAGGCGAGCGTGACATCGCCTGTGCCACCCGATTCCTCGACGTTGCCGGTCAGCCGATCCCTCTCACGTTGGTGCCCATAGGCGGTCCAGCCGAATTGCACTTCACTCTGCGCGTCGATCCCGTATCGCAAAAGCAAATCACCCGCGCTCAGCGTATCGGATCGCGTTGCATCGTCCTGATCGCGGGTCCAGTCGGCGAGCGCGGCTTCAGCGAGAACATGGCCCTTGTCGACGATGCAGGGGGGCGTTCCGAGACCCGGTCGGGTGGGGCAAAGATCGCGTAAATCCTGCGCGGCGGCAGGGGTGGCGGCCGCCAGCAGGCATATCAGGAGCGATCGCCGCACCGGCTCATTTGCCTCGCGCCGCCGCAACGGCAGCCTTGAGGGCATCGAAGCCAACCGCACCGTTCAGAACCTGATTGCCGACGACGAACGTAGGCGTGCCGGTCGCCTGCAAGGTTTGGGCAATCCGGATATTGGACTCCACTTCGGCATTATATTTGGACGAAACTATCGCCGCCTCTGCAGCCTTGCGGTCGATGCCGACCTTGGCTGCGGCCGCGAAGATCGTATCCCGCGAAACTTGGCCAGCGCCATAGAGCGCCTTGTGGAACGGCATGTACTGGCCCTTTTCGGCAGCAAGAAGCGAGACTTTGGCTGCGTCGGCGCTCTGTTCCGAAAGGATCGGCAACTCGCGATAGACGACCTTCAAATTCTTGTCCTGTGCCACCAGCTTGGCGATTTCCGGGAGAGTTGCGCGGCAGTAGCCGCAGGCATAATCGAAATATTCGACGAGGGTCACGTCGCCCTTTTCCGCGCCTTCCCACGCGCCGGCAAAAGGCGTTTCGATGGCTGCGCGGTTCTGGTCGATGACCGCTCCCGTGCGCTTCGACGCCAGGCGCTCCATGGCTTGCGGCAGTATCTCCGGATGCTCCAATATATAGTCGCGCACGATCGCTTCGATCGCGGCCCGATCCGTCTTGTCCACTTGAGCGGCGGGAGCCGCGCTTTGCATGAAGAAGGCCACAACCGCAGCCGCCGCGACAAAAGCCGATCCGCCCAACATCATCTGTATCTTTCCATTTTTCAGGGCCGCGCGCAGGCTTGCCGGAGTTTCGTTCATCGTTTCTTCCTGCCCTGCGCCTCGATGGCGGCGCGCGAGACCATCGAAATGTCCTGAGCGCGCAGCCAATCGGTCGTGCCTTCCTTCAGGCCCTGCATGGCCGCATCGGCACTGCGCAGGGCAAGCGCATCCTGCCCCTGCATCGAATAACGCTCAGCGGTCGCCAGCGCCGCATGAGGAATGTCGCCGCGTTGCTCATAGACGACGCCCAGTTGATACCAGGCGAAGGGGTTTTCCCGGTCACGCGCCACGGCATTGCGGAGGACGCGTTCCGCCTCGGCAAAATTCGCGCTGTCCTCGGTCGCGATCAGCGCATGGCCAAGCAGGACCGCGATCAGCGGCTGATTGTTCGAACCCGTAACGGCCTGCCGAAGCGGGGCAACGGCTTCGCCAGGGCGTCCGCTTTCCAGCAGGACCTGTCCTTTGAGTTCCAGAAAATAGGGGTCGTTCGGCTCCGCCGCCAGCAGGGCGGCGACTTCCGACAAAGCTTTCTCCGGATACGCGCTTTTATGCCAGGCATAGGCGCGTGCGTAATGCGCGGGGAGCGACTGGTCCTTTTCGGGATAAGTACGCAGGGTCTGCGCGGGGTCAGATACGAAGCCGATGAGTTTCGCCTTCACGCGCTCGAATTTACGTTCGAGTACCGGATCGACGGGCTTTTGCCACGCCGGGTCCTTCTCATACACGTCGGTGAGCACGGCGATGCGTTCGCCGGAAAGAGGATGGGTACGCCCATAGCTATCGTCCTGCGGTATCGCCAGCCGATATTCCTGGTTCTGCAGCTTCTTGAAGAACTGGAGGCTGCCTTGTCCGCTTACGCCAGCACCGCTCAGATAGCGTGCGCCCGCAAGATCGGCGGAGCTTTCCTGCGTCCGGGAGAAGGCGAGATATTTACCCATCGCGGCCTGCTGCCCGGCCGCCATGATGCCCATGCCGGCTTCACCACCGCCAGCCGCCATCGCCGCGGCGCCCAGGACGAGGCTGAGCAACGTGATGTTGGTCGCGGCTCTCGCGCCTTCCGATGAATTTATCACATGCCCGCCGTCGATATGGCCAAGCTCATGGGCAACGACGCCCTGTACCTGATTGACGTTGTCGGCCGCGGCGATCAGGCCACTATGAATCCAGATATATTGCCCGCCCGCGACGAAGGCGTTGATTTCCTTGTCGTTGATCAGGAGCACCTGAACATTGCGCGGCTCCATCTTGGCGGCGCGCACGAGCGGGCCGGAAATCGCATCGAGAAGTGCCTCGGTTTCTGCGTCGCGCAAGACCTGTTGCGCAGCGGCTGGGCGGACCAGCAACGCGAAAGACAGCAAGAGTGCGGCAAAGAGGCGTAGCATCAAGCGGACTGCGGGGGCGAAAGCCATGGCGCAGCTATGGGCGAAGTCGCTGCCGGGTTCAATGGCTGGGCGATCAACGGCGTGCCAGTGACATGAAAAAAGGGCCCTGTCCGGCTGGACAAGGCCCTTTGATCAAGTCAGGCGAGGGGTCAGGCTCCGAAGGTGCGCTGCCACCAGCCGCGACGCGGCGAGCCGTCGCTTTCTTCGCCTTCTGCATCATCGGCCGCCGCGGAAGCGGTTTCCGGGGCAGGCGCAGGCGGCGTATCGACTACCGGCGCCGCTTCCGGCGCCGGGTCAGATGATGCCGCCTCTGCTGGCGAAGATTCGACAGTCGGCTCGGCAGCAGGAGCGGCCACGGCCTTGCGGCGCGTACGCTTCGGCTTTTCCGCTACTGGCGCTTCAACAGCAGGTTCAGCCACTGCTTCGGCTTCAGGTGCGGCGTCGGCCTTCTTCTTGCGGGTCCGCTTGGGCTTTGGTGCTTCTTCGGGCGCAGCAGGCTCAGCGGCATCAACCTCGGCAACGTCTGCGACGGGCTCCGCGGCAGGTGCTTCTGCAACCTCCGCTTCTACCGATGCCTTGCGGGCGCGGGGACGACGGCGCGTCTTGGGTGCTTCTGCCACGACCTCAGCAGGTCCAGCTTCGGCAGCAGCCGCTTCTTCGCCTGTTGCCTCCACTTCACCTTCCGCTGCCACAGGGCTTTCCTCGCCATCAGCTGCCTGCGCTTCGCCTTCGCCATTCTCGCCACGGCGGCGGCGACCGCCACGACGACCGCGACGTCCACGGCGGCGGGCTTCGGCCTGCTCATCGCTGACGATCAGCGACGCGTTTTCGCCACCATCTGTGAGTTCAGCCTGATCGGCATCCTCTGTCTGATCACCGGCCTCCGTGCCGCTTTCGGTGCTTTCGGCGCCTTCGGACTGATCGGCAGCGATCTCATTGCCTTCTTCGTCACGACGACCGCCACGACGGCGACGGCGACGGCGACGGCGACGGCCGCCTTCGCCTTCCTCGCCGTTACGCTCGGCACGTTCGCGATTGTCGCTGCGGCCTTCGCGGGGGCCACGTTCCTCGGCTTCTTCGAGTTCGGCTTCTTCTTCGAACTCTTCCTCTTCCTCGGGAAGATCATCGTCATCATCCTCGACGATGGGCGAGAAAGTGACGACATGCGTCGGCTTCGGCCCACTGGCCTCCACCGACATGCGTGCGCCTTCCACTTCGCCGTCCGGAAGAATGCAGATCGTCACGCCATAACGGGTCTCGATCTCGTCCAGCTCGCGGCGCTTGTTGTTGAGCACGTAGAAAGCTGCTTCCTGGCTGGCGCGAAGCGTAATGAGCGTGCCGCGACCCTGCGCCGCTTCCTCTTCCAGCATACGTAGCGCCGAGAGACCCGCAGACGACGCCGTACGGACGAGGCCAGTGCCTTCGCAATGCGGACATTCGCGCGTCGATGCTTCGAGCACGCCCGTGCGCAAGCGCTGACGGCTCATCTCCATCAGGCCGAAGCCGGAGATGCGGCCGACCTGTATGCGGGCGCGGTCGTCCCTCAATGCGTCCTTCATGGCCTTCTCGACCTTGCGAACATTGCTGTTCACTTCCATGTCGATGAAGTCGATGACGACTAGCCCGGCCATATCGCGCAGGCGCAGCTGTCGCGCGATTTCGCGGGCAGCCTCAAGATTGGTGGCGACGGCGGTCTGCTCGATGCCATGTTCGCGCGTCGAACGGCCCGAGTTGATGTCGATCGACACAAGCGCTTCGGTCGGGTTGATGACCAGATAGCCGCCCGACTTCAACTGCACGACCGGATTGTACATCGCTGCCAGCTGGTCCTCGACGCCGAAGCGCTGGAACAGCGACACCGTGTCGGCATAGGACTTCACGCGCCGCGCATGGCTCGGCATCAGCAGCTTCATGAAGTCCTTCGCTGCGCGATAGCCTTCCTCGCCCTCGACGATCACTTCCTCGATATCCTTGTTGTAGATATCGCGGATCGCCCGCTTGATGAGGTCGCTGTCGTTGTGGATCAGCTCGGGCGCGGACGCCTTCAGGGTTTTCTCCCGGATCTCGTCCCAGAGGCGGGCGAGATAGTCGAAGTCGCGGCGAATTTCCGGCTTGGTGCGGGCAAGACCCGCCGTGCGGACGATGCAGCCCATGGTCGATGGCAGGCGCATTTCGGCGATGATAGATTTCAAACGCTTGCGGTCGGCCGCATTGCTGATCTTCCGGCTGATGCCGCCGCCATGCGACGTGTTGGGCATCAGGACGCAATAGCGGCCCGCTAGCGAGAGATAGGTGGTGAGCGCCGCGCCCTTGTTGCCGCGTTCTTCCTTGACGACCTGCACCAGCAGCACCTGACGGCGGCGGATGACGTCCTGGATCTTGTAGCGACGGCGGAGCGCCATGCGCTTGCGGCGCAGGTCTTCGGCCGCGTCATCGCCGCCCTTGCGACGATTGTTCGCGCGCGGCTGTTCGCCGCCTTCGGCGCTTTCGCCTTCCACTTCATCGTCGTGATGCGCGTCATCATGGTCGTGCTCGGAAGGGGCGTCCAGTTCCTCGACATCCCCACTTAGTGCAGCTTCGTCGTCTTCCTCGGCGCGCAATGCCGCTTCTTCGGCCGCATGTTCGCGTTCCTCGCGGAGCAGCGCTTCGCGATCTTCCTTCGGAATCTGGTAATAATCGGGGTGGATTTCGGCAAAAGCCAGGAAGCCGTGCCGATTGCCGCCGTAATCGACGAACGCCGCCTGCAGCGACGGCTCGACTCGTGTTACCTTGGCGAGATAGATATTGCCCTTGAGCTGCTTGTGCTCGGCGGACTCGAAATCAAATTCCTCGATCCGGTTTCCCTTGACGATGGCGACACGGGTTTCTTCCCGGTGGCGCGCATCGATCATCATACGCAGTGTCATTCATTATACTCCGGGCGTGGCGGCTGGCGGGTAAGGACCTGGCGACCACGCTAAAGGTGAGGGACGGCCGGAGCCTGCGCGCCATGATTGGCGCGAGCTGGATCATCGTCCGGGGTTTATCGATGGTAAGCGTGTCTGCTGCAGCGGCAGGGCCGGGAATATTTCCGGGCCGGGCAAGAGCCGTCCACGCCCCAAGACCCCTTTCGGGCCTGTTCGGGAACGTGGAAAAATGCCTCATGCAGCGTCAACCTGTTGGATCGCCTTCACGATTGGCGGCGATTCGTAAGCATCTCGTGCGTATGCCGCAGATGTGCGGACTTCACGGGATACGTGAGGGGTAGCAGTCAAGAAACGATGGGGCAACGGCGACCCAGAACTTTTTGTTACAAACGCTTCTCAAGTCCGCTTTGCAGCAACATGGTAAACAGATGGTTAATGTCCCGGCATGAGCCATCACCCCGCCTGCGATCATTTCGTCTGGACTGCGACGCGAAGAAATGGGCAGAAGCAGGCGATGTTCGCCTCTCTTGCCCTCAATATTGCGCTAAGCATCGCGATGCCCGCTTCGGCTGGTTTGCCCGCTGCCCGCTTGGATTTGGCAAAGACGGCCTTCAACGCACGACCGCCGCGCAAGATGCACAGCATCACCGTTCCCATACCTCCAGCCGCGCGCGGCATAAAGCTGCCTGCGGTAGAAGGGCCGCGAGACGCCACTCGCCCGCTGGTCGTCATCGATGCAGGGCATGGCGGCCATGATCCCGGCGCCATCAATGCGCAGGCCAATGTGCGGGAGAAAGACCTCACTTTAGCCGTGGCGCAGGCGATCCGCGACCGTTTGTTGGCGACGGGAAAAGTGCGCGTAGCGCTGACACGCGATGACGATCGCTTTCTTGTTCTGCAGGAACGGTACGGCATAGCGCGGCGGCTGAGTGCCGACCTCTTCATTTCCATCCATGCCGATGCGGCTGAGAACATTCAAGCGCGGGGCGCTACCGTCTATACGCTTTCAGAAACGGCGTCCGATCAGGAAGCGGCACGATTGGCGGCACGGGAAAACAAGGCCGATATCATCAACGGCGTCGATCTCGGCGCGCAGGACGCAGGCGTTTCGTCCATTCTCATCGACCTGACGCAAAGGGAGACGATGGCGCAGTCGACCAGTTTCGCACGATTGTTGCAGCGGGAGGCAGCGCCGATGGTGCCCTTCCGCAGCACGGCGCATCGCTTTGCCTCGCTGATTGTGTTGAAGGCGCCTGATACGCCCTCGGTATTGTTCGAGACCGGATATATCAGCAACACCATCGACGCAGCCTTCCTGACCTCTCCGGCCGGGCAGCGGCGAATCGCCGACGGCGTAGGAAAAGCGATCGAGATCTATTTCGCTCGCCGCGCCGCAACGCCGTGACACTGAGCGCGCATGCCCTTGTCCTGTAAGGGATAGCGCCCTAAAGCCTCTTCCCGATGGATGAGGCTGCTCCTACCCCCCCGGACAATGATGACTACAGTTATCGCGCACGTCGCGATGCAGGCGGCGCTCGTGCGCGCCTGAAGCAGCAGTTCGGCGAACGCTGGGCGCAGCGCTGGTTCCGCTTTGTCAGCTATGGTCTGCTGGGTATCTTTATCGCCATGGGATTGTTCTGGCTGATCTTTGCCCGCGGCTTGCCTGACGCGGCCACGCTGCTGGAATATGAGCCGCCGCTCCCCACGATCGTGCGCGACGTGAATGGACAACCTGTCCACAGCTATGCTCGCGAGCGGCGCGTGCAATTGCAATATGCCGATTATCCCCCGCTCCTGATCAAGGCCTATCTGGCGGCGGAGGACAAGACCTTCTTCTCCCACCACGGTGTCGACTTTCCCGGATTTGCGGGAGCCGTGTTCGATTACGTCAGCAAGCTCGGATCAGGACAGCGTGCGCGCGGAGGATCGACCATAACGCAGCAAGTCGCCAAGAATTTGCTGATTGGCGACGAATATTCGCCCACGCGCAAAGTGAAGGAGATGATCCTCGCCTGGCGTATCGAAAATGTGCTGACCAAGCAGCAGATCCTCGAACTGTATCTCAACCAGATATTTCTCGGGCGGAACGCTTATGGCGTGCAGGCCGCGTCGCGGGCCTATTTCGAAAAAGATGTAGCGGACCTGAAACTGCCTGAAATGGCCTATCTTGCCATCCTGCCAAAGGGGCCCGCAAACTACCGCCCGGAAAGCGAGACCGGATTGGCGCGGGCGCTGGAACGCCGCAACTGGGCGCTCGGCGAGATGCGCAGCAACGGCTTCATCAACGACGCGCAGTTCAACGAGGCCGTGGCGCAGCCGCTCGGCACAGTCGCCCCGCACGGTTCGCCTTATGGCAACGCGGGCGGCTATTATATCGAGGAAGTGCGACGCCGCCTTATCCAGCTTTTCGGCGAAAAGGCGCAGGATGGTCCGAACAGCGTCTATTCCGGGGGCCTGTGGGTCCGCACGCCGATGGACACCGAAATGCAGGACCTGGCGACGGCTGCGTTGCGCACCGGGTTGCAGCGTTATGCGGCGGGGAAGGGCTGGTCCGGACCGGTCGGCAAGATCAACCCGGACAATGGCTGGCAGCGTGAGATGGCTGCAAGCGCCGTGGGCATAGATTACGAAGGCTGGCGGATCGCAGCCGTGCTGTCCAGGGATGGCAGCAGCGCGCAGATCGGCCTCAGCGGTGGTGAAACCGGAACACTGCCCGAAGGTGCAGCGCAGATTCTTTACCGCAGGACTGGCCGGCCGGCCTTCGAGGCGCTGAAGCCGGGCGACTTGATTGCAGTCGTGCGCAATGGCTCAACTTGGGCCTTGCGCAACGTGCCTGAAGTGTCCGGTGGAATGGTGATCGAGGAAACGCGGAGCGGCCGTATCCACGCGATGCAGGGCGGGTTCGATGCGCGACTGTCCGCATATAACCGCGCTACTCAGGCGTTGCGGCAGCCTGGCTCCACGATCAAACCGTTCGTTTATGCCTCCGCACTGGACAGCGGCATGACCCCGGCATCGATCATCGTCGATGGGCCGTTCTGCGTCTATCAGGGCGGCAATCTGGGGCAGAAATGCTTCAAGAACTTCTCCGGAAAGAATGCTGGGCCGCAGACGATGCGGTGGGGCGTAGAGCAATCGCGCAACCTGATGACCGTTCGCGCAGCGTCGCAGACGGGCATGGAGCGTGTGGTCCGGACCATCAAGACGATGGGCATCGGCGACTATCAGCCCTATCTCTCGTTCGCTTTGGGCGCAGGCGAGACGACTGTGGAGAAGCTCACCAATGCCTATGCAATGCTGGTCAACCACGGCCGGTCCCTGACGCCAAAAGTCATGGATTATGTTCAGGACCGGCGCGGGAAGGTCATCTGGCCAACCCGGTGGCGGGCCTGCCAGGGCTGCAACATGCCGAATTGGGATGGCAAGGCTATGCCGCGCTTCACGCCCGAGGGGCGGCAGTTGATGAATCCGATGACAGCCTTCCAGGTGGTCCATATCACCGAAGGCGTGATCCAGCGTGGTACGGCAACGGTATTGCGCGACCTCGAAAGGCCGCTGTTCGGAAAGACCGGCACTACCAATGGACCGACCAACGTGTGGTTCGTCGGCGGCTCACCCGATCTGGTTGCAGGCGTCTATCTGGGCTATGACCAGCCGCGCAGCCTTGGCGGGTACGCGCAGGGCGGCCGGATCGCCGCGCCGATCTGGAAACAAGCGATGGCGCCTATCCTGACCAAGACGCCGAAAACGCCGTTCGTTGCGCCGGCGGGCATTCGCATGGTGAGGATCGATCGCCGCTCGGGCAAGCGCGTCTATGGTGCGTGGCCGACCGATGACCCCAAGGCAGCGGTGATATGGGAAGCGTTCAAGCCCGAATCGGAACCGCGCCGCAGCATCCGCAAGGATGAAGTGGAAGCGCAGGAGAAGGTCGCCGCAGCACGTGCCGCCCGTGCGGCATCGCGGCCCAGCACCGACAGTGACTTTATGCAGCAGCAAGGCGGCATATATTGAATTTGCCCGCTATGCGCTGAGAGCGAACGAGCGGACATACATATTGGAGACCTGACATGCGCGCCGAAGCGCAGCAACATATCGATCGTATCGACGCCGCCCTCGACCTTTTGCGGCGATTCCTCGACTGGGATCGTGCCCTGCGCCGGCTCGATGAGCTTAACGCGCGCGTCGAGGACCCGACGCTGTGGGACGACCCCAAAAAAGCGCAGGAGGTCATGCGCGAACGCACGCGCCTGGACAGTGCGCTCAACGCCACGCGTGCGATCGACAGCGAGAAGAACGATACGGCTGAGCTCATCGAAATGGCGGAAGCCGAGGGCGACGAGGCAATGGTCACGGAGGCGATCCAGTCGCTCAAGGACCTCGCCGAGCGCGCCGATCAGGACAAGGTGAAGGCGCTGCTCGCCGGAGAAGCCGATGCGAACGACACCTATCTGGAAATCCATGCGGGCGCAGGCGGCACCGAAAGCCAGGACTGGGCCGAGATGCTGCAGCGCATGTACGTGCGCTGGGCCGAGCGGCGCGGATACAAGGTCGAGATCGTCGATTATCATGGCGGCGAACAGGCGGGCATCAAGTCCGCTACCCTACTGATCAAGGGCGAGAACGCCTATGGCTACGCCAAGACCGAAAGCGGCGTGCATCGGCTGGTCCGCATCAGCCCCTATGACAGCTCCGCCCGGCGGCACACCAGCTTCTCGTCGGTATGGGTCTATCCGGTGATCGACGACAATATCGATATAGAGGTCAACGAAGGCGATCTGAAGATCGACACCTATCGCGCATCGGGCGCCGGCGGACAGCACATCAACACCACAGACTCCGCCGTCCGAATCACGCACATTCCGACCGGCATCATCGTCGCGTGCCAGAACCAGCGCAGCCAGCACAAGAACAAGGCGGAAGCCATGAACATGCTGAAAGCGCGAATGTACGAGGCGGAACTCCAGCGGCGCGAAGCGGCCGCGAGCGCGGAACATGCGTCGAAGTCCGATATCGGCTGGGGCCATCAGATCCGATCCTATGTACTGCAGCCATACCAGATGGTGAAGGACCTGCGCACCGGGGTCGTATCGACTGCGCCGGATGATGTGCTGGACGGCGCGCTCGACCCCTATATGGCCGCGGCGCTGTCGCAGAAAGTGACGGGCGAGAAGGTCGTTGTCGAGGATGTGGACTGATGACGCGCTCCGGCCTGCTCGCCTTGATGGTGCTGCTGGCCGGGTGCGGCACTTCGGGCGATCCCCATCGTCCCGCTTCGGCGCAGGCCTTTCCGAAGGCCGACCGCCCCGTCGCCCCGATCGTGTCGACGCGCTGGTCGACCGAGGAAGCGCGTGACCGCCTGAACGAAGCGGATGACATCATGAATCTGGCCGGCATCCGCCGTGGCATGACGGTCGCGGATATTGGCGCGGGCGAAGGATATTACACTGTCCGGCTGGCGAAGCGGGTAGGGCCAAGGGGTCGCGTGCTGGCGGAGGACGTTCTGCCCGAAGTCATCGACGCGCTCGGCCAGCGAGTAACCCGCGAGGACTGGAAGAATGTCAGCGTGAAACTTGGCACGGCTGACGATCCCAAATTGCCTGCCGACAGCTTCGATCGCGTGCTGATGGTTCATATGTACCATGAAATTACGGAGCCCTATGCCTTCCTGTGGAACCTTCATCCTGCGTTGAAGAAGGATGGTGAAGTCATTGTCGTGGATGCCAATCGTCCGACCCAGCAGCATGGGACGCCGCCGCGCCTGCTCGCATGTGAATTCGCCGCGGTCGGATACCGGCTGGAGCAGGTCATCGCCCGGCCCGATGCGGGCGGTTATCTCGCGCGGTTCCGCAAAGCCGTCGCCCGGCCGAAACCTGAAAGCATCGTTGCATGCGCTTTGCGAGGATGAGGCTCCGGATCCGGCTGCCTTAGTCATTCCCTAATCATTCTCCGATAGAGGCGGCAGGATGGACATGGCGCCCGATCCTGCCCTTAAGCCCGGTTTGGGCCTACCCGTGCACACCCGGCCGGGTGAGGCACAGGATGCGCGCTGGGCAGCGTTGGCCGAAGATGCAGCAGAGGCGAACGTCTTCTATGCCCCCGACATGCTCCGCCCGGCGCTCGATCACCTGCGCGGCGAGCGGAATGTGCGTCTGATCGAAGTGTTCGACGGCCCGCTGCTGATCGGCCTCATGCCTGTCACAGTCGAGCCGCGCCATGGACGCCTGCCTGTCTCGAACGTCGCCAACTGGATGCACGACCACTGTTTCTACGGCGCGCCGCTTATCCGGCAGGGCGCGGAAGAAGTTGCATGGGCTGGTATTCTCGCGCAACTGGACGCAGCAGACTGGGCGCCCAATTTCCTGCACCTCCGCAGTATCGACGCAGCGGGCGCCAATGCCGCCGCCTTGGAAGCCGTCTGCACTGCGCAGGCGCGGCCTTTTTCCGAACTCGGGCGCCATGATCGGGCGTTGCTTCGCTCTCACCTGTCGGCGGAGGAGTACTGGGACGCGAATGTCAGGCCCAAGAAACGCAAGGAAATCCGTCGCCTGCAAAAGCGGCTAGGGGAGGTCGGCACCGTCGAAAGCCGAAGCTTGGGCGATGACGCCGACCTGCCACGCTGGTGCAGTGACTTCCTGGCACTCGAAGCATCGGGCTGGAAGGGCGATCAAGGCACCGCGCTTTCCTGCTCGCCGCAGGACTCGGCGTTCTTCCGCGCCGCGACCGCCGCAGCGCAGGCGCGGGGCCATTTGAGTTTTCTCCGTCTCGATCTGGATGGACGCCCGATCGCCATGCTTGTCGGCTTCCGCCATGGCCGTGGCGCCTTCTCCTTCAAGATCGCGATCGATGAGACACTGGGCCGCTTTTCGCCAGGCGTGCTGATCGAGATCGATAATCTGCATGCGGTGCAGGGCGACGCTGCTGTGGACTGGGTGGACAGTTGCGCTGCGGCCGATCATCCCATGATTGACAGCCTTTGGGGTGAGCGGCGGAGCATTGCGCAGTACCGGGTGGCGCTGCGTGGCCATGGAGCGACGCGTGTTCGACGCGCCTGCGCCTATGCCCTTGCCGGTGGTGCCGAACGCGCGGCTGCCTTCCTGAAGGGACGATGACAAGCATGACCATCCAACGCCGCATCGACCCTTCCTCGGCCGCGATCCAGAGCGCTTTTGGAGAAGCGGCGCGCGTTGCGTTTGCCATGGCTTATCCGGATCAGTCTACGAAGCTCGACCATCAGCTTGCCGGGCATCGGCTATTTTCGCGGGAGGCGCTCGCGCAATTGGCGGAACGGATGCCAGAAGAGCAAGTGGAGTATAATCTTGGCAAGCTCCCACTGGGGGTCCGACCCGAAGATACGCCTGCCAATGGACTGAGCCTCAGCGAGACTATCCGCACCATCGACAGCAACGGCAGTTGGGTTGTGATCAAGAATGTGGAGTGCGATCTGGAGTACGGGGCGATGCTCGATGCGGCGCTTGCCGAACTTGCGCCGATGGTCGAGCGTAAGACCGGACCGATGCTGCATCGCGAAGTCTTCATCTTCCTGTCCTCGCCGGAGAGCGTAACGCCTTTCCACATGGACCCGGAGCACAACATCCTCCTCCAGATCGAAGGCGAGAAGACCATGACGGTTTTCCCGGCAGGCGACACGGCCCTGGTGCCGCCACAGCAGAGCGAAGGCTTTCATGGCGGTGCGCATCGCAACCTGCATTGGGACGAACAGTTCCTGGCCAAGGGAACGGCCGTGAAACTGCTCGCGGGCGATGGAATAGTCGTGCCAGTGAAGGCTCCGCATTTCGTTCGCAACGGGCCCGCGGTCTCGGTCAGCTTCTCCATCACTTGGCGGTCGCGCCGGAGCATTGCGGAGGGCGAGTTGCACAGCCTGAACGCGCGCCTACGCCGCCGCGGTTTGCCCACTGTAAGCGTGAGCGCCGCACCTGAAGCGCAGAGCTTTCATCGCCTGCTTTATCGGCTCATGCGGAAGCTGGGCGCCTGAGGATCTTTCGCAGGAAAGCTTCGGCTTCAAGCCGGAGCGAGAAGCGTTCGAGCGTCCACCATTCCAGTTCTTCCTGCCCGGTGGCGAGGCTTTGCTTGTAACGGTCCTTGCCGGCGAGGAGAGAGTAGAGCATCAGGCCAGCATCTGCATAGCGCCCGACCGCTGCCGCATGGCACATGAGGCCGGGCTTCGCTTTGCCCGAGATCGGTGCCGTGAAAGCCGACTGATAGTTCATGGCGTGTCCGCCGTAGATGAAATTCAACAAGTAGCCGAGCAGATGATCGCCCGCCGTTACGCGAAGCAATTCGACTTCCCCCGTTTCCAGGCCTCGCAAAGTCAGGGCGCGCGCAAAGGCGCGAAATCCCGCATCGTCCCAGGCATTGTCGGCATGGCGACCGGCGTTCAACTCCTGCATCTCGGCAAGCCATGCCTCCGCTGCTTCCACCGTCGATGCGATACAGATGGCAACTGCTGCTCCATGATCCTTGATGGAGCGCTTGATCTGGCTACGGCTGTTGGCGCTGAGCAGGGAAAGATAGTCGCCCGAGGCGGCCCGCACGGCTGCAAGATCGACGAAGTAAGCTGGCGAGACATCCGCCCGTATGCGCCTGCGAAATCTGCCATATCCGGCCAGTTGCGAGCCAGATGAAACCCCTGCAAGTTGAAGCGCGCGCCAGTCGTTTCGACCCTCGAGCGCCGTCATTGCCGTTGCCTCTACGCCGTCCGGTGCATCAGCCGCCTTGAGCAGGCCATTATATTCGATGAAGCCGCGATCATGCGCGGCAATGCCGGACTGGTTCAGCGCCAGCGTCGCAACCGGGCCCAACCGGCGCGGCACCATTGCTCGCCCAATCAGTGCGAGAGCGACGTCGATCCCATGCGATTGCACGGTCAGCAATTCCGGGGCCGCGCCGCTTGTCGAAAGCCAGCTTTCGATCCAGGTCCAGCCGAGGAAAAAGCTGCTTCGATCGGAGCGTGCTTCCAGCGCCTGCCATCGCGGTGCCAGCGCGCCAAGCTCTGGCAGAGGCGCAAAGGCGACGGTGAGTGTCATGAGCTAGGCTTCTACATAGACGTGATGATGATCAAGTTAATGGCCGCCGCGAGGCAAGCCCTCCTTGTACGCTGCGGCTGACTCGTGCTTTGAAGTATCCTCAACAGGTGAGCCATGACCGACAACATCAAACTGCACGAAAGCTGGAAGGCACCTCTCAAGGGCGAGTTCGCGGAACCCTATATGGAGGCGCTCCGATCGTTCCTGCTGGAGCAGAAAGCCGCTGGAAAACGGATTTTCCCGCGGGGCAGCGAATATTTTCGCGCCCTCGATCTGACGCCGCTCGAGGCCGTACGCGTGGTGATCCTGGGGCAAGATCCCTATCACGGGCCGGGACAGGCGCATGGCCTCGCCTTCAGCGTACAGCCCGGCGTCCGTACTCCGCCGTCCTTGGTCAACATCTACAAGGAGCTTCAAAGCGACCTCGGCATCGCGCCGCCGCGGCATGGCTTTCTTGAACATTGGGCACGGCAGGGCGTGTTATTGCTCAACAACGTGTTGAGCGTCGAGATGGCGCAAGCTGCTTCCCACAAGGGCCAGGGATGGGAACGGTTCACTGACGCCGTCATCCGACTGGTGAACCAGAAGCCGGAGCCTGTCGTATTCATCTTATGGGGTGCCCACGCCCAGCGAAAAGCGGCCTTCGTCGACAGCATCGACAAAGGCGGGCGGCATCTGGCCCTGAAGTCCGTGCACCCCTCGCCACTTTCGGCGCATAATGGTTTCTTCGGCAGTCGGCCTTTCTCTCGAACCAATGAATTTCTGAAGTCGCAAGGGTCAAAACCGATCGATTGGGCGCTGCCTCCTCTTGGGGAGTCACAACGCGAAAGCGGTTAACCGACGCCGTTGCGGCCCTCCGGTGCTGCGCTGCACCATGGCAATTGGGCACGTCGTCATGCAGCTACGAAGGCCGGGGACCAGTTCCTCAGCAAAGATCAGCTTCTACATCTATGACAATGGCTGATAAATAGAAGCGGCGCATCTGCAGGCGCTTCCCGAGTGATGCCCGATTGCAACAGTTCCGTAATATCTCCGCTGCGGTGCAACGCTAATCGCCGACAGCAGTTTAGTCGGCGACCGCACAACAAAGCGCGTTGCAAGTCTGGAGTTAGTACATGAAGAAGTATCTGTTGGCCGCTGCGGCCCTCGCAATTCTGCCCACCGCCGCTATGGCGCAGGAAACCGCACCCGACGGCACTCCCGCTTTCGGGATCGAGCCTTATGCAGGCGTCCTTGGCGGATATCACACGTTCGATCGCGACAGCGAGTTTGGTTCGCCCCGTGGCGGCCGCTTGAATGGTGCGCTGGTCAGCGGTGTCGCCGGTGTGAACATCCCACTTGGGCCAGTGTTCGTCGGTGCCGAAGGTAACGCGACCAAGGGCTTCAATGACATCGACTGGGAATATGGCGTTCGTGGCCGCGTCGGTGCCCGCGCTGGCGACAGCGGCATGATCTTCGTGTCGGCTGGCTATCAGTGGGTCAATGGCCGTCGCGCCTATAGCGACCAGAAGGACTGGATCTATGGCGTTGGCGTCGAAGTCGGCCCGAAGGACATCGGTCTTGGTGGTCTGACCGGCAACAGCGGCGTGCGTCTGCGCCTGCAGGCCGAGACCTACGACCTCGACAGCATCCGTCCGATGGCCGGTGTGATCTTCCACTTCTGATCTTTATCTGGGAGGGGCGGGCCATGGCTTGCCCCTTTTCCCTGAGCTATCTTTTCAGCTTCTGCGGCGTCGGAATACGGCCGCTGCTGCCCATCCAAGGCCCAATATCCCCGTGATCGCGCTGCCGACGATCAGCAGTGCCCAGCCGCCGGCCTCGATCAGCCCTGTAAACAGGTCGACCAGTATCAACGTCAGGTGGATCATGTTTCAGCCCTGACGTGGGCCAGCAAATGCAAGCGTCCTACTGCCTCGACCCCGTTTGGTCAGGCTCCGGCGCGCCAAGTTGCTTGGCTTCCTGATATTTGAGTTCCAGAAAGCGGCTGTGCGTCGCCAGGCTATCGAGATTTCCCGCTGCTAGCTGCTCCGTCACGCGATCGATTTCACTGTCGATCACGCTTAGTCCCTCTATCAGCTGCTTTTCCGGAACACGTCCGTTGCGCTCCTGCCGTCGCATGGGTTCGGGAATGCTTTGATAGCCGGTGACGAGTTCGGGCAGATGATCCGACAACAGCCGCCGCACTTCCAACGCCGCAGGTTCCTGCGGATTGAGCGTCGCCAGCTGGGGCGCCAGCGTTTCGAGCCGCACGCCGATGCTGTCGATCAACTGCACGGCGGGCGCGGGCAGAGCCTTGCGCTGTTTGTCCAGCCAGATCTCTGTCTGCAGGGGCAGGGCCTTCAAGTCGGTTTCCGCGAGCTTCTCCGGCTTTATTTGCCGTTCAGTCGGGATCATCCCAAACAACAGGATGGCGGCAAGGATCAGCGCGAAGACGATCATGACGCCGCTGGCGCCCAGAGGCACGAACCAGCCCACCACGGCCGCGCCGATGACGATGGCCAGCACAGCGGCGATGATCTGCTTGAACTTGCGGATAGCCGCCGCGTTGCGCCGCTGCCGTGCGCGCGTGGAAAGGCTGCGATAGCGGACGCTGGTGCGGTTCAGCACGGCTTCGGCATCGGCGATTATGTCGTCGGAGCGTCTCATAAGAACGGCATCCTCCTTCCGTTCGCCCTGAGCTTGTCGAACCCCGTCCTGAGCGCCTGCCGCAGGCGTGCAGTCGAAGGGACGCCAGCCGAGCCGCAGGCGAAGCCTACTTCGCAGTGCTCAGTAGAAGGCTTCGACAAGCTCAGGCCGAACGGGGGTAGGGGTGACATAATGGCTAAGCCTCGATCGCACTCAACAACGGGTTCGCCGCGCCACCACTGGCCTGCGCCTGTGCCTGTCCCTCGGCCCGTGCGATATAGCCTTTCGACTTCTCCACTTCGTTCGACAGCGTGTTGACGGTCGTCTTCATCGACTCCAGCGCCTTGGCCTTGAAGGTGTCGATGCTGTCCATCGTATCGTAGATATTCTGGAACGCGCGTTGCAGCGTCTCGATGGGAATCGTGCTGGACGCCGCCTGCTCATGAATCGCGGCGGTCTGGGTCTTCAGCAGATTGCCGGTGGAATCGATCATGTTGGCGGTCGTGGTGTTGAGCGCGGTGATCTGCTCCAGCACCAGCCTTTGCCCGACCAGCGCCTGCGCCACCGTCACCGCCGTGCGCAAAGCCGCAACCGTGGTCGTGCTGGCGCGATCCACGCCCTTCACCAGTTCGACATTGTTCTTCTTGACGAGATCCAGCGCCAGATAGCCCTGCACCGTAACTGCCATTTGCGTGAGCAGGTCCTGGGTCCGCTGGCGGACATAGAACAACGCCGTGTCGCGGATCGCCTTGGCCTTGGCCGGGTCGGTGGCGTCCAGTTCCAGCGCTCTTGATTCCAGCCGCGCATCCATGGTCTTGCTGATGTGGATCATCTGCTCCAGCTTGCCCATGGTCGCCCACATGTTCTGGCGCTCGACGTCGATCGCGGCATTGTCCTTGATCAGCGTGTCCTTGCCGCTGGCGAGGCTGCCGAGAATGCCATTGATATGACTCTGCGCGCTTTTGTAGCTGTCGAAATAGTTGCGCATCTTGTTGCCAAACGGGATGATGCCGAACAGCTTGCGCGGTGCGGTGAGGTTCCCGCGCTTGCCAGGGTCGAGATCCTCGACTGTGCGGCGCAATTGAGCGAGGTCCGCGCCGACCTGATTATCGGAATCCATAGCTCGAACTGGACGGTCGAGGAAGCGGTTGCTGTGGCCGGCGGCCTCTGCGATTTCCTTGCGGCCCATGTTCGTAAGCTGATCGACACGCATTCCGAACTCAGGACTGTTCGCGTCCTGCGCCACTAAGTCGTCGACGAATGCGTCTACCTTCTCCTCCAGCTTCGACTTCTTCTCTTCGTCGATAGGTACCAGCCCCACGGCCTTTTCCGGCGCGACGGCGGGCACCGGCTCGGGCGGGGTAAGCGTCAGCGGATCGGCAGTGGTGGTCGCAGTGGAAGCCATGTCATCTCCTTTGGTGTCATATTAGAATAAAACACCTGCGCCGCAAGAGCGGTCGTTCAGAGTATAGGGTCCAACAGCGCCAAAGCCAGTCGAAGATGCGTTCGATGCTCCACTTCACGCTCCGAATTGCCGCAACGGTTGCGGGATTGGCAAGTTTCCGTTATGGGGCCGCGAACCCGAAACGGCTTCATGCCGGCGGAACCCTAAATCCCAAAGGCATCTCATGTCCCTGCGTAATATCGCCATCATCGCGCACGTCGATCATGGCAAGACCACTCTCGTTGACCAGTTGTTCCGTCAGTCGGGCACTTTCCGCGACAATCAGCGCGTCGAAGAGCGCGCCATGGACAGCAACGACCTGGAAAAAGAACGCGGGATCACCATCCTTGCCAAGCCGACTTCGATCGAGTGGGAAGGCACGCGCATCAACATCGTCGATACGCCGGGCCACGCCGACTTCGGCGGCGAAGTGGAGCGTATCCTTTCGATGGTGGACGGCGTCATCCTGCTGGTCGACTCCTCGGAAGGCGCGATGCCGCAGACGAAGTTCGTGACCGGCAAGGCGCTGGCGCTGGGCCTGCGCCCGATCGTCGTCGTCAACAAGGTCGACCGTCCCGACGAGCGTATCCAGGAAGTGCTTGACGAAGTGTTCGACCTCTTCGTCAGCCTGGAAGCCAGCGACGAGCAACTCGATTTCCCGGTGCTCTACGCTTCGGGCCGCAATGGTTATGCCAGCGAAGATCCGCAGGCCCGCTCCGGCACGCTGACCCCGATGTTCCAGAAGATCGTCGATCACGTTCCGGCCCCCTCGGCAGATCCCGATGGTCCGTTCAAGTTCCTGGTGACGCTCCTCGACCGCGACAATTTTCTTGGTCGCGTGCTGACTGGTCTGGTCTTCTCCGGGTCGGTAAAGACCAATCAGGCTATCCACGCGCTCGACAATGATGGCAAGATCATCGAAACGGGCCGAGCGTCGAAGATCATGTCGTTCCGCGGCCTTGAGCGCGTACCCGTCGATGAAGCCAAGGCTGGCGACATCATCTCGCTGGCTGGCCTCACCGTCGCCACTGTGTCGAACACGATCTGCGATCCGCAGGTGACCGAGCCGCTGCACGCGCAGCCGATCGATCCGCCAACGCTTTCGATGCGCTTTGCCGTTAACGATTCGCCGATGGCGGGCCGCGAAGGCACCAAGGTGACGAGCCGCATGATCCGCGACCGTCTGGCCCGCGAAGCCGAATCCAACGTCGCGATCAAGGTCACGGAAAGCGCCGACAAGGACAGCTTCGAAGTGGCCGGTCGTGGCGAATTGCAGCTTGGCGTGCTTATCGAGACGATGCGCCGCGAAGGCTTCGAACTCGGCATCAGCCGTCCGCGTGTGCTGTTCCGCGATGGGCCCGATGGCCTGGAAGAACCTTATGAAACCGTCGTGATCGACGTGGACGAGGAATATTCCGGCACCGTTGTCGACAAGATGGCGATCCGCAAGGCGGAGCTGACGGACATGCGTCCCTCGGGCGGCGGCAAGACCCGCATCACCTTCTCGGCACCGTCGCGCGGCCTGATCGGCTACCATGGCGAATTCCTGTCCGACACCCGCGGCACCGGCATCATGAACCGCCTGTTCGAAAAATATGGCCCGCATAAGGGCAAGATCGAAGGCCGCAAGAACGGTGTGCTGATCTCCAACGGCGCGGGCGAAGCGAATGCCTATGCTCTGGGTCCGCTCGAAGAACGCGGCATCCTGATGGTCGGCGTGGGGGAAGCGCTCTACGAAGGCATGATCATCGGCGAGAATGCGAAGCCCGACGATCTCGAAGTCAATCCGATGAAGAGCAAGGCGCTCACCAACTTCCGCGCCAGCGGCAAGGACGACGCCGTTCGCCTGACGCCGCCGAAGAAGCTGACGTTGGAGCAGGCGATTGCCTACATCGACGACGATGAAATGGTCGAGGTCACGCCCAAGTCGATCCGCTTGCGCAAGCGCTGGCTCGATCCCAACGAGCGCAAGAGGCAGTCGCGCTCGAAGGCTGCGGCATAAGATTTCAGAAGGCCCGGAGAGTAGTCGCCGGGCCTTTTTTTGTTTGGGGTGTCGCTCATGAAGAACCGTTCGGGCTGAGCGAAGCCGAAACCTTCAGCCGAGCTTGGCGAGGCCAGTGGCTTCGCTGCGCTCAGGCGAACCCTTCGACAAGCTCAGGGCGAACGGGAATTGGTGTTGCGTTCCCAACACGCTCACCCCTTCGCTCGCAACGCCTTTTCCGCATCCGCAATATAGTCTCGCGTAATCGGCAAAGTGCGCCGATCCCGGCAGTATTGCAGCTGGAAATTCACCATCCCGCCGCTCTCGAACGCCGCCGTCGCCCCCGCCAGATAAAAACTCCACATACGGAAGAACCGCGCATCGTACAGCGCCTCGATCTCGGCGCGTTTGTCCTGCACTCGCTTGTACCATTCGCGCAGCGTATAGGCGTAGTGCAGCCGCAGCACTTCGACGTCGGTGATCATCAGCTTGTTGCGCTCGCTCGCCCTCATCACTTCGCTAAGCGATGGGCTGTAGCCGCCTGGGAAGATATATTTACGGGTCCATGCATCGGTCGTCCCCGGCTTGTTGATCCGGCCGATCGTGTGGAGCAGCATCACGCCCTGCGGTGTCAGGCGATTATGGCAAGTGCGGAAGAACTCGCGATAATGCGCCGGTCCGACATGCTCGAACATGCCGACCGAGACGATCCGGTCGAACTGCCCCTGCACATCGCGATAGTCGAGAAGATCGAACTTCACGCGATCCGACACGCCTGCTGCCGCCGCTCGCTCGCGCGCGACTTTCAACTGCTCTTCGGACAGCGTGATGCCCAGCACATCGACGTCGCATGTGCGGTTGAGATAGAGCGCCATGCCGCCCCAGCCGCAGCCGATGTCGAGCACTTTCTGCCCTGGCGACAGATGCAGCTTCGCGGCGATGTGCGCCAGCTTCTCGGTTTGCGCCTGCTCCAGAGTGTTGGAAAGGTCGCTCCAATAAGCGCAGCTATATTGCCGGTCGCGGTCCAGGAACAGGTCGTACAACCGGTCCGACAAATCGTAATGGTGTGAAACGTTGGCCTTCGACGTCCGGCGTTGGTTGATGCGATTGACGCGCCCGACGATCGCGGCGCCCGCGCGCGCCGGAATGCCTTTCCGCGCGAGGTCCGAATCTCCGCGCTCCCATGGCTTGTTCGCGCGCACGAAGGTTACGAAATCCAGAATGTCGCCGCCTTCTATCGTATAGCGACCATCCATATAGGCTTCTCCCGCGCCCAGCCGGGGATCGCGAACGATGTCGCGCGCGACCTTCGCATCATGCAGACGCATCGTAAGGTCGGGCCACGCGGCGTCACCATCGCCATAAGTGAAGGACTGGCCATCATGCGTGATGACGGTGAGACGGCCCTTGCGTATCAGCCTGGGAAGCAGGCGCTTGAACAACCACATGGCACCGATCTAGGGCGCGTGTCGGGTGAGGTCAAATACCTGCATACCATTCGTAGCCCGCTACATCTTCCCAATAGCCGCCTTTGCCGCCATGGATCGACTTGAGGCTGTCCACTGCCTCAATCCCCATCAGATATTTTGCATGCTTGTATCCAAGATGCCTCTCGACGCGCAGGCGGAGGGGCGCTCCGTTCGCGACCATCAGAGGTTTGTCGTTCAGCGCGTAAGCGAGGATCGTCTGGGGATGAAAGGCGTCGATCAGGTCAATGCTTTCGTAGTAGGGACGCGCTCCACCATTGGTATCGGCGCAATGGAAGACCAGATATTTGGCGTTGGTCTTCAGATCCGCGGCGTTCAAAATCGTTCGCAAAGGCACGCCGCGCCACTTGCCGATCGCGCTCCATCCCTCGACGCAGTCATGCCGGGTGATCTGATCCCGGTGGGGCAGGCTATGGATCTGCGGCAGGGAAAAAGACAGCGGACGGTTGACGAGGCCAGTGATCTTCAGCCGCCAATCGGCAAAGTTGTTCGCCGATATCGTGGCATATTGCGCCGTTCCCGGATTACGCGTTCCGTTAGGGCGGAAGTAGGGCGACATCTGGTCCGGGGAAAACTCCTGCGCCAGCGCATTGCGATCCGTCAGCGCTCTTTGGGTCCAGCGATGCACATTCTCGGCGCTGAACAGCACATCGCGGAAGCTCTCGTTCTTTGCTAGGCGGTCGCATCCAGTGAGCATAGCCCCCGCACTCAAAGCCAGGCCCGAGATCAGCGAACGGCGTGTCATCAGGGTCATCGGCCCGTCTCCTCCACGTTTCGGTCGCGTGGCAGGCGATACCAGCCGGTGACCATGGAGCGGACTTCGTTAAATGGTCCGGCCAGTAGCACCATAAGGACATGCACCAGAAAGAAGGCGACGATAGCGAACGCAAGGAGGAAGTGGATCGACCGCGCCGACTGCCGCCCGCCGAACAACTCGACGAGCCAGGGCCATGCGGCATTCATGCCCGGCGACATGGTGAGGCCCGTAAGGATCAGGCCGGGAATCAGGACGAAGATCACTCCGACATAGCTTGCCTTTTGCAGGACGCTGTACCGCAAAGCCGCTACTCCAGTGGGGAAGCGCAGCCGGGCGTGATCCTTCACATCCTGCCAGACATGGCTGGGGGACAGCTCCTCGCGCCGGAAAGCCAGATCGCGGCTGATGTGGCGGTTGATCAGGCTCCAGATCATGTAGAACAGCAGCGCGAAGGCGAAGATCAGCGCGAAGGCCAGATGCCATTGCCGTGACATGGCAAGGCTGTAGCTGCCGGGCAGGGTGATCCATCCGGGGAAGCGATCAAGCTCCAGCCATGGCTTATCGAAGTTCGCGCCATATTGCCCCCAATAGAGCCGCGGATGTGCGTTGAAGATGCCGAGGCCGCTCATGAACAGGGTGGCGACGGCTATGGCGTTTACCCAATGCCAAAGCCGCGTTGAAAAACGATGCCGCTTGACGAGAGTGCCCGGCGCTGGATCGGGCTCTGCCACTGCCGTTGTCATAATGGGTGCCCCGCTCACGCGATCCTCAAGGAGGGTGATCCTACTCCACCTCAGCTACGAAGAAAATGCGCACTAAGTTGCAGCGGATGACGCAAGAAAGGATGGGGGAGAGCCTTAGCCCTACTAGCTCGATCCCCCATGCCACAGCCTCGCCCTGCCGGTCTTACCGGCGGCACCGCTCCAAATTATGTTATTCGGCGCGACAGCAGCGGCGTAGTCTTAGATGAAGATGAAGCGAAAAAAAAGGGCTGATCCGAAGACCAGCCCGAAAAGTTTTAGGAGAGGATGCCTGAAAGGCGAGTTCCTTATGAGAGACTTTGTTTTTTGCTGCAAGTGCGAACGGCGGTAACACGATTGCAAAGATTGCAACAACCCATGTTACGGCCGTTAAAAAGGCAAGGGCGCCCGATCAGGATCGACCCATTCCCTTCGCGCAGGCCTGCTCATCAGATTTGCCCGCGACCAGTAGTCGAGTAGCCAGTCCTTCCGACCGCACGGCCCTTTCATCAGCCCCGCATGGATTTGCTGGAGCGTCATTGGCTGCGGCGCGCTTGTAAGATGCGCTCGCGTCGCCCGGATCGAGGCTTGCGTAATCGTCTCGTGATAACCGGCATCATCGCTGTTCACGCCGCCGGTCGCTTCATTGTAGCGGCGGATCATGCCCGGCATGTCGCGTTCCGCATGCAGGTCCGTGCGGCAGTGCAGCAACCAGATGCAGGCGGCAAAATGCGCGGCATGCGTCCACTCCGCTTTTGGCAGGCTGAGGTCGGCAAACCGCTCGCCGATGCTGATGATCGCGGCGTCGTCAGCATAGATCGGCTCAGCCAAGCGCCGCCTGCTTTTCCTCCGCCAGCCGATCCAGTTCGGCGCGGCTCTTCTTTTCCGAAGCCGATTTCAACTGGCCGCAAGCCGCCATGATATCGCGCCCCCGCGGCGTGCGAATCGGTGCCGAGATACCGGCGGCGAACACCAGATTACTGAACGCGCGAATCCGCTCCGGCGTGGAGCATTCGTAAGCCGCGCCTGGCCAGGGATTGAACGGGATGAGGTTGACCTTCGCCGGCAGCTTGTAATGCTTGATCAGGCGGACCAGCTCGCGGGCGTCGTCGTCGCTGTCGTTCTTGTCCTTCAGCATCACATATTCGAACGTGATGCGGCGGGCATTGTTCGCCTTGGGATAGTCGGCGCAGGCCTGAAGCAACTCTTCGATGCCGTATTTACGGTTGATCGGCACGATCTCGTCGCGCACTTCTTTGGTGACGGCATGCAGCGATACGGCGAGGTTCACGCCGATCTCCTCCGCCGCCCGCGCCATCAGAGGGACCACGCCGCTGGTGGAGAGCGTGATCCGGCGCTTCGACAGGGCCAGGCCATCGCCGTCCATCACGACTTTCAGGGCGTCGCGGACATTCTCGAAATTGTAGAGGGGTTCGCCCATGCCCATCATCACGATGTTCGTCAGCATCCGCCCATCGGTCGTGTAGAGCGGCGCGTCGTCGTCCTCGTCCTCGTCGTCGACTGCCGCCGCCATATTGCCTTTCGGCCATTCACCGAGCGAGTCGCGCGCCAGCATGACCTGTCCCACGATTTCGCCGGGCGTCAGGTTGCGCACCAGCCGCATCGTGCCGGTGTAGCAGAAGCGGCAGTTCAGAGTGCAGCCGACTTGGCTGGAAATGCAGAGCGTGCCGCGGTCCGCATCCGGGATGAACACCATCTCATAATCCTGCCCATCGTCGGATCGCAGGAGCCACTTGCGCGTGCCATCGCTGGACACTTGCGCCTCCACGACTTCGGGGCGGCCGATGATGAACCGCTCCGCCATCCACAGCCGCATCGGCTTGGCGAGGTCGGTCATCACGTCGAAGTCCGTTTCGCCGCGGTGATAGAGCCAGTGGAACAATTGCTTCGCGCGCAGCTTCGCCTGCTTCAGGTCGAGGCCCGCTTCCTGCAAGGCGCCTTGGATCTGCGCCTTGTTCAGGCCCAAAAGATCCACGCGCCCATCGGCACGGGGAGTCACGGTGCGCGGAACCGGCACCGGATCGATATGTCCGGGAATTTGCATGGACGCCATATAGGGCGAAAGGCCCCGAAATGCCAGCGTTGCGAGGCTATAGCCGCGAGCAGCCCAGCGCCGCCGCGTCGATGGCAGTGGCCGCTCCGCGCAAGGCGTAGACATCGGCAAAGGCGCGGCCGTTGGCGCTGACCGTCTCGACGCTCATGCTGGTGCCCGACCGCATCGTCGCAACGATGGCGGCGTCGGTCTGCTTGTCGGGCGCCCAGGCGTCGGCATTGCCCGCTACCAGCGCGAAGCGGCGGCCGCCGATGCTGAGCGTGACGCGGCTGCCGACGCGGCGCGGCTGGCTGAGGCGGATGTGAAGCTGGCCGCGCACAGCTTGTCGCGGCCAGGTGGCGATGGAGGCGAATGGCTTCCAGCCAGCCTTGCGTCCGCGGCGGACGGGCTCGCTGATGGCGTAGCAGCGCGGCACCGCAGGATCGCGAAATGCGCCCCAACTCTCGAACACGCCGAGCGAATCCTTCGCCTCCGCTGTATGGGGCAGCGCGATGGCCGATGCTGCCGCCAGTGCGCAGAGGAAGATCATGCGGTTCATTACCTATGGGCAAAGCGTAACCCACAGCTTTTTGCAAGCGCGAGCGCTTGCCCCCCGTTGCATTGTTGTTAATGAAGGAGGGGCATCTTGCCCGTCCGGCCGGACTCGGGCGGGCATCCGTACAGGCAAGCAGAACAGAGCGGGACCAGGGAATGAAGGCCACTATCGAACGTGCAACGCTGCTCAAGAGCCTGGGCCATGTCCAGTCTGTCGTCGAGCGGCGCAATACCATTCCCATCTTGTCCAACGTGCTGATCGAAGCGACGTCCGATGGCGCGATCAAGCTGATGGCCACCGACCTCGATCTCCAGATCGTCGAGAGCGTGCAGGCGCAGGTCGAGACGGCAGGCGCGACGACGATATCGGCGCACACGCTGTTCGACATCGCCCGCAAGCTGCCCGAGGGGAGCCAGGTTTCGCTGCACGCCTCGGAAGGCAAGATGCTGATCCAGGCGGGGCGGGCGAAGTTCAACCTGTCGACACTGCCGCGCGACGACTTCCCGATCATCGCCGAGGGCGAACTGCCGACCAGCTTCGAGCTGCCCGCCGCGACGCTGATCCAGATCATCGACAAGACGCGCTTTGCGATCTCCACGGAAGAGACGCGTTATTACCTCAATGGCATTTTCCTGCATGTGTCGGACGATCCGCAGCCAGTGCTGAAGGCGGCGGCGACCGACGGGCACCGGCTGGCGCGCGTCACCGTGGCGCGGCCCGATGGCGCGGAGGGGATGCCCGACATCATCGTGCCGCGCAAGTGCATCGCGGAGTTGCGCAAGCTGCTCGACGAGGTGGATGGCAGCGTGTCTGTGTCGCTCTCGGCGGGCAAGATCCGCTTCGGCATCGGCAGCGCGATCCTGACGAGCAAGCTGATCGACGGGACCTTCCCCGACTATAGCCGCGTCATTCCGACCGGGAACGACAAGCTGCTGCGGATCGATCCGCGCGGGTTCGAGGAAGGGGTGGACCGCGTCGCGACCATTGCGACCGAGAAGACGCGGGCCGTGAAGATGGCGCTCGACAAGGACAAGATCACCCTGTCGGTGACGAGCCCCGAGAATGGCACGGCGGCGGAAGAAGTGTCGGGCGATTATGCCGGGGACAACTTCGAGATCGGGTTTAATGCGCGCTATTTGCTCGATATTCTGGGGCAGGTCGATGGCGATGTGGTTGAACTGCATCTGGCCGATGCGGCGGCGCCTACGTTGATCCGCGAGAACGACAAGAGTGCGGCCCTGTACGTGCTTATGCCGATGCGGGTCTGAGGCGCGTCCTTTATAACACCGTTCGTCCTGAGCTTGTCGAAGGGCTAGCCTGAACGAAGTGAAGGTGCTTCGCCTGCGGCTCAGCGGAACCCTTCGACAAGCTCAGGGCGAGCGGGTGGTATGTTAGTTTGCTCATCTCCGTTCGTCCTGAGTAGCTGCTGAGCGCAGTCGAAGCGGCGTATCGAAGGACCTGCGCGGGATGCTTCGATATGGGCCTTCGACAAGCTCAGTCCTTACTCAGCATGAACGGTTGGTGGGTGATGAAGGGTTCTCCTCACCCCTTCCGTTCATCCCTCAGCATATCGGGCGCGAGGTCCAGTCCCGCCGCCCCCGCCGCGGCCGTGTGCGAGGGGGCGTGAGGGGGTTCGATATATTCGGGTTCCTCGACTTCCAGCATCCCCTCCCACTTCGTCACCACGGAGGTCGCGATGGCGTTGCCGACGACGTTGGTGGCGGTGCGGCCCATGTCGAGGAACTGGTCGATGGCGAGGATGAAGGCCACGCCCTCGACCGGCAGATTGAACTGCGCCAGCGTCGCCGCGACCACCACCAGTGACGCGCGGGGGACTGCGGCGATGCCCTTGCTGGTGATCATCAGCACCAGCAGGATCGTGATCTGCGTCGCCAGCGGCAAGTGGATGCCGTAAGCCTGCGCGATGAAGATCGTCGCGAAGGACGCGTACATCATCGAACCGTCCAGATTGAAGCTGTAGCCCAAAGGCAGCACGAAGCTGGAGATGCGGCGGGGGACGCCGAAGCGGTCGAGCTGTTCCAGCAGCTTGGGGTAGGCAGCCTCCGATGATGCCGTGGAATAGGCGATCAGCAGCGGTTCGCGGACATAGCGGGCGAGGGTGAAGACGCGGCTGCCGAGGACGAGGAAACCCGCAAAGCCGAGGATGATCCAGAGGGTCAGCAGCGCCAGGTAGAACTCGCCGATCAGCTGCCCGAAGGTAATGAGCACGCTAAGGCCCTGCACCGTCACGACCGATGCAATGGCGCCGAAGACCGCGAGCGGGGCGACCTTCATCACATAGCTTGTGACTTGCAGCATCAGGTCGACCAGGGCTTCGACCACGTGGAGGATCGGCTTGCCGCGCTCGCCTATGGCGGTCAGCGCGATGCCGATGAAGAGCGAGAAGACGACGATCTGGAGGATGGCGTTGGTCGCCATCGCGTCCACCATCGACGTCGGGAAGACGTGCAGCACGAAGTCGCGGAAATTGAGCGCCTTGGTATCGACGCCGGCATCCGCGCCGCTCTGGACGAGGTTGAGGCCGACGCCGGGCTCGAAGAAATTGACGAAGACGAGGCCGAGGCTGAGCGAGATCAGGCTGGCGGTGATGAACCACAACAGCGCCCGCCCGCCGATCCGCCCCAGCGCGGCGCTGTCGCCCATGTTGGCGATGCCGGACACCAGCGTGGCGAACACAAGGGGCGCGATGATCATCTTTATGAGGTGCAGGAAGATGTCGGCGAGCAAGTGAAAATAGCCCGCGACGTCCTTCGCCTGATCCTTGTCCGCGCCGATCCACTGGTTCGTGATGAAGCCGACGATCACGCCCAGAACCATGGCGATCAGGATGATGGAAGTAAGGCGCTTGGCCATGCGGTCCCCCGGAAGATATGTTCGAGGGATCGACCCCGATGCTGTTGAATGTGCCTATCAAGGCAGAACGGTTGCCGCAACGCAAGCCGCCAGTGCCGTGCGGTGGGTCGAGCAAGAGGCGCGTGTTGGGCCGGAAGGTGACAAAGGTGGCACTACGTCACCCCCCGGTTGGCCCTCCCCGGTTCCCACCCACAGCGTTGGTTGCCAATGCGTCGAGGGCGTCATGTGCCGTTCGGCTGGTCGCCCGGGTGAGGATCGGAAGGGTTGCGGCGTTCACGTGCTTGCAGGGCTCGGGCTCGGGTTTGGGGTAGGAGCAGAGCGTAGCGGAGGACGGGAGGTGTAGGACAGGGAATTACGTCCGACGGCAATGGCGGGGAAGGCGTGCGCTCCCTATTGCGCGGGCCGATCGGTCCCTGCCCGACAGCCTCAGTTCGACCGGCCCGCGCGACGCACTTCGAAGGCGACGGCATCCGCGTCGTGATCCAGACGATAGATCGCCTGCGCGCAGTCCTGTCCTTCGAAACGCCGCGACTGGTGGCCGCGCACGTAAAAGACGCGCGAACCGCTGCTTCGTTCCGCTCGCGGATCAATAGGCTCCGTCGGTATCCAGCGCGTAGCCCGCCGACCGAACCGTGCGGATGATGTCGCGATGGCTCTCGCCGTTGATCGCCTTGCGCAGCCGCCGGATGTGCACGTCGACGGTGCGAAGCTCGATGTCGCTGTCCTGCCCCCACACGCTGTCGAGCAGCCGTTCGCGCGAGAAGACCCAGCCGGGATGCTCCAGAAAGTGCTTGAGCAGCCGGAATTCCGTGGGTCCGAGCGATACCGTCTGTCCGGCGCGACGGACCTTGTGCCCGACCGTGTCCATCTCGATGTCCGCGAAGGAGAGCGTTTCGCCCGCCAGCGCAGGCCGCACCCGGCGCAGCACCGCACCCACGCGCGCCACCAGTTCGCGAGGCGAAAAGGGCTTGGTCACATAATCGTCCGCGCCAGTCTCAAGGCCGCGTACCCGATCCTCTTCCTCGCCGCGCGCGGTCAGCATGATGATCGGCACGTTGGCGGTGCCGGTCATCCGGCGCAGGCGGCGGCATACTTCGATGCCGGACAGGCTCTCCACCATCCAGTCGAGCAGCACGATGTCCGGCGCGTCTTCCTGCGCCAGGATCAGCGCTTCCTCGCCGTCGACGGTATGCGCGACTTCGAAATCCTCGCGCTTGAAATGCCAGATCAGAAGCTCGGCCAGCGCCGCATCGTCTTCCACCAGCAACATCTTGGCTCGCGCCATCGCCTGTCGTCCTTATTTGCCGGAGATATCCTCGGGCGTTTCACCGCGTTCGCGATCGGGGAGATATTGGCCAGTGGCCGCGTAGAACACCATCTCGGCAACGTTGGTCGCATGGTCGCCGATCCGCTCGATATTCTTGGCGACGAACAGCAGGTGCGCGCTTTCCGAGATCATCTTCGGATTTTCGGCCATGTAGGTCAGCAGCGTGCGGAAGATGCTGTTGTAGAAATCGTCGACTACCTTGTCGCGCTCGATCACGGCGACCGCCAGATCGGCGTCGCGCGCCGCGAAGGCGTTGAGCGCATCGTGCACCATCTCGCCCGCGATCTGCCCCATGGAGGGGAGCAGCGACATGAGTTCAAGCTGCCGGTTCGCGACGATCAGCGGCACGCGCTTGGCGATGTTCTTGCCGTAATCGCCGATCCGCTCGACCACACCAGCAATCTTCAACGCCGCGACGACTTCGCGCAGGTCGTTCGCCATCGGCGCACGCAGGGCGATGGTCTGCACCACCAGCCGCTCGACCTGTTCTTCCAGCGCGTCGATCTTCGGATCGTCGGCCACGACCTGCCGCGCTAAATCGCGATCGCGGCGGATCAGCGCCATCATCGCGTTTTCGAGGCTTGCTTCGGCGCGTCCGCCCATCTCCGCAATCAACCCGCGTAGCGCGTTGATGTCCTGATCGAAGGCCTTGACCGTATGTTCAACCATGTCTGTCTCTCCCCCGGTCAGCCGTAGCGGCCGGTGATGTAGTCCCGCGTGCGATCCGCCTTCGGGTTGGTGAAGATATCGGACGTGACGCCATATTCTACCAGCGTGCCGAGATGGAAGAAGGCCGTCCGCTGCGACACGCGCGCCGCCTGCTGCATGTTGTGCGTGACGATCACGATCGCGTAGCGCCCGCGCAGTTCGTGGATCAGCTCCTCGATCTTGGCGGTCGCGATGGGGTCGAGCGCCGAGCAGGGCTCGTCCATCAGGATGACTTCGGGCTCCACGGCGATGGCGCGGCCGATGCAGAGGCGCTGCTGCTGTCCGCCTGAAAGCGCGGTGCCGCTGTCGTGCAAGCGGTCCTTCACTTCTTCCCAGAGACCCGCGCGCCGCAGCGACTTCTCGACGATCACGTCCATGTCGGCCTTTGCGCTGGCAAGGCCGTGAATGCGCGGGCCGTAGGCGATGTTCTCGTAGATCGACTTGGGGAAGGGATTGGGCTTCTGGAACACCATGCCGACGCGCGCGCGAAGCTGCACCACGTCCATCGACGGGGCGTAGATATTCTCGCCGTCCAGCGTGATCTCGCCCTCGACCCGCGCGCTTGCGACGGTGTCGTTCATGCGGTTCATCGTGCGCAGGAATGTGGACTTGCCGCAGCCCGAGGGGCCGATGAACGCAGTCACATTATCCATGTCGACATCGATCGACACGTTGTTGATGGCCTGCTTCGTCCCGTAGAAGACGTTGACGTCGCGCGCCGTCATCTTCGGGTTGTTGGGCTTGAGCGCCTGTTGTTCTTCAGTCAGCATATCTGTGGATCACCAGCGCTTTTCGAATTTGTTGCGAAGATAGATGGCAAGGCCGTTCATCGCCAGCAGGAAGGCCAGCAGCACGATGATCGCGGCGGACGTCTTTTCGATGAATCCCCTGCTGACTTCATCGGACCACAGGAAGATCTGCACGGGCAGCACGGTCGCGGGATCGGTGATCCCGCCCGGTGGCGTCGCGATGAAGGCGCGCATGCCGATCATTAGCAGCGGCGCGGTCTCGCCCAATGCGCGCGCCATGCCGATGATCGTGCCGGTCAGGATGCCGGGCAGAGCGAGCGGCAGAACATGGTGGAACACGACCTGCACCGGCGACGCGCCGACGCCGAGCGCCGCGTCGCGGATGGAGGGCGGCACGGACTTGATGGCGTTGCGCCCGGCGATCACGATGACCGGCATCGTCATCAGCGCCAGCGTCATGCCGCCGACCAGTGCCGCCGAACGCGGAAAGTCGAGGAGGTTGAGGAATATCGCCAGTCCCAGCAGCCCGAAGATGATCGAGGGGACAGCAGCAAGATTGTTGATCGACACTTCGATGATGTCGGTCCACCACGCCTTGGGCGCATATTCCTCGAGGTAGAGCGCCGTCGCGACGCCGACCGGGAAGCTCAGCAGCAGCGTCACCAGCATCGTCAGCAGCGATCCCTTGAACGCGCCCCAGATTCCGACCTGCGTCGGATCGGTCGCGTCGCTCGCGGTCAGGAAGGAGCTGTTGAAGCCGGTCGATACCACGCCCGCCTTTTGCAGCCGGGCATAAGCGGCTTCATCCGCGGGGCCGGCGTCGCTCTTGGCGGCGAGGTCGATGCCGGTGGAGGCGGGGAGCGAGAGCGTGATTTTCTGCGTCAGGATCCTGGGGTCATCCAGGATCGCGTCGCGCACCGTCAGCCAGGCGTTGGGCGAGAGCATCGCGTCGCCGCCCTTGCCCAGCGCCGTCTCTGCCGCCTGCGCGGTCACGCCCTGAAGATTGGCGCCGGACAGCGCCTGCGCGTTGACGGTTGCGGGGTCGATGACGAGAGGGGCCGAGCGGAAGTCGATCGGCACGGCGATTTCGGTGCGAGTGAAGCCGCCTGCGCCATCGCCCACCATCTTGAACAGCAGGAAGGCGAGGAACCCGGCGGACAGCAGCACGGCGGCCATGCCGAGGAACTTGAAGCGCCGCTCCGAGGCATAGCGCGCGGCGATGCGCTTCTGCATCACGTCGCCCTTCCAGTCGGTCGGGTTGCGGGTGGGGGAGTTATTGCTCACGAGATTCTTCCCCGTTTGCCCTTAGCCAAGGCGAAGCACACTTCACTGCGTTCAGTGGAAGGCTTCGACAAGCTCAGCCCGAACGGTGATGGGTGGGTGGGATGGCGCATCACTCGTAAGCCTCCCGGTATTTCTTCACGACACGCAGCGCGACGATGTTGAGCAGCAGCGTCACCACGAACAGCACCAGCCCCAGCGCGAACGCCGCCAGCGTCTTGGCGCTGTCGAATTCCTGGTCGCCGGTCAGCAACTGGACGATCTGCGTCGTCACCGTGGTCACGCTGGCAGAGGGATTGAGCGTCAGGTTGGCGGCGAGTCCAGCGGCCATCACCACGATCATCGTCTCGCCGATGGCGCGGCTGACGGCGAGCAGCACGCCGCCGACGACGCCGGGGAGAGCGGCCGGGATCAGCACGCGCTTGATCGTCTCGCTCGTGGTCGCGCCCATCGCCAGGCTGCCGTCGCGCATCGCTTGCGGCACGGCGGCGATGCTGTCGTCCGCCATCGAGGAGACGAAGGGAATGATCATCACGCCCATGACGAGGCCCGCCGCCAGAGCGCTTTCCGAAGATGCGCCGTGAATGCCGATCGCGACTGCAAAGTCACGCAGGGCCGGGGCGATCGTCAGCGCAGCGAAATAGCCGTAGACCACGGTGGGAACGCCCGCGAGCACTTCGAGGATCGGCTTCATCCACTTGCGCGTCGAGGGCTTGGCATATTGCGTCAGATAGACGGCGCTCATCAGGCCGAGCGGGATCGCGACGATCATCGCGATGATCGCGCCGATGAAGATCGTGCCCCAGAACAAGGGCACCGCGCCGAATGCGCCTTCATTGCCATAGCCCATGGCCGCGGACTGCGGCGACCATTTGGTGCCGAACAGGAACTCGAAGGGATTGACCATGGAGAAGAAGCGGAGCGATTCCCACAGCAGCGACGCCACGATCCCGACCGTCGTGATGATCGCGATCAGGGAGGCAATCAGGAGCAGCGCCATGACAAGCCGCTCGACGCGGGTCCGCGCCCGGAAATCCGGCTTGATCCGGGTGAAGGCATAAGCGCCGCCCGCGAAGGCGAGCACCAGCGCCAGCACGACGCCTGCCGTGCCGTAGCGGCTGGTCGCGGCGCGATAGGGTTCGACCAGCGGCCGCGCGGCTGGATTGAAGGCCGCGGCCTGATTGCCGCTGGCGATGTTGCGCGCTTCGCTCAGGATCGCGCCACGCCCGAAACCATCGGGCGGGAGTGTCTGCGCGGCGGGATCGGCCAGCACCGCATCGGTGACGAGCGCGGGCATGACGTTGCTCCACACCGCCAGGAAGATGAGGCCGGGGATCAACGTCCAGAGCGCGACGTACCAGCCGTGATAGCTCGGCAGGCTGTGCATCGCGCCGCGCACCGGCCCGGCGTTGGCGCTGGTCTGCAGCCGCGTGGCGCGTGCGCGCGCGCTGACCCAGGCGGCGACGCCCAGGCCGAGCAGCAGCAGTAAAATGGCTGGACCTGTCACGTTCTTATTTCAGGTCCGCACCGTTCAACACGGTGAGCGACTTCACGACTTCCGCATTGGCTGTCCGCACGGCTTCGGTCGCCGCGACCATGCCGCGCTTGGCCAGCATGCCACCTGGCGCCCAGGCGCCTGCGAAGGTCTCGAGGAAGGCTTTCAGGCCGGGTATCGCCTGAATATGCGCTTTCTTCACGTAGATGTAGAGCGGGCGCGCACCGGGATATTTGCCGGTCGCGACATTGTCGTAAGTGGCTTCCACGCCATTCAGAGGGATGTCGTTCAGCGAGTCGCGGTTCTCTTCCAGGAAGCTGTAGCCGAAGATGCCGACTGCGTTGGGGTTCGCGGCCAGCTTCTGAACGATCAGGTTGTCGTTCTCGCCCGAGTCCACATATTTGCCATCCTCGCGCACCTTGGTGCAGGCGGCTTTGTACTGGTCCTCGTTGCTGTCCTTCAGTGCCTTCATCGCCGGATCGCTCTGGCAGCCCTTTTCGAGGATCAGCTCGGCAAGCGAGTCGCGCGTGCCGCTGGTCGAGGGCGGGCCGAAGACGGAGATGGGGATGGCGGGCAGGCTGGCGTCGACATCCTTCCACGTCTGCGCCGTGTTCGCGCCCTTGCCGAACGGGTTCGCGGCCAGCGCCTTGTAGACGATCTCAGGCGTCAGCTTCATGCCGGGGCCCTTCTTGGACTCGGCAAAGGCGAGGCCGTCGACGCCGATCTGGATCTCGATGATTTCCTTGACGCCATTCTTGGCGCAATCGTCGAATTCGGACTTCTTGATCCGGCGCGAGGCGTTCTCGATGTCGGGGAACTGCGCGCCGACGCCTGCGCAGAACAGCTTCATGCCGCCGCCGGTGCCGGTCGATTCGATGATGGGGGACTTCATGCCGGGATTGGCGTTGACGAACTGCTCGGCCACGGCCGTCGCGAAGGGATATACGGTCGAGGAGCCCACGGTGCGGATCTGATCGCGGCCAGCCGCTTCGCCACCGGCCTTGTCCTGGCAGGCCGACAGAGTAGCCGACAGCGCAATCGCTGAAACGGCAAGACGAACGATATGCTTCACCTGGAGCCTCCCGATAATGATGCCGCGAATCCCCGGCGCGACATGTCGTGCCAGCGCCGTAGCCGCAGTTCATCGCGCCAATGTGACAGTTCGGTTGCAGTTTGATGACAATGGCCTGTGACGAGACCTTAATTGTCGTTTTTGAATCGAAACGACCCGGCTTCGGGCGGTGCGTTAACGAGCGATAGCTTTCGCGTTGGCAAGGTAGGTGCGCCCGATGCGGATATCGTCGCCCTTCGCCAGACAGGCGAACCACACGCCGCTTCCGTCGTGCCGCAGCCGCTGGATATGGTCGCGGCGGACGATGTGGGACCGATGGAGCCGGATGAACTGCGCCGGGTCCAGCCTTTGTTCCAACGCGCTGATCGTCTGGTGCAGCAGATAGCTGTGATCGCCGACATGCAGGCGCATATAATCGCGCTCCGCCTCGATCCGGTCGATCTGGTCCGTGCCGACGCGAATCAGCTCCGAACGGTGCGGCACCCAGAACTCCTCGGCCCATTCGGGTGCGGAAGCCGGTGAGGGGGAGGGGCTGGCCTGCACATGCGCCAGTGCTGTCTCTACACGATCGATCGCGCGGACAAGCCGCTCATGCGCGACGGGCTTCAGCAGATAATCGATCGCGGCCAGATCGAACGCCTCCACGGCGAAGCCTTCGAAGGCCGTCACGAAGATCACGGCCGGCCGGATACCCAGCAAGCCCACGGCGCGCGCGACGCCGATGCCGTCCAGCAGCGGCATTGCGATGTCGAGCATCAGCAGGTCCGGGTCCAGCCCCTCGACCATGCGCAGCGCGGCCTCGCCATCGCTCGCGGTGCCGACCAGAGAGATGCGCGGCTCGCGGGCGCACAGCATCTGCAGGCGCTCGATCGCGAGCGGCTCGTCATCGACGATCATCGTCCGGATGGTCATCAGTCCTCCCCTTCTGCTTCAGCACCCCCGCCGCACGATAGGCAGCGTCAGCTCGACGATGAAGCCTCCGCCGTCCAGCGGCCGCGCATTGATCCGCCCGTTCGCACCGAAGCGCGCCGCCAGCCGGTCGCGCACATTGGCTAGGCCGATGCCGCTGCCCCGATCATGGTCCTGTGGCAGCACGTCGCCATCGTTGCGGACGCTGACCATCAGCATATCGTCTTCCTCCCGCGCGAAGATTGCAATCGTTACCGGACGCGGCGTTCGCGATACGCCATATTTGATCGCGTTCTCCACCAGCGGTTGCAGGATCAGGCCGGGTACGCAGCAATTCATCACGTGCGCGGGGATGTCGATCAGCGTGCGCAGCCGGTCGGGGAACCGCACTGCCTCGATATCGAGATACAGCTTCTGGAGATGCACTTCCTCCGAGAGGGGCACGTCCTCCAGCGGATCGCCGGTCAGGCTGGCGCGATAGAAGTTGGACAGCGACATGATCATCTGTTCGGCTTCGTCGCGGCGGTCCACCATCACCAGGCTGGAGAGCGAGTTGAGCGTGTTGAACAGGAAATGCGGGTTCACCTGATAGCGGAGCGATCGCAGCTCCGCCTGCTGCGCCGTCTTTTCCAGCTGCGCGGCGCGACGCTCCACGCGCCGGACTTCGGCGGCATAGGAGAAGGCGAGGTACAGCGCCGCCCATGCGGACAGGAAGAAGTAGCGCCCGATCGCGAACTCGGCGATTTCCTTGAGGGCATAGCCTTGCTCGGCGACCAGCTTCTCTTTTGGCAGGTCGGGGAAGATGCCTGCGGGATCGTAGAAATAGAAGACATAGTAATTGGCCAGCGCAATCAGGATGGCGCAGGGGATCGCGGCGGTGAAGGCGACGAGTGTCCGCTTGGTCAGGCTCGCCCGGTCGAAATGGCGGATGATCAGATATAGCCCCCATGTCACCACTATGCCGATGATGGTGACGATGGTGCGGCGGATCGCCATCGGCGCCTGCGCGTCGAAGCCCATGACGTAGGAGCGCAGCGTGACCAGCGCCATGTAGAAAAGCCAGAACCCCAGGATCGAATAGAGCGCGACAATGGGGGCAATGCCCCGTTCCTCGTCATCGAAATCCGTTGTCATTTGGGGGATCATAAGGAGACGGCTCCCGCTTGTCGCCTGCGGGATGGTGCGCTGGTCGAAAAGAGCCGGGAGTTGGTCGATGTGCTGCAAGAATGCGGCGGATCGAAAAGGGATGCTGCACTGCAACATTTTTTTGTTGCACGCGGATTCAAAATCTGATCCCTTGCACTTATTCCGGCCACAAAGCCGTGATGAATATGTGTGTAGATGGAGCGTGCGGTTAATCCTTTGATAACCAAGAAAGGCGCATGATCCATTTGTCTGAGGCCTGATGGTTGGAGGCATGTAGAATGGGTACGAACGCGAAACCCGCTGACGGGCAACTGGCCCTCGCCGAAATGCGGGAGTTTGCAAGCTTCCCGTCATCCACGCAGCGCTACATCCGGCGCTCGCTCGACATCGGCCTGCACCGCCGCGATGCCCTGCAACTCTGGTCGCGCGATCTGGTGGAAGCCGCCAGCATCCGGGCGCAGTCGCGGATCTACGACCGCATCGACACGATCAAATCCATGGTGCCCGATGACAGCGGCCTCGATCAGGTGGAGCCATTCATGGCACCTCTGGTCATAGTGTCAGCCTTCGATCTCGGGCAGGACCGGCTCACCAGCTTCTCGGCCTATCGTTTCCTGTACGAGCGGCTGATCGGGGCAGGTGCCCGGCCGTGGTTGCCCGGTGCGTTCTGCGCTGCCGCCAGCCTGCCGCACCTCCACCCGGAAAAGCGCCGTGTTCTGTTGCAGTCGATCAGCGAAGCGGCTGCCACCGCGGCGGGCTGGTCGAACCGGGAGCCGAGCTTCTACCCCGAGTGGGTCGAGAAGGTGGATACCAGCAAAGCGCCTAACTGAGGCGCCTCTTCGACGTCGAACGGTCTGGCCGGCGATGGCGGGCCGGCCATCACGTCTCACAGTTTCCGGTAGCGGAAGTACCAGACCTCGTGCGCTTTTCTCCGCGCCTTGGCTTCGTAGCGGGTTTCCGGCCAGCCGCCGGGGCGAGTTAGGAAATCTTTCGGCTCATGGGCGAGCCATTCGAAATCGCTACGGTCCTTCATCACCATCAGGGCCCAGCGCAGATATACCGGATGGTCGGTGCCGAACCGGAATTCGCCGCCCGGCTTCAGTTTGGCCGAGATCACGTCCACCGGACCCTTGTTCATCATCCGGCGCTTGGCGTGGCGAAGCTTCGGCCAAGGGTCCGGATGGAGCAGATAGACGAAGCTGAGGCTGCCGTCAGGGATCCTGGCCAGCACTTCCAGGGCGTTGCCCATATGCAGGCGAATGTTCGCGAGCCTTTGGTCCCGCACGTGACCGAGAGCACCGACGACGCCGTTCAGAAACGGCTCGCAACCGATGAACCCGTGATCCGGTAGCATGTCGGCGCGATAGGCGAGATGTTCGCCCGAGCCGAAGCCGATCTCGAAATGGAGCGGACGATCGTAACCGAACAGGCTTTCGGCCGTGACTGGCCCTTGTTCGGGCACGCTGATCGCGGGGAGCAACTGCTCCACCAGTTCGGCTTGTCCGGCGCGTAGTTTGTGGCCGGAACGGCGACCGTAGAGGCGGTTGAGAGTAGTGGGGTCCTTCATCCCGCGCGGCCTAGCGGCGTGCGGGATGAAAGCCAAGAGATGCTCGCCATTTGCAGCCGAGGAAAGGCGTCCTTCGGGCTGTGCGATCGCGTGGTGGCGGTCACACAGCCTGGAGGCGCTACACGCTCAGGCGAGCGCGGCTTTCAGCTTGTCGACGAGATCGGTCTTTTCCCATGGGAAGAACTCGCCTTCCGGGGTGCGGCCGAAGTGCCCGTAAGCGGCGGTCTTCAAGTAGATCGGCTTGTTGAGGCCAAGATGCGTGCGGATGCCGCGCGGCGTCAGCGTCAGCAGCTTGGGCAGGACGGCCTCGATCTTCGCTTCCTCGACCGTGCCGGTGCCATGGGTATCGACATAGAGCGACAGCGGCTCGGCGACGCCGATGGCGTAGCTCAGCTGAATCGTGCAGCGACGGGCGAGGCCGGCGGCGACGATGTTCTTCGCCATGTAGCGGCTGATGTAGGCGGCCGAACGGTCGACCTTCGTCGGGTCCTTGCCGCTGAATGCGCCGCCGCCATGGGGGGATGCGCCGCCATAGGTGTCGACGATGATCTTGCGGCCGGTGAGGCCCGCGTCGCCATCGGGGCCGCCGATCTCGAAGCAGCCGGTCGGGTTGACGTAGATGTCCTTGTCTTCGGGCAACCAGCCTTCGGGCAAGATGTCCGCGACCGCAGCCTTTACATAGTCGCGCAGTTTCGCGCGGCCCGCGTCATTGTC
This sequence comes from Sphingobium sp., assembly GCF_033795625.1. Lineage (GTDB taxonomy): Bacteria > Pseudomonadota > Alphaproteobacteria > Sphingomonadales > Sphingomonadaceae > Sphingobium. Next base: position 117,917 of record NZ_JARYGI010000003.1, on the reverse strand, counting down.
CATGCCCGTGGCGTGCTGGGTGGAAACGACGACGGCGGTGGCGCGCACCGGCACTTCGTTTTCGTAGGCGAGCGTGACCTGGCTCTTGGCATCGGGCTCGAGGAAATCGACGACCTTGTTGTGGCGGTCGGCGGCGAGGCGCTCCAGGATCTTGTGCGAATAATAGAGCGTGGCGGGCATCAGGTCGGGCGTCTCGTCGGTCGCATAACCGAACATGATGCCCTGATCGCCTGCGCCCTCATCCTTGTTGCCCGAGGCATCGACGCCCTGTGCGATGTGGGCGGACTGGCCGTGGAGATTGTTGTGGAAGGTGAAGCTTTCCCAGTGGAAGCCGTCCTGCTCATAGCCGATCTTCTTGACGGTGTTGCGCACGGTGCTTTCGATTTCTTCCAGAGCGCCCGGAGCCCACTCGCCATTCTCGTAAACGCCCTTGCAGCGGATTTCACCGGCAAGGACGACAAGCTGCGTCGTGGTCAGCGTTTCGCAGGCGATGCGCGCTTCGGGGTCCTTCGACAGGAAGAGATCGACGATGGAATCGCTGATCTGGTCGGCAACCTTGTCCGGATGGCCTTCGCTGACGCTTTCGGACGTGAAGAGGAAGTGGTTACGCATGATGCTCCCGTCACAAGAATATAAACAAAACTTTATATAGCCCCTTAGTGACTGGCGCGACGCCTGGCAACTGCCAAGGCGACGAGCGCCAGGGCAAGCAGGAGCGCCGCCCAGTTGCCGATGTGCGAGAATAGCGTCGGTCCGCCGGACGGGGGAAGCAGCGCGTCGATGTAGCCCGCTGTGCCAAGGGGCAGGCTATCGAGGATCCGCCCCTCCGCATCGATCACCGCAGAGATGCCAGTCGGGGTGGAGCGCAGGATGGGCAGCGCTTCCTCTATCGCGCGGAGCCGTGCCTGCGCCAGATGTTGCGGCGGACCCCAGCTGCCGAACCAGGCGTCGTTGGAGGGGTTGAAGACGAAGTCGGGGCGGTTGGCCTGATCCACGACATGCCCGGCAAAGATGATCTCGTAGCAGATCTGCACACCCATTTTGAGCGGCGGGCGCCCGGTTCCAGCGGGAAGCGGCAAGCTCCGCGCGCCCGGCCCCGGCCAGAAATCCGCGTCGCCTGGAACCAGCCGTGACAGGCCGATGGGCTCCAGTATCTCGCGCATCGGCAGATATTCGCCATAGGGCACCAGATGCGCTTTGTCATAGCGGCCCAGCAGCCGCGATTTCGGATCGAGCACCCACAGGCTGTTGCGCGCGCCCGCCAGCACACGGCTGACATAGCCGTCCTTCTGCTGCTGCTTGAAATAGACCTTCTCGCCGCCCGTCAGCAGCAGGTCCTGCGGCCCCAGCAGCGAGGCCAGCCGGTCGCGCCATTCGGGCTCCATGTCGAGGAAGGCCGGGATCGCCGCCTCGGGCCAGAACACGAGCCGCCCGCGCGTGCCGGGCCGACCGGAGAGGTTGGCGAGCTTTGCGAAGTTCGCCAGCTCGAACTCGGGGCTATATTTGACATCCTGCCCGATATTGGGCTGGACGATGCGGATTTCCGGCCCCTGTTTTGCGGCGTTGGCCGAAGTTGAATACAGGCTCCAGACCAGGCCCAGAGCCGCGAGCGCTGCCAGGGGCGCTCCCATTGCAAGCGCCGGACGGATGCGGCGGCTGAACGCCAGTTGCACCGCCCCGGCCGCCACTATGGCTAAGCCGGACAGCCCGTAAGTGCCCACGATCGTCGCGGCGTGCGCGAGCGATGTCGGCACCCAGATCACGCCCAGCGGGTTCCAGGCGAAACCCGTGAACAGCGTCGCGCGAAGATATTCGGTGCCGATCCAGCTTGCCGCCAGCAACAGCGAGAGGGCCGCGGTCGCTCCCACAGCCTTGCCTTTCAGGCCTTTTTGCGGGGGGAGCCGACGTACTGCCACCCATGCGATCAGCGTCGCCAGCGCGGGGTAAATGGCGAGATACAGCGACAGCAACAGCACCGCGCCATAGCCGAACCAGTGCGGCATCGCGTCCTGAAAGGAGAACGCATGCGCGATCCAGTTCAGCCCTGCCGCGAAATGGCCGACACCGAACAGCCAGCCGCGCAGGAAAGCCGCGCGGTGATCCGGCGCCGTCTGCACCAGCAGGATCAGCAGTGCGAAACACAGGATCGTCACTGGCCACAAGGACAGCGGCGCGAACCCCGTGGCGGAGATCAGCCCGGCGGCGAACGCCAGAGCTTTGGGACGGGCGAGCAGAGGATGACGATGCGGCACGAATGCTGCTATTGCGCGCTTTGGTGACAGTTTCAATCACGGCCCCCGTGGAAACGCGCTGGAGTTCAAGAGTTTCGCTGATGACGCGATGATCTTCGCGCGGTAGTTCGAGGAGACGGCGGTGCAACTCTACGGCGTGCGCGGTTGGGGTTCCGGCATTGCGGAGGCCATGCTGTGCCTCGGTGAGCAGAGTTACGACTTTATCGACGTCGAAGGCTTCGACCAGCCCGGCGCTGCAAGGGATCGGCTGGCAGCCGTGAACCCGCTGATTCAGGTGCCTGCCCTGGTGTTGGCGGACGGAACGGTGATGACGGAAACGGCCGCCATTGCCCTGTGGCTCATCGATCTTGGCGCGCCACTTGCGCCGCCGCCGAATAGCTCCGACCGTGCGCTGTTCTACCGGCTGCTGGTCTGGCTGGTCGCCAACGTCTATCCGACGTTCACTTATGGTGACTATCCTGAGCGTTGGGCGCCTTCCGCGCCGAATGAGTTGGTGAACGCGACCGATCGCCATCGCGAATCGCTCTACCGCTGGCTGGAGGATCAAGTGCGCGAGCCGTTCGTACTTGGCGGGAGCGTGTCGGCATTGGACATCTATGTGACTGCAATGACCAGCTGGCGTCCGCGGGAAGCGTGGTTCCGGGAGAATACGCCCAAGCTGGCGCGCACCGCCGACCGGACGCGGGCGCTTCCGGTGCTGGCTGAAGTCATGCGGCTGAACGGATGGGATGGGGCTACAGTCGGAGCGCCATGAACACCGTTCCGGGCGGCATGGGCTCATAAGAGGACCCTGACCGCGAAAACCCGACTGCTGGGAGTCGTCGTCTCCACGGGTTGGGCCAAGTTCCTCAAGTGCCCCTCCGATTTTCATGGCAAGGATGCGGAAGCCCACTTGTGTTACTTCCCCGTTCGGTTTTAAGAGCAGATGAAGCCGGGTACTAAGGAGTTGCCCTTATGGAAATCAGTACCCTGTCGCGCAAAGCAACGCATGCCGTGAAAACGGGAGTAGGCATTTGTCTCACGCCGATTGCGGTGCTGGGCGTGACTTCGGTGGCTTTTGCTGTCTTCGTCCTGGATCGGCTCGACCGCAGGGAGCGAAGGACTGCATCGGGCCAACTCGGCCTCAAAGCCGAAGCAAACTAGAGCATCCGCGCTTCTAGAAGTCGGGCTTCTCGTAATGCGAGGGCGGCACCACGATCTCCATCCGCTCTGACAGCAACGGCCGGAAGGATGGCCGGGATTTGAAGCCTGCGTACCAGCGCTTGACGGGTTCATGGCCCGTCCAGTCGATCCCGCCGAGATAATCCGCGACGGACAGATGCGCGGCCGCCGCGACATCGGCAAGGCTCATCGTGCCGCCGCCCATCCAGCTGCGATGGTCGAGCAGGTAGTCCATATAATCCATATGCGTGTTGGCGCGCTTCATCGCCTCGCGCAGCACGCCGCCGTCCGGCGACAGGCGGTGTACGATGCGCTTCTTCATCCTCTCGTGGAGCAAAGGCGCGACGACATCGCCATAGAAATTCTGGTCGAACCACGTCACCAGCCGCCGCACTTCGGCGCGGCCCGCAGCGGTGCCGGAGATCAGCGGGAACTTGTCGACCGTCTCCTCGAAATATTCGCAGATCGCCTGACTGTCGATCAGCGTCACACCCTTGTCCAGATCGACCATGACCGGAGTCGTGCCTGCCGGATTGAGGTCGAGGAACTCGTCCCGCATCGTCCAGGGCGATTCACGAACCAGATCATAGCCGATGCCCTTCTCGCCCAAGAGCAGGCGGACCTTGCGGGAGAAGGGGCACAGAGGGAATTGATAGAGTTGCCACATACACCCCTGTTAGGCCGGGCAGGCCCATCGGGAAAGGCGCAATCCTTACAATGCTACGTGTTTTTACATGGGCGGCCGTGGCGCGATCCGGACCGTGAAGTTGAGGACCGGAAGGGCATGTCGCTTCGGCCCAGAAGCCGTTGCGATCATCCACTTCCTGTTCCGGATGACCGGCGGCCCTAATGAAAGTCGCGGGATTTCGGCACGATGCGGACGTTGCGCGGGTGCCCATGATTACGGGGCGCTTGCGGGTGCTTCCCCTCATCCGCGCGGCAGAGCGTGATGGGCGTCCGATTATTATCATCCAGCTGGTCGAGCAGGGCAGTACGGTCGATGATGTTCGCGGCCATCAGGTGGGAGACCCCTTCGGGGCTGCGTTGCACTTCGCCTTCGACCAGCATCAGCCGGGACGCCATCACCGCGCGGCGGAAATGTTCGAACAGGCGCGCCCACATGATGACATTGGTGATGCCGCTTTCATCCTCCAGCGTGACGAAGATCGCGTTGCCTTTGCCGGGGCGCTGGCGGACGAGCACGATGCCTGCGGTGCGGACCCTGGTCCCCGCTTTCGAGGCGGCGGTCTCCGCGCAGCTCATCACGCCTTCCTGAGCCAGGATCGGGCGCAGGAAGGTCATCGGGTGATCCTTCAGCGAAAGCCGCGATGTCTGGTAATCGATCGCGACATGCTGGGCGAGAGACATGGTGGGCAACATGGCATTGGGTTCTTCCCCCAACTCGCGCGCCTTCGCGGCGGCAAAGAGGGGAAGCTCCCCATTCGGCGTGCGGCGCACGTCCCAGAGCGCCTGCCGCCGGTCGAGCCCGATGGAACGGAACGCGTCGGCATCCGCAAGCAGACGCAGCGCGCGCTGCGGCAGGGCGGCGCGGCGGGCCAGGGCCTCCACGCTGTCGAACGGGCCATCGGCGCGCGCTTTCACGAGTGCCTCCACCCATGTGTCGCGCAGGCCATCCATCTGCCGGAAGCCGAGCCGTAGCGCGAGAGTGCCGTCGGCGCGGCGCTCCAGCATGTTATCCTCCTCGCTGGCGTTGATGTCGATCGGGCGGATCTCGACGCCATGTTCGCGCGCATCGCGAACGATCTGGGCGGGGGCATAGAAGCCCATCGGCTGGGAATTGAGCAGAGCGCAGGCAAAGACCGCAGGCTGATGGCACTTGATCCATGCGGACACATAGACGAGCCGCGCGAAGGAAAGAGCATGGCTTTCGGGGAAGCCATAGCTGCCGAACCCCTCAACCTGCTTGAAACAGCGTTCGGCAAAGTCGCGCTGGTAGCCGCGTCGCACCATCCCCTCGATCATCTTATCACCAAGTTGATCAATGGTGCCAGCGTTGCGGAAGGTAGCCATTGACTTGCGCAGCTGGTTTGCTTCGGAGGGCGTGAAACCCGCTGCTACAATTGCCAGTTTCATGACCTGTTCCTGGAACAGGGGAACGCCCTTTGTCTCGCCTAACAAAGACTCCAGTTCCTTGGGATCATGTGGTGGGGCAGGAGAAGGATATTCAACCGCTTCCTGCCCGGATCGCCGTCGCAGATAAGGGTGCACCATGCCTCCTTCGATTGGACCGGGGCGGACAATCGCGACTTGGATGGTCAGATCGTAGAGCGATTCCGGCTTCAAGCGTGGCAGCATGTTTATCTGCGCACGGCTTTCCACTTGAAACACCCCGATGCTGTCGCCCCTCTACAGCATTTCATAAACTGCCTTGTCCTTGGAAGAGAGGCTGATTTCGAGGTCGTTGTCGCCCAATCCATGATCACGCATCAGGTCGAACGCCTTGCGGATGCAGGTCAGCATGCCGAGCGCCAGCACATCGACTTTCATCAGCTTGAGCGCGTCGATGTCGTCCTTGTCCCACTCGATGAAGGTGCGGTCTTTCATTGCGCCATTGTGGATCGGGACTGTCTCATCCAGTCGATCCTGCGTCAGCACGAAGCCGCCGACATGCTGCGACAGGTGGCGCGGGAACTTCAGGATCTGGCCGACGAGATCCTTCAGCCGGGCAATGGCAGGATTGGCCGGGTCCAGACCGGCCTCGGTGTATCGCTTTTCTTCCATGTCGCTGGAAAAGCTGCCCCAAACGGTGCTGCCCAGCCGAGCGGTTATATCCTCGGAAAGGCCGAGCACCTTGCCGACTTCCCGCACGGCACTGCGAGGGCGGTAGTGGATGACGGTCGCAGCGATTCCAGCACGATGACGGCCATAGCGATGATAGATATGCTGCATCACCTCCTCGCGACGTTCATGCTCGAAGTCGATATCGATATCTGGAGGCTCCTTCCGCTCCTCCGATACGAAGCGGGAAAACAGCAGGTTGTGCTCAACAGGATCTACGGAAGTGACGCCTAGCAGAAAGCAGACGATGGAATTGGCTGCCGATCCGCGGCCCTGGCAAAGTATGGGGGGCTTCTGATCGCGCGCGAACCTGACGAGATCGTAGACGGTGAGGAAGTAATAAGCATATTGGTGGTTGCGGATGAGGTCGAATTCTTCCCTCAATAGCTTCCGCACCTTGTCCGGCAGGTCTGTGCCATAGCGTTTGCGGGCAGCCTTTGTGACGATATGCTGGAGCCATCTTTGCGGCTTCCATCCCTTTGGCACCGGCTCGTGCGGATATTCATAGTTCAGATGGTGTAGCCGGAAGCTGATGCGGTCGAGCAGGACCTTGGTTTCCGCCACGGCCTGCGGGCAATCGCGGAACAGGCGCGCCATTTCGGTGGGGGCTTTCAGATGGCGTTCGGCATTACCAGCGAGCTTTCGCCCAGCCTGCGTGATTGTCGTGCCCTCGCGGATGCAGGTGACGATATCGTGCAGGGGGCGCTGCGCCGGCGTCGCGTAGAGCGCGTCATTTGTGGCGATCAGCGGTACGCCGCTGGCCTGACCAAGTCGCATCAAACGCGCGAGACGGCGGCGGTCGCTGCCCTGGCGCGGCATGGTCGCGCCCAGCCAGACGCGGCCCGGTGCGGCATTGCGCAGTTGATAGAGCAAGGCGCCGTCACTTTCCTGCGCCATGACGATCAGCAGCAGGTCTTCAGTATATTCCAGCAGGTCACTGAAATGGAGGATGCAATCGCCTTTCTGCGCGCGCAGATTGCCGAGCGTCAGCAGGCGCGTGAGGCGTCCCCATCCATAGCGTGTTGCCGGATAGGCAACGATGTCCGGCGTGCCGTCGGCAAAGACAAGCCGCGCGCCGACGACCAGCTCGAAAGGGATTTCGGGCAGCTTCTCCGCAGCGGCCTTCTCTCGTGCGTTCCTGAGAGCGATATAGGCGCGAACCACGCCTGCCACAGTATTGCGATCCGCAATGCCGATCCCGGCCATTTTCAGCGCAATCGCTTCACTCACCATGTCCGACGGATGCGACGCGCCGCGCAGGAAGGAGTAGTTCGTCGCGGCCACCAGTTCGGCGAAGGCGGGTTCGTCGCTCATGCGAACAGGCCGTGGACGTACCAGCCGGGCTCCCGCTTCTCGCTGTTATAGAGGCCGTGGCGGAAGATCCAGAAACGGTGGCCACGGGCGTCCTCCACGCGGTAATAGTCGCGCGTGATGCCGGTGCCTTCGGGGCGTTTCCACCATTCGGCTGCGATGCGTTCCGGCCCCTCGAACCGCGTCACGTCGTGCAGGGTGCGTCGCCAGCGGAAGCGATGCGGTGGGCCGTCCGGGACCTCGGCCATGACCTCGATCTTCTGGGGCGGATCGAACAGGTGCAAAGGGCGCAGCGGCGGTTCGCCAGTTTGCGGCTTCTCCCAAACGGCGGGGGTCGGCGCATCCACGGCGGGCAGCGTCAGCACGCCCTGTTCGGGAATATGCGTGTCGCGCGGCGCGAAACGGTGGATGCGGTCGCGGCCCAGGCGCGTCGAGAGCCGGTCGACAAGCGCCGCCATCGCCTCCTGCGTGACGGCGCCGCCTTCAAGCTGCAACTGCGTCGGCATCATCGGTTCCAGGGACGGCACGGCCAGACGGATCATGTCGAAGCCGAAGCCGGGATCGATGGGGTCGGCCAGCGCCTCCACGCGTTCGGAGAACAGCTTGACCAGCAGGGCGGGATCGCGAAGCGGCAGGCCGCTTTCGACGCTGAGGTCGCGGATCTGCCCGTCGCTGCGATAGAGGCGCGCGGTGAAGCGGCGGCCCCCCTTGCGGCGTTCCTCCAGCACAAGGGCGGCTTCCTCGCCAAGGTCGCCGATCACGGTCAGCGCGTCTTCGGTGCGGGCGATGGGTTCGGCAAAGCGGCGCTCGAAGAACAAAGCGGGCAGGGCGCGGCGCGGCACGATGCGGCTGTCGGCCTGACCCAGCACGCGCGCCAGTGTGTCGGTCGCCTCTTCCCCGAAGCGGGCGGCGATGGGCGCGGAGGGGCGCGTGGCGAGATCGCCGATGGTCCGCAGGCCAGCGCGACGCAGGGCAGTCTCGGTTTCCGGCTCCAACCTCAATGCCGCTATGGGCAGGCGGCGGAGTGCGGCGTCTTCGCTGGCGGCGGGCACCGTCTGGAAGCGGGCGAGGGCCTGTGCGCCCTCCGGCGTATCGGCAAAGGCGTGGCGGAGATGGCCGGTCGTGCCCTGCATCCAGCGGTGCATGCGGCTCTCCAGATCGGCGACCAGCCCTGCCTCGCCGCCGAACAGATGCGCGCAGCCGGTGATGTCGAGCGTGATGCCATCGGAAGGATCGAGCGCCACCATCGGCGTGTAGCGGTCGCACAGGTCCGCGATCCGCTCCAGCCAGCGCAGGTCCGCCGCAGGGTCCGCATCGTACACCACAAGCTCCGGGATGCGCGCGCGCGCATCGGCCAGCGGCAGCCCCGGCGCCAGTCCGAGGGCTACGGCGCGCGGGTCGAGTGCGGCGAGGCGCATGGCCCCGCGTATCTTTTCGACCAGTGCGAAGGGCGCGTCATCCCGTGCGTCGGAGCGGGACGAGCGATGGCGCAGCATCCGATCCGCCGCGAGGAAGGGAAACCATAGCGCCAGGTGGCGCCGTCCGGATCGGGGTGTCTGCATTTCTGTCTGCCGGGCGGAAGACTGCACTTTCACGATCCCACTCCACTTGCCAGCATCCGCCAGCCGGACGGCCGCGCTGGCGCAACAATTCGATTTTCAGGGTCGGATAGCCGGGGGCATTGGCCTCCAGCGGGGCGGAGGCGGCCGCACGCACCGCCCAACGGGTTTGCGCGGCGCTCGGCGTCGGTTCGGCATCGACGCGCAGCAGCAGTACCGTGACGCCGGATGCTTCGGCGGCGAGGGCAAGGCGGCGGCTGGCCGTCAGATCGAGGGCAGCGGGACGCTGCCACAGTTCGACGATCGCGACGCCGACATCGGGGCAGCGCACCACGTCGGCGGCGGCACGCAACACCGAAACGGGATCGGGGAGCACCGCCACTATCACGCGCGCCGGATCGAGGCCGATTTCCAGCAACCCTGCGGCGTGCAGCCTGCCGTTCACTTTCTGCACGGTTTCCTGCCGCAGCCACAGGATGCCACCACCCAGCCGCAGGGCCAGCATGGCGGCGAAGCCAGTCACGCTGCCTGCGTCGTCGGGGTCAAGGGCGAACAGTTCGTGCAGGCAACCCCGCGTGATGCCCCCGCCTATGGCTGTGTCGATTGCCTCATGCCCGGTGCTGATCTGCACGCCTTCAGAGATCGGGCGTTGCTGCTCGATATGTGAAATCCTGCGCCGCAGCACGGATAGGGAGGGAGAAGAATCGGCCATATGTTCACTATATGTTCCTTATCTTCTTCTTCGGCATGGCAGTCAACACTCAGCCGCGCATGGCGTCCGCCGCATCGCTGGCGAGCCTGTCGGCACGCTCATTGTCCGGATGCCCGTTATGCCCCTTTACCCAGCGCCAGTCGATGCGATGGCGACGCGTGGCCTCCACCAGCGCCTGCCACAGCTCCGCGTTCTTGACGGGCTTCTTGTCGGCGGTCTTCCAGCCATTCTTCTGCCAGCCCAATACCCACTTGGTGATGCCGTCCTTCACATAATTGCTATCGGTGGTCAGGATCACGTGGCAGGGGCGCTTGAGGGCATTCAGCGCCTCGATCGCGGCCATCAGCTCCATGCGGTTGTTGGTGGTCAGCTTCTCGCCGCCGGACAGGTCCTTCTCATGCGGGCCGGAGCGGATCACCGCGCCCCATCCGCCGGGGCCGGGATTGCCCTTGCATGCGCCGTCGGTGAAGATCTCGACTGTGGTTGGCTCGCTCATGCGCCGAGCAACATGGATGGCTCCGCGGCGGCGTAGAAATCGAGGCGGCGCAGGAAGGCGAGGGGGTCCTTGCGCGTGACCATCGCATCGGATGGCGTGTTGATCCAGTCGTAGGCGCGCGTCAGCAGGAAGCGCAGCGCAGCGCCACGGCACAAGGCGGGAAAGGCGGCGCGCTCCGCATCCGACAGGCCGAATGCGGCATCATATCCGGCCACCAAAGCTGCGCCGCGGTCGGCATGATAAGCGCTGCCGTCGTGCGCGAAACACCATGCGCCATGCGTCACCGCCAGATCATAGGCGCGTATTTCGGTGCAACTGAAATAGAAGTCGATGAGGCCGGTGACATCGTCGCCCAGCATCAGGACATTGTCGGGGAACAGATCGGCATGGATCACCGAGCGCGGCAGATCCGATGGCCAATGCGCGTCCAGCCAGGCGAGTTCGTCCGCGACGCGCCGACCAAGGCCCGGTGCGATGCGGTCGAAATCATCACCACATTTCGCGGCCAGATCGTGCCAGCCAGGCAGATCGAGGACATTTGGACGGACGCCGGTAAAATCCGCCGCCGCACGATGTAGCTCGCCCAGCGCCTTGCCCGCGGCATTGGCTTGAGCAGGGGTTGGCTCGGTGACGGACACCCCGGTCAGGAACTCGATCAGGCAGGCCGGGCGGCCACTCAGTTCCTGCAGCCTGCCGCCCGCGCGATCGGCAATGAAACGCGGCACCTTGCATCCGCGCGCGCCCAGATGGTCGAGCAGGTCCATGAAGAAAGGCAGGTCCGCCTCATCGACGCGCTTTTCGTAGAGCGTCAGGATGAAACGGTCGCGCGTCGTCTCGATCAGGTAATTGCTGTTCTCGACACCTTCGGCAATGCCCTTGGCCGACACGAGGCTGCCGACGTCATAGCGCGTCAGGAAGGCGGCCATGTCTTCGGCCGGAACATGCGTATAGACGGCCATTCGGGGATCAGGCCGCTTCGAGGCCGCGCGGCAGCTTGAAGGAAACGGTTTCCTTGACGGTTTCGACTTGCCGTTCCTCGACTTCGAAGCGTGTCGCCAGCTTTTCGACGACTTCGCGCACCAGCACTTCGGGCGCGGAGGCTCCGGCGGTTATGCCAAGCGTCGCGACGCCGCGCAGCCACTCGAAATCGATGTCTTCGGCGCGCTGGATGAGGCGCGCGGGCGTGCCTTCGCGGTCCGCCACTTCGACCAGCCGCAGCGAGTTGGAGCTGTTGGGCGCGCCGATGACCAGAACGGCGTCGCAGGACGACGCGATCGCCTTCACTGCATTCTGCCGGTTCGACGTCGCATAGCAGATATCCTCGCCCTTTGGCCCCAGGATCGTCGGAAAGCGGCGCTGCAACACTTCCAGAATGGCTGCCGTGTCGTCGACCGAAAGGGTGGTCTGCGTCAGGAACGCCAGGTTGTCGGGATCGAGGGGCGCGAATGCCTCGGCATCGGCGACCGTCTCGATCAAGGTCATCGTACCTTCGGGAACCTGTCCAAAGGTGCCGATGACTTCCGGGTGGCCCCGATGGCCGATGAAGAGGATATGCCGCCCAGCAGTGACCTGCCGTTCCGCTTGGCGGTGAACCTTGGACACGAGCGGGCAGGTCGCATCGAGATAGGAGAGGCCGCGCTGCTCCGCGTCAGCAGGCACCGATTTCGGCACGCCATGCGCGGAAAAGACGACGGGCACGCCATCGGGCACTTCGTCCAGTTCCTCCACGAATACCGCGCCCTTGGCTTTGAGCCCTTCGACCACGAAGCGATTGTGGACGATTTCATGCCGGACGTAGACGGGCGCGCCATATTTTTCGAGCGCGCGTTCCACGATCACGATGGCGCGGTCGACTCCTGCGCAAAAGCCGCGTGGCGCTGCAATCAGCAGCAGCAGGGGAAGCTTGGCGGCATCGGGCGCGGCGTCGATCATGCCCCGCCTTTAGGCGAAGCGCGTGCAGGAGGGAAGGCGCTTCCTCGCATGGGACGGCGCGAGCGCCCCTGTAAGCATGTTGCTTACAGGGAGGTGGATGGATAAGAAGCCGGTCAGCCTCGTTTTTCAGGGAATTCCCGTGACCATCGCCAGAACCGCACTTGTAAGCCTTGCCCTTGTCGCTCTTGCGGGCTGTTCGCGCAGCGGCGAGATCGATGCGACGGGCGGTGTCATCGCGGTGCGCTCTGCGTGCCCGACGGCGGCAGTGCCGGCCTATACGGGCGACATCACGCTGTTCAATCCCGCCAGCAGCCGCGATGCTTCGGCCATCGACGTAGTGGCCAGCATTACCAATGTCCGCGCGACCTGCTCGGAAGGGGCACAGCTTTACACCGAAGCGACATTCGACGTGCAGGCGCGCCGTAGCGACGCCAGCGCCGCGCGCGAAGTGACCTTGCCCTATTTTGCGACGGTCGTGCGCGGTGGAAGCAGCGTTATCGCCAAGCGCGTCGCGCAGGTGACGCTGCGGTTCGCGCCCGGCGAGTATCGTGCGACGGCCAGTGCGAAGGCCGGGTCCTATGTGGACAAGGATGTTGCGACTTTGCCACCCGAAATCCAGAAGCGCATCAGCCAGAAGCGGAAGGCGGGCGATGAGGACGCGGCGCTCGACCCCTTTTCCGATCCGGACGTGAAAGCGGCCTTGCAGCGCACCAGCTTTGAATTGCTGGTGGGCTTCAACCTGACGCAGGACCAGTTGCGATATAACGCGACTCGCTGATCGGGCTGGTGCCGTCGCCTGGCGGCTACATTTCGGATCAGGCAGTATGGGCTTTTAAGGAGCGCAGCCTATTGGCCGTGCAATAGTCCAATCCTTGGGGGATCTACCAAGTGACTTTATATGCACGTTTCGCAACGTATCTGAACGGTGTTCTCGACGGGCTGGTGACGGCCGGTGATCTGCCTGCGGGTCTGGATCGCAAGGGCGTGACGGTCGAACCCCCGCGCGATCCGAGCCATGGCGACCTTGCCACCAATGCCGCGATGGTGCTGGCCAAGCCTGCGGGCACCAATCCACGTGCGCTTGCGGAAAAGATCGCCGCCGGGTTGCAGGCGCTGGAGGAAGTCTCCGAAGTGTCCGTCGCGGGACCGGGCTTCCTCAACATGCGCCTGACGGACGCGACATGGCGTGCGGAACTGGCGGCCATCCATGCCGAAGCGGCGGACTATGGCCGCACGGACATGGGGCAAGGCGTTCACGTAAACGTGGAATATGTCTCCGCCAATCCTACCGGGCCGATGCACATGGGGCATTGTCGTGGCGCGGTGGTGGGCGATGCCCTGGCCACTCTGCTGGAATATGCGGGGCATAAGGTCACGCGCGAATATTATATCAACGATGCGGGCGGGCAGGTCGATGTGCTCGCGCGGTCGGCGCATGTCCGGTATCGCGAGGCGCTGGGCGAAGATGTCGGGGCGATTCCGGAGGGGCTGTATCCGGGCGACTATCTGATCCCGGTGGGTCAGAAGCTGGCCGCAGACTATGGCGACGCGATGGTCGCGGCGCCGGAAAGCGAATGGCTGGTGCCGTTCCGCAAGCAGGCCGTTGCCGCAATGATGGACATGATCCGCGCGGATCTGGCGCTGCTCGGTATCCACCACGACCTGTTCTCCTCCGAAGCCGAATTGCAAAAGGCGGGCAAGCCCGAAGCCGCCGAAGCATGGCTGCGCGAACAGGACCTCGTCTATGACGGCGTGCTGGAAGCGCCCAAGGGCGAGACGCCCGAGGATTGGGAACCCGTCGAACTGCCCCTGTTCCGCTCCACCAAATTCGGTGACGATCAGGACCGCCCGATCAAGAAGTCCAACGGCAGCTGGACCTATTTTGGCGCGGACCTCGCCTATCATTATCAGAAGGCGCAAGCGGCGGACCAGCTTATCGACATCTGGGGCGCGGACCATGCGGGCACCGTAAAGCGCATTCAGGCGGCGGTCGCGGCGCTGACCGGCGGCAAGACACGATTTGACGTTAGGCTGGTGCAGATGGTCCGGCTGCTGCGCAATGGCGAGCCGGTCAAGATGTCGAAGCGTTCGGGCAACTTCGTGACGCTGGCAGATGTCGTGCAGGAAGTCGGCAAGGATGTCGTGCGATTCACCATGCTGACGCGCAAGGCCGATGCGCAGATGGATTTCGACTTTGCGAAGGTGGTCGAGGCGTCGAAGGACAATCCGGTCTTCTACGTACAATATGCCCATGCGCGGATTTCCTCGCTCGGACGGCGGGCGGCGGAAGCGGGGCTCGATCTTCCTGCGCCCGACCTGTCCCTGCTTGGGACGGTCGAACTGGAGCTGGTCAAGCGTGCAGCGCAGTTTCCGCGCATTGTCGAGGCCGCGGCGCAGAACCGCGAACCGCATAGAATTGCCTTTTATCTCAATGACTTGGCGGCCTCCTTCCATGGCTGGTGGAACCTTGGGAATGACAATCCGGAACTGCGCGTGATCGTGGCGACTGATCCTGCCACGACATCGGCGAGGCTTTTCTTGGCTCGCGGAATCGGGCAGATAATCCGCAACGGCTTGGCCCTGATGGGGGTCGAGGCGCTTACGGAGATGCAGTAGATGAGTGATTATGCGCGTGGCGGCCTGAACCTGGAGGATGAGGATCGTCTTCCGTGGCTGGAACCCGCAGAGCGTGACGACGATAATGACGGCGTGTCTCCGCTCAAGCTGCTGGCCTTCATCCTGACGGGTCTGGTTGCGCTGGGGGTGATCGTGGGCGGCGTTTACTGGATGCAGAGCCGCACCGGCTCGGGCGATCTTGGCGGCGACGCGCAGGTGATCACGGCACCCGCTGGCGACTACAAGGTGCCCGCCAATGAAGTGGACGCCAAGAAGTTCGCGGGCGAGGGCGACGCCAGCTTTGCCGCCAGCGAGGGCGTGGAGCGCGTGGGCCGGATCGATCCGAGCCGCGTTCCCGAAGCGCCTGTCATCGGCGGCGCGGCGCCTGCGCCCAAGATCGCGGCGGCCAAGCCCGCCAGCAAGTTCAGTGCGCCCGTTGCGGACGAAACCGGGGCGAAATCTGCTGCCACTACTGCTGCATCCGGCGCTGCCCGGGGGGCGATGATCCAGCTTGGCGCCTATGGCAGCCAGGCGAGTGCCAAGGAAGCCTGGGGAAGGCTTTCCAAGCGGTTCGATTATCTCGCGCCGCTGGGCACTTCGGTCGAGACCGTCAAGGTCGGTGAAACGACGCTGTACCGGCTGCGCGCGAGTGCCGGTAACGCATCGCAGGCGAGTGCATTGTGCGGCAAGTTGCGGGTTGCGGGCGAAAGCTGCCTCGTCGTCAACTGACGCTTCGACAATCGGGCGGGTAGCGGTTAGATTGACGGGCATGATGCGTCACGCCTGTATGAAGCCCAGATCATGAAGCCTGTTATCTTCGGGCTGTCCGGCCTGTCCGTCACTGCGGATGAGGCGGCGTTTTTCCGCGATGCCGATCCGGCGGGATATATCCTCTTCGGCCGCAACATTCAGGATGTCGCGCAGGTGCGCGCCCTGACTGACTCCCTGCGGGCGCTTCATGGGCGCGACGATCTGCTCGTCATGATCGATCAGGAGGGCGGCCGGGTGGCCCGGATGCGGCCGCCGATCTGGCCAGCCTTTCCTCCGGGCGCAGCCTTCGACGCGCTCTATGAAATTGCGCCCATCACGGCGATCGAGGCGGCGCGGGTAAACGCACAGGCGATCGCAACGACGCTCCGGGAATGCGGGATCAGCGTCGATGCCCTGCCGCTCCTGGATGTACGCCAGCCCGGCGCGAGCGACATCATGGGCGACCGCACGCTCGGCAGCGAACCTATGCGCGTGGCGGCGTTGGGACGCGCGGTGCTGGACGGCCTGAAGCGTGGCGGGGTGACGGGCATCGTGAAGCATATGCCGGGCCATGGCCGGGCGCTGGTGGACAGCCATCACGAACTGCCCACGGTCGAAGCGGACGAGGCCGATCTGGCAGTCGATCTGGAGCCGTTCACGAGCCTGAACTGGGCGCCGATGGGGATGACGGCGCATATCGTATATACCACATGGGACCCGGACCGCCCGGCCAGCCTTTCGCCCACGGTCATCCAGACGATCATCCGCGACCGCATCGGATTTGGCGGGCTGCTGATGTCCGACGATCTCGACATGAAGGCGTTGAGCGGCAGCGTGCCCGAGCGCGCCGCCGCCGTAGTTGCCGCGGGCTGCGATCTGGCGCTCAATTGCTGGGCGCGGATGGACGAGATGATCGGCATCGCGCAGGTGCTGCCCGAGATCACGGAGCAGGCCCGAGAGCGGCTGGATGCTGGGATGGCCTATGCCGCCGAGTCACTGGACGATGCTCCGTTGGACGCATTGCTGGCAAAGCGCGACGAACTTCTGGCCTTTGCGTGAGGATGACGCGGGCCAGTGGATGATCTGTTCCCCGCTGCGGCAGGTCCCGCCGGTCCCGAACGGCTGACGGTCACGTTCGATGTGTGGGAAGGGCCGCTCGACCTGTTGCTGGCGCTGGCCCGGACGCAGAAGGTCGATCTGCGCGAGATATCGATTCTGGCCCTGGTCGAGCAGTATCTGGAATTCATCGACAGCGCGCGTGAACTGAAGCTGGAGCTGGCCGCCGATTATCTGGTGATGGCGGCGTGGCTGGCGTATCTGAAATCCGGGCTGCTGCTTCCGCGCGACGAGCAAGTCGATCCCTCGCCCGAGGAACTGGCGCTGCGGCTTCAACTTCGCCTGCAACGTCTGCAGGCGATGCGCGAAGCCGGGGCGCGGCTGATGGCGCGTGATCGGCTCGGCCGCGACGTGTTCGCGCGGCCTGCGCCGGAGGGGCTGCGGACCGTGCGCAAGTCAGCTTGGCAGGCGAGCCTGTTCGAACTCATCCAGGCCTATGGACAGATCCGCGCGCGAACTCAGCCTGCGGTACATGTCGTCGCGCGCCGCCCGGTGATGACGCTGGACGAAGCGATCCTGCGCGTGGAGGCGCTCGTGGGCGTGCGGCTGGACTGGACGACATTGGAAAGCTTCCTGCCGACGGGCATGAGCAAGGTCCTAAGCCGCTCTGCTCTCGCAAGCAGCTTCGTCGCTGCTCTCGAACTGGCGCGGCAGGGCAAGGTGGATATCCGGCAGGATGGGATATTCGCGCCCCTCTATCTTCGCGCCGCTCAGCCTGACGCGGTGATTCGCAGATGATGCAGGAAGCTGACGACTTTTCCCGCGCAGTCGAGGCAACGCTGTTTGCTGCCGAGCAGCCTATGACGACTGGCGAATTGCGGCTGCATGTCGGCGATTCGGGAAAGCTGGCGGAAACGCTTCGGCAGTTGCAGCAGGATTATGCCGGGCGCGGCATCAATCTGGTGGAGCGGGGCGGGCGGTGGCATTTTCAGACCGCGCCCGATCTTGCCCATATCTTGCGGCGGGAGAAGGAAGAGACGCGACGATTGTCGCGCGCCGCGATGGAAACCCTGGCGATAATCAGCTATCATGAGCCGGTCAGCCGCGCCGAGATCGAGGCGATCCGGGGCGTTCAGGTCGGCAAGGGGACGCTGGATGTCCTCATGGAAGCGGGTTGGGTGCGGCCGGCGGGGCGTCGCGAAGTTCCGGGGCGGCCGCTGATTTATGCGACCACTGAAGAATTTCTGACGCATTTCGGGCTTAACAGCCGCCGCGACCTGCCCGGAATAGACGACCTTCGCGCAGCAGGGCTGCTCGATCCGGTCGATCTGGCGCTGGAGAGCGCAATGGGAGCCGGCAGTGCGGATGATGACGGCCAATCCGTTGTGGAAAATGATGATGAAGACGCCTAGATAGCGTCCAGCAATTGGAGAATTACGATGGGTTCCTTTTCGTTGATGCATTGGGTCATCGTCCTGCTGGTCGTCATGCTGCTGTTTGGCAGCGGACGCATCTCCGGGCTGATGGGTGACGTGGCTAAGGGCATCAAAAGCTTCAAGAAAGGCATGGAGGACGATTCGGACGATCTGCCGACCGCGCGTCCTGCCGCCAAGATCGAAGGCCAGCGTGCGCCCGAGCCGAGCGTGACCAAGACCGAAGAGCACAAGCAGGTCTGATCGCGACCGCGACTTCACAGGCGGAACGCGGGTATAGCAATGTTCGATATCGGATCGACTGAACTGCTGCTGATCGTGATCGTGGCGATCGTGGTGATCGGCCCGAAGGATTTGCCGCGCGCGCTCTACAAGGTCGGGCAGGTCGTCGGCAAGGCCCGTGGCATGGCGCGCCATTTCCGCACCGGGATCGACGCCATGGTGCGCGAAGTCGAACTGCAGGAACTCGAGAAGAAGTGGGCGGAGCAGAACAAGCGGATCATGGCGGAACATCCGCCGGAGACCGCTTCGGACGATAGCGAAAGCGCCGCTGGAGCCGCAAGCGCGCAGCCTCAGCTTGATCTTGCCGATACGCCGATGACGCCGCTGCCGACTTCGGCCTATCCCGGGTCGCCGAAGAACGACGAAGCGGCATGATCGACGATATCGACGACAGCAAGGCGCCCTTGCTGGACCATCTGATCGAGTTGCGGGGGCGGTTGCTGAAATGCGTTTATGCCCTGATCATCTGCGGGGCCGTCTGCTTCTACTTCTCCGACAAGCTGTTCGCGTTCCTGATCCAGCCGCTGCGCGAAGCCTTCGGCGATGGCAAGGGGCAACTGGTCTACACCAAGCTGTATGAAGCCTTTTTCGTTCAGGTGAAGATCGCCATCTTCGGCGCGTTCTGCCTGTCCTTCCCCGTCATCGCCAACCAGTTGTGGGCGTTCGTTGCTCCGGGCCTGTATGCTAAGGAAAAGAAGGCGCTGCTGCCCTTCATCATAGCAACGCCCGTGCTGTTCACGATGGGCGCGGCGCTTGCTTATTATGTGGTGATGCCGACGGCATTCCACTTCTTCCTGACGTTTCAGGGTAATGCCGGGGGTCTGAATGTCGAGGCGCTGCCGAGCGCCGACGCCTATCTGTCGCTTGTGATGCAGTTCATTCTGGCATTCGGAATCAGCTTCCTGATGCCGGTGCTGCTGATGCTGCTGAACCGCGCCGGGTTCGTCAGTCGGGCGCAACTTATCGGCCTACGGCGATATATGATTGTCGCTGCGTTCATCGCAGCCGCGGTCCTGACCCCGCCGGACGTAGTATCCCAGCTCATGCTCGCTGTGCCGTTGATCCTGCTCTACGAAATCACGATCATCGCGATCTGGTTCACCGATCGTCGCCAGGCAAAGCAACTGGCGCGGGAAGAACGGAAGGCCGGGGCCGGTCCGGCGTGATGGGACAGGCGGGCACACGCAATCGGTGCCCGCCCGATACCGCCAATTAGTCGGCGGCGTTTTCCACGGCCTGTCCAGCGCTCTGTACGTCGCGGCCTGCACCTTCGACGGTGTTGCATGCGCTCAGAACCAGTGCGCTGGAGAGCAGCATCGCTGCAATGATCTTCTTCGACATAGGACATCTCCTCTAGATATGACGGACGCGTCGCGCGCCATGTGCCCCAAGGCAGCAAGGTGAAAACCCTTTTGTTGGGAAAGCGTTCCTACCACGCCCAGGAATACCGATGCGGACCCGAAATAATTTGGGCCCGGTACGCAATCGGGGGGAGAGTTGCGTCCGGGCCCATGTGTATGGATAGCAAGAGCGGGGGGGCAAAAGTTTTGCTATCCGGAGGTAATAACCCGCAAAATTGTGGGGAGTTCCAGACCCCGCAGATTATTTTGAGTTTTATCCGGGTATGAGGTTAGATGTCTGATTTATAACGGAAGTTTCTGAATTTTTTAGATCAGGGGGCGTCCGCTGCTGCGGAATTCCGGGCGGATCGTGGAGCGTGGGAGGCTATCCTCAGGCGCTACCGGGCTCGGACTGCTCACAGGAGAGGTGGTAGAGGAAAAGGTGATGATTGGCGCGATAGGCGGGAGAATTCCTTTGTCCGGCGTCGCCGTTCGCGGCGAAGGTCCCGTCTGAAGTTCCAATCCCGTATAGGTCGCCGAAAACGCGCGGGGCGAACCGGCGTCGCCTCGCAGACGATAGAAGATGTGCGCGCCGACGACCGCCACCGGCGTCAGGCTGCCCGCCCAATGCGGATGTACGGCCAGGGTATGATAATGGGTGGCGAGACCCACTGGCGCGAATACGGAACCGGCAAGTGCTTCTGTAGCGACACGCCGCGCGCGCGCCCAGCTTGCGCTGGCGGGAACTCGGGCCATTGCCCCATCACAGCTGAAGGTGAACTGGCATCTTGTATCAGCCCGTTCGGAACCCTGATACACGACCGCGCACACGCTGTGAGGCCAGGCGGGATGGCGCATGCGATTGAGCACGACTTGTGCGACGGCACGCTGGCCATCTTCGGGCTCGTTGCCCGCCTCATAATAGATCGCCGAGGTCAGGCAATTGGTGGCCCGGTATTGGTCAAGCGCCGAGCGCGCGCGAAAAGGCAGGGCAAGCGCGGCCGGGCTGCTGCTCAGGGCGAGCACATGTGTGTCGTTGGCGAAGGCGACATCCGGCGCAGGATCGAACGCGCCCTCGACATAGAAGAAGGCCGAGCCGGGAAAATTCTCCCGCGCCCTATCGTGATCGCTGCCGGGAGAAGGCGGGCCGCTCACCAGATCCAGCGCGCCCAAGGTCGCTGCCGGCATGACTTGCCGCGCCAGCAGGGCCAGTGCAATCAGGCCCAGCCAGCAGAGCTTTTCCCGCAAGCCATAGCCGGTAGGGCGTTCCAGGAGTGCCGAGTGTCCGCGCATGCGCGCTGCATAGCGCGGCCTGTATTACTTTTCTGCCCCCTAAAGAACGCTGTTCCTAGATGGGACATCGCAGATCACAGCCCTTAACCGCTGCACAACCTATGTTTGATGGCCGCAAAGCGTGGCTCTCTGGCATATCGTGCGCGGCTCCGCTATCGGAGGGCGATGCATGTTTATGAGAATACGCTGGCGCTGATCGGCAACACGCCGCTGGTGCGCCTCACCGGGCCGTCGGAAGAGACGGGTTGCGACATCTACGGCAAATGCGAATTTGCCAATCCGGGGGCATCGGTCAAGGATCGCGCCGCCCTGTTCATCGTGCAGGATGCGGAGGAGAAGGGGCTGCTGGAACCGGGCGGCACCATCGTTGAAGGTACGGCGGGCAACACCGGAATCGGGCTTGCGCTCGTCGCGAATGCCAAGGGGTACAAGACGATCATCGTCATGCCCGAAACCCAGAGCCGCGAGAAGATGGATACGCTGCGTGCGCTGGGCGCGGAGCTGGTGACGGTGCCTGCCGCGGCTTACTCGAACCCCGGACATTTCGTGCACACCTCCCGCCGCCTCGCGGAGGAGACGCCTGGCGCGATCTGGGCGAATCAGTTCGACAATATCGCGAATCGCAAGGCGCACATCGTCGGCACTGCCGAAGAGCTTTGGAGCCAGATGAAGGGCCGCATCGACGGGTTCACCTGCGCTGCGGGTACGGGCGGCACGATTGCGGGTGTGGGCATGGGCCTGAAGGCGAAGGACGAGAAGATCGTCGTCGCGCTGAGCGATCCGCATGGCGCCGCGCTGTTCAATTATTATGCGCATGGCGAACTGAAGGCGGAAGGCACTTCTGTGGCGGAAGGGATTGGGCAGGGCCGGATCACCGCCAATCTGGAAGGCGCGCCGATCGATGCGCAGTTCCGCATTTCCGATGCCGAAGGGCTGGAATGGGTCCGCCGCCTGCTCACCGAGGAAGGGCTCTGCCTAGGGCTCTCCTCCGGCATCAACGTCGCTGGCGCCGTGGCGCTGGCGCGGCAGCTTGGGCCGGGACATCGCATCGCGACGATCTTGTGCGATACCGGCTTCCGGTATCTTTCAACGCTGTATAATCGCCAGTGGCTGGAATCGAAGGACTTGACGGTGTTCCCCTGGCTAGCGCAGGATTGAACATCAGGCAGATAAGGACCGCTTCGCCGCTTATGGCAATTGTCTCATCCCTGCGCAGGACCAGCCGCCGATGACAAGCCAGCAGCAGCAGCCGACGCCCGGTGCGCGGATCGCCAGCGCTGAGTCGTTAGCGCAAAAGGTAGAGCAGCGGCGGCAGGATGGCCTGCATCGCGTGCAGATCGGGCTGACGGGTATTGCCGGTGTGATCCTGCTGGTCGGCCTTGCCAATATCGTCATCGACAAGGCGCGGCTGGATGCGCGGAGCCTGCCGCCGCCAGTCGTCTCGACAATCCCGCAGGGCGAAGGCAATGCGGCATCGGGTCCGCGTGAACCCCTGGCGGAACTGGGTGTTACGCCGTCGGCCGATCAGGTGGTGCCCGATCTTCAGCCAGACCCCGGGCTTAACAAGCCGATGGATCGCGATCCGCAATAAACGGTTCTTCCGAACGGCGGTGGGTGCCGCTCTGCATTTTACAGCGATTGCCGGTGCTCTCGTTGCTGGACTTGCATGGGGGCCGATGCTGGACGTGGGGCAGGTCGTCATCGGTTCCTGGTGGCCTTTCCTGCTAGGCGCGGCGGGAACATTGGCTGTCGTCGAGCTTATCCGGAGCGGGAAGTGGATGGCCATAGCAGGTGCGGCCTGGGCCTTCTCAGGTGCCTGGCTGAGTGTTGCGGTTCTCTGCAGCGTTGCTTCACAAGTTTCGCCCTCGGCTTTCCTGCCTTTGCGAGAAACGGCGAAGGTTCCGCCTCGCGAGACGCTCGCGCTTAACACGGGACTCGATCTGTATTGGCGGCGAAATCATACGCTGGCCGAATTGGAGCGCGGGTTCGCGGTGGATCGCCTCGATGTCCTTTCTGCCGCGACGCTTGCTCAACATAGCATTCTGCTTCTTGCCCAGCCGCGCTTGCTGGCTCCCGAAGAACTGGTGGCTCTTGACGAATGGGTGCGCCGCGGCGGCAGGGCTGTGGTTCTTGCCGATCCTCTTCTGATCTGGCCTTCCGATCTTCCGGTCGGCGATCGACGCCGCCCACCTGCGACGAGTTTGCTCGACCCTCTGTTGACGCATTGGGGGCTGAGACTGGAAGCTGCGGAGTCGTCATCCCTGCAGCGCCGATTCCTCGGGGGTGCCCGCTTGCTTGTCGTGCAAGGCGCTTCACAGTTCACGGTGAAGCCGAGCCGCTTTGCGCGGTGCGACCGGGTGAAGGACGGCCTTACCGTCGCGTGCCGAATCGATCGGGGACAGGTGCGTTTGGTGGCGGACGCCGATCTGTTGGATGAGCGGTTATGGCTGAGCGAGGATGGCAGAAGGACATCCGACAACATGGCTGTCGTGATCCAGTGGCTGCATCAACCATTGGCGTCCGTGACCAGCTGGCGGACCGCACCTGTGTGGGTGCGAAGCGCGCAGGACCTCAAGGCGGGTTTGCGATGGGCGTTGCTCGTCGCGTTTCTCTGGTCCGCGGCGGGCGCAGTTCTGTTGCGGGCTTTGACAGCACGACGAGATCCGCGCAGGCAATTACGATGAAGAACAAGCATAGAACAGTTAGCTATGATATTGGGGCTTCACCCACGCAGAAACACCAAATACCTCCCATTCCCATCTTTTCCCATCTTTTCCCCTTTATTCCCGACCCGTGAATTGGTAATCAGGTCCGCATAGGGGCTGATCCAGCTTTGTGATTCCGGTGGAGCGGAGGGCGTGGTGCACGCGTTTTCCGCAACGGGAGAGCTGTACCCCTCAGAAAGGGGTAAGGCGTTTTTCTCGTGGCGAGCAGCATACTCTTCTCGGGTAACGCCTTCAGTCTTGCAGACGGCAAAGGTCGGTTCGTCATCCCCCTCGACATGCGCAAGCAGGTAAAGCTTGGCAGCGACAACGAAAATCGCCTCGTCACATCCTTCCATGGCAAGCACCCCTGCGCCACCGGATTTGGCACGATCTTTCGTCAGCAGCAGGAAGACGCCATCACGGCCCGCGCCGTCGCCGCGATGAACCGCGGCGAAGACTATGACGAGGATGGCGAGCGCGAGAAGCTGTTCCCGTTGATGGACGAAGTGAACTTCGACGATGGCGGCCGCTTCTTCCTGCCCGACGACCTGAAGGAAGTCAGCGGCATCACCAGCGCTATCTTCTTCGTCGGAGTCAGCCGCTACATTCAGATGTGGGACCCGGCTTCCTATGAGGCGAGCCCGTCAGGTCATGAGCTGCTCAAGGCAAAATGCCGCCGTTTCCTGGCCGAGCGGGAGGCGTCGGCCAAATGACGATGCTCCAATCCATGGCCGATGCGCCACATATTCCCGTTCTGCTCGATGAAGTGCTCGACGCGCTCGCCATTTCCCCTGGCGAAACGCATGTCGACGGCACGTTCGGCGCAGGCGGCTACAGCCGCGCCATGGCGGCCAAGGGCGCGCGCGTCGTCGCCTTCGACCGCGATCCGGATGCCATTCGCGAAGGGCAGGGGGTTGCGCAGGCATCAGGCATCACGCTGATCGAGGGTAAGTTTTCGCGGATGCAGTCGCTGCTCGGCGAGGCTGGCGTCGACCATGTGGCAGGCGTGACGCTGGATATCGGCGTGTCCTCCATGCAGCTGGACCGTGCGGATCGCGGCTTTTCCTTTCAGGCCGATGGGCCGCTCGACATGCGGATGAGCAAGGCGGGGACCAGCGCCGCCGATTTCCTGAACACCGCGCCCGAAGAAGCGATCGCGGACGTCATCTATCGCTATGGGGAAGAGCCCAAGTCGCGGCGCATCGCCCGCTTCATCGTCGAGGCGCGGCCTTTGGCGCGCACGGGAGAGCTTGCGACGGTCGTACGGCGCGCGCTTGGGCACAAGCCGCATGACAAGAAGGACCCCGCGACACGGGTGTTCCAGGCAATCCGCATTCACCTGAACCAGGAACTGGAAGAGCTGGAGCGCGGGCTCGAGGCGGCCGAGGCAGTGCTGGAGCCGGGCGGTCGTCTGGCCGTCGTGACCTTCCACAGCCTTGAGGATCGGATCGTGAAGCAATTCCTGCGCCGGCGTAGCGGAAGCGAAGGCGCCGGTTCACGGCATCTCCCGATTCAGGCCAAAGCCGACGCGCCGACATTCTCCAAACCTGCAAAGGCTGTACGCGCCGGGCCTGCCGAACTTGCTACTAATCCGCGTGCACGTTCCGCCACCTTGCGCAGCGCCGTGCGCACAGCGGCACCTGCCTTTTCATCCGTCCCAAAGGGGGTCCGGTCATGATAGCCGTGAAGCGTCTGCAAAGTCTGTTCTGGGTGCTGCTTGTCACATTGGGCGCGCTGTCGGCCTATCTCGTGTCGCTGCGGGCGGCGACCGAGCGGAATGACCTCAACAAGGTCAGGATGCAGATCGCCCAGACGCGCGCGGATATCCGCTATCTGGAGACGGAGTTCAGCGCGCGCGCCAGTCTTCGGCAGCTTGAGCGTTGGAACGCTGAGGATTTCCGCTATTCCACGCCGACCGTGGCGCAATATCTGAGCGGCGAGCGCGCGCTGGCCAGCCTGGACGGGGTGCAGCAGAACGGGCCGGAATATGTCGCGCCGCCGGTGATGGCCGCGATGGTGCAGGCGCCCTCCGACGTTCCGGCGCCGGTGCAGGTGGCGCAGGCGAGCCCGGCCAAGACGCAGATCCGCAGCGATATCGCCCTCATTCGTACTGCTCAGGCAGCGGACAAGGTGGAAAAGCTGTCTCAACCTGCGAAGGCGAAGTCGTCCCCGCAAGCGGAGCGCAGCCGTCCCACCCCGGTGGCGCGCAACGCCGAGCGCATGGCGATGCTCGATTCCAAGTTGCTGGACGATCGCACTCTGGGCGACCTGAGCGCCCGCGCTGCCGGTGAAAAACGCAAGGGGGCGCGTTGATGGCGACGCTGGTCGTTCGGCCAGACCGGCCAAGGACAGGCCCGGACCGAATGAACCTGACGGGGTTGGCCCACCAGCGTCTGGTGTTGCTGCTCATCCTGTTCATAGCGATCACGGGCTTGATCATGGTCCGGCTCACGTGGATGGGCATATCGTACGGCATGAGCAACCGGGAGGTTTCAGTCGCCGGGATACTGCCGCGCGCCGATATCGTCGATCGCAACGGCGTACCGCTGGCCCGCACGATGGACGGCTATTCGATTTCGGTGCGGCCGGACCGGCTGATCGGCGATCCGGCCGAGCTGGCACGCAAGCTCAATGAGATATTTCCCGACGAGAGCGCGGCAGTCTTCTACAAGAAGCTGACCGGCAGGGGCTGGGCATATCTGCGCAAGCGTGCCCTCCCTGAGCAGGTCGCGGCTGTGAATGCACTGGGCGAAGTCGGCATCGAGTTTCCCCGGGAGAAAGAGCGCGTCTATCCGCAGCGCACGCTTGCCGCGCACGTGCTGGGCTTTCCGCCGACCGACGGCGCGGGCGGCATGGGCGTGGAGTTGGCGTTCAACGATCAGTTGATGGCGCTGGGTGCCAAGGGCAAATCCTTCGCCATTTCGATCGACACGCGCGTCCAGGCTGCACTGGAAAGCGAGCTTTATACGCAGATGGTGGCGCAGCGTGCGCGCGGTGCGGGTGGCGTGATACTCGATGCCAACACCGGCGAAGTGATCGCCTTGGCGTCGCTCCCCGTCTTCGATCCCAACAAGCTGATCGCGGACACGGCCAAGAGCTGCAATGACTCCGCGCGATGCAATGACATGGTGCAGTCCCGCTACGAACTCGGTTCCACGTTCAAGCCGCTCTCTGTCGCGGCGGCAATGGATCATGGCACCGTCACGTCGATGTCGAAGAAATATGACGCCACCGCGCCGCTGGCCGTGGCGGGGTTCCGCATCAAGGACGATCATCCGCTTGGCCGCTGGATCAACGTGCCCGAGACATTGGTGCACAGTTCGAACATCGCGACTGCGCGAATTGCCGACGAGATGGGGGCCGCTCCAATGCAGGCCATGTTCCGTTCCCTGGAATTCGACCGGCGCTCGAGCATCGAATTGAAGGAGCGCGCCGGCACCTTGTGGCCCTCCAACTGGGGCAGGTTGACGACGATGACCGTCTCCTATGGGCACGGCATCGCGGTGACGCCACTCCATTTGGCCAGTGCCTATGCCGCGCTGGTCAATGGCGGCATCTGGCGGCCTGCCACGATGCGTCGTCTGTCGCCAGGCGAAGTGCCGCACGGCCGCCGCGTGTTCACGGCCGCGACGAGCGCGCGGATGCGTCAGTTGCTCCGGATGATCGTTGCGGCGGGTACGGGCCGCAGCGCGGACGCCAAGGGGTTTCGCATCGGCGGAAAGACGGGCTCGGCCGAAAAGCCGTTCGAGGGCGGCTATGCCCATCACTCGCTCGTGACGACTTTTGCCTCGGCCTTTCCGATGGACGATCCGAAATATGTCGTGCTGACGATGATGGACGAGCCCAAAGGTAGTCCCGAGACTTTTGGACTGCGCACTGCCGCCTGGACAGCCGCGCCGGTTGTTAAGCGTGTGGTGGAACGTGTAGGACCGATGCTCGGGATATTCCCGGACGAGCGGCGCGACGTGGACATTTCCGAGTTGATGCCGCTCCTGTGGAAAGCAAAGGGCGAGGAATAATGCGGCTGGACGCCTTGATCGAAGGAGCGGATAGCTCGGCTTCGGCAGTGCAGGTGACGGGCTTCGCCATCGACCATCGCAAGGTTGCGCTGGGCACGGTCTTCGGTGCCTTTCCGGGCGCACGGTTCAATGGCGAGGATTTCATTGCCGATGCTGTCGCGGCCGGGGCCATTGCGGTGGTGGCGCGTCCTTCTGCGGCAGTGACGGGCGCAGTGCATCTTGCCGATGCGGAACCGCGTCGCCTGTTCGCGTCGCTGGCGGCTAAATTCTTTGCGCCGTTCCCTGAAACCACGGTTGCGGTCACGGGAACCAATGGGAAGACGTCGACGGTCGAACTGACCCGGCAGCTATGGCGGCTGATGGGGGAGAAGTCGGCCTCCATCGGCACACTGGGGGTGACGACGGCAATCGATCAGGTTTCTACGGGTTTGACGACCCCGGACATCGTGACGTTCCTTTCCAACATGTCGGGCCTCCGCCGCGAAGGCATCACGCATGCCGCGTTCGAAGCTTCGAGCCATGGGCTGGACCAGTTTCGCACCGAGGGTCTGCCGGTGAAGGCGGGGGCGTTCACGAACCTCAGCCGCGATCATCTGGATTACCATGGCGACATGGACAGCTACTTCGACGCGAAGATGCGGCTGTTCGACGAAGTGGTTGCTCCGGGTGGGTCGGCCGTGATCTGGGCGGATGACCCCAAATCGGGCGAGGTCGTCGCGCGCACGGAGGCAAGAGGGCTGCGGGTCTTTTCGGTGGGCACCGAGGGCAAGGATCTGAAGCTTGTCGAGCGGACGCCGACGCATCTGGGTCAAACGATGCTGATCGAAGCAGGGGGCAAGACGCACAAGGTGAACCTGCCGCTGATCGGTGCCTATCAGGCGGCGAACGCGCTTGTGTCTGCCGGGTTGGTGATCGTGACGGGTGGCGACGCCACGAAAGTATTGGAATTCCTGGGACGGGTGCAGCCGGTGCGCGGGCGATTGGAGCGAGCCGTCATCAGTCGCGCGGGTGCTCCTGTCTATGTGGACTATGCCCACACACCCGATGGCCTGCGCGCCGCCATAGAGGCGCTGCGTCCCCACACGCGCGGCAAACTGATCGTGGCGTTCGGTGCAGGCGGCGACCGCGATGTCGGCAAGCGCCCGCAGATGGGTGCAGTGGCGACGGAACTGGCGGACGTGGTGATCGTCACCGACGACAATCCGCGCTCCGAGGAGCCTTTGGCCATTCGTGCGGCGATCATGGCCGGCGCTCCGGGGGCTATCGAAATCGGCGGGCGTCGCCCGGCTATCTCGGCAGCCATCGCACAGGCTGGCGCGGATGACATCGTGCTGCTCGCAGGCAAGGGGCATGAACAGGGCCAGATCATCGGCGACCGAGTGCTGCCGTTCGACGATGTAACGGTCGCGCGGGAATGTGCGGAGTGATGCCGTGAGGCCGCTCTGGACCTCGGAGGAAATCGCGGCAGCGGTGGGCGGAACGGCGTCCGCCGCTTTTGCCGTTTCGGGCGTCGCTTTCGACAGCCGCGAAGTCGGTCCCGGCGACTTGTTCGTCGCGCTGAAGGGCGAAGAGACTGACGGGCATCGCTACATTGATACGGCGCTGGCTGCCGGAGCGGCTGGCGTGCTGGTCAGTGAACCGGTCGCCGCCCCGCACATCTGGACGGGCGACAGCTTTGCAGCGCTGCAGGCGCTTGGCCGGGCGGCGCGCGTTCGGACCAAGGCTGCGATCATCGGCGTTACCGGATCGGTCGGCAAGACGGGCACGAAAGAAGCGCTGTTTCAGGCGCTTGATCGGGCGCGGCCGGGGCGGGTCCATCGGTCGGTCAAGAGCTACAACAATCATGTCGGCGTGCCATTGAGCCTGTCGCGCATGCCCGCGGAGAGCGCCTTCGGCATTTTCGAAATGGGGATGAATCATAGCGGAGAACTGTCCGCGCTGACGCAGCTTGTGCGCCCCAATGTCGCAATCGTGACGGCCATTGCGCCTGCGCATATTGAGTTCTTCGCTTCGGAAGATGCGATTGCGGACGCCAAGGCGGAGATATTCGAAGGGCTGGAGCCGGGCGGCACGGCGATCATTCCCTTCGACAGCCCTCAATATCTGCGGTTACGCAACCATGCCGAGCGCTATGCGTCGAACATATTGAGCTTCGGGCTTGGCAGGGGCGCGGACATTCGTGCGGTGGAGGCCGTGTCGGCGGCGCAAGGCGGCACGTTGGTCACGGCGAAGCTGCCGAAGGCTGACATCTGCTTCACCATCGGGGCTCCGGGCGAGCATTGGGTGACGAATGCGCTGGCCGTGCTGGGCGCAGTCGACGCCGTGGGCGGCGATTTGGCGGCGGCGGGTCTGGCGCTGGCCGAACTGCCGGGACTGGCGGGGCGGGGTGCGCGGACGACGCTCCATGTTCAGGGCCGCGAAGCGCTGCTGATCGACGAGAGCTATAACGCCAATCCACTTTCCATGGGCGCAACCCTGCGCCAGTTGGGGACCGAGAAGGCTGCGCGTCGGGTCGCGGTTCTGGGGGCGATGAAGGAACTGGGCAGCCGCAGCGCCGAACTGCACGCTGCGCTTGCCGAGCCCATTGCGGCGAGCGGTGTGGATTATGCGATCCTTGTCGGCGAAGACATGACTCCGCTGGCCGAGCGGCTTGCAGGGCAGGTGCCTTTCGCGCATGTGCCCGACGCCAATGCGGCCAAGGCGCTGATCCTGTCCAAGGTACAGCCGGGCGACGCGATATTGGTAAAGGGATCGAATAGTGTCGGCCTTTCGCGCGTGGTCGCGGCGCTGGCCGATGGAGATAAAGAATAATGTTGTACTGGCTGGCGCAGACGCTGGAATTCCAGGGGGTGTTCAACCTCATCCGGTATCTGAGCTTCCGCACGGGCGCGGCGATCGCGACCGCATTGGTGATCGGCCTGATCATCGGGCCGCGTTTCATCGGCTGGCTACGCGTTCGTCAGGGCAAGGGGCAACCTATTCGCGAAGACGGGCCTCAGAGCCATTTGTCGAAGCGGGGCACGCCGACCATGGGCGGGCTGATGATCCTGACGTCAATGATCGCGTCCGTGCTGTTGTGGATGAACCTGTCGTCCGTTTACGTCTGGGCGTGCATCTTCGTGACGCTCGGCTTTGGCGCGATCGGGTTCCTCGACGATTATGACAAGGTTACGAAGGCCAGCCACAAGGGCTTGTCCGGAAAATTCCGCCTGCTCTGTGAGTTCCTGATTGCGGGCGTGGCTGCGTGGTTGATCGTGGGGCATAATGGCACGGCGCTTTATGTGCCGTTCTGGAATGGCCCGGCCATCGACCTTGGGCCATTCTACTTCGTGTTTGCGGCGTTCGTGATCGTCTCGTTCGGCAATGCGGTAAATTTGACGGATGGGCTCGATGGGCTGGCCACGATGCCGGTCATCATTGCGAGCCTTGCCTTCATGCTGATCGTTTACCTGGTCGGCCGCGCCGATTTTGCCGAGTATCTCGGGATCCCGCATGTGCCGGGGGCAGGCGACCTCACCATCCTGTGCGGCGCGATCATAGGGGCGGGCCTTGCTTTCCTTTGGTTCAATGCGCCGCCTGCCGCGGTGTTCATGGGCGACACCGGCAGTCTGGCTTTGGGCGGCACCATCGGCGTCATTGCCGTCAGCGCGCACCATGAGATCGTCCTCGGCATCAT
The DNA here is from genome assembly GCF_033795625.1 of Sphingobium sp. Taxonomy (GTDB): domain Bacteria; phylum Pseudomonadota; class Alphaproteobacteria; order Sphingomonadales; family Sphingomonadaceae; genus Sphingobium. The sequence goes on along the minus strand of NZ_JARYGI010000003.1, from coordinate 86,525 downwards.
CGGCGGGCTGTTCGTGGTCGAGGCGATGTCGGTCATCATCCAGGTGTTCTTCTACAAGCGCACCGGGCGGCGCGTATTCAAGATGGCGCCGATACACCATCATTTCGAACAGCTTGGCTGGGCTGAGGCGACGGTCGTGATCCGGTTCTGGATCATCGCTTTCGTGCTGGCGCTCGCGGGTCTAGCCACGTTGAAGCTGCGATGATCGTCAGCCCCGCCTTCGCCGGGAAAACCTATGCCGTGCTGGGCCTTGCGCGCAGCGGTCTCGCGACTGTCGCAACGCTGGTGGCGAGTGGTGCGCGGGTCGTCGCCTGGGACACGCGGGAGGAAGCGCAGGCGCTGGTCGCGGAAAAGGCGGAGATCGCTGACCCGCTCACCATCGACCTCAATGGCTTCGATGGCATCGTCGTTTCACCGGGCGTACCGCTGAACCGCCATCCGATAGCGGAAAAAGCGCGCGATGCGGGTGTTCCGATCATCGGCGACATCGAGTTGTTCGCACTGGCGCGGGCGTCCCTTCCGCCGCACCGGGTCGTCGGCATCACCGGTACCAACGGGAAGTCCACGACTACGGCGCTGATCCACCACATCATCCGAAGCGCTGGCATAGCTGCGTCGATGGGTGGCAATATCGGCTTGCCCGTGCTGGGCGAAGCGCCCCTGCCGGAGGGCGGCGTCTACGTCCTCGAACTGTCCAGCTACCAGATCGATCTGACCTACAGCCTCGACTGCGATGTGGCGGTGCTGCTCAATATCACGCCGGACCATCTCGATCGGTACGATGGGTTCGAGGGTTATGTCGCGTCCAAGGCGCGGCTGTTCGCCATGCAGGGCGCGGAACATGGCGCCGTCATCGCCATAGACGATGAGCCCAGCCGGAGCATCGCCACGCAGGTCTCCGCAAAGCTGCACTCGGTTTCGGCGCAGGATGTGGACGGAATCGCGCAGGCGCTTTGGCCGTCGCTGCAAGGGCCGCACAATGCGCAGAATGCCGCCGTGGCGATCGCGGTGGCCGGTGCCCTTGGCATTTCGGAAGCTGTGACCAAGGCTGCCCTTGCCACCTTCTCAAGCCTGCCGCACCGCATGCAACGCGTGGGGGAAGTGAATGGCGTCCTCTACGTCAATGACAGCAAGGCGACCAATGCTGCATCTACTGCACCGGCTCTCGCAGCCTATCCGCCTGTCGAGGGAAAGCCGCGCATTCACTGGATAGTCGGCGGGATCGCCAAGACGGACAATCTCGACGAGTGCGTGCCCTATTATGGCAACGTCTCCCACGCGTACACCATCGGCGAGTCTGGCCATATGTTCGCTGACATCCTGCGCCCGCACATGGAAGTGGATGACAGCGAGATGCTGCTGACGGCCGTGCGCCGCGCCGCGCGGGTTGCTCAGCCGGGGGATGTGGTGCTGCTCTCGCCCGCGTGCGCATCGTTCGATCAGTTTCGCGATTTCGAAGCCCGCGGCGATGCGTTCGTAGCCGCCGTGAAAGCGCTGGAGGAACCCGATCATGGCTAGCGGCAGCTTCAAGCCGGGCAGGCTGGTGAACGGGCTCCGTGGCAAGACGGTGCCCCGCGAACGCACGGCGCTGGCCATATGGTTCTGGGAAATTGACCGCGTGCTCCTGTCGTTGATCGCGGTGCTGATCGCGATCGGGCTTGTAGCGGTTGCCGCCGCGTCGCCGGTTGCGGCTATCGACCGTTCGACCAGTCAGGTGGCGGTGAACCCGCTGATCTACTTCTACCGACAGTTGATCTGGGTGGGCATCGGGCTTCCGGTGATGCTGGTCATCTCCATGCTTCCCCGTACGCAGGCCCGGCGGCTTGCGGTGGTGTTGACGGCCGTGTTCCTGGTCATGCTGTTGCTGGTGCCGATCCTTGGCAATACCATCAACGGGGCCAAGCGCTGGATCGACCTGCCGGGCATGCGCTTCCAGCCTTCCGAGTTTCTCAAGCCCGCTTTCGTCGTGACATTGGCGTGGCTGCTGTCGCTGCGTGGCAAGGATGCGAGCTTGCCGGTCATATATATAAGTGGGCTGCTTACTGCATTCGTCGCGCTGTTGCTGATGCGGCAGCCGGATTTTGGCCAAACCGTGATCTTCTGCGCGGTCTGGGGCGCGCTGTTGCTGCTTTCGGGCGTGTCGATGAAGGCGATTGGCGCTTTGGCGGCCGCGGCGATGGGTCTCTTCGTGCTGACCTACATGTTTTATGAGAACGGCCGGAACCGCATCAACGACTTTCTCGGGCTGGGCATCGCCACCGATACTGGCCCCGATCAGGCGGATCTGGCGCACAAGACGATCACCAATGGCGGATTTACGGGCGTCGGTCCGGGCGGCGGGCAGGAAAAGTTTCATCTGCCTGAGGCGCATACTGATTACATCTTCTCGGTGATCGGCGAGGAGTTCGGGCTGCTGGCGTGCATCGGCATCGCCATCGTCTATCTGGCCATCATCGTGCGCGTGCTGCTGCGGCTGTTGGACGAGGAAGACAGCTTCGTCATCCTCGCCGCTGCGGGCCTCACGACGGAACTCGGACTGCAGGCGATCATCAACATGGGCGTCAATGCCCATATATTTCCGTCGAAGGGCATGACGCTCCCCTTTATCAGCTATGGCGGCTCCTCTATGCTTGCGCTTTGCATCGGGGTCGGCCTGTTGCTGGCGTTCACACGTCGCAACCCGTTCATGGACCGCAGCCCCTATGTGGTGAAATGGAGCGGTCGATGAGTATTTCCCGTCACTTCGTTCTCGCGGCTGGCGGGACCGGGGGACATATGATCCCTGCCTATGCGGTGGCGAAGGAGCTGACTGCGCGCGGCCATCATGTCGCGCTGGTGACGGACGAGCGTGGTGCGAAAATTCCCGGCATCTTCGAGGATATGCAGGTGCATGTCCTTCCAGCCGGCCGCATGCAGGGAGGGCCGGTTGGCTGGCTGCGCGGGTTGAAGGCGATCCTTGCAGGTCGGGCCATGGCAGTGCGATTGTACGAGACGTTTCAGCCGACCGCGGTAGTGGGCTTCGGCGGATATCCGGCGCTGCCCGCTGTGCTGGCCGCCTTCAAGATGGGCATTCCGACTGCCTTGCATGAGCAGAATGCCGTGCTGGGTCGCGTAAATCGCCTGCTCGCGCGTAAGGTGGATGCGATCGCGACGGCGTATCCGATCGTCGAGCGTCTGGCCGACAAGCATACCGACAAGGTACACCTCATCGGCAATCCAGTGCGGTCCGAAGTGATGGCTTTGCGCGAGGACGAGTTTCCCGCTTTCACGGACGAAAGCGTGTTCCGCCTGCTCGTGACTGGCGGCAGTCAGGGCGCGACCGTGCTTTCCAGCGTGGTGCCTAATGGTCTCGCGCTGCTGCCGGTGGGTCTGCGCCGCCGCCTGCAGGTTACGCAGCAGTGCCGGGCTGAGGACATCGAGAAAGTCCGGCAGACCTATGCCGACATGGAAATTCCGGCGGACCTCTCGACCTATATCGAGGATATGGCGGAGAAGCTGAGCTGGGCGCATCTGGTGATTGCGCGCGCCGGCGCTTCCACCATCGCCGAGCTGACGGCGGCAGGGCGTCCCGCTATTCTCGTGCCGCTGCCTACGGCAATGGATGATCACCAGACCGCCAATGTGCGGGAAATGGTGGACAGCGGCGGCGCGCGATCGATCCAGCAATCGCGATTCACGCCTGTCGAACTCGCCAAGCAGATGCAGAAGATGGCGATGGAACCCGGCGCGCTGGCCAATGCGGCAAAGCGCGCGCGCTCCTGCGGGCGTCCTTATGCGGCGCGCGACATGGCCGACCTTCTTGAGAGTATTGGACAAGCCCCGATCATGAACGATCCCCTGCGGACAACACCGCCGCCGCCCGCCAGCCTCACCTTGCATGGCGTTCCGGCATGAGGGGTGTTGCGATCGACATCGGCACCATTCATTTCATCGGCATTGGCGGCATCGGCATGTCGGGCATTGCCGAAGTGATGCACAATCTTGGCTATAAAGTGCAGGGCAGCGATGTTGCCGAAGGCTATGTGATCGAGGGTCTGCGCAAGAAGGGCATTCCGGTCGCTATCGGGCACAAGGCCGAAAATCTGGGTGATGCCGCCGTCGTCGTCACGTCCACGGCGATCAAGCGCGGCAATCCGGAAGTCGAACTGGCGCTGGAGAACCGCATCCCGGTGGTGCGTCGCGCGGAAATGCTGGCGGAACTGATGCGCCTCAAGTCCACCGTCGCGGTGGCGGGGACGCATGGCAAGACCACGACGACATCGATGGTCGCGGCGCTGCTGGACGCGGGCGGGGTGGACCCCACGGTCATCAACGGCGGCATCATCAATAGCTATGGGTCGAATGCGCGGCTGGGCGCTTCGGACTGGATGGTGGTCGAGGCGGATGAGAGCGACGGCAGCTTCCTGCGGCTGGATGGCACCATTGCGGTCGTCACCAATATCGATCCCGAGCATCTGGATCATTATGGCGGCTTCGACGCGGTGAAGGATGCGTTCGTCGACTTCATCGAGAATGTGCCTTTCTACGGGGCGGCCATTGTCTGCCTCGACCATCCGGAGGTGCAGGCGATCCTGCCGCGTGTGCAGGACCGGCGCGTCGTGACCTACGGGTTCAGCGCACAGGCTGACATTCGCGGCGAGAATGTCGTGTCTTTCCCCGGCGGCAACCGCTTCGACGTGCAGGTGCGTGAGCGCGACGGCAGCACCCGGCGTATCGAAGGCATCGAAATGCCGATGCCTGGCCGCCACAATGTGTTGAACGCCATGGCCGCCATCGGCGTCGCGCTGCAAATGGGCATTGACGATGCGACCATCCAAACCGGCTTTTCCAAATTCGGTGGCGTGAAGCGGCGTTTTACCAAGGTGGGTGAAATCGCGCTTGGGGGCGGCACTGCGACGGTGATTGATGATTATGGCCATCATCCGGTCGAGATCCGCGCCGTCCTCGCCGCGGCACGGGAGGGCGCGCGCGGGCGTGTCATTGCCGTTGTCCAGCCGCACCGCTTCACGCGGCTGCGCGACCTGATGGACGATTTCCAGCAGGCGTTCAACGATGCTGATGTTGTCTATGCCGCGCCCGTCTATCCCGCCGGTGAGCAACCCCTCGAAGGGACTGACAGCGCCGCGCTGGTTGCAGGCTTGAAGCGTCGTGGTCACCGGGCCGCCTCCGTGATCGACGGGCCGGAAGCGCTTGCGACTGCGCTCGCAGCCGATCTCCAGCCCGATGACATGGTGATATGTCTGGGCGCCGGTGATATAACGAAGTGGGCGGCCGGCCTCGCGACATCTATCACGGCTGCTCTTTCGGAGACGGCGTCATGATCGAATTCGTGGACCTGTGCATCGACATGCAGAAGCGCGTGATCGAAGCGCATGAGAAGAGTCTGGAGGCGGCGCACAAGACGTTGAAAGGGGCCAATGCCTCCGTCGCCATGCAGGAGGCCGTGACCGAAGCGACCAAGGCCAATGTTGCTGCCTGGGAGCGTTGGATCGCCCTTTGGACCGGGCGGAAATGACGGTTACGCTGGCGACGCTTCCTCCCCTCGACGGTACGATAGAACCGGGCGGCAGCCTTGCTGACTTCATCTGGTTCCGCACCGGAGGACCTGCCGAATATCTGGTCCGACCCCGCGACGTGGCGGACCTTTCCCGTTTTCTGGCGTCACTCGACCCTGAGTTGCCGGTTCTGCCAGTGGGAGTCGGCTCCAACCTTATAGTGCGGGACGGGGGCGTGCCGGGCGTCGTCGTGCGCTTGCCCAAGGCGATGCAGAAGGTGGCTATCGAGCCCGGAAATCGCGTGCGGGCGGGTGGTGCTGCGATGGGGATATCGGTCGCCAGTGCGGCACGGGACGCCGGGATTGCAGGGCTGGAATTCATGCGCGGCATTCCGGGCACGGTGGGCGGCGCTGTGCGGATGAACGCCGGGGCGTACGGCCGCGACACCAGTGACATTCTTGTCGAAGTGACGCTCGTCCTCCGGAATGGCGATGTGGAGACGTGGCCGGCCGCGAAGCTTGGCTATACGTATCGGCACAGCGAATTGCCCGAGGGCGCGGTTGTGGTTGAGGCGCTTTTCGAAGGCGTGCCAGGTGATACTGCCACCATTGGAGCGGAAATGGACCGGATAGCTGCGGAGCGCGAGGCGAGCCAGCCGCTGCGCAGTCGCACCGGCGGATCGACGTTCAAGAACCCCGATGGCCATAAGGCATGGGCGCTGATCGATCGGGCGGGCTGTCGCGGCTTGCGGCGAGGTGATGCGCAAGTCTCTGAAAAACACTGTAATTTCCTTCTAAACCTTGGTAGCGCCACCAGCGCGGATATCGAGGCCTTGGGCGAGGACTTGCGGGACAAGGTGAAGGCCAACAGCGGCGTGGAGCTTGAGTGGGAAATTCAGCGGATCGGGGTGGACAAGTGAGGGGCCCCTGGCATGTCGCGGTCCTGATGGGCGGCTGGTCGGCCGAGCGCTCCGTATCGCTGTCGTCGGGGGAGGGTATCGCCAGGGCGCTGGAGTCGCGCGGCCATCGCGTGACGCGTATCGATATGGATCATGAAGTGGCGCTACGCCTGCATGAGGCAAAGCCCGATGTCGTGTTCAATGCGCTTCATGGCGTTCCGGGCGAGGACGGAACCGTGCAGGGCATGATGGACCTGATGGGGCTGACCTACACGCATAGCGGGTTGGCCACGTCGGTCATTGCCATCGACAAGCAGCTTACCAAGCAGGCGCTGGTGCCGCACGGTATCCCGATGCCGGGGGGCCAAGTCGTGGAAAGCGCTTCCCTGTTCGAGGGTGATCCGATCCCGCGGCCCTATGTGGTGAAGCCAGTGAACGAAGGATCGTCTGTCGGCGTCGCCATTGTGACCGATGAGAGCAATTTCGGAAGTCCGATCGGGCGCGATGTCGAGGGGCCATGGCTGCACTTCGATGCTTTGCTTGCAGAACCTTATATTCGTGGGCGGGAGCTGACGACGGCGGTGCTGGGCGATGAAGCCCTGCTGGTTACGGAACTGCGGCCCAAGAGCGGCTTTTATGACTTCGATGCCAAATATACCGATGGCATGACGGACCATATCTGTCCCGCCGATATTCCCGACGACGTGACCGAGCAGTGCAAGGCCATTGCCCTACGCGCGCATCAATTACTCGGCTGCAAGGGCGCATCGCGGTCTGATTTCCGTTGGGACGACACGCAGGGCGTCGACGGGCTGTTCCTGCTGGAGGTCAACACCCAGCCGGGCATGACGCCGCTTAGCCTGGTGCCCGAACAGGCCGCGAAGCTTGGCATCGACTATGCCGAACTGGTCGAGCGGATCGTCGAGGATGCAGTGGCCGGGGGGCACAAGACATGAGCGATGCAAGGATCAGGCGCGGCGGCACAAGCCGCCTTTCGCCGCGAAGCACGACAGCATCGCGAGGTGGCGGGCGTGGCCGCGCACTGAAAAAGCAATCGCGCCTCGATCGGATCGTTGCTGCGTTGCCGATCAGCAATGAGACGCTGCAACGTCTGGCGACATGGGGGATCGTGCTGGTCGTCGGCGGCGTCGCTGTCGCTACGTCGATGTTCTTCGGTCTGCCCGCCATGGCCAGGATGGAGTTCGCCAATGCCACCGCCAAGGCAGGGTTCGAAGTCGCCAAGGTCGAAGTGCATGGCGTCGAGCGTATGGACGAACTCGCCGTCTATAATATCGCGCTTGGGCAAGTGGACCGCTCGATGGTCAATGTCGATCTTCCCAAGTTGCGCGGCGACCTGATGACGTTGGGTTGGGTCAAGGACGCGCGCGTGTCACGCCGCCTGCCTGATACGCTGGTTGTGGACATCGTGGAGCGTCAGCCGGTTGCCGTGTGGCAACATGCCGGGCAACTGCGCCTGATCGACGTAACGGGGGCAGTGCTGCAAACCGTCGCGGCGTCCAGCATGCCGGACCTGCCGCTGGTCGTGGGCCCGAACGCCAACAAGCAGACGGCGCGGCTGAGCCAATTGCTGGAGGCTGCTCCTGCGTTGAAGCCGGTGCTGGCAGGCGCGACATGGATCGGAGATCGCCGCTGGGATTTGCGGTTCCAGTCGGGCGAAACTTTGTCGCTGCCGGAGGGCGAACCGGAGGCAGCGGCCGCGCTGGTGAACTTTGCTCGGATGGATGGCGTCAACCGGTTGCTGGGGCGTGGAATTATTCGCTTCGACATGCGCGATCCCGACAAATTCGTGCTACGCATGCCGAAGGATCGCACGCCCAAGGGGGATGATGCGAAGTCGGACGCGCCCAAGGAAGCCAAGATCGCGGCGACCAATGGCGACGGGGAAGTCTGAAGACATGGCACCACCTAAAGTCGAAAAACTCATCACCGCCATCGACATCGGGTCCTGGAAAGTCTCGGCGCTGATTGCAGGCAAGACGGATACAGGCGAGCTTGCCATTCTGGGGACCGGCCAGCGCGAAAGTCGGGGCGTTCGGCGCGGCTATATTGCCGACATGGAGCGCACGGAAATGGCAGTGCGGGAAACCGTCGAGCAGGCCGAGCGCGTGGCGGGCCTCAATATCGAGGATGTGTGGGTCTCCTTCTCCGGCGGGAGCCTTGTCAGCGATGTGGTGACAGTGGAGCGAGGGCTGGGCGGCTATCGCGTGGAGCAGGCCGATATCGACGATCTGCTCACCACCGGCAGGCAGAGCATCGATCCCGATGGCCGCATCGTTCTCCATGCGCAGCCGACATGCTTCACGCTGAACGGCACCGAAGGCGTGAAGCGCCCGCTCGGCATGCACGCGGACAAGCTGGGCGTCGACATCCATGTCGTGCTGGCCGACGGCGCGCCGCTGGCGAACATGGAGATGTGCGTGCGTGGCGCCTATCTCGATGTGAATGCGGTGGTAGCCGCACCCATCGCCACGGGGCTCGCTTGTCTGTCCGAGGAAGAGCGCGACCTGGGCGTGGCGCTGGTGGAACTTGGGGCGGGCGTCACCAATGTCTCGCTTTATGTCGGCGGCATGTTGGTGGGCCTCCATTCCATTCCCATCGGTGCGTCGGACATCACGGACGACATCGCTTCTGCCTTCGGCATTCGCCGCAGTCAGGCGGAGCGGATGAAGTGCTTCTATGGCTCGGCTATGCAATCGCGCCGCGATTTCCGGGAGATGATCGAGATCGCGCCGATTTCCGGCGACGTGGCAGCGGGCGAGGGGGGCAAGATCACGCGCGCGGCGCTGGTCGGCGTCATCTGCGAGCGGCTCAATCAGTTGATGGCGGAAGTGAATGCCGCCTTGAAGGGCATGGGCTTCAATTCGCCGGTCGGGCGACAGGTCGTGCTGACGGGTGGCGGCGCGGAGATGAAGGGCATCGCCGATTATGCGCAGAGCGCGCTGGGCCGCGCCGTACGCATCGGCCGCCCTCGGGGCCTTGCTGCGCTGCCCGAAGCGCACAGTGGTCCCGCTTTTGCCACGCTTGCCGGATTGGCGCTTTACGGCGCATCCAATCCGGTGGACCTGCGCAGCATGACACCAGCGCCCCAGACCGTGCACAAGATGGGTGCGTCGGCATGGTGGCAGCGGATGATGGGCGCACTGAAAGCGAATTACTGAAGGTCTATGCCAAGTTTAGCGAAGATCAAAAAAGGTGATGAATTGCCTTTTCAACTAGTGCATGAAGTAAATATTACGTTTCGCCGCGTGCCGGGCGAGACTGAGGGAGCGTCAAGAATATGAGCATTGAACTCGGCCCGCCGCAGGTGGATGAGCTTAAGCCACGCATCGCGGTCATCGGGGTCGGTGGAGCTGGTGGCAACGCTATCGCCAACATGATAGCGGCGTCTGTCGAAGGCGTAGACTTCATCGTCGCAAATACCGATGCGCAGGCATTGAATGCCTCGCCCGCGGAGCGCCGTATCCAACTGGGTCCCCGGATCACCGAAGGTCTTGGTGCAGGATCGCGCCCTGAAATCGGTCGCGCGGCGGCGGAAGAAACCATTGCGTCCGTCGAGGAAGCGCTTGCGGGCGCGCATATGTGCTTCATTGCGGCGGGCATGGGCGGCGGCACCGGAACTGGCGCAGCCCCGGTCATCGCCAAGGCGGCGCGTGACCGTGGCATACTGACGGTCGGCGTCGTGACGAAGCCGTTTACCTTCGAAGGCTCGCGCCGCGCGCGTTCCGCTGAGGCAGGCATTGACGAGCTACAGAAGCATGTCGACACGCTGATCGTCATCCCGAACCAGAACCTTTTCCTGGTCGCAAACCCGAACACCACCTTCAAGGAAGCCTTCCAGATGGCGGACGAGGTGCTGCAGCAGGGTGTGCGCGGCATCACTGACCTGATGGTCATGCCCGGCCTCATCAACCTCGACTTCGCGGACGTCCGCTCGGTAATGGGCGAGATGGGCAAGGCGATGATGGGCACTGGCGAAGCCGAAGGCGATGGTCGTGCCTTGCAGGCCGCGGAAAAGGCGATCGCCAATCCGCTGCTCGATGGCGTCAGCATGAAGGGCGCGAAGGGCGTCATCGTATCCATCGTCGGCGGTGAGGACATGCGCCTGATGGAAGTCGACGAGGCCGCGAACCATATTCGCGAACTGGTCGATCCCGACGCGAATATCATCTGGGGTTCGGCATTCAACGACAGCCTGAACGGCCGGATTCGTGTTTCCGTGGTTGCGACCGGCATAGATCATGAAGCGTCGAATGCACCCGCTGCCCCATCGCAGCCCTTCAGCTTCGCGAACCGCCCGGCGGTTTCCACGCCGGTCTCCACTCCCGTTGCGCCACCCGCACCGCAACCTGTAGCTGCAGCGCCAGTTGCCGCGCCGGTAGCGGAAGAAGAGGCTGAGCCGTTGGACCTGGGCACTGCTGCCGAGTCAATGGAACCTGCTCCCGCGCCAGCCCCTTTGGCTGCGCCCTTGGCAGCGCCGAAGTCTCCGGTAGTGATCTCCGATCTGACAGACGAGGAAGAGTTGCTGCTGGGCGGCGACAAGGCGCCTGAGCCAGTGGCCGAGCCAGAGCCCGCCCGCGCCGCGCCGCGTGTTGCAACGGGCGGCGGAACGCTGTTCGAGCGTATGTCCGGGCTCTCGCGGGGGGTGGACAAGGCGGCTGATGCCGATGCGAAGGCCAAACCCGGCGGCATCGACATACCCCGTTTTCTTAACCGTCAGAACAACCAGTAACCCGTTCCAGTCTCGGCCCCCACGGTTCATCCGGGCGGGCCGAGCTTCTGCCGCATGACGTTGTTTTCGTACATTTTCCGTTCACCGATGATCGGGCTAAGGACCAGTGTTGTGACTCTGCGTTCTTCCTTCAATGCGATTATCGGTAGCGCCTGCATTGCAACGATCGGGCTCGCAGTCCCGGCCTTTGCTCAACAGGCGGGCGGCTTTTCCCAGCTCGATGTCCGGCCATCGGATGCGACGGCCAGCCTCAACGCGAGCCTGACGCGTCTGGGAGATAACCCCCGGGATGTCGGTGCGCTGATCGGGGCGGGCGAAGCGGCTCTCTCCTTGAACGATCCCAATGCAGCTACCGGGTTTTTCGCGCGAGCGGACGAGATCCAGAGCGGTAATGGAAGGATCAAGGCTGGCCTGGGGCGCGCGATGTTGCAATTGCAGAATGCGACCGAGGCGCTGCGGCTATTCGATCAGGCGGAGAGACTGCGGTATCCGGTCGACAGTTTCATCGGGGATCGCGCGCTTGCCCGGGATCTGACCGGCGATCAGGCCGGGGCGCAGCGCGATTATCAGGTCGCTTTGCGCGCAAAGCCGAATGACGCCGAGCTTTTGCGCCGCTACTCGATTTCGCTGGGCATCTCAGGGCAAGTCGATGCTTCGGAAAAGGTGATCGAACCGCTTCTCTACAAGAACGACCGGGCGGCGTGGCGCAATCGGGCCTTTGTCCTTGCTATGAATGGGCGCGAGCAACAGGCGCGCACCATCACCCAGACGGTCATGCCCAAGCCATTGGCCGATGCTATCCAGCCCTATATGGATCGCATGGCGGGGCTTACACCGGCGCAACGTGCAGCGGCGGTGCACTTCGGCAATTTTCCGGCCACTGCCGGGGTCCGCATTGCTTCCAATAACGTTGCCGTTCCGAAAACGGTGCAGCCAGTGCCTTCCGCAACGCCGCGCCGTCAGGTCCAGGAAGCGCCTTCTGCGCCGGTTGGCAATATGACGGTGCGACAGCCAGCGCCGTCTCAACCAGCATCGAGTGGCAGTGCCTTGGCATCTGGCCCGCTCGGCCCTAGTGCTCGCTCCGTCGCGCCGCCTGGCCGGACTGATCGGCCCGTCATTCAACAGGGTGCTCCCGTAATGCCGGTGCAGGCAAATCCCGTTCCCGTACGGCCGGCGCCTCCTGCTGCTTCTCCTGAGCCTGCCCCGTCGGCGCCTGTGCAGAGGCGTGTTCTGCCCTCGCCCGGTTCCAACGCCGTGGTGCAAGGGCCCATCGACCCGGCACCCGCTCCACAGGCGGCTTCAAGATCGCAGCAAACACCGATGCAGCCCGCAATTTCCGCCACGCCCGCGGCTTCCGGAGCAGTTGATTCACCAACACCAAATCCTGTGGCGACGCGCACTCTTGCCGATATCATGCGCGAATTGAATGTTCCTGACAGCGAGAGGCGGACGCAAGTCGCTGCGGTAGACGTCAGCGAACTCGTGGCGTTGCAGGAAAAAAAGCGTCAGGCGGCTCGGGCAGCGGCGGAAAAGGCGAAGCGGGACGCTGCAGCCAAGGTCAAGGCTGAGGCGGACGCCAAGGCGAAGGCGCTCGCTGCAGAAAAGGCAAAGCTGGCGAAAAACCCATCGCGCAACTGGGTTCAGGTTGGCACCGGACAGAATATCTCCGCACTCGGCTTCACGCTTCGTGGTTTGCGCAAGAAGTATGACAGCCTGTCTGGCCAGAGCGGCTACACCGCCGCTTGGGGACGCACAAACCGCCTTGTGGTTGGTCCCTTTTCCTCGTTCGCCAAAGCAAAGGACCTTGAAGCGACAATGAAAAGGGCGGGCGCGGATGTCTTCGCCTGGCAAAGTGAAGCCGGCGAGGAAGTCGTTCCGCTCGCTAGCAACTAGGGCAGGTTTGCCGCTGCCATGGCCAAGGCTCGGCCCCGTCGGAGCCGGACATGTTCGCGCCATGCTATATAAAGGCCGCTGGCGACGATAAGTATCGCGCCGACCCATGTCGTCGCGAGCGGCCAGTCATTCCATAGCAGCCATCCGAACAGCGTCGCCCACAAGATGGTGCTATAGTCCATTGGCAGAACGACAGAGACCGGAGCCCATTTCAAGGCGCCTGTCATACACAATTGCGCGATTCCGCCGCTGATCCCCAACCCGATGAGGATGGCCCAGGTCATCGCGTCATGAGGCTGCGCGACGAAGATCATTGCGACGCCCAGCGGAGGCAGGGAAAGCAGGGTGAACCAGAAAACGGTAGCGCCTGCGCTCTCGGTCTTTCCCAGATCGCGAAGGAGCAAGTTGACGCATGCGGTGGTCACGGCTGCTCCCAGCGCGACGCATACTCCGATAAGGGGGAAGTGCGAGGCATCCGGTCTCACCATGACGAGAACCCCTGCGAATCCGACAAGCACGGCCGCCCAACGGTGAATGCCTGTCGCTTCTTTCAGAAGGAATGCCGAAAGGATCGTCGCGAAGATCGGCATGGAGAAGCCGATCGTCGTTGCCTCGGTGAGAGGCAGCAGTATGAAAGATCCGAAATTGAGTACCATGCCCGTCAAGCCGACCGCCGTGCGGCTAAGGTGTTTCCCTATCTTTCGCGTGCGGACCGCAGTTGGGCCTTGAGTGAAGCAAATCCAGCTGAAGACGACCGGGAGCGCCAAGGCTTGACGGTAAAAGAGCGATTCCAGCAATCGAACACCATGGGCGTCCGCAAGCTTCACCAGAGCAAACATGATCGTGAGGAACAGCATCGCGGTAAGGCGTAGTCCGATCGCCAGGAAAGGACGTTCTTCGCGAGGTGCGCCCGGACCGGAAGCCGAAGGCACAGGATTAGCTGTGGTGTGCATGGCGCCGCTTTACCCGGTTTGCGGCGGCGCGCAATGCAGCTCCGGCGATGCGATCCGGTGGCTATGTCCGACCGAGCGCCCCTTTATGGCTTCACGAACTTCAGCGTCATGCGGTCGCTCTCGCCAACCGCAAGATACTTCGCCTTATCAGTATCGCCTTCCGAGAGTACGGGAGGCAGGGTCCACACGCCCTTGGGCCAGTCCGCCGTGTCCCTGGGATTGGCGTTGATCTCCGAGGAGCCGACATATCTGAACCCCGCCGCTTCGGCGAGACGGCGCACTGTGGAGACCTTCAGATAGCCCGACGACTTCTCGGCGGCCACGTCCCGCGCCTCGGGCAGCCTGTGGTCGACGATGCCGAGCGTGCCGCCGGGCTTCAGCATCGCAAAGAATGCCTGGAAGCTGGCCGCTTCCTTGCCGCCCATCACCATGTTGTGAACGTTCCGGAAGGTCAACACGGTATCAACGCTATTCGCCGGGATGCCCGTGTCGGGCCAGGGCACCAGCTTCACTTTGCCATATACATCAGGCGTAGCGGCGAGCTTGGCTTTCAGGCTGTCGAAGCCTTTGCCGGGAGCCTGTGCGGCGTAGAAAGTCCCCTTGTCCTTCAAAAGCGGCGCAAGGATCTCGGTGTACCATCCCGCCCCGGGAGAATATTCGACGACGGTTTGAGCGGGGGTGACGCCGAAGAACGCCAGCGTCTCGACCGGGTGACGGTACTTGTCGCGCGCGGTATTGGCGGCAGTCCGGTTCGGTGCGGCTACAGCGGCGCTGATCGCTTCGCTGGAGGCTCCATGGACGCTTGCGGCCGGCATCTTCGAATGATCCATAGTGCTGTGATCGGCCGCATGCTGCGCCAGGGCAACAGGAACCGCGGCGACAATGCTCAACATGGTGGCGGCAGTGATTGCAGTGAGAATTCGCATCGGTCGGTCCTCTCCGGGGAAGTCGCGATCATGACCGGGTGGGCCCTGGGGCGCAAGGAGAATGGCTAAGCAGTTGTGAATCGGTGGGTCAATGGCTCGCGCGGTGGTTCAGCTCGTGCCCCAGCGCCAAAATGGCGACTCCAACGATCGTGTAGACGCTTTCTTCCAGCCCGTGATCCATCGAAAGCGCTCCGGCCATCACGCCCAATCCGAGCGATCCGACCGCAGCGGGCATCATGAAGCTGTGCTTCAACGCGCCGTGGCCAAGTGCCACTGCCCCGATCAGGATCGCCAGAAACATGCCAGCTTCGTGAATCAACGGGTTGGCAAGGATACCTCCCGCAGACGCCAACAGCGCCAGCAAGACGACAGTTGCCACGCAATGCGCTGCGCACAGGCCGGAAACAGCGACAGCAATGCGGTCGACCGTGCCTTTTTCCAATGCAGAGCGGAGGGTGAGCAACATACTCACGCGACATAGGCGCATCTTCGTGAAGATACAACATCACATTGGGAATTAATAAGCCAGTTCATGCTTACGCCGGGCGGCTGGCGATACTGCTTGAAACCTGGACGGGGCAGGCGCAGAAGCGCGCTCATGCCTGCGTCGCTCAGCCAATCGGCGTTTTCGCGCCGTTCCTCGCCCCGTCCGCGATCCATAGCCGCATGGCTGCTGGCGGTTGCCGTCCTCGTCTTTGCCATGGTCGTCGTGGGCGGGATCACGCGCCTTACCGAATCGGGTCTTTCGATCACCGAATGGAAGCCGATCAGCGGCGCGCTGCCGCCGCTCTCGCACGCGGACTGGATGGACGCATTCGAGAAGTACAAGCAGATCCCCGAATATCGGGAGATCAACAAGGGCATGAGCCTTTCGGACTTCCAGTTCATCTTCTTTTGGGAATGGACGCACCGATTGCTGGGGCGCGTCATCGGGCTGGCGTTCGCGCTCCCCTTGGCGTGGTTCGCGTGGAAGCGGGCGATCCCGGCGGGATATGGCCCGCGCCTGTTCGCTCTGCTGATGCTGGGCGGTCTGCAGGGGGCGATCGGCTGGTGGATGGTGGCGTCCGGCCTTTCGGTGCGGACCGATGTCAGCCATTATCGGCTCGCGGTGCATCTGCTGACGGCTCTGTTCGTGCTGGCGGGACTGGTGTGGACGGCGCTTGATCTGCTGGGGCAAGCGGCGGACACGCGGGCGCTTCCGGCGCGGCTGAAGGGCTTTGCGGTGCTGGCGGCACTGGTGCTGTTCGTGCAGCTCCTGTTCGGCGCTTATACGGCGGGGCTCAACGCAGGTTATGTCGCCAATACGTGGCCGCTGATGAACGACCACTTCTTTCCCGAAGGCGTACAGTGGCTGGGCTCGCTCTGGAGCACGGTCAGCAATGACCCGTTCCTCATTCACTTCATTCATCGCTGGTGGGCGTTCGTCACGGCGGGTGTGCTGATCCTGCTGGCGCGGCGGGCGAAGCGGGCAGGCGCGCGCGGGGCGTCGATCGCATTGAACGCGAGCGTCGGGACGCAGGTGCTGCTGGGCATCGCGACGGTCATCAGCGGCATCGCCTTGCCGCTTGCGGTTCTGCATCAGGCAGTCGGCGCTTTGGTGGTCGCCAGCGCGGCGTGGAGCGCCCATGCGATAGGGGCAAAACGCCGCTGAGAAACCTGATGGTATCATAATACCCGTCAGGAAACCCGCGCTATAGCTTGACTTATGGGCCATGTGCCGTCATTAGCGCGCATCCCCCGAACGGCGGCTTCGCCATCGGGATCGTATTCAACAGGAGATTCGGCCCATGAAGGCGCTGATGAAGACGACCAAGTCGGCGACCCCGGCTACGGTCGACAAGAAATGGGTGCTGATCGACGCAGAAGGCCTGGTTGTAGGCCGTGCGGCTTCGATCATCGCCAACATTCTGCGCGGCAAGCACAAGCCGAGCTATACCCCGCATATCGATTGCGGCGACAATGTCATCATCATCAATGCCGGCAAGGTGAAGTTCACCGGCAAGAAGATGACCGACAAGATCTACTACAAGCACACCGGCTATGCCGGCGGCATCAAGGAAACCACGCCTGCCAAGATCCTGGACGGCCGTTTCCCCGAGCGCGTGCTGGAGAAGGCGATCGAGCGCATGATTCCGCGCGGTCCGCTGGGCCGTCAGCAGATGCGCAACCTGCGCGTTTTCGCCGGTGCCGAGCATCCGCACGAAGCGCAGAACCCCGAAGTGCTCGACCTCGCGTCGCGCAACCGCAAGAACAAGGTGGGTGCATAATGTCCGATAACCGCCAGTCACTCTCCGACCTCGCCGAACTGACGTCGGCAGCGCCGGTCGCCGCCGCTGCTTCGGCGCCTGCGGAAGCTTCGGCTCCCGTACAGCCCGCAGCGCCGACGATGCCGTTGCGCGAGCAGGAAATCGACGGTCTGGGCCGCGCCTACGCAACCGGCCGCCGCAAGGACGCCGTTGCCCGCGTATGGATCAAGCCCGGTTCGGGCAAGGTCACGATCAACGGCCGCGACCAGGAAATCTACTTCGCCCGTCCGACGCTGCGTCTGGTTCTGAACCAGCCGTTCACCGTCACGGATCGCGTCGGCTCCTATGACGTCATCGCGACCGTCAAGGGCGGCGGTCTTTCCGGTCAGGCAGGCGCCGTCAAGCACGGCATCAGCCAGGCGCTGACCAAGTACGAGCCTGCGCTGCGCAGCGCGGTCAAGGCCGAAGGCTTCCTGACCCGCGACAGCCGCGCCGTCGAGCGTAAGAAGTACGGCAAGGCGAAGGCCCGCAAGAGCTTCCAGTTCTCGAAGCGCTGATTTCGAGAATATATCAACCTCGGAAAGGGCGGTCCTCATGGGATCGCCCTTTTTCATTTGAGCTTCTGCCCCGCCGGTGAGATCATCGGCCGCGTGAGGCAATGGGCGTGGAGACGGCAGGATGGGCGAGCGGTTCGAGCGCCATAAGCAACCCTGGACTTCGGAAGAGCTGGCCAAGCTGCGCACGCTGGCGGCCAAGGGCATGGCGATGAAGGCCATCGCCAAGGCTCTGACGCGGAGCGAGGAATCCATCAAGGATCGCGCGAAGGCGGACGGGATCAAGATCGCCAAACTGCGGTGAGCGCGCGGGCGGCGGCCTTTCCTCTGCGCTCCGACGAGGAGGGGTGGGCTGCGCCTGCGCCAGGGGACGGCGTTGCCGGACCGACCCGCAAGCTGGAGGCGCAGGTCGCCCAACTGGTCCGCGCGGCGGCGTTCCTGGCCCGCGATCCGGCGGCGGTGCGGGGCGACCGGCCGATGCCGCGGCGCGTGATGGGCAATGGCCTGCGCGAACTCGACATATTCCTGGTGGACATCGTGGCGGAGGCGGCGGGGCTGCGGCGGGGGCGGCGTGTCTATTGCGCGGCGGAGGCGTGGCGGCGGGCCGGGCCAAGGATCGGGCTGGCGGAAGGGCAATATCGTGGGCTGGTCCAGCTGCGGGCCGCCCAGAACCGGATGACCTTCGAGCCTGCGCGATATTGGGTCGGGCCGCCCTATCCGCTGGCGCTGGCCTGCGCCCTGTATAGCGCGCTCGGGCTGGCGGTTCTGGAGGGGGTAAAAGGCTCGGAAGGTGACAAAGGTGACACTACGTCACCCCCCACTGGGGCTCTTTCGGCACCTGCCCGATTGTAGGATTTTTTTGCGGCCTCGCCGCCGTTCGCCGTGGGTTGGGAGATGCGTGTCCGGTTGGGCCTCAAAAAATTCCGCCCAGGAGACGCGTGTAGCTTAGAGTATGACATCAGGTTGATTATCCACCGTTCGTGCTGAGTAGAGACTGCGCTTATCGAAGGCTCATATCGAAGCGTCCTGCGATGTACCTGATCCTTCGATACGCCATTTCGACAAGCTCAATGGCTACTCAGGACGAACGGCTCACTGTAACGTCCTTATGCTTCCAGAGGCGCTGCCGACCTTTCGCACCTTCGCAGTCGCGCCCGCTCTGATGCAGTCATTGGCGTTCGGCTGTAGGGCTGAACGTCGCAGGGAATTTCGGCCGTGCACTACAGGGCTCCCTCTGGTGTCAGGTGGAGCCGGATATAGCCCATTGCCCGGCGTGTAGGACAGCCTTCGACGTCAGCGGATCACTGGCAGCGACGTATAGGGGATCTGGATGTAGTCCAGCACCGTTCCGGCCGCTCTTGCCGCCTTCGACCGTGAGGAACCGAAGAACAGTTCCTTGAAGTTGATGCCGACGCCGACATAGGGGCGGCGGCGCGGGGATTCGCCGCGCGCCTTTTCATGCGCCGTGAAGCCCGTCGCATAATAACCCGCGTGGAGTTCCAGAAAGCGGAGCGGCGTGTCGCGCAGGCGATCGAAACCGCTGAGCGTCGCGGCGAGGATGTAGCGCTGCTGCCGGTAATGGCGCTGGCCCTTGAAGGTGTAGACGTCGGAATTGGGAATGATCATCAGCCGGAAATCGAGCTTGTCCTTGAGCCCCGGCACAGTGTTGCGCAGGGCGGAGAACAATGCGCCGCCAGTGTTGAACGCCACGTCCTCGATCGAGAAGCCGCTGGACTTCTTGTGCGCGTCGAACAGCTCCGCATAGAATTGCAGGCCCATGCCCATTGCCGCCGCAGCCATCGCATCGCCCGGCTGCCCGCCGGTCTTGCGCGTTAGCCGCCAGTGGAGAAGTTCCGTCATGATGTAGGCGTTGTAGGCGTGCGCCATCTTGTCCAGGCCGAGCGCCTTGGTGTCCCTGCCGAACCATCCTTCGTCCTGGAAGTGGAAGGAGCGCGTGCCTTCCGTGACGATGATCTGCGTCACGGTGGTGTAGGCGAAGATGCCGCCGACTTCCCACTTCACTGCGCCGAGTTTCTCGCCGAAGCTGTCATAGCGTTCCGGGTCGGGCGGCGGCGCGGCAGACGGGGGCTGGTCCGGCGGGCCCGAGATTTGCGGCGCGGGCGCGGTGGCATCATCGAGCCTGGCAAGATCGAAGGTCATCGGGGAGATCTCGGCATGGGCGGGGAAACTGCCGAGCGCAACGACCATGAGCAGCACGGACATGCTGCGCCAACATATTCCGACCCCCCTGCTCATAGGGCACAGAGTATACAGCGCCAGAGCGTGCGCGCCAACTCATATCAATATGGCATCAGCTTTTCCCCTGCCCGGGCGCAGTCGGGCAGAGGCGATGCGCTAGACCAGCAGGAAGTCCGCCGCCGAGAAAGTGTGGGCCGTCAGCGTAGTGGTCGGGTCCGCGATTTCGATCGAGAACCTGCCGCCCGCCGAGGTGACGACATCCAGTGCAACGTTGCCGTTTGCGAGATCGTGCGCGAAGACGGTGCCGAGGCCGCCGCTGGAGTTATAGCTGCTGACGCCGAGCTTCTCCAGCACGATGCGGTCGCTGCCGTCCTGAAAATCCTCGATCACGTCGCCGCCGTCCAGCGCGCCTGCGCCCTTGAAGCAGAACCAGTCTGCGCCCGCACCGCCCCAGAGATGATCGCTGCCAAGTTCGCCCATCAGCTTGTCGAACCCGCCGTCGCCGTACATCAGGTCGTTGCCGCCGCCGCCGAGCAGCAGGTCGTCGCCGCTGCCGCCGCTCATGCTGTCGTTGCCGTCTTCGCCGTTCATGGAATCGGCGTCGTTGCCGCCCGACAGGCTGTCATTGCCGGCACCTGCCTGGAGATTGTCGTTGCCATCGCCGCCCACGAGGGTGTCGACGCCATATTCCGAGGAGAGCACGTCATTGCCGGCGCCGCCATCGAGATAATTATTGCCGTCGCCGCCATCCACGAAGTCGTTGCCGATGCCGCCGTAGACGCGATCGTCGCCCGATTGCCCCTTCAGCCGATCGTTGCCGCCTTCGCCATAGATGGTGTCGTGGCCTGCGCCGCCGCCCACCGCCTGCGTGGTCAGCTTGCCGGTCGCGGGATTGATTTCATTGTAGAAGCCGTCGTCGCCTTCGCCCGCATAGATGAGGTCGTCGCCGATGCCGCCATCGATGTAATCGCGGCCCGCGCCTGCCGTGATGGTGTCGTTCCCGGCGTCGCCCAGGATCTGGTCGTGGCCGTCGCCCGCGTCGATCCGGTCGTTGCCTTCGCCGCCCGAGAAGATGTCGTTGCCAAGGCCCCCGGTTAGCCGATCATCGCCGATGCCGCCGTCCAGCTTGTCATTGCCATCGCCGCCGTCGATGATGTCGACGCCATTGCCGCCCTTCAGGAAGTCGTTGCCCGCTTCGCCGTACAGTGTGTCGTTGCCGTCGCCGCCCTCGACATAATCGTCGCCCGTGCGCGCCCAGATGATGTCGTTGCCATCCAGGCCCCGGATGTCGTCGATTGCGGATGTGCCATAGAGCGTTTCCGCCCATATGGTGCCAACGAATTTAGCCATGTGATTCCCCCACCCAAACAGTCGCTGCGGAGCGCCGAAGGTCACGGATGACCGGCGCTCCTGCTCTCATGCACACATGACACAGCTTTCGGGACGCGACAGGGGCGTGAGGCGATATGCCTTAGCTGTGGGATCGATCGTTGGAAATCGGGGTCTACACCTAGAGGAAAACCCCGCCTGCCGGTTATTTGCGGGCTTTGCGGGCGGCGTATTTGGCGTCGCGGATGGCTTTCTGCTCTTCGGGCGTGAGCTTGGGCTTTTCCTTCTTCACCGGCTGCGCGGCGAGTTCGGCGGCTTTCTTCTCGGCCTTCTCGGCGGCGGCGGCTTCCTGCGCGGCTTTCTTTTCGGCGAGCTTGGCGGCGCGCTTTTCGGCGGCGGCGGCTTCCTTGGCTTCGGCGGCGGCCTTGCGCTCCGCGACGACTGCCGGATCGATCGGCGCCTTGGCCTTCAGCTTGTCGAGCGCCTTCTGCTTCGCCTGCGCAGCCAGTGCGAGGCGATCCTGAAAAGCGGGATCCCGATACGTCGCCATAAGTCCTGAAGCCTGTCCTGTTAGATGAGGGAGCGCAGCGCCTGCCCGCATTTCCTCCATCTTGCAAGGGTTCAGGGGCTATTTTGTTCCGTTATGCGGCGCAATCTTGCCGTTGTGCCGCCGATCGCGCTAGAGCGCCGCGATGACCGGCGCACCCAGTTCACCCGCTGTTACGGCAATCGTCCTGGCGGGGAGCAGGCCCGGCGCCGATCCGTTGCTGGAGGGGCGCGGGGTTTCGACCAAGGCGCTGCTGCCCGTCGCGGGTCGGCCGATGCTGGCGCATGTTCTGGGCGCTCTGGTGGGGCATCGCGCGGTGGGGCAGGTGCTGGTGCTGGCGCAGGATGTGCGGGCGTTGCAGGACGATCCGGCGCTGGCGGGGTTCGCAGGCGTCCGCTTTGCGACGAGTGGCGAGGGGATCAGCCAGTCGGTGATGGCGGCGCTGGATCAGGGCGCGGCGATGCCGGTGCTGCTGACTACGGCCGACAATGTGCTGCTGACCGGAGCGATGATCGACGCGTTCGTTGCAGGCGCGCGGGGGAGGGACATCGCGGTGGGCATGGTCGAGCGGCGGGTGCTGCTGGCCGAGCATCCGGAGAGCCGCCGGACGTGGCTGAAGTTCCGGAGCGGATGGTGGTCGGGCGCGAACCTGTTCTGGATCGGTAGCGAAAGGGCGCGGCCGCTGCTGGAGCGCTGGCGGGCCGTGGAGCAGGACCGCAAGAAGGGGATGAAGATCGTCGGCGCATTCGGGCCGCTGCTGCTGATCGGGGCTGTGTTGCGAGTGCTGACGATCCAGCAGGCGGTGGCGCGGCTGGGACGGCGGCTTGGCGTCAGTGCGCGCGTGGTGGCGATGCCTCAGGCGGAGGCGTGCATCGATGTGGACAAGCCTTCGGATCTGGTGCTGGCCGAAGTGATACTGGCGAGGCGCGGGTAAGGAGAATTTACACAGTCCCGTTCGTCCTGAGTAGCCATTGAGCTTGTCGAAATGGCGTATCGAAGGATCAGGCGCTGCGCAGGATGCTTCGATACGAGCCTTCGACAAGCTCAGTCTCTACTCAGCACGAACGGATTTAAAGCGAGGTGTTCACGTCCTAAGCTCTGCGCAATGCCCGGCGGCTGGCCCAGCCCATCAGCAGGAAGCCGACGACCGACGTGGCGAGGCTGGAATAGGCCGCGCCGACAGTGCCGAAGCGGGGGAGGAGCAGCGTCAGCAGGCCGAGCAGCATGAGCGTCGTGACGAACGTGATGCGCAGCGAAGTGCCTGCGCGGTCGGTCGCCATCAGCAGCGGGCTGAAGCTGACGCCGACCAGGTCGATCGACGCGGCGATGCCCAGCAGGACCAGCAGCGGATAGGCGCCTGCGAACGCCTCTCCCGCCACCAGCACCAGTATCGGCTTCCCGACGATCAGGATGAGCGCGACGATCGATGCGCCGGTGATCAGCGCGAGGCGGTTCATGCGCCCGAACAGCGCCTGCATCTGTCCGGCGCTCTCGCTGGCGCTGGCGCGGGCGAGTTCGGCGAAGATGGTGCGGGACAGCAGGCCGGAAATCTTGGTGAGCGACTGGCTGAGCTGGTTGGCGAGGCGGTACAGACCCGCGCCCGCCGGGCCGACGAACAGGCCGATGACGAGGACCGCGACCTGCTTGCCGACGGCGTTGAGCGTCGTGGAAAGATTGGTGGCGGTGAGGAAGCGCAGGAGGCCGGGGTTTTCCGTGCGGGCGGCGAGAAACCGGCCTGCGCCCCACGATCCGATGCGGCCCCGCCCGGCCCTCAAAGCCAGCACCCAGTAGGCGGCAGCGCAGAAGATCTCGGCTGCGGCCCAGACGATCAGGAAGGCCGTGATCGAAGGGCCGGTCGCGAGCACGACCGCCGCGCCGATCATGCGCCCCACCGGCACCATGGTTTCGGCGACGGAGCCCGTATCGAAGCGGTCGAACAGGCGCAGCAGGCCGGTCGGCGTCGATCGGATGCCGATCAGCATCGCGGCGCAGAACAGCAGCGCCTGGCTTCGCAGTTCGGGCGACCATCCGAAGAAGGGGCCGAGCAGCAGCGTGACCGCCGCCGCGATCAGGCAGCCGACCGCCGCCGACCCGATGTCGATCAGAACGCAGAAACGGATCAGCCGATTGAGCGCGTGGGCGTCGCCGCTGATCAGATGCCTCTGCCCGAACCGCACGATGATCTGCCAGGATTCGAACGTGACGAGCACGCTGATCGCCTGCGCGGTGCTCAGCACCAACGCGAAGCGGCCGAAATCGGCGACGCCCAGGCTGCGCGTGACGATGGCGAGATAGAAGAGGCTGAGGATGCCGCCGATGCCCTTGCCGCCCAGCAGCCATGCGGTGTTTGCAAGGACACGCGAAAAGGCGGCGTCGTTTTCGCGTGTGCGGCTGCCTGCGGTGTCCTGCTGCGTCAATTGGATGGCCTGTAGCGGTGGGGCGTCGCGCTATCTAGGCATTGGGCCGGTGATTGTCGATGGCGCGGGGAACGGCTAAGGCGACGGCCATGACCATCGAAAAAGCCATCATCCTGAGCGCCGGACAGGGATCGCGCCTGCTGCCCCTGACGGCGGACGTGCCCAAATGCCTGATCGACTTCAACGGGCGAAGCCTGATCGCCTGGCAAGTCGCGGCGCTGGCGGCGAACGGCATCAGGCATATCGTCGTCGTGACGGGCTTTCGCACCGAGAAGGTCGAGTCGCACCTGGAAGCGCTGGCAGCGGGGACGGACCTGCGGATCGAGACGCTGTTCAATCCGTTTTTTCAGGTGGCGGATAACCTCGGCACCTGCTGGATCGCCAAGGAGGAGATGGACCGCGACTTCATCATCCTGAATGGCGACACCATCATTTCCGCCGAGATCGTCGCGCGGCTGATCGCGGAGGCATCCGCGCCGATCACGGTGACGGTCGACGTGAAGCCGGACTATGACGATGACGACATGAAGGTGCATCGCTTGGGCGGCAAGCTCATCTCCATCGGCAAGCGCCTGTTGCCGCACGAGAGCAACGCTGAGTCGATCGGGATGCTGGCGTTCCGGGGTGAGGGCCCATCGATCTTCCGCCGTCAGGTAGAGGACATGATGCGCACGCCCGAGGGCGTGGAGCGCTGGTATCTGCGCGCCATCGACATCATCGCCAAGACGCAGGACGTGGGCACAGTCTCGATCGAGGGACTGGAATGGGCGGAAGTCGATTTTCCGCAGGATGTCGAGGCGGCGACGGCGCTGACGGGTCGATGGGTTGCGGACGGGCGTCCGTAACTGCCTACTGGCCTTGTGTGAAATAGGGCTTCAGCCAGTCGCGCAACGCGTCGCGCTCCGCATCGTTCAGCTTGTGGGCCTGCGAGATGTCGGGCACGCCGGGCCAGGCCGTGTCCGCAATCGTCACGCCGCAGGCAGTGCGCTCGCCTTCGTAGCGGGGGAGGGCGTGGAAGTGGACGTGGGGATCGATCATCATGAACAACAGGTAGTTGATCTTCTGGTGCTGGATGGTTCCAGACAGAGCCTGCGCTATGGCCGCGGTTACGGTCTGCAATTCGGCATAGGCTTCCGGTGGCAAGGCTTCGATGGCCGTGGCGTCCGACTTGGCGGCGAGGACCAGCGATCCGAGCGTCACCTGCGCAGGACGCAGCAGGACGACCCAATGGTCATATTCGCGCAGCAGCGTGGCGGGATAGCCGAATTTCTTGATCGTTTCGTTCATGTTGCCTGCTCCAGCCAGCTAGTGATCGGCCGCCCCTTTGCCCGCACCGCATAGGCCTGGGCAAGGCGTATCGCATGGACCACCAGCGACAGCACCGTCCAGACGGCCAGCCAGACGAGGCCCTGATCCGGCCGCCCGGCCAGAACGGACACGAACAGGATGACCATGTTCGGATTGCGCCGCGCCGTGACCAGTCGAAACAGCGAATCGAATCGCTGCCACACATGGATATCCATGCCGAAGTCCTTGATGAAGGCCCCTTCGATCAGCCGTTGCAGGATGTAGCCGGCGACGATGGCGACCATGATGATCGCGAAGCTGCGATTGTCGAGCGCCAGGCCATGGCTCGCAAGGCCCAGCCCCCACGCGTACCACCAGAAAGGCGGATGGACGAGGTCTATGCCATGGTCGAACACATTGCCCCATTTGGACGAGGTGATCGTGCAGCGGGCGAGCTTTCCGTCCACCGTGTCCAGCACCATGAAGCCGAAGGCGCTCGCCATGCCCGCCCAATACTGCCCGTCCGCGAAGAGGAACGCCGCCGCGACGCAGCAGACTGCGCCGATCGCCGTCACCATGTTCGGCGTCATCTTCAGCTGCGCGGCGATGCGCGTCAGGAACAGCGCCAGTTCGGGCCAGAGATATTTGGTGAGGACATCGGTGACGCCCTTATACGCGCCGAAATAGCTTTGCCGCTCTATGGCGCGGCGGGAGGAGGGGGCGAGACGCCGCACGAAGGGCACTTCCAGCTTGCGGAGCTGACGGTTGTAGATCTTCTCGCCCTTGCCGAGGTCGGTGATCGTCAGGCCGGGCGTGCTGTGGATCGCCAGCGGATCGGCGCCGCGCGGGATCTGGCCCAGCACAAGCTCGTCACCGATGGTGAAAACCGTGCCCGGCGTCTCCAACGCCAGCCGCAGCAGCAGCGGGTCGAAGACATAGGCAAGATTCGCGGCGAGCACGTGACCCTCGGCAACGGCCTGCCCGGCCTTGGCCTGCCCCGCGACCATGCGGCGCACGCGCTCCGCATTGGACATGCCCCAGATGGGCGTGTCGTTGCTGCCGATCAGCGTCAATGATGGTACACTATTAGTCTTATTTGGCATTGTGGGCCTATATCGGCTAATATCCGGCGGGACTAGAGCGGCTCCTTGAACGGGTATGGAAATCGCTTGCAGAGTTTCTGCCGATCGGCAAATGCTGCCGAATGTGTTAAGGGAGAGCCGCTACATGTCCCTCAAGCCAGCTCGATTGGGTTGGTATGCAACCAGCTATTCTCCGAAGATTGCTAGTATAAGACTGCGGTTGCTTAAACCGATGGCGTTTCTACGGGAGCAAGGACTCGATGTAGAGCGCTATCGAAGTAGCGTCGGGCCTGCCGGCTATGACGCCATCGTGTTTTCAAAGGCGTTCTGCAAGGATGCACTTCAGGTGGCGAGGGCCGCCAAGGCTGAAGGCAAGACGGTCGTCTTTGACATGTGCGACAATATTTTCGAAGCCAAGCAGAGCAGGAAGAAGGCAGGAAAGGTGGCGCGTTTTCGTGAGATGATCACGATGGCGGATTGCCTCGTTTTTTCCACGCCGGTGCTGCGAAGCCAGATATTGGCGGCGGTGCCTGAAGCCACGGCCCAGAGCCATGTCATTCCCGATACCATAGAGGATATGCATGTTGCGGATGGTGCAAATGTGCGCACTTCTCTCTCGCTTATGAGGTTAAAACTGTTCCTGGCGCGTCGGGAAGATGCACTTCATTGCGTGTGGTTTGGTAAGTGCCAGGGTAATCGAGCAGGATTGGTGCATGTGGATGCCGCTGTCAGAGAGCTCGAAATATTTGCCAGGCGCTATCCGGTGACACTGACCATCATCGGTAACAAACGGCTAAAGTACTGGCAGGCTTCCAGGAAATGGGGCATTCCGCACATCTACGTGCCATGGTCCTTGGAACAATTCCCAACGACTTTGGCCATGCACGATATTGCCCTGATACCGGTTGAGCAAAACAGCTACACCATAGGCAAGACCCTGAACCGGCCTGCGACCGCGATCGCTGCGGGTCTGGGTGTCATTGCAGATTCCATAGATGCCTACGAAGAGCTGCGTCCATTCATCGTGCTGGATGACTGGCAAGCTGGTCTTGAGCGCTATCAACTCAGCAAGAGCCAGGGGGATTGCGGTATCGAGGAAGGGCGCGCATATCTGGAGCGACGATATGGACAGACGGCCGTAGGTAATGCATGGCTGGCTCTAGGACATAGCATCACAGCTACGGCCTGATCTCGCCGTTCAGCAGACGCGTCCATTGGTCGAGGCACTTATTCAGGCTCCAGAGTGCCGCTCCTGCCGCTTGCTGGTCAGGATCCCGTCCAACCGACAGCTCCGAGACTATCGCCTGGGAAAGACCTTCGGGGTCTTCCACGGGGGCCAAGGTGCCAAACGGGCCTCGTGTCAGTATTTCCCAGGAGCCCGTCGGGCATTCGGTTGCCACAAGCGGAAGTCCGCAGGCGAGCGCTTCCAGAAGGGCGTTGCTTGACCCTTCCCAGCGGGAGGCGCTGACGAACAGGTCGGCCTGCGCCATGATGGCAAAGGGGTTCGCCTGATATCCGAGGAAGGCGATGCGATCCCCAACGCCCGCCTCTTGCGCAAGGCGCTCGAGCTTATCTCGCTGCGCCTTTTCCCCGTCTCCGATCACCAGCAGCCGAGGGAGCCTGGGGAGGCTGATGCGGGCGAAGGCGGCGATAAGGACGTCGAAGCCCTTTTGCGACGTAAGCCGCCCCATCGATGTCAGGAGAGGATGCCCATCATTCCGATCCTGCAGAAACGGATGGGAAAATGGTTCGCGCGCCAGCTTTCTGATCTTATCGACATCTACGCCATTCGGAATGCAATAGATGGGCACGGGAAAATCGAGCTGGATGATTTCGTCCGACAGCTCCTCGGAAACGGCGACTATTGTATCGCTTCCGCCGTATTTCAGATTATCTCCCCACGTTGTCATCAGATTATTGTGTCGTGCGCGGCGGGAGGAATTACTCGCGCGGGCGATGAACTGAACTTTCCCGTTCATTCTCGCCATAGCGAGGGCCGCCCGTGCGGGAAGGTGAAAATGGTTGCCGCCCGACAGGAGAACGGATGGGCGCCGCGCTCGGATGGCTGCCGCAAGGCCTGGGACGTTCAGCGCCAGATCGACGGCGCGATTCGGGACACACCCTGGTAGACGGCTAACCTCGACGACGGGCACGTGCGCAGAAACCTGCCTGATCAAGGGGCCCCGACGGCGTATTGCCCACAACTCGACCCGCAGGCCAGCTTCGGATGCCGCCGTTGCGATCTCAATTGATTTTCTGACAGTGCCGCTCGCACACAAATCATAATTGCATATGGCAACCAAGGGGCGAGCATCAGTCAATTTCGCAGTCCTTATCGTCATGTCGGGACAGCTGCTGCTGCTGGAAATCGATGCTGTGCCAACCATGCCCGGCTGAGATCCTTGCCAGCACGGCGCCGGCGTTGACGACATAAGCTTCATCCGCCCAGTTCAGCGTGGGCGCGTCGGAAATATCATCGCTATAAAAGCACGTGCTGATGGGTGTTGAGCCGTTGGCCTGGAGCCACGCTCGTATCATTGCCAGCTTGTGCGGCCCATAGCAGTTCTCGCCGTCGATACGGTGCGAGATGTTTCTTCCGATCCGCCTATGGCGCGTCGCGATCACTGCGTCGAAGCCGAGCGCCGCGCCGATGCGCTGCGCGTAGAATTCCGGGGCTGCGGTGGCCATTACCAGCATACGTCCGGCGGCGCGGTCCTCGGCGATCTGGGCAAGTGCGCCCGGTTGAATGTTGTGCGCCAGCGTGCGCGCGGCGTAGCGCTCCGCCAGCAGCTTTGCCGTTTCGGGCGAAATCGTGGACCCCAGGAAGAGGCGCAGGCCGAATTGCTTGAGCGGCTTGCGGGCGATCAGGCCCCCCTTGTGGGCCGCCATTGCGGCCAGCCACAGGGGCAGCGCGGCCAGCCGCCATGGCGCGCGCTGCTGCGCTGCGAAGATCAGGAACGGTGTGAAGGTGCCGCGCTTCGTGATGGTGCGGTCCATGTCGTAGATGGCAAGCTGCATAGAGCGTCGCCCTATAGGCAGAAACGCTCTCTGCAAGCAGTCATTCGATAAACCCGCAATTGTTTCCGCACATGCGAAAGCACTGGACCTTGACTAAACCGGCCCCATATTGTTGAGGGGTCCGCATCGGGACTCAACGGGACACGCGCGAACATGGCCGAATTCAGACTACCCGCGAACAGCCGCATCAACGGCAAGGGTGTGGAGCACAAGGTCGACGGCGCATCCAACGTCAAGAAATTCAAGGTCTATCGCTACGATCCCGACAGCGGCAAGAACCCCCGCTACGACACGTTCGAGATCGACCTCGACACCTGCGGCCCCATGGTCCTCGACGCTCTCATCAAGATGAAGAGCGAGCAGGACCCGACGCTGACGTTCCGCCGATCCTGCCGCGAAGGCATTTGCGGATCGTGCTCGATGAACATCAACGGCAAGAACGGCCTTGCCTGCACCACCGCCATCGAAGACTGCAAGGGCGAGGTGAAGATCACGCCGCTGCCGCACATGGACGTGATCAAGGACCTGGTCCCCGACTTCACGCATTTCTATGCGCAGTACAGCTCGATCAAGCCATGGCTGCAAACCGTGACGCCGCCGCCGTCGGGCAAGGAGCGGCTGCAGTCACCCGAAGACCGCGAGAAGCTGGACGGGCTCTACGAGTGCATCCTGTGCGCCTGCTGCTCCAGCTCCTGCCCGTCCTACTGGTGGAACAGCGACAAGTTCCTAGGGCCAGCGATCCTGTTGCAGGCCTATCGCTGGCTCGCCGACAGCCGCGACGAATATACCGGCGAGCGTCTGGACGAGCTGGAAGATCCGTTCCGCCTGTATCGCTGCCACACGATCATGAACTGCGCCAATGTCTGTCCAAAGGGCCTCAGCCCCGCCAAGGCGATTGCCGAAACGCGCAAGATGATGGTCGAACGCGCCATCTAATCTTCGGCTGACGCGTTACGGAAGAGGGTGGCGACATCGAAGACGAAAGCAGCCCGGATTGGCGCCTGTTCGACTTTTCGGGAACGGGGACATGGCCGGAATCCTGGCCACCCGTGCCATATGCGCGGGAAAGTCCTTCACGCATAACCTTCCGGATCGACCTGCCGGAGCTGGCGGGGAATCGGCTGGGTGGCTTGCATGGCGGGTTCCTGGCCAGCGTGGCCGAAAATTGCCTAGGTCTGTTCCTCGCGCTGGAAGGACGGGCTCGTGATGCCGTTACCGTTTCCCTCTCGTTCGACTATTCGGCTGCGGGCCAAGTCGGCGCTCCCGTCGAGGGAGAGCTGGAGCTGATACGGGAAACCGGCCGGATGCAGTTTCTGCGGATCGTGTTGAGGCAGGGCGATACTGTGCTGCTGCATGGGCAAGGCGTGTTGCGGAAGCTGAAAGCGGCATGACGGGCGTTCTCGCCCGCTATCATGCGCTGGTTGCTGCCGGCGAGCTGCGCGCCGACCCGGATCAGCAGGCGGCCGCGCGACGGCTGGATGCGCTTCAGCAGGAGTTGGAAGCCACGCCGCCGCGCGGGTCCACCTTGTGGCGGATGCTGCGCAAACCGCCCGAAGCGCCGCGCGGCCTTTATATGTGGGGCGGAGTGGGGCGCGGCAAATCCATGCTGATGGACCTGTTCTTTGATTGCATACAGGTCCGCCGCAAGCGCCGCGTGCATTTCCACGAGTTCATGATCGACGTGCATGCGCGGCTGGCCGAAGCGCGCAAGAGCGAGACGGGCGACCCGATCCCGCCGGTAGTCGCAGCGCTGGCGGACGAGGCGCGGCTGCTGTGCTTCGACGAGATGGTCGTCAACAACATGGCGGATGCGGCGATCATGTCGCGGTTGTTCGCGGGCCTTATCGCGGCGCGGGTGACGGTCGTGACTACGTCCAACCGGCCGCCGGACGATCTCTATAAGGACGGGCTCAATCGTCAGCTATTCCTGCCGTTCATCGACTTGATCAAGGATCGGCTGGACGTGCTCGGCTTGAATGGCCCGACTGACTATCGCCGTGACCGGCTTGGCGACGCGACGCTCTGGCACGTGCCCAACGGGCCTGAGGCGACCGAGGCGCTGAGCGCGTCCTTCTTCCGCCTGACCGACTATCCGCCGAGCGATCGCGCCAATGTGCCCAGCGAGGAACTGCCGGTGCAGGGCGGGCGGACGCTGCATGTGCCCAAGAGCCTGAAGGGCGTCGCGGTGTTCTCGTTCAAGCGGCTGTGTGCAGAGGCGCGCGGGGCGACTGATTATCTCGCCATCGCGCGGCGCTATCATGCTGTCATCATCGTCGGGATTCCGGTGCTGGGGCCCGAGAAACGGAACGAGGCGGCGCGCTTCGTGACATTGATCGACGCCTTATACGAATATCGCGTGAAACTGCTGGCGTCGGCGGATGCTGTGCCGACCGCGCTATATCCAACGGGCGACGGTGCGTTCGAGTTCGAGCGCACGGTTTCGCGGCTGATGGAGATGCAGTCGGACGACTATCTCGCCCTTGGGCATGGCGCGAAATAGGCCGGGCGCAGCACTTGAGGAGTCGCGCCCGGCCAGTCGGTCGCTGTCAGGGATGCCCTCAAGGGGAGGGGCAGGCAGCGGAAGTCCTGATAATGCAATTGCGAATGAATTGCAAAGATAATTGAAAACTGGCGGTTTGTTTGGTTGAAACCTTAATCTATTCGGCCTAAGCGATCCTCCAATTCCAAGTTCGCGTCTATTTTGGAGGATAATGATGGCCCGTAAGAAGATCGCGCTGATCGGCGCTGGCAATATCGGCGGCACGCTCGCGCATCTCGCGGCACTCAAGGGCCTGGGCGACGTCGTCCTGTTCGACGTGGTGGAAGGTATCCCCCAGGGCAAGGCGCTCGACCTGTCGCAGTGCAGCCCGGTCGAAGGCTTCGACTCCAAGATCACGGGCACGAACGACTATGCCGACATTGCGGGCGCTGACGTGATCATCGTCACGGCCGGCGTCGCACGCAAGCCCGGCATGAGCCGCGACGACCTGCTCGGCATCAACCTCAAGGTCATGAAGGCGGTGGGTGAAGGCATCAAGGCCAACGCGCCCGACGCATTCGTCATCTGCATCACCAACCCCCTGGACGCGATGGTCTGGGCATTGCGCGAATTCTCGGGCCTGCCGCACAACAAGGTCGTCGGCATGGCGGGCGTGCTGGACAGCTCGCGCTTCAGCCACTTCCTGGCCGACGAATTCCAGGTGTCGGTGAAGGAAGTCACTTCCTTCGTGCTCGGCGGCCATGGCGATACCATGGTGCCGGTCGTCGAATATTCGACCGTCGCGGGCATCCCTCTTCCCGACCTGATCGCGATGGGCCGCACCACCAAGGAGCGCATCGACGCCATCGTCGCGCGCACGCGTTCGGGCGGCGGCGAGATCGTTGGCCTGCTGAAGACGGGCTCTGCCTATTACGCGCCCGCCACCAGTGGCATCGCGATGGCCGAAGCCTATCTTGGCGACAAGAAGCGCGTGCTGCCGTGCGCCGCCTATGTCGAAGGCAAATATGGTGTTGACGGCCTGTATGTCGGCGTCCCGGTGGTGATCGGCGCCGGCGGCGTCGAGGAAGTCATCGAAATCAACCTGGGCGAAGAGGCCAAGGCGAATCTTCAGGTATCGGTCGATGCGGTCAAGGAACTGCTGGTCGCCTGCAAGGGCATCGACTCCTCGCTCGCCTGATAAAAGCTGCACCGATCTCCCCAGGAAAAGTGTGCAGCCTGGGGTCGTCGATACATGAAATGCCACTCACCTTCTTAAAGGGGCAAGCATGTCTATCCTCGTAAACAAAAATACGAAGGTCATCACGCAAGGGATGACCGGCGCGACCGGCACGTTCCATACGGAACAGGCGCTGGCTTACGGCACGCAGATGGTCGCGGGCGTCACGCCGGGCAAGGGCGGTTCCACGCATATCGGCCTGCCGATGTTCGACACGGTGCTGGAGGCCAAGACGGCAACCGGCGCCGACGCGTCGGTCGTGTACGTGCCGCCGCCATTTGCGGCCGACTCGATCCTGGAAGCGATCGACGCGGAAATCCCGCTGATCGTCTGCATTACCGAAGGCATTCCGGTTCTGGACATGGTGCGCGTGAAGCGTGCGCTGTCTGGCAGCAGGTCGCGCCTGATCGGTCCCAACTGCCCCGGCGTGCTGACCCCCGGCGAGTGCAAGATCGGCATCATGCCCGGCAGCATCTTCAAGAAGGGCAGCGTCGGGGTTGTCTCGCGCTCCGGCACGCTTACCTATGAAGCCGTGTTCCAGACGTCGAATGCTGGCCTTGGCCAGACCACGGCGGTCGGCATCGGCGGCGATCCGGTGAACGGCACCAACTTCATCGACGTGCTGGAACTGTTCCTCGCCGACGACGCGACCGAATCGATCATCATGATCGGCGAAATCGGCGGCGACGCGGAAGAACAGGCAGCGCAGTTCCTGATTGACGAGGCGAAGCGCGGGCGCAAGAAGCCGATGGCCGGCTTCATCGCGGGCCGCACCGCACCTCCGGGTCGCCGCATGGGCCATGCCGGCGCGATCGTGTCGGGCGGCAAGGGCGACGCCGAAAGCAAGATCGCGGCGATGGAAGCGGCCGGCATCACGGTCGCTGCCAGCCCGTCGGAACTCGGCACCACGCTGCTTCAGGTGCTGAAGGGCTAAGCTGGCCCGAAAGCGGGCCGGGGCTGCACCCCCGGCCCGTGCTGGCGTTCCGCGACTGCACGCGGGGAAGCGCAGGATTGGACGGAATATGGGTTACGAAGGTCAGGAATTCCCGCTTGGGGCGGGTGAAGTCGAGCAAGGTCCAAGCTGGGCAAAGCCCAACTGGCCACCCACCGATACCGATGCGCTGACGGCCGCTCTCGATCCCACGCAGATGGCGGTCGAGATCAAGGCCAAGGCGCAGGCTGCGGGTAAGGCCGTGTCCGACAAGGACGTCACCGAAGCCGCGGGCGACTCGATCCGCGCGATGATGCTGATCCGCACCTATCGCGTGCGTGGGCATCTTGCCGCCAATCTCGATCCGCTGGGCCTGTCCAAGCGGGAACTGCCCGCCGACCTGACACCGGAATATCATGGCTTCTCGGGCGCGGCGCTCGACAAGAAAGTCTATATGGGTGGTGCGCTGGGCCTCGAATATTCGACGGTGCGCGAACTGGTCGGCATATTGCGCGCCAATTACTGCGGCAATGTCGGGCTCGAATATATGCACATCTCCGATGTGGAGGAGCGCCGCTTCCTGCAGGACCGCATGGAAGGCAAGGACAAGGAAATCGAATTCACGCCCGAGGGCAAGAAGGCGATCCTGACCAAGGTCATCCACGGCGAGCAGTACGAGAAGTTCCTTGGCCGAAAATATGTCGGCACGAAGCGCTTCGGTCTGGATGGCGGCGAATCGATGATCCCGGCGCTCGAGGCCGTCATCAAATATGGCGGCGCACAGGGCGTGCGCGAGATCGTCTATGGCATGGCCCATCGCGGTCGCCTGAACGTCCTCGCCAATGTCATGGCCAAGGGTTTCCGCGTGATCTTCCACGAATTCTCGGGCGGCACCGCCAACCCCGAGGATGTCGGCGGTTCGGGCGACGTGAAGTACCATCTGGGTACGTCGACGGATCGCGAATTCGACGGGACCAAGGTGCATATGAGCCTTGTGCCCAACCCGTCGCACCTTGAGACGGTCGATCCGATCGTGCTCGGCAAGGTGCGCGCGCAGCAGGTGTTCCGCGACGACCTGACGAAGCACAAGGAAGTGCTGCCCGTGCTGATCCACGGCGATGCGGCGTTCGCGGGGCAGGGGATCGTGTGGGAATGCCTCGGCTTCTCGGGCATCCGCGGCTACAATACGGGCGGCTGCATCCACTTCGTGATCAACAATCAGGTCGGCTTCACCACCAGCCCGCAATTCGCGCGGTCCTCGCCTTATCCGAGCGACGTGGCGAAGGGCATCATGGCGCCGATCCTGCACGTCAACGGCGACGATCCGGAAGCCGTGACCTTCGCATGCAAGCTGGCCATCGAATATCGCCAGACCTTCCATCGCGACATCGTGATCGACATGTGGTGCTATCGCCGCTTCGGCCATAACGAGGGTGACGAGCCCAGCTTCACGCAACCGCTGATGTACGCGAAGATCCGCCAGCATCCGCCGGTCAGCGACGTCTATGCCGCGCGGCTGAAGGACGAGGGCGTGGTGGACGATGCCTTCGTCGCAGCCACGACCAAGGAATTCGTCGATCATCTGGAAGACGAGTTCGAGGCTGCCAAGAGCTACAAGGCGAACAAGGCCGACTGGTTTGCGGGGCGCTGGTCCGGCCTTTCGCAGCCCACCGATATCGAAACCGCCCGCAAGAGCGTGGAAAGCGCGATCACGCCCAAGCTGTTCGACAGCCTTGGCCGCACGCTGACCACCGTTCCCGAGGGCGTCAATATCCACAAGACGCTCCGCCGCATCCTCGACGCCAAGGCGGAGATGTTCAAGACGGGTGCCAATTTCGACTGGGCGACGGGTGAGGCTCTGGCCTTCGGCTCGCTGCTGTCGGAAGGGTATGGCGTGCGCCTGTCGGGGCAGGACTCGGGGCGTGGCACGTTCAGCCAGCGCCACTCGGTCTGGGTCGATCAGGAAACTGAGGCACGGTATATCCCGCTCTCCACCGTGCCGCACGGCCGGTTCGAGGTGCTGGATTCGCCGCTGTCCGAATATGGCGTGCTCGGCTTCGAATATGGCTACGCGCTGGCCGACCCGAAGAGCCTCGTGCTGTGGGAGGCGCAGTTCGGCGACTTCTCCAATGGCGCGCAGATCATCATCGACCAGTATATCGCGTCATCCGAATCCAAGTGGCTGCGCGCCAACGGTCTCGTGATGCTGTTGCCGCATGGCTATGAAGGGCAGGGGCCGGAGCATAGCTCGGCGCGTCTGGAGCGGTATCTGCAACTGTGCGCGGAGGGCAATATCCAGGTCGCGAACTGCACGACGCCGGCGAACTACTTCCACATCCTGCGTCGCCAGATGCTGCGCTCCTTCCGCAAGCCGCTGATCATCATGACGCCCAAGTCGCTGCTGCGGCACAAGCTGGCGGTGAGCAAGGCGGAGGATTTCCTGGGCGATTCGCACTTCATGCGCATCCTGTCCGACACCAACCCTGCGGCGGACGAGGAGACGAAGCGGCTGGTCCTGTGCAGCGGCAAGGTCGCCTATGACCTGATCGAAGCGCGTGATGCCGCGGGCGATACCGACACGCAGATCGTGCGCATCGAACAGCTCTATCCGTTCCCGACCGAGGCGCTCGCCATTCGCCTTAAGCGCATGACGAACCTTGAAGAGGTCGTCTGGTGTCAGGAGGAGCCGCGCAACAATGGCGCGTGGTTCTTCGTCGAGCCGTTCATCGAGCAGAGCCTGGAAGAAGCGGGCAAAGCCCCGATGCGCGCACGATATGCGGGGCGCAAGGCCTCCGCATCGCCCGCTACGGGTCTCGCCAAGCGCCACATCGCAGAACAGGGCGCGCTGGTTGCCGATGCACTCGGCCACAGCGTTCGCACCGAAATTCGTCGCCAGAAGAAGGGCTAAGCATCATGGCCACCGAAGTAAAAGTCCCCACGCTGGGCGAATCCGTTACCGAAGCGACCGTGGGCGCATGGCTGAAGAAGCCGGGCGATGCGGTTGCGCTCGACGAGCCCATTTGCAGCCTTGAGACCGACAAGGTGGCGGTGGACGTGCCTTCGCCGGTCGCGGGGACGCTGGGCCAGCAGTTGGTCGCAGAGGGCGATACCGTAAATGTCGGCGCGGTGATTGCGATCATCGAAGCTGGCGGCGCTGCGGCGGCTGCTCCGGCCCCTGCCGCTGCTCCGGCACCCGCTCCGGCTGCCAAGGCGGAAGCCGCCGCGCCTGCGCCTGCTGCATCCGCGCCTGCCGAGGATGATGATGGCGATGGCGGCAACCTGACGCTCTCGCCCGCGGTGCGCCGCCTCGTGCTGGAGCACGGCCTCGATCCCAGCAAGATCAAGGGCTCCGGCAAGGACGGACGCCTGACGAAGGACGATGTGACTGCCGCCGTTGCTGCGGGGACTGCCAAGGCCGCGGCCGAGCCTGCGGCCAGTGCGGCGCCCGTCGCTGCCGCTGCGCCGTCCGCTCCGGGTCGAGGCGAGGAACGCGTGCGCATGACGCGCCTGCGCCAGACCGTCGCCAAGCGGCTGAAGGCTGCGCAGGAAACCGCCGCGCTGCTGACGACTTTCAATGACGTCGACATGACCGCCGTCATCGAAGCGCGCGCCAAGTACAAGGACCTGTTCGAGAAGAAGCATGGCGTGCGCCTTGGCTTCATGGGCTTTTTCACGAAGGCCGTGACGATGGCTCTGCGCGATATTCCGGGCGTCAACGCGCAGATCGAAGGCGATGAGATCGTCTATCACGATTATGCCGACATTTCGGTCGCGGTCAGCGCGCCAAACGGCCTGGTGGTGCCAGTGATCCGCAACGCCGAAAGCCTGAGCGTCGCGGAGATCGAGAAGACGATCGGCACGTTCGGCAAGAAGGCGAAGGACGGCACGCTGACCATGGACGACATGAAGGGCGGCACCTTCACCATCTCCAACGGTGGCGTTTTCGGCTCGCTGATGTCCACGCCGATCATCAACACGCCCCAGAGCGCCGTCCTCGGCCTGCACCGCATCGAGGATCGTCCAGTCGTGCGCGATGGTCAGGTGGTCGTCCGTCCCATGATGTATCTGGCGTTGAGCTACGACCATCGCTTGATCGATGGCCGCGAAGCCGTCACGTTCCTGGTCGCGGTGAAGAATGCGATCGAAGACCCGACGCGCCTGCTGATCGACCTGTAAGAATAATCCAGCGCCCCGCGCGTTCGTGCGCGTGCATCATGGATGGAGTAGATAATGGCCGAATATGATTATGATGTGCTGGTGATTGGCGCCGGGCCCGGCGGTTATGTCGCGGCGATCCGTGCGGCGCAGCTGGGGCTGAAGACCGCATGCGCAGACAGCCGTGATACGCTGGGCGGCACCTGCCTCAATGTCGGGTGCATTCCCTCAAAGGCGCTGCTCAATGCCTCGCATCATTTCGAGGAAGCGGCGTCCGGCGCGCTGGCCAAGCATGGTATCAAGATCGGCAATGTCGAACTCGACTTGCCCGCAATGCTTGCCGACAAGGACGAGTCCGTCAAGGGCCTGACCAGTGGCATCGAATTTCTGTTCAAGAAGAACAAGGTCGATTGGCTGAAGGGCCTTGCGACGTTCAAGGACGCGCACAGCGTCGAAGTCGCTGGCAAGACGGTAACGGCGAAGAACATCGTCATCGCAACAGGGTCTTCCGTGACGCTGCTGCCAGGTGTCGAGGTCAACAACGACAAGGGCGTCGTGGTCGACTCCACCGGCGCACTGGCGCTTCAGAAGGTCCCCGGGCACATGGTCGTCATCGGCGGCGGGGTGATCGGGCTGGAGCTGGGTTCCTGCTGGCGGCGTCTGGGCGCGAAGGTCACGGTCGTCGAGTTTCTCGACCAGATCCTGCCCGGCATGGACGGCGACGTGCGCAAGGAAGCGGCCAAGATCTTCAAGAAGCAGGGCTTCGAGATCAAGACCAGCACGAAGGTCACGGGCGTGTCGGTGTCCGGCAGCGGCGCGACCGTCACGGTCGAACCGGCGGCTGGCGGGGAAGCGACGACCATCGAAGCGGACGTCGTGCTGGTCGCGATCGGGCGCAAGCCGAATACCGACGGGCTTGGTCTCGACAAGCTCGGACTGGAAGTGAACAAGCGCGGCCAGGTCGAAACGGATCATGACTTCGCGACCAAGGTCGATGGCGTCTGGGCGATCGGCGACGTGATCCCCGGCCCCATGCTGGCGCACAAGGCCGAGGACGAAGGCGTTGCGGTTGCGGAGAATATCGCGGGGCTGACCGGCATCGTGAACCATGATGTCATTCCCTCGGTCGTCTATACGCACCCTGAGATCGCGGGCGTCGGGCTGACCGAAGAGCAGGCGAAGGAGCGCGGCGCGGTCAAGACCGGCAAGTTCCCGATGATGGCGAACAGCCGGGCCAAGGCGATCCGCGACACCGAAGGCTTCGTGAAGGTCATCGCCGATGCCGAGACCGACAAGGTGCTGGGCGTATGGATCATCGCCTCGCCCGCTGGTGACATGATCGCGCAGGCGGCGCAGGCGATGGAGTTCGGCGCGTCCAGCGAGGATATCGCCTATACCTGCCACGCCCATCCGACGCATGCCGAAGCGCTGAAGGAAGCGTCGATGGCGGTGCAGGGCAAGCCGATCCATATGTGATTTCAGGGGGTGATCGGTCATCGGCTGCCCCCTGTTGGCCCGTCGCTCAGCCGCGTTTCAGCACGATCGCCGTGATCGACTGATGTTCTGCGAACCCTAGCGACCGATATAGCGCGATCGCTCCAGCGTTGTTCGCGTAGCTGTGGAGGAAGGGCCGCTCGCCCCGCTCCAATATCCGTGAAGCGACTACTCGCATGAGGAAACCCGCATAGCCCCGGCCGCGGGCGTCGGGATGCGTGCAGACGCCGCTTACTTCCGTGAACATTCCGGGCTTCATCCGCTCGCCCGCCATGGCCAGCAGCCGGCCGTTCTCCCTGATGCCGATGAAGCCGCCCAGCATGTGCGTCTTCTCCGCAAAGGGGCCGGGTGCGGTCAAGGTGGCGAGAGCGAACATTTCTGCCGCATCGCCGTCGCCCAGATCGTGAAAGTCGAACATGCGCGTCTGGGGCGTGATGGATGATGCAATCATCTGACAGCACAGGGCGCTTCGCACGACCGTCATGCCGGGGGGCGAGGCGGGGGGCGTCTTCTCTACGATCCAGATCTCGCCATCGCCCGCCAGATCGGCGAGAGCGGACGCATCGTCGGCGTTGGCGCAGGCCGCGAGGGGGCCGATTTCCGGTCGAAAGCGAACCGCGCGTCCGTCCCCCACCGCCAATCCAGACTGGCGCCCGGTCAAGGCATGCCAAACCGGGCGGTCGAGGGGCGAAGTGGAGGCGATGGCCTCATCACGCATCGGCTTGTCCCCATAATCCGCCCGGCATCAGCATGCCATTCTGCACAGGCAATCTGCCTTCGCGGTCTTCGGCAAGGAGTAGCGCGCCGTCGAGGTCCACCCAGTCCGCGCCCTGCGCCAATAGAAAGGCCGGGGCAATCCCCAGCGAAGTACCGAGCATGCAGCCCACCATGATTCGCAGCCCTCGCGCGCGCGCCGCTTGCGAAAGGGCCAGCGCTTCGGTCAGGCCGCCTGCTTTATCGAGTTTGATGTTGACGGCGGAAAAGCCCGCCAGCCGGTCGAGGTCTTCGCGGCTATGGAGGCTCTCGTCGGCACAGAACGGCACAGACGATCGCACGTCCGCCAGCATGTCCTCGCGGCCATGCGGGATCGGTTGCTCGATGAGTTCCACGCCGAGCGATGCCAGCGCCGCCGCTTCGGCCGCGATGTCCATCGCTGCCCAACTCTCGTTGGCGTCGACAATCAGCCGCACGCCCGGCGCGCCGCGACGGACGGCGGCAATCCGTTCGCGATCGCCTTCGCCAGTCAGCTTGCATTTCAGGAGAGCGAAGCCGCGGACCGCCGCCGCCTGGGCATCTGCTTCCATTTGCGCAGGATCGTTGAGGCTGATCGTGAAGGCTGTCGGCACCGCGACAGGCTCCGCCAACCCGGCAAGCTGCCATACGGGAACGCCTGCGCGTCGCGCTTCATAGTCCCACAAAGCGCAGTCGAGTGCGTTGCGCGCGGCTCCCCGGCCCATCAGCCGGTTGACGCTCGCCCGGTCAAGCGGGCCGCGATAGGCGGCGATGGCGGCGGCGCAACTCTCCGCGCTCTCGCCTTCGTAATAGATGGCGGTTCCCTCGCCGCGCCCGACATGGGTGCCATCCCCTACGGTGCAGACGACGACGTCGACATGCGTCTTGGCGCCGCGGCTGATGATGAAGGCGCCAGCGACGGGCCAGCGCTCGACCTGTGCAGAAATAATTTCGACCATCAGAGTGCTTTAGGGGGCACGGCAGGTATGGGAAAGCCCATGTGGTCTTTCCCGCGGGCATCTTGCAAGCTAGAGCAGCGGTCAGCCCCGAATTCAGGACATGTAGAACGTGACATCACGAGAGCTTACCGGCTTGCTTTCCCTCCGCGAGAGCGATCCCACGCTTTCCTTTACCCGGAAGGCGAGCGACTGGGCGTGGCGGCTAACGTTTGGCGCAATCGGCTGGCCCTGGTTGCTAAAGAGCCTGCATGGCGGCAGCAAGGAAGACAAGAGGGCGCTGATGACGGCGCTGGGGCTCGCGCCGGATTCCCTCCCGCATCTGGGCAGTTGGAAAGCCGATACGGGCTTTCTCCGGCACATCGTCATGCACATTGCGCGGCTGCGTCCCGCCGTGACGGTCGAACTGGGCGCGGGGGCGTCCACGCTGGTCGCCGCCAAGGCGATGGCGCTGCACGGCGGGGGCACGCTCATCAGCTTCGATCAGCACACCGGCTTCGTGGAGGCGACGCGCAAGTGGCTGGACGAAAACGGCCTGACGGTGGACATCCGGCATGCGCCGCTGGAGGCGAATATCGAGGGTTGGCCGGGGCGCTGGTACAGTGTCGACCGTCTGCCGGACCGTATCGATCTCATCATCATCGACGGCCCGCCGTGGAGCGTCCATCCCCTGGTACGCGGTGCGGCGGACAGCCTGTTCCGGCGGCTGACGCCGGGCGGGGTCATCCTGCTCGACGATGCGGCGCGTCCCGGCGAGCGGCTGGTTGCGCGGCGTTGGCGCAAGCGCTGGCTGGACATAGATTTCGCATTGCTGCAGGACGGAACGAAGGGAACGCTGGTCGGCGTAAAGCGAGCTGCCGGCGTGCCGCCAGCGCCCTCGGCCGATGCGGGCCGCCCCTTCCGGCATGTCCTGCGCGCGGCGGGCGTCGCGGCGCTGATCGCGATCGGGTGGATCGGGCGCGGAGCGCTGGGCGAGTTTCCGGAGCCCGCGCAGGCGAACAGCCGTTTCATCGATGAAGCCGCTGCTTCCCATCGGACCAGCCTGCTGCGGCAGGCAATGGTGTCACAGGTGGAGAGCACCAATCTCGACAGCGGTGAGATAGCGCGCTCGACGGGCATTCACTTGCCCGCGCTGCCCAAGGGCTGGCGCGTTCGCGATGTGCAGCTTTATCCTGCCGATGGCACGTCCGCCGTGGCTCTGTCGCTGGACACGCCGCGGAGGGAATCCGTAACCTTGCTGGCGGGCCGCGCAGAAACCCCGGCGGAAGCTATTCCGCTAGTGACGCGGCGGCAGGGCGAGAACATCGCATATTGGGAGAATGGCGATCAGGCCTTCGCGCTGACAGGGACCATCAATGCCAGGCGTGCGCTGGAACTTGCAGCGATGCTTGCGGGGAACGCGCCAGCGCGCTGACGATTCAGCGGCTGGTGCCTGCCTTTGGTCGTTTCCGCCCTTAGTCGTTGTGGGCGCGGATCCAGTCCTCGACGATCGGCGCCACCTTGGTCCGCCATTTGCTGCCATTGAAAATGCCGTAGTGGCCTGCGCCTTCCACAATATAGTGTTTTTTATGACTTTCCGGCAGCTTCCGGGCGATCTTCAGCGCTGCCCTGGTCTGGCCGAGGCCCGAGATGTCGTCGCGTTCGCCTTCGACCGCCAGCAGCGCCACGTCTGTCAGCGCATCGGGATCGACCAGCCGGCCGCGATGCATGAACTCGCGCTTGGGCAGGCTGTGCTTCTGGAACACTTCGCTGACCGTCTGGAGGTAGAATTCCGCCGTCATGTCGCAGACGGAGCGATACTCCTCGTAAAAGCCCTTGGTCGCGTCGGCGCTTTCCTCGTCGCCATCGACAAGATGCTTGAACATCTCCCAATGGCTCATCAGGTGATCGCCCAGGTTCATCGTCATGAAGCCTGCAAGCTGCATGAAGCCGGGATATACTCTCCGCCCGTTGCCGGGATAGTTGAAGGGGACGGTGGCCACGACATTCTGCTCGAACCAGTTGAGCGGACGTTCGGTCGCCAGCGTGTTGACCGCGGTCGGCGCTTCACGCGTGTCGATCGGGCCACCCATCATGGTCAGGGTGCGGGGGCGGGCGGGATGGTTGTCCGCGGCCATCAACGCAGCGGCGGCGTAGCTCGGCACCGAAGGCTGACACACGGCCAGCATGTGCGCGCCGGGGCCGATGTGATCCAGCCATTCGATGAGGTAGTCGATATAGTCGTCCAGATCGAAGCGGCCTTCGCTCATCGGCACATTGCGCGCATCGCGCCAGTCGGTGATCCAGACATTGTGACGGGGCAGCATGCGCTGAACCGTGCCGCGTAGCAGCGTCGCGAAATGCCCCGACATC
The DNA here is from genome assembly GCF_033795625.1 of Sphingobium sp. Taxonomy (GTDB): domain Bacteria; phylum Pseudomonadota; class Alphaproteobacteria; order Sphingomonadales; family Sphingomonadaceae; genus Sphingobium. The sequence goes on along the minus strand of NZ_JARYGI010000003.1, from coordinate 42,595 downwards.
GGCGCGACGATCAGGAGCTTCGGATCGCCCTGAGAAATACCTTCGCGCACGAAGTGGCGCAGCTGGCCGAAGGGCTTACGCGCTTCGATGACTTCGGTGATGGGGACGGATTTGCCATCTATTTCCGTGGTGGAGAGGTTGAAGTGCGGTTTGCCGCGAGGCGCAGCGGCATGCGCGAAGACGTCGAGCGCAGACGCCAGAATCGGTCCTCCGCCGAAATAGGATACCGGATTTGCGGGGTTATTCAGAAACTCCGCACCGGCGTTGGCCAGCGCGCTGGCGCCCGCTAACAGACTGCGTTGAAATTCATAGGCGCTGTACAGCATGGTTTCCGAAATCCCATCACGGTTCTACGTGCATCTAAGGATCAATCAGAGCCTGTTTTGTTCCGCGCTGCAACATAAATTAATCGATTGCAGTGTGCGTTATCTTGAATGTCTGCCTTATGATTAAGGGTTTCTACAGGCCGCTCCACGGGGATTAGTAGTGATTACGATTGAGGGCCATCCTCTGCCCTGCTAAGCGGCGGCGATGAGCACTGATCGTGGGGCAGCATCCCCGGACATCGCCGCCCAGGATGCTGGCCGGAATACTGCACCGCGTCCCGGCAGGCTGGCGAGCCTCGCGATGTTGTGGCAGTTCGCCCGCCGTTATCCGGGGCGTCTGGCGGGTGCGATGGTGGCGCTGCTCTGTGCCTCCGCGGCGACCCTTGCGATTCCGAGCGGTTTCCGTCTCGTCATCGATCGCGGCTTTTCTTCCGGCGGCAGCGGTGAGGATGTGGGGCGCTGGTTCCAGTATCTCCTGATGATCACGGTCATTTTGGGCATCGCCACGGCGTTCAGGTTCTACTTCGTGTCATGGCTCGGCGAGCGCGTGGTGGCCGACGTCCGCAAGGCCGTTCAGCGCAACCTGCTGCGGATGGCGCCGCGCTTCTTCGAGGAAAACCGCCCATCCGAAATAGCGTCGCGCATGACATCCGATACCGCCGTAATCGAGCAGGTGGTCGGCACGACCGTTTCGGTGGCGCTGCGGAACCTGGTCATGGGCGTGCTCGGCATTGGCTACATGATTGCGCTCGCGCCCAAGCTGGCGGGCATGATCCTGATAGGCATACCCGTCATCATCCTGCCGATCGTCCTGCTGGGCCGCCGCGTCCGCGTGCTTTCCCGCAGCAGCCAGGACCGGATCGCCGATGTCGGCAGCATCACCTCCGAAGTGCTGGGCGCAATGCGGATCGTCCAGTCCTTCGGGCAGGAACAGCGCGAGGCAGAGCGGTTCGCAGGCGCCGTCGAAAATGGCTTCGACACGGCGCGGAGCCGCATCCGGCTGCGTGCGATCATGACAGGCGTGGTGATCTGCCTGATCTTCGGCGCGGTCACGATGATCATGTGGCAGGGCGCCATCGACGTGGCCAGCGGCAAGCTGTCGGGCGGGAGCATCGCCGCTTTCGTGTTGACGAGCGGTCTGGTGGCAGGTGCTTTCGGATCGCTGACCGAGACCTATGGCGACCTGCTGCGCGGCGCTGGCGCTGCGGAACGGCTGAGCGAGTTGATGACGGCCGTGCCGGAAATCGCCGCGCCGGAGAAGGCAATCGCCATTCCTTCCGCCCAGAAGGCGACGCTGGCGTTCCACAATGTCAGCTTCGAATATCCGACTCGCCCCGATACGAAGGCACTGCACGACTTCACGCTGGTCGTCGAACCGGGCGAGACGGTCGCCGTGGTGGGACCGTCCGGCGCGGGAAAATCGACGCTGATCCAGCTGGCGCAGCGTTTCTACGATCCGCAGGCGGGCGAGATCACCTTGAACGGCGTGAGCCTGCGCCACGCCGATCCCGCCGATATCCGCGCCATGATGGCGCTGGTGCCGCAGGAAAGCGTGATCTTTGCAGCGTCGGCGCGCGACAACCTGCGTTACGGCAACTGGACGGCGAGCGACGAGCGGATATGGGAAGCGGCCCGCGCCGCCCATGCGGAGGATTTCCTGCAGGCGCTTCCACAGGGGCTCGACAGCTTCATGGGGGAGGCGGGTACGCGGCTTTCCGGCGGCCAGCGTCAGCGCATCGCCATCGCCCGCGCGCTGCTGCGAGACGCACCGATCCTGCTGCTGGACGAAGCGACTTCGGCGCTGGATGCGCAGTCGGAAAGGCTGGTGCAGGATGCGCTCGACACGTTGATGCGCGGGCGTACCACTATCGTGATCGCGCACCGGCTGGCGACGATCCGCGCCGCCGATCGGATCGTGGTGATGGACCATGGACGGATCGTCGAGCAGGGTAGCCACGCAACGCTCTATGCGCAGGGCGGACTTTACGCGAAGCTGGCGCGGTTGCAGTTTCAGGAAGAGGCGGCCTGACGACACGAGGAGTTTGCGATGCGCGTGATGACGTTTACCCTGGCGGCGATCATGCTGGCCATGGGCGGTGCGGCGCAGGCGCAGCCACCTGAAAGGCTAGGCGCTCTCATTCCGGGGCGGCCCTTTGCTCCGGCCGTGCGGGCAGGCGACACGCTCTACCTATCTGGGCAGATCGGTACGGCAGCAGATGGCAGCCTGCCCCCGGAGTTCGAAGCACAGGCGCGCAACGTCATGGAAAACGTCGGCAAAGTCGCGGCCCTTGGCGGCGCTACCATGGACGATCTCGTCAAGTGCACGGTGATGCTGGCGGACATGAAGCTCTGGCCGAAGTTCAATGCGATCTATGCAGGCTATTTCAAGCCCGACCGTTTGCCCGCGCGCAGTGCCTTCGGCACTAACGGGCTGGCGCTCGGGGCGGCAGTCGAAGTAGAGTGCATCGCCTACAAGCCGCGCTGAGGACCCTCTCGCGGCGTGAACCGTTGGGCCGGCGCGCGGTCGCCTATCCTTGACCGCAGGGAGAATTTCCATGGCAATCAATCGCAGCGGATCGGCGGAGTGGAGCGGCGGCCTGAAAGACGGCAAGGGCACTATCTCGACACAGAGCGGCGCACTGAACGCGCATCCTTATGGTTTTGCGTCGCGGTTCGAGGGCGTGAAGGGCACAAACCCTGAAGAACTGATCGGCGCGGCGCACGCTGGCTGCTTCACCATGGCGCTATCGATGATCCTTGGCGAGGCCGGGCTGACTGCCGAGAAAATGGACACCAAGGCCGTGGTGACGCTGGATCAGGTGGACGGGGGGTTCGCGATCACGGCCGTCGCGTTGACGTTGACGGCGCGTATTCCCGATGCCGATGATGAGACATTCCAGGACCTGGCGGCGAAGGCCAAGGCGAACTGCCCTGTGTCGAAGCTTTTGCAGACGGAAATCACGCTCAGCGCGACTTTGGAGGAATAAGCGGTTTAAGGGTAGTGAAATGCAACGGATCATGCCTATATCCAGGGCATGACCAAGCTTTCCATTCTCGACCTCGTCCCCGTCACGCAGGGGAGCGACGTGTCCACTGCGCTCGCCAACGCTCAGGATTATGCCCGCCATGCGGAGGCGCTGGGCTACGCGCGCTACTGGACGGCGGAGCATCATGGCATGCCGGGGATCGCTTCGGCGGCGACCTCGGTAGTGTTGGCCGCCGTCGGCGCGGTGACTTCGACGATCCGGATCGGCGCGGGCGGCATCATGCTGCCCAATCATGCGCCGCTGGCGATCGCCGAGCAGTTCGGGACATTGGAGGCGCTTTATCCAGGGCGCGTCGATCTGGGGCTGGGCCGTGCGCCGGGATCGGACCAGCGAGTCGCGCAGGCGATGCGCCGGAATTTGGCTGGCGGCGCGGATCAGTTCCCGCGCGACGTGATGGAGTTGCAGGCGTATTTCGCGGGTGACGACCGGCTAGGCTTTGTCGCTACGCCCGGCGCTGGGGCGAATGTGCCGCTGTGGATATTGGGATCGAGCCTCTATGGCGCGCAACTCGCGGCGGCCTTGGGGCTGCCTTACGCCTTTGCGTCGCACTTCGCGCCCGATGCTCTGGACGAGGCGCTGGCGATCTACCGGCGTGATTTCCGACCGTCTGAGCAGCTGGATCGGCCCTATGCGATGGCGGGGTTCAACATCTTCGCCGCCGACACAGGCGAGGAAGCGGAGTTGCTGGCCACGTCCATGATGCAGACTGTCGTCGCGCTGCGCACCGGAACGCCGGGCAGGATGCCGCCGCCGGTGCCGGGATATCGGGAGAGTTTGCCGCCACAGGCGGAGGCGATGCTGCGCAACTTCTTCTCCTGCTCGGCCATTGGCGCGCGGGAGGATGTGGCGCAGGGTCTGGCCGCATTCATCGCGCGAACGCAAGTGGACGAAGTGATGGTGACGGGCGCGATGTTCGATATCGAGGCTCGCAAGCGCTCGATCGGCATAGCGATGGAAGCGGCGCAGTCGCTCGGTGCACTCGAAGCCGTCTAAGCCGGGTTTCGTACGGCGACCAGACCCGCGCCTGCTTTTCGCGCAGGCGCGGCTAGGCGCCCGCCGCTCAAGATGCGCGCCGCTGCCGGAGAAATGGCGATAACCGCGCGCGCCAGAACGATCGATGCGCCGAGCACCAGAAGCGGCTGCGCGATCAGGAACGCGGGATAGAGCGGCGATCCGGCCGGGCCGATCCAGTGGCCGAGCAGCGGGCCGCCGATCCAGATCAGGATGAGGTGGCAGCAGAAGAGGAAGAAGACATAGGGCGCTATCGCGAGCAGCGCGTCGCGCGCCCGTGAAGCAGCGCAGGCATTGGCGATTCGCCAGAAGAACAAGGCGGCGGCAATGCGGGTGGCAAGGTCGAGGGCGGCCATTGCCTGCGGGTGTATTGCGGGGAAGTCGGTGGGTGACAACGACAGGGTGATCTTCACGGGCACGAGCAGCAAGAAGGGCGCAATAGCGTTCGCCAATGGCAGCGCCGCGGCTCGTTCCGCCAGCGAGAGGCGGCGGGCGATCATCCCGAACAGGAAGAAGAACAGGATGAGCGGGCGCAGCAGCAACGGCTGCGGCCAGCCGCCGATAGTGAGCACCGCCACCATCGCCGCGAGCAGCATCATGCCCTTCACCGGCAGGCGGACCAGCAAGGGTGCGGCCAACATGCAGACGAACAAGTCGCGCAGGAACGGCATCTGAACATTGATGTCGGGAGGGCGAGTCAACGCCAGCGCCTCCTCGACGAGCCAGTGCGCCGAAGATGGCAGGGGCGCCTGTATCCAGCCTGCCAGTGCTGCGCCGGATACGCAGGCTATCGCTATCGCGTTCCACAGGATCATCGGCAGCAGGATGGTGCGTGCCTTGCCCGCGACATGGGAACGCCAGCTTTGCGCGCGGCGCGATCCGGCGACGAGATAGCCCGAGATCATGCCGAGTAGCGGAACGGCGCTTTTGCCCAGCCCCTCCATCAGCACCCAGCGCAGAACTTCCTCGCCAGTGCCGGTCATATGGGCCAGTTCTTCGCCAGTGCGGCCGGTCCAAGCGTGAACATAGACGACGCCGAGGATGCAGAGGACGCGGGCAATGGCGATGGCATCATTGCGCGGGGCAGCAGTAGGTCGAAGCGGCAAACGGACTTTCCATGGCTGTTCTGGATACCTTCTCCGTAACGAACCGATGGTGAAATGTCCGCTTTTGGAGACGGGACGGGCGGTAGATGGGATCGCTTACGCCGCTGCGCCTGTGTTGCGTCCCCCGTACGGAGACCCCGTCCCAAAGAAAAAGGGCCGGGAGATGTGCTCTCCCGGCCCCAATTCGTAGCCTAGGTACAGAGCGGGACTTAGAAGTCCATGCCGCCCATGCCACCCATGCCGCCCATGCCGCCGGGCATGCCGCCAGCGCCGGCCTTGTCGTCGGCAGGCGTGTCGGAGATTGCGGCTTCGGTGGTGATCAGCAGGCCGGCAACCGAAGCTGCGTCCTGCAGAGCCGTGCGAACGACCTTGGTCGGGTCGATCACGCCAGCCGCGACCAGGTTTTCATAGGTGTCGGTCGACGCGTTGTAACCACGGGTCTCGTCATTTTCGCGCAGCAGGTTGCCAGCAACAACGGCGCCGTCGACGCCTGCGTTCTGTGCGATCTGCTTGACAGGCGCGGTGATCGCCTTGCGGATAATGTCGATACCGCGAGTCTGGTCGTCGTTGATGCCCTTCAGGCCTTCCAGAGCCTTGGTGGCGTACAGCAGAGCCGTACCACCGCCGGGAACGATGCCTTCTTCGACAGCAGCGCGGGTTGCATGGAGAGCGTCGTCGACGCGATCCTTGCGCTCCTTGACTTCCACTTCGGTCGAGCCGCCAACCTTGATCACGGCGACGCCGCCAGCAAGCTTCGCGAGACGCTCCTGCAGCTTTTCCTTGTCGTAGTCGCTGGTCGTGTTCTCGATCTGCGCACGGATCGCTTCCACGCGGCCCTTGATCGCATCGCCATCACCGGCGCCATCGACGATGGTGGTGTTGTCCTTGTCGATCGTAACGCGCTTTGCGGTGCCGAGCATGCCGATGGTGACGTTCTCGAGCTTGATGCCGAGGTCTTCGGAAATCATCTCGCCCTTGGTCAGGATCGCGATGTCTTCCAGCATCGCCTTGCGACGATCGCCGAAACCGGGAGCCTTGACCGCAGCAACCTTCAGGCCGCCACGCAGCTTGTTGACGACCAGAGTCGCCAGCGCTTCGCCTTCGATGTCTTCGGCGATGATCAGGAGCGGACGGCCCGACTGAACGACTGCTTCCAGGATCGGAAGGATCGCCTGCAGGTTCGACAGCTTCTTTTCGTGGATCAGGATGTAAGGATCCTGAAGCTCGACGAGCATCTTTTCCGGGTTGGTGATGAAGTAAGGCGACAGGTAACCGCGGTCGAACTGCATGCCTTCCACGACGTCCAGTTCGAAGTCGAGGCCCTTGGCTTCTTCAACGGTGATGACGCCTTCCTTGCCGACCTTTTCCATCGCTTCGGCAATCTTCTCGCCGACGATGGTGTCGCCGTTGGCCGAGATGATGCCGACCTGCGCGACTTCGGCGGAACCGGAGACGGGCTTGGAACGGGCCTTGAGGTCTTCGACAACCTTGGTCACGGCGAGATCGATGCCGCGCTTCAGATCCATCGGGTTGATGCCAGCCGCAACCGACTTCATGCCTTCGCGAACGATGGCCTGAGCCAATACGGTCGCGGTGGTGGTGCCGTCACCGGCAACGTCGTTGGTCTTCGAAGCGACTTCGCGGACCATCTGCGCGCCCATGTTCTCGAACTTGTCCTTCAGTTCGATTTCCTTGGCGACGGTAACGCCGTCCTTGGTGATACGGGGAGCGCCGAAGCTCTTGTCGATGACGACGTTACGGCCTTTAGGGCCCAGCGTGACCTTGACCGCGTCGGCCAGGATGTCGACGCCACGCAGAATGCGCTCACGCGCGTCGCGGGAGAATTTTACGTCTTTTGCAGCCATGAGAAATTACCTCTGCTTGTGAATTGGGATTGGATTTCAGGGGCGGCTGATTAGCCGACGATCCCCAAAATATCGCTTTCCTTCATGATGATGAGGTCTTCGCCCTCAACCTTCACTTCGGTGCCCGACCACTTGCCGAACAGGATCTTGTCGCCGGCCTTGACGTCCAGCGGGGTGATCTTGCCATCTTCGGACTTGGTGCCGGTGCCGACGGAGACGACTTCGCCTTCCTGCGGCTTTTCCTTGGCGGTATCGGGGATGATGATGCCACCCGCGGTCTTCTCTTCTGCCTCAACGCGGCGGACCAGAACGCGGTCATGCAACGGACGGAATGCCATATGTTTGCCTTTCCCTTCGTGGAGGGAACGTGTGGCAGTGGCCTGGATATGAGCGGACATGCAAGTCATGCCCCGTTGCCCCTATCGAGTGCCGACTTCCTACCCGCTCCCTTTGAACTTCTGTTTGTTAGCACTCTACGAGGAAGAGTGCCAGCGCCGCAGATATGGCGATAAGTAAGGTGCGGTCAAGAGGCGTTACAAGAATATTGTTACAGTCCGGTTCCACATGAGGACGGAGAGAGTGGAGCCCTTCCATTGAACGTTGCCGCGTCAGGCATTAGCTGTTGGCAACATCCGAACGGAAGGCATCTCCTTGGCATTTGTACGCAGCGCCTGGCGCATATTGGTCGGCATCAAGGATGCGCTCGTTCTCCTGTTCCTGCTGCTGTTCTTCGGCCTGCTTTATGCAGCGCTGTCCTACACGCCAGCGCCCTCCACCAGCGTTTCGCAGGGCGCGCTGCTCCTCGATCTGGAAGGCGTGGTGGTGGAGCAGCCGCAGTCGGTCAATCCGCTGTCCGCTCTTCCCGGCAGTGCGCCGCAGATGAAGGAATTTCGCCTGCGCGACATCGTGACCGCTCTAGAAGCGGCGAAAAGCGACGGCAATGTGAAGGCCGTGGTGCTGAACCTCGACGGGTTCATGGGCGGAGGGCAGGTGGCGCTCTCCCGAATCGGAAAGGCGCTGGACGGCGTTCGCGCGGCCAGGAAGCCCGTGCTGGTCTACGCGACGACCTATTCGTCCGATGGCTATCAGCTTGCGGCGCATGGCAGCGAAGTGTGGCTCAATGATTTCGGACAAGTGTTCCTTGCCGGGCCGGGCGGGTCGCGGATGTACTACAAGGGGTTGATCGACAAGCTGGGCGTGACCACGCACGTCTATCGTGTCGGCACCTACAAGAGTTTCGTGGAGCCCTTCATCCGCACCGATCAGTCGCCTGAGGCCAAGCAGGCGGATCAGGCATTGGCGGGTGCGCTCTGGCAGACATGGCAGGACGATGTGGCGAAGGCGCGGCCCAGGGCGAAGCTTGCCGCCTATGCGGGCGATCCTCTGGGCGTCGTTCGCGCGTCTGGGGGCAACTTGCAACAGGCGGCGCTGCGGGCCGGACTGGTCGACAAACTGGGCGGCGAAGAAGCGTTCGGCGCGCGCGTGGCGGCAATCGCCGGAACGGCGAGCGACAAAAAGCCGGGCGGCTTCGCGACGATAGATTTCGCGCGCTACGTGAAGGCGAAGACGCCTGCCAATAACGGCCGGATCGGTGTGCTGACTGTCGCCGGGAACATCGTGGATGGGGAAGCGGGGCCGGGCAGCGCCGCGGGGGATACCATCTCCGACCTGCTCTACACGGCGCTGGCGGAAAAGTCGCTGAAGGCGCTGGTCGTGCGCGTCGATTCTCCGGGCGGATCGGTGCTGGCGAGCGAGAAGATTCGGCAGGCGATAGTTGCGGCAAAGGCGCGGGGGCTGCCGGTCGTCGTGTCGATGGGCGATGTCGCGGCGAGCGGTGGATACTGGGTATCGACGCCCGCCAGTCGCATCTTTGCCGAGCCGGGGACGATCACTGGTTCCATCGGCGTGTTTGCGATCCTGCCGAGCCTGGAGGGTACGCTGGCGAAGATCGGCGTCACTACCGATGGGGTGAAGACGACCCCGCTATCCGGCGAACCAGATCTGGCAGGGGGCGTCAGCCCGGAGTTCGACGCCATCGCCCAATCGGGTGTGGAAGCAGTTTACTCGCGCTTTGTCGGGCTCGTGGCAAAGGCGCGTGGCAGGACGCCTGCGCAAGTGGACACCATCGCGCAGGGCCGCGTGTGGGACGGCGGCACCGCGCGGCAGATCGGGCTGGTCGACCAGTTCGGCGGCTTGGAGGATGCCATCGCCGAAGCCGCGAAGCTGGCGAAGGTCGATCCCGAGGACGCCAAGCCCTATTATATCGAGAAAGGCCCTGACAAGTTCGAGCAGCTTATCGAGAGCTGGATGAGCAACGACACGCAGGAAGCGGCGCTGCCGCGCGACTGGCTCGGACGGCAGGCATGGATGCAGCGGCAATGGGCGCTGCAGGCGGTGGCGGATGCGAAGGGACTGATCACCGGCGGCGCGATGCGTGCTGCGTGTCTGGAATGCAGCGGCTATGGCGCGCCGCGTGTCGCGGGACCGCAGGAGGAGAAATCGTTCTTGACTATGGTGGCGGGGGCGCTTTGGTGACGATGCGAACGGGATCAGGGGCGCGGGTTGCGCATTAAGGCCGTGAACTATGATAGCCCGGTAATGCCAGACCCCTCTTGATGGCGAGCGCGCGAAGGGCGAAGCCCGCCAATGCTGAGATCACACTGGCAACGGGCACCGGCATCCCCAGCGCGGCCAATGTCACGAACAGCCCGGACGCCAGCGCCGCGGCGGTGACGTAGAGTTCAGGGCGCAACAGGATCGAGGGCTCGCCCGCCAGCAAGTCGCGGATGATGCCGCCGACGCATCCTGTCACCACGCCCATGATCGCAGCTACGAACGGCGGGATCCCGAAGGACAGCGCCTTGGCCGCGCCGAATACCGCGAACGCCGCGAGGCCCACGGCGTCAAGCCAGTCGAGTGCGCGGCCCCTGCCGTCATTGCCATGCCACCAGCGGTTGGGTGTCAGCCATACGAGAAGCGCCGCGATGCCGCAGGCGATGGCGGGCAGCGGATCGTGGACCCAGAACACGGGCGCACCGATCAGCAAGTCGCGCACCGTGCCGCCGCCGACGCCCGTCACCAGCGCGAAGAAGGCGAAGGTCACGAGTGTCTGCTGCAATCGCGCGGCCGCCAGCGCGCCCGATGCCGCAAACAGCGCCGTGCCGATGAGCCCAAGCCATTCGAGCACCGGCCCGATCTGAGGGGCGATTGCGGGGAGGAGAGGACTGGCCATGGCCGCCCGATAGCATTGCGACGCGGCGAAGTCTTCCTCCGCCGCCAGACGCAGAAAGGCCCCGTCCTCAGCGAGAGAACAGGGCCTTTCTTGTTCAGTGGTCGTGAGATCAGGCCGTAGCGACTTCCGAAACGTCGACCTTCACGCCCGGACCCATCGAGGACGACAGGGCGATCTTGCGGACGTACTTGCCCTTGGAGCCGGTCGGTTTCGCCTTGACGATCGCATCGACGAACGCGTCGAAGTTCTTGCGCAAGTCGTCCTGGCTGAAGCTGGCCTTGCCGAGACCGGCGTGGATGATGCCTGCCTTTTCGACGCGGAATTCGATCTGGCCGCCCTTGGCTGCCTTCACTGCTTCTGCGACGTTAGGGGTTACGGTGCCGAGCTTCGGGTTCGGCATCAGGCCCTTGGGACCCAGAACCTTGCCGAGACGGCCAACGAGGCCCATCATGTCCGGCGTCGCGATTACGCGCTGGAAGTCGATGTTGCCAGCTTGGATGCTGTCCAGCAGGTCTTCCGCACCAACGATGTCGGCGCCAGCGGCGGTCGCTGCATCAGCCTTGTCGCCACGGGCGAACACGGCGACGCGAACGGTCTTGCCGGTGCCAGCGGGCAGGGTGACGACGCCGCGGACCATCTGGTCAGCGTGACGGGGATCGACGCCCAGGTTGATCGCCACTTCGACGGATTCGTCGAACTTGGCGGTCGCGTGGGTCTTGATCAGCGCCAGCGCTTCATCGACGCCGTGCAGCTTTTCGCGATCAATGGCGGTGGCGAGAGCCTTTGCCTTCTTGGTCTGCTTTGCCATGTCTTAGCCCTCCACCACTTCGAGGCCCATTGCGCGGGCGCTGCCTTCGATGATCTTCGTCGCGGCTTCGATGTCGTTCGCGTTGAGATCGGCCATCTTCGCCTGCGCGATTTCGCTGAGCTGCGAGCGCTTGATCGATCCGGCGACGACCTTGCCTGGCTCCTTGGAACCCGACTTCAGGCCAGCGGCCTTCTTGATCAGGAACGTCGCGGGCGGCGTCTTGGTCTTGAAGGTGAAGCTGCGGTCGGCGAACACGGTGATGACTGTGGGGAGGGGCGTGCCCTTTTCCACGTCGCCGGTCTGCGCGTTGAACGCCTTGCAGAATTCCATGATGTTCACGCCGCGCTGACCCAGAGCAGGGCCGATCGGCGGGGACGGATTGGCGGCGCCCGCAGGCACCTGGAGCTTGATATAGCCCGTAATCTTTTTAGCCATTGTTACTCACTCTGTTGCTGAACGGGGCTGAGGCACCGTCCGGTTCAAGTTTAGCGGTCAGACAGCCGATCCGAGGATTGGCCTCCCGCGGTGTATTCCCGGTCGCCCGGAAATTTCTTACTTCGCCAGTTCGACCTGCTCGAAGTCCAGTTCCACGGGGGTCGCGCGGCCGAAGATCGACACGGACACCTTCACGCGGCTCTTTTCGAAATCCAGTTCCTCGACCACGCCGTTGAAGCTGGCGAAGGGGCCGTCCAGAACCTTGACCTGATCGCCGATCTCGTAATTGACGGTGATCTTGGTCTTCGGATTGGCGGCCGCCTCTTCCTTGGTGTTCAGGATGCGCGCGGCTTCGGCTTCGCTGATCGCTTGCGGCTTGCCCATCGATCCCAGGAAGCCCGTCACCTTCGGCGTGTTCTTGACGAGGTGATAGACGTCGTCGTTCATCGCCAGCTTGGCAAGGACGTAGCCGGGGAAGAACTTCCGCTCCGACTGCACCTTCTTGCCGCGGCGCACTTCGGTCACGGTTTCGACCGGCACCTCGACCGATTCGACCAGCTGGGAGAGGCCCAGGCGTTCGGCGTCGGCCACGATCGAGTCGCGGACCTTGTTCTCGAAGCCTGAATAGGCATGGATGATGTACCAGCGCGCCATGAAACTCTCAAAACTCCCGCTTATGCAGCATGTATTCTCTTGGTCGCCCGCTCAGCCCGTAACTCTCAACGCTGACCCGCGGCCATCGCCAGCAACCACTTCACCACCGCACCGAACACACTGTCGATGCTGAAGAAGAACAACCCCAGGATCGACGTCATGATAACGACCATGACCGTGGTCATCATCGTTTCCCGATTCGTCGGCCATACGATCTTCGACGCTTCGGCGCGTACCTGATTGACGAATTCCGCTGGGGACGTCTTGGCCATGAGTTATGCTCAACCCGTTCAAAAAACAACACAAACCGCGAAGCAATACACCGCCCTCCGGGCCTTGCCACTGCAGTGGCACCCGGATGCGGTCACTGCTCCGCGACCAATTTTCTTCGCTTCCATAGACTTAAGCCCTTTTGGGCGCAAGCCGATGGCAGGAGCGGAGGGACTCGAACCCACGGCATTCGGTTTTGGAGACCGACGCTCTACCAACTGAGCTACGCTCCTGTGCCGGCGAAGACGCGCGCTTTAGCTCGGGTTGCGCGGGAGGGCAAGAGTTTTGCCGCTGACGGCACTACCCCCTTTTCGCCGCGGAAGCGGTTGGCGCAGCAGCCAAAGCATCGTAGCGTCCGGCGCGATGACGATCGACCCCGTTCTGCTGCTCCAGGCCTATGCCATCGGCGTTTTCCCGATGTCGGATGACCGCGATGCGCAGGACATCTATTGGGTGGAGCCCAAGAAGCGGGCGATCCTGCCGCTGGACGGCTTCCTGCTCTCGCGCTCGCTGGCGCGGACGATCAGGCGAGATCGCTTCACGGTGCGGGCGAACACCAATTTCGCCGCCGTGGTTGCGCTGTGCGCGGAGGCGGCGCCGGATCGTCCCTCGACATGGATCAATCGCTCCATCGAAGACGCCTATCTGCATATGCATGATCTGGGTTTCGCCCATTGCGTCGAGTGCTGGGACGGCGACGAGCTGGTGGGCGGCCTGTATGGCGTGTCGCTGGGCCGGGCATTCTTTGGGGAAAGCATGTTCTCTCGGCGTACCGATGCCTCGAAGGTCGCGCTTGCATGGCTCGTCGCGCGGCTGAAGGCTGGCGGGTTCACGCTGCTCGATTGCCAGTTCATGACCGAGCATCTGCGGTCGCTGGGCGCCGTGGAGATACGGCAATCCGCCTATCTCAAGCTGCTTGGGGAAGCATTGGAAGGCGTTTCGCTGGGGCAGGGGCGGGCGGTGTTGAGGAGTGGTGCTGGCGATACGGCGCAATCGGCGTTCGGGGCAATTGCGGAGGCGCATCCGGAGATAACGGGTGGGGATGTGGTCGAGGCACTCAAAACCTCAGTGTGACGCGCAAATTGCCAACCGTTCGGGCTGAGCTTGTCGAAGCCTTCCACTGAACAAAGTGAAGTATGCTTCGCCTGCGGCTCAGCAGAGACTTCGACAAGCTCAGGGTGAACGGATTTGAGGCTAGTGAACAGGAAGGCGCATCGACCGTCGGCGCAGCCCAAGCCTCACCCCGCGCCGGGAGTCCATGCTTCATAATCGCCGGTAGCGCTCTGCCGGACGCCGCCTTTTTCGATCGCGCCGCTCGGCCGGTAGGCGCGGGGCGTGCCGGTGAGGTTGGGCGTGAATTCCTTTTCCCAGATGCGCGGCGGCGGCAGGTAGCTTTCCGGCGCTTCCTCGAAAGTGCGGTGCAACCAGCCATGCCATTCTGCGGGTACGCGGCTCGCGTCGTTGGAGCCGTTGTACATCACCCAGCGGCGCGGCTGACCGTCGATGCCCTTGCCGCCTTCGAAATAGACGTTGCCCTGATGATCCTCGCCTACGCGACTGCCGTTGCGCTTGCTCCAGAGTGCGGTGCCGATGGTGGCACCGTTCCACCAGGTGAAAATGTTGGCAAGGATTCCCATAGGCCTCGCTTAGCGCCATGCGGGGCGCGTTGGCAAGGCGGTTTCGCAGGGTTCGCGCCCCTTGCTCAGGGGCAGAAACGTACATTGGCAAGGGAGGGCGCGGGCTTGGCGGCAGGGGCCGCGCATGCGCCCCATTGCACCTTGTCGCCTTCGGCGATGCCGAGTTCGGCAGCCCGCCCGCCGCGCAATTCCAGAACTCCCGCAACGGGTATACCGGCCGAGGAAGGTTCGCGGGAATAGGGCTTCCGGCTGGCGGCGATGGAAGCGATCGTACCATCGCTACGCACGAACAGCATGTCGAGCGGGATCACGGTGTTCTTCATCCAGAAGCTGGCTATGCGCGGCGGCTGCATCGGGAACACCATGCCGCCATCGGGAGCCAGCTCCGTGCGGAACATCAGGCCCTGCGCCTGTTGCTCCGGTGTCGCCGCGACTTCCACGTCGAATCGGTGCGTTCCGCCCTTGCCCGTGATCGTCAGCGGGATCGTTGCCGCCGCGCTCGCGTCCGCCGCGACTATGTTCCCGCTGGCGGGTTCCTTGTTCGAACAGGCGACAAGCGCGAGCAGCAGGGGCAACAGCATAGGCGCTTTATTCATCACGTTCCGGAATCTCCCCAGGCGCGGCGTCGATCCATCGCCGTGCAGTCGCATAGTCATGGCCCGCGCGCAGGAACGCCGCAATCTGCTTGTCGCGCTTCTCGCGTTCTACCGGCGCAGCGGCATAGGGGCCCAGGCGTTTTCGCCGGGCAAAGGCTTCTGCTGCCGCCCAGCGGGCAGTCGTCGCATCGTCGAGAGCAGGCGCACGGTCGCTTTCCTCCACGCCCGCCGCGCGCAACGCCTCGCCCACGCGCCTTGTGCCAAAGCCGCGCCGCGTCAGGGCGGCACCCTTCATGGCGGCGAAACCGGCATCATCGATATAGCCAAGCTCTACCAGCCGCGTAGCGATGCCTTGCGGATCGGGAGCCTTGGCGTCGTCCCATCCCCGCTCGGTAATCTTCCGCCCCAGATACGAGATCAGCTTCGCACGAGTCGTCGCAAACCGCCCTACATAGTGCAACGCAAGGTCGCGCAATCGCGTTTCGTTGAGCGGCGGGCGGGGTTTCCGCGCACGGTTGGAGGCTGGGTAAGTGGGCACGCGCCACTTTTGTGCCACAGTCGGGCCGGAATTTGAACGCGCCTTATGCGCTAGAAGTGCAGGCTGGACTTCGGTATGCGGTGCGATTGGCGAATAATGCCAGCCACAGCCTTGTTTTCAGGATGATTTCATTGGGTGACACCAATATGACGGCTATGCAGATTGAGACGACCCGCACCCCGACGCAGGACGACCTGCCCCGGCGGCTGTCCGATTTCGCCACGCTGGGGGAGGCGCTGGATTATGCCGCGCAGGGCAAGAGGGGCCTGAACTTCCACGATCCACGCGGCAATCTGGCGCGCGCCTATTCCTACACGGAGCTACGCAGCGACGCGATGGATTGCGCCTATCGCCTGATGGCGCATGGAGTCCGCCCGAAGGACCGGATCGCGCTGGTGGCCGAGACCGGGCCGGAATTCGCGCAGTTGTTCTTCGGCATCGTCTATGCGGGCGCCTGGCCCGTGCCGCTGCCGCTGCCGACCAGCTTCGGCGGCAAGGAGAGCTATATCGACCAATTGGTCGTCCAGCTTTCCAGCAGCGACCCGACGATGCTGTTCTTCCCGGCCGAACTCGCCGAAATGGCGGGCGAAGCGGCGCATTTGCGTGGTGTCGAACCCATGGCCTATGATGCGTTCCTCGCCCGCTCCGCGCAGCCTTGCCCGCTGCCCCAGGCGGCAACCGGCGACATCGCCTATCTGCAATATTCCAGCGGATCTACGCGTTTCCCGCATGGCGTCGCGGTGACGCATAACGCCCTGCTCAGCAACCTGTCGGCGCATAGCCATGGCATGGAAGTTCAGGACAGCGATCGCTGCATAAGCTGGCTGCCCTGGTATCATGACATGGGCCTGGTAGGCTGCTTCCTCTCGCCGGTCGCCAACCAGGTGTCGGCCGATTACATGAAGACCGAGGATTTCGCGCGCCGTCCGCTGGCGTGGCTCGACCTCATCAGCCGCAACGAAGGCACGTCGATCAGCTATTCGCCGACCTTTGGCTACGATATCTGCGCGCGCCGCATGTCGAGCCAGACCAAGGCGGCCGACCGCTTCGACCTGTCGCGCTGGCGGCTGGCGGGAAATGGCGCGGACATGATCCGCCCTGACGTGATGCAGAACTTTGTCGACGCCTTCGCCGATGCCGGGTTCTCGCCGTCCGCCTTCCTGCCGAGCTATGGCCTTGCCGAAGCGACTTTGGCCGTCACGATCATGCCGCCGGGCGAGGGCATCGTCGTTGAATTGGTCGAGGAAACCGATCTCTCCGGAGCCGCCGCCGCCGAAGGCCGCCCGCAGCGCTTCCGCGCCATCGTCAATTGCGGCAAGCCCGCCAAGGACATGGTCGTGCAGATTCGCGACGAAGACGGCACGCCACTGAGCGAGCGCCAGATCGGCAAGGTCTGGACCGCCGGCCCGTCGCTGATGGTCGGCTATTTCCGCGATCAGGAAGCCACCGACGCCTGCATGGCCGATGGCTGGCTGGACACCGGCGACATGGGCTATTTGTCGGACGGCTATCTCTACATCGTCGGCCGCGCCAAGGACATGATCATCATCAACGGCAAGAACCACTGGCCTCAGGACATCGAATGGGCCGTGGAGCAACTGCCCGGCTTCAAGCAGGGCGACATCGCCGCCTTCGCAATCACCACCTCGGGCGGGGAAGAAGCGCCCGCCGTGCTGGTCCACTGTCGCACCTCGGACAATGAGGAGCGCTCGCGCCTGCGCGATGAAATTCGTGAGCGAGTGCGGGCGATCACTGGCATGAACTGCGTGGTCGAGCTTGTTCCGCCACGCACCTTGCCACGGACAAGCTCCGGCAAACTCAGCCGTTCCAAGGCGCGCAATCTGTATTTATCCGGCGAAATCAGGCCTTACGATATAGCGGCTTGAGGACTTGCCGGCAGAGGGGGCAGGCGGATGCCCGCTCCTATGGCGGCCCTCTCCACTATGATCTGAAATGGACGAGATCGCGTTCGGAAAGGCTGTTGCGCTAACAGATTGCTAACTCTGTGATGGCAATACAGCCGGGTGAACATGGAATCTTCAAAAGCGCCCGGTGCTGACGGGGAGAAACTGCCCTTATTGGTATTGATGGGGCTTGCCCTTCCTCCACGAGGATCGGCCGATCTGCTGTATCGCCAGCAGCTTTTTTCGATGGACCGCCTGCACATCGTGCAGTTCGTGCTCAACCTGTTCGTCATCCTGTTCGTCGCAAACGTGTTCAGCGGCACGCCGCACATGCCGCTTCTGATCGGCTGGTCGGTTGCAGCGGTGGCTTTGATGGTCGTTCCGCTGCGCCTCAGCCGAAAGCGGATCGCAAGCGATTACGCCGGGGTCGAACGCCGCGACATCCTGATCCATGGCGCCGTGATGATGGCGCAGGGCGTGTTGTGGACATTGGCCATCATCCTGCTGCCGGAGGCTGGTCGACCGGATCAGATCATGGCCCTCTGGACGCTGAACAGCTGTCTGATGGTGGGCGCCGCAGTCGCTTTTTCCGCACTGCCGCTGGCTTCGATAGGGTTCCTGATCACGGCGGGCGCAGGTGGGTTCCTGCTGTTCGCTGGCAATTATGGCGTCCATCTTCAGGCGCTGGCGACCAGCTATGCCCTCGTTCTCCTGATCACCAGCCTCAAACATGCGCGGGCCTTCGGTTCGCACCTCCACACCAGCACCGAGCTTGCCGAAAAGAGTGAAGTCGTCAGCCTGCTGCTGCGCGAATTCGAGGACAGCGGCTCCGACTGGCTGTGGCAGACGGATAGTGCGCGCCGCATAAATGGCGTGTCGCCGCGTTTCGCCGCCATTCTGGGCGTTGCGCCGTCCGACCTAGAAGGCAAGCCCTTCGTCCAGATCCTGGCGGGCAGCCAGTGGGACAGCGGCAACTTCACGTCCGAACTGCGCGCAGTGGCCGAAAAGCTGAAGCGCCGCGAAAGCTTCAGCAATATCGTGCTCCCCGTCGAAGTGGACGGCACGAAGCGCTGGTGGGAGCTATCCGCTTCGCCGCGCCTCGACGAAAGCGGCAGCTTTCTGGGTTTCCGCGGTGTCGGCTCCGACGTCACCGAAAAGCGTCAGTCCTCCGACAAGATCGCGCAGTTGGCCCGCTTCGATGCGCTCACCAACCTGCCCAACCGCCTGCAACTGAGCGAGGCGCTGTCCTCTGCGCTTGAAGTGGTGACGAAATGGAATGGCCGCTGTGCGTTCCTGATGATCGACCTCGACCGATTCAAGTCCGTCAACGACACGCTGGGCCATCAGGTCGGCGACAAGCTGCTGGAACAGGTGGCCCTGCGCCTGCTCAATGCCTGCGGGCCGCACGAGACATGCGGCCGCATCGGCGGCGATGAGTTCGCCATCGTCATGCGCGACGTGACCGAAGCCTATCGCATCGAGCAGTTTGCCCACGAAGTCATCGACGTCCTGTCACGCCCCTATGAAGTCAACCAGCACACGCTGCACATCGGCGCGTCGGTCGGATCGGCTATAGCGCCGCGCGATGGACGGACGACCGAGACGCTGATCCGCAGCGCAGACCTTGCCATGTACCGCGCGAAGGACGAAGGCGGCGGCACCCATTGCCAGTACGAACCGCGCCTGCACATCCATGCCGAGGAACGCCGCACGCTGGAGATCGCACTGCGCGAGGCACTGGAAAAGGACGAACTGCACGTCGTCTATCAGCCAGTAGTGAATGCCGTAACCGGCGCCATCGAAGGCTTCGAATCGCTGGTGCGCTGGACGCATCCGGAAATGGGCGCGATCTCGCCCGCCAAGTTCATTCCCGTTGCCGAAGACGCGCGGCTGATCGCGCCGATCGGCGAATGGGTGCTGCGTACAGCGTGTGACGAGGCCATGAACTGGCCCTATGACGTTCGCGTCGCCGTGAACGTTTCGGCGGAGCAGCTGCACAATCCGCAATTCGTGTCCTGCGTCGTTTCCGCCCTTGCCCAGAGCGGACTTCCTCCGCACCGGCTGGAGCTGGAAGTCACCGAAAGCGTGTTCATGCGCGAAGGGACGATGGCGACCCAGATACTGGAACAGCTTCTGGCGCTTGGCATCCGGCTGTCGCTTGACGACTTCGGTACCGGCTATTCCTCGCTCGGCTATCTCAGCCGGACCAAGTTCAACACGATCAAGATCGATCGCAGTTTCGTGGTCAGCGCCGCGCGGAATGTGCCCGAAAGCCTCGCCATCATCCGCGCCGTCGTTGCGCTGGCGACCAGCCTGGGCATGGCTACGACGGCAGAGGGTGTGGAGACGCAGGCCGAAGTCGAACTGGTCAATGCGCTTGGCTGTACGAAGATACAGGGCTTCTACTTCGGGCGTCCGATGCCCGCAGAGGAAGCCTTGCTGCTGTTCCGCCGAAACGGGGCGAGCGCCGTCGCCTGAGCTTTCTCAGGCGCGGGTCAGCCTTCGCTCTATCCCCGTCCATAATTGCGCGAATTCCTGCGCCGCTGGCGATCTGGCAGCAAAGGCGCCCAACGGCTTCCGCCGTGACGTCATTTGTTCCACGGCGCTCGCCATCGGGATGACCGGCCAGTCGGGCTGACTTTCCAGCGCGGCGCGGTGCAGGCCCCGCCGACGGTCCACCATCGAGTAGACGGGCAGCATCGGCGCATGACCGCCGCCCCGCTGCACCAGATAGCGCGCCACTTCACCCAGCGCACGCTGCGAAAGCGGCGAGGGGATGACCGGCACGATCACCAGATCGGCGGCGCGCAGCACCTGCTCGCTGGTTTCGGTGAGTCCCGGCGGACAGTCGAGTATGATCCGGTCGTAGGACTTGCCCAGGCCCTCAATCAGCCGCGCCAGCCGCTTCTTCTTGCCCATGTCGAAGAACAGCCGGTCGAGCCCGCGTAGCGACGTATCCGCCGCGATCAAATCTATGCCGGGCACGGTCGACGGGCGGATCAGCGTATCGATATCGACATCCTTGCTGAAGATCGCCGTCGCCTCGTCGCGCCCGGTTTTGTCGCCTGAGATCAGCCATGTCGCGGCAGCCTGCGGATCGAGATCCCATAGCAGCGTGCGGCGCTTGGAAATGGCGGCGGAGGCCCATGCCAGGTTGATGGCGAAAGTCGTCTTCCCGACGCCTCCCTTCAGGCTGTAGATCGCGATCGTCGCCAAATCCGTATTCCTGACCATGGCGAAAGGCTAAACACCCCCGCCGCCCCATGGCAAGGCATAGATCACGGCGATATTACAATTGTGCGACGACCTCAGCGCGGGCGGCCGACTGCCGATCACGGCGCGAGGGTCGCGCATCGTCCAGCAGCGGCCTTTCGCTGCGTGGCAGGCAGTCCCGCAAGATGGAGGTTTTGCGAACCTCTAGTGTGCGCGGCGTGCGCCGTAGAATTCACGTGCTAACCGACTGCGCGTGCGTATAGCTTCGCTTGCTTCCGGCCGGGATTCCGTCTGATCGGACTCGTCCTTGCCTGGACAGCGATATGCGCCACCCTTGTCGAAGATGGCCGCTTTAGCCGCCTTGGAGCTTATTTGTTCATGAAGCCATTTTATCTCGTTGCCCCGTTATTCCTGAGCCTGTCAAGTCTCCTCACAAGGCGCTCTCGGTACCGTCGAAACTTTCTCCCGTATCGCAGTCGCTCACTGACATGCTCAATGCGGGCGGAACCATTATCAATTCCTACGTGGCCACGACTGGCCCGGTCGTGACCCTGCGCCTGCGCAAGACTTATATGATCTGCCTTCTGCAGGGGGTTAATCCCGCGACCGATCAGAACGTCGCCACATCGGAATGCTATGCGCTGAATTGAGTGTAGCCGACGGTAAGGTGGATCGATGTGCGACAGCGGCTGCAAGCTGGCTGCCGCCGCCGCACTCCAAGGCGCCGCCGGAAACGTAATCCCGGACAGGCTCTAGAGCAGGTCGCGCACCTTATCCTGGGGGCGGCACAGGGCCGCGCCCTTGTCGGTGCGTACCAGCGGCCGTTCGATCAGGATCGGGTCCGCCGCCATGGCCGCGAGCACCGTCTCCGCGTCGGCATCGGGCAAGCCGCGCTTGACCGCATCGGTGCCGCGCAACCGCAGGCCCTGTTGGGGCGTCATGCCCGCATCCTCGTACAGCGCGCGCAGGGTGTCGGCGGAGGGCGGCGTCTTCAGATACTCGACCACCGTCAGGTCGATCCCCGGCGTCTCCTCAAGGATCGCCAGCGTCTTGCGCGAGGTTCCGCAGGCGGGATTATGGTAAATGGTCGCCTTCATTCGGCACCCTGCCGCGCCAGCCACTCTTCGAGCCACTTGATCGTGTATGCGCCGTCCTGAAACTCTGGATCGCGCAGCAGCGCCTGATGGAGCGGGATCGTGGTCTTCATGCCCTCGATCACATATTCCTCCAGCGCGCGCTTCAGCCGCATGATGGCGCCCTCGCGGGTGCGGCCATAGACGATCAGCTTGCCGATCATGGAGTCGTAATGAGGCGGCACTTTATAGCCCTGATAGAGCCCGCTATCGACGCGGACGTGCATGCCGCCGGGCACATGGTAGCGCGTCACGGTGCCGGGTGAGGGCGCGAAGGTGCGCGGGTCCTCGGCATTGATGCGGCACTCGATCGCGTGGCCGGAGAAGACGAGATCCTTCTGCTCGACCGAGAGCGGACGCCCCTCGGCGATGCGAATCTGCTCGCGCACCAGATCGACGCCGGTGATCATCTCCGTCACCGGATGCTCGACCTGCAGGCGGGTGTTCATCTCGATGAAGTAGAACTCGCCGTCCTCGTAAAGAAACTCGATTGTGCCCGCGCCGCGATACCCCATGTCGGCCATCGCCCTGGATACGATCCCGCCCATCCGGTCGCGCTCGGCGGCGGAAATGACGGGGGAGGGCGCTTCCTCCAGCACTTTCTGATGACGACGCTGGAGCGAACAGTCGCGCTCACCCAGATGGATGGCATTGCCCTTGCCGTCGCCAAAAATCTGGAATTCGATGTGCCGGGGATTGCCGAGATACTTCTCCAGATAAACGGTCGCGTCGCCGAACGCGGCTTTGGCTTCGGACCCGGCCTGCTGCATCTGGGTTTCGAGTTCGTCGGCGCTCTGCACGATCTTCATGCCGCGCCCGCCGCCGCCCGATGCGGCCTTGATAATGACGGGATAGCCGATGTCCGCCGCGATCCGTTTGGCGTCTTCGATCTCGCTGATCGCGCCGTCGGAGCCGGGCACCAGCGGCAGACCGAGGGCGCCAGCGGTGCGCTTGGCCTCCACCTTGTCGCCCATGGTGCGGATATGTTCCGGCTTCGGGCCGATGAAGGCGATGCCGTGCGCTTCCACGATCTCGGCGAACTGTGCGTTTTCGGAAAGGAAGCCGTAGCCCGGATGGATCGCATCCGCGCCGGAGATTTCGGCAGCGGAAATGATGTTCGGGATGTTGAGATAGCTGTCGCGGGCGGCGGGCGGCCCAATGCAGATTGCTTCGTCGGCAAGGCGCACGTGCATGGCGTCGGCATCGGCAGTGGAATGCACCGCGACCGTCTTGATGCCCATTTCATGCGCGGCGCGATGAATGCGCAGCGCGA
This sequence comes from Sphingobium sp., assembly GCF_033795625.1. Classification (GTDB taxonomy): domain Bacteria; phylum Pseudomonadota; class Alphaproteobacteria; order Sphingomonadales; family Sphingomonadaceae; genus Sphingobium. Next base: position 19,547 of record NZ_JARYGI010000003.1, on the reverse strand, counting down.
TTTCGCCGCGATTGGCGATCAGGATCTTCTCGATGCTCATATCGGCGCGATTACTCGACAATTACGAGCGGCTGGTCGAACTCGACCGGCTGGCCGTTTTCGACGAGCACGGCCTTTACCGTACCGGCCGTGGGAGCGAGGATCGGGTTCATGACCTTCATCGCTTCGACGATCAGCAGCGTGTCGCCTGCCTTCACCTGAGCGCCGACGCTGACGAAGTTCGCCGCCTCGGGATTGCCGGCGAGGTAGGCAGTTCCGACCATCGGCGAGCGAACAGCATTGGCGGAGACCGTGGCAGGTGCTTCGCTAGCCAGAGCGGCAGGGGCGGGGGCGGGAGCGGCGGCCTGCTGCGCGGGCGCATACATCTGCGGCGCAGCGTTGATCGCAGCGGCCTTGCGCGCGACACGGATCTTGCGGTCGCCGTCCTCGACTTCGATTTCGGTCAGGTTCGTGTCGTCCAGCATTTCCGCCAGCGCGCGCACCAGCGCGACATCGACTTGCATACCCTGTTCACTCTTATCGTTCATGGATGACCCTCTTTGGGATTTCGTGCTTTGGCAATTTTTGCCTTGTTGGCGCTGCGCCTATTGCGGTTCGTCGTGGAGCGCAACCTTTTGGGCGCTTACAGCTCCAGCGCCGCTTCCAGCGCGAGGCTATAAGAAAGCGCGCCAAAGCCCGCGATCGTTCCCTTCGCAGCCATTCCCACATAGCTTTTGTGGCGGAAGGGCTCGCGAGCATGAGGGTTCGACAGATGCACCTCGATCACTGGAACCGTGATGCTCTTGATCGCGTCGTGCAGCGCGACGGAGGTGTGCGTGAGGCCGCCAGGGTTCAGGATCACTGCATGCGCACCCTGCGCATTGGCGTCGTGCAGCCAGTCGATCAGATGCCCTTCGTGATTGGATTGCAGGAATTCGATCTCGACATGCGCCCGCGTCGCCACATCCTCCAGCCGCTCCGCAATGTCGTCCAGCGTGTCGTAACCGTAGATATCCGGCTCCCGCGTCCCCAGCAGATTGAGGTTGGGGCCGTTCAGAACGAAGATTTTCCTGCTGTCCGTCATGCCCGCCTATCCCTTATTACTGGTTGCGGGGAGAGTGCCGCGATCCCTATATGCCGCCTCAGGCACTTTCCCCGCGCAGGGTTTAGCGCCTCGTGTCGCGCGAAGTCGAGATACGTTTTGCCAAGCATATCCTTGAAGGACAGGCCATTGAGCGTCGACGGCACTATTTCAATCCGCGTAAATGGCGAGCATCGCCGCATCCGCGAAGGCATGACCCTGGCGCAGCTCGCCAGCGAAATGGGGCTCGTGCCGGAAAAGGTGGCGGTCGAGCGCAATCTGGAAGTCGTGCCGCGCTCCACGCTGACGCAAGTGCTGGTCGAGGATGGCGACGAACTGGAGATCGTGCATTTCGTCGGCGGCGGCGATCATGCGCCCGTGCGGGACGACAGCTGGACGGTCGCGGGCAAGACATTCCGCTCGCGGCTGATCGTCGGCACCGGCAAATACAAGGATTTCGCGCAGAATGCCGCCGCGCTGGAAGCATCGGGGGCGGAGATCGTCACTGTGGCCGTGCGCCGCGTGAATGTGTCGGACCCCAATACGCCGATGCTGACGGACTATATTGACCCCAAGAAAGTGACCTACCTTCCGAATACGGCGGGTTGTTTCACCGGCGAAGACGCGATCCGCACGTTGCGACTGGCGCGCGAGGCTGGCGGCTGGGATCTGGTGAAGCTCGAAGTGCTGGGCGAGGCGCGCACGCTCTATCCGGACATGCACGAGACGCTACGGGCGACGGAGATCCTCGCGAACGAAGGCTTCAAGCCGATGGTCTACTGCGTCGATGATCCGATCGCGGCGAAGCGGCTGGAGAATGCGGGCGCTGTCGCGATCATGCCGCTGGGTGCGCCTATCGGATCGGGGCTTGGCATTCAGAACAAGGTGACGATCCGCCTGATCGTGGAGGGCACATCCCTTCCGGTGCTGGTCGATGCAGGCGTCGGCACAGCCTCCGACGCCGCCGTTGCCATGGAGTTGGGCTGCACGGGCGTGCTGATGAACACCGCGATTGCCGAGGCGCGCAACCCGGTGCTGATGGCGGGTGCCATGAAGTCGGCGGTTGAGGCGGGCCGCATGGCCTATCTTGCCGGGCGCATGGGCCGACGCATGTACGCCGACCCATCGAGTCCACTGGCCGGTCTGATCTGAGGCGCCGCCCGGATCAGAACCCTATTCTTGCCGTCACCCGGATGTCCCGCCCCGGCAGAGGCGCGTAATCCTTCAGGAAGCTTGCATGGCGGCGCGCTTCGACATCGAAGATGTTGTTGGCGGACAGCACAATGCTGGTCTCTGGATGATCCGCGAACGGCTTTACCGTCAGCGACGCGTTCACCAATGTAAAGCCACTCGTGTCGGTCTCGGTCGCGGCGGTGCGATCCTGCGCGAAGCTGTGCTCGATTTCGCCGCGCGCCGTCACCCGGTCGCTCGCCGCTTCCACGCCCCCCAGCAGCCGCAGCGGCGGTATGCGCGGCGCGGGGCCTGACCCTACGACCGTCGCGCGCACATAGTCGGCACTGCCATCCAGGTTGATCGCATAGCTGCCGAGTTGCGCCAGCTTAGCGGTCCCCTGCACTTCGAAGCCATAATAGTGCGCCTTCGCCTGATTGTTCTGGAAGCAGGGAAATTCGAGGTCCTCGCCCCCGTTGACGGTCTGGCACACGCTGTCGTCGACGATGCTCTCGTAGATATAGCCGTCGAACCAGTTGTGATAACCCGACAGCGACACGGTATAGCCTTCGCCCTGACCGCGCAGCGTGCCTTCCACGCCCCAACTACTTTCCTTGCCGAAGTCCGGATTACCCAGCTCGAATGCTTGTGTGCCGGCGTGATTTCCGCGCGCGAATAGCTCCTCCGCTGACGGCGCGCGTTGCGAACGCGACAGGTTCAGGCCGACGCGCCAGCCCGGAACGATCTCGTGACTAGCGCCGAAGGACGCCGACACGGAATTGAAAGTGCGGTCATAAGCCGGGTTGTCGAGATCGGGATCGGCGACCGCGCGCAGGATCGTGTGTTCGAACCGCGCGCCCCCCTCGATGCGCGTGGCCCCCAGGTCGACCGACTGCAGCGTGAACACGCCGAACTGCTGCGTCTCGTTCTTGGGGAGGAATTTTTCTTCGCCGATCACGTTGAAGTCACGGATGAACATCTGCGCACCGAATGCGCCGTCCCAGCCGCCACGCTTCGCCTGTACGAATTCCAGCCGCGACTCCACAGACTGATTATAGAAGGTCGTGCCGACTTCGCCGGTGTCCTCGATTTCCTGGTGCTGGTAGTCGGCGAAGCCCGCGCGCAGGCGAATGGTGTCGAGGAAGCCGCCGCCGGTTGCTATTTCGCTGCGCAGATCGGCGCGGGTCTGCTTCATGTGCAGCCGCACCTGTTCGGCCTCTTCGCCGGGTTCCAAGGAATAGCGCGCCGGAACGCCGTAGAAATTGTCGATATGGTTGACCGAAAAGCCGATATTGCCGCCATCCGTAATGAATGCCGCGCCGCCCGCAACTTCCCAGTTCTCCGCGCTGCTGTTGGGCAGCTTGCCGCGCAGACTGGCAAGGTCGGCGATACCAGGGTCGCCACTCGCCGCGGCTTCGGCACGGAGGGCGGGAGTCAGGATGTAGCTGCCGGTGTCGAGATTGCCGGTCTTTGTATAGGAGCCATCGAAGTGGACGACGAACTTGTCGCCCAAAGGCACTTCGATCTTGCCCGATCCAGTGCGTTCGTTGGCGGCGCTGCCATAACTGCCGATGGCGTCGATATGGATCGGCTCGTCGGGAACCCGGCGGGGAATGCGGCTGTCGATGACGTTGACGACGCCGCCGATCGCCGAGGAACCATAGAGCAGCGCAGCAGGGCCGCGCAGGACTTCAATGCGTTCGGCGGTCAAGGGATTGATCGCGACGGCATGATCGACCGAGGTGTTGGAGACGTCGAAACTGCCGATACCGTCTGTCAGGATGCGTACGCGCTCGCCCTGAAAACCGCGCAACACTGGCCGAGAGGCGTTTGGCCCGAAGGAGGTGGAGGACACGCCGGGCTGACGCGAGAGCGTCTCACCGATGGTGGGGCGCAGGTTGCGCGTGAGTTCCGCCCCCGTGACCACCGAAGTGCCGGACAGGATGTCGCCCTGACGCCGCGGGATCAGGGCAGTGACGACGATGTCCGTGGGCCTGGGGTCATGATAGTCGTCGGTCGGCTCCTGCGCCCATGCCGTGCCGAGGCTGGCAGGCAGGACAAGGATGGCAGAACTGGCAAGCAGGAACAAACGCGTCATGGGCTAGTCACTCGATTTAAAGGATGTGCTGCGGCTGCTTATCGCAATATGATACAACATATCAATACGCCTGTTTAACATTTCCGCGTTGCACTATCGATCAGGAACGAAGTGTGATGGAAAAGCCTCTAAGCGCTTTTATCTGAACAGATATTCAGAAAGTGCCCCGACGACGTCGTCATCCCGCACTGCGGCGCGGATGCCCTGCCTCACGTCGATCGATGGGAGAGGAAAGAGCAGCGGCAGCCGTTTTACACCCTTCATTCGCGAGAAGTCGCGAGCAAGAGGCCCGAAAGCGGCGAAATAGCCGAGACCCTGACGCACGGCCACGACGATCTCGTATAGGTTGTCCGTTTCGAGAGCAGCATCGCCCCCGTCCAGATCGCCCGCATCCAGCGCTTGCTCTATTAACGGCCGTAGTGCGTTACCGGGTGCGAGCGTGACCGCGGGAATGCTCGCCAGATCTTCGCGCGCCACTCCCTCAGCTGCCGCCAATGGATGTTCGCTGCCGATATAAAGTGAAAGCTGTTCGCTCCACGCATAACGCGAGGGCCAGTCCGCCGGATGGCCCAGCGCATAGAAATAGGCAATGTCGACGTCTCCCGCTGCGAGACGCGGGATGGCCTGCGCCGCCGTATGCGTATCCAGATCGAGCGTTATCGCGACATCGCCATTGGTGTGTTCGAAGGCGCTGAGCGCATCCTGAAAGTGGCCGAAGACGGCGGGATGCGCCGCTATGGTGATCGTCTCACGCAGGGGAGGGGGGGAAGTGTCGCCACTCGGTTCCGGCTGCGCTTTTGTCGTGGCGGTCCGGCTCCAAGAAGGGCGATCCAGTTCCGGTTCTGGAGGTGGCGCCGTTTCCGGCTCCGGCGCGTGCACGTCCTCCCACTGGTCCGCGGGCGCCTCCGTCAGCATCTGCATCGCCTCGACCGTCTTCCGCCCCGCGTCGGTCAGCGTGACCATCCCGCCGCGCCGGTCGAACAACTGATGCCCGAGGCGGCTTTCCAGTATTCCGATTTCGCGTTCCACGTCGGCGGGTCGCATATCGAGATCCCGGGCGCACGCCGCGATGCTGCCGGACGCGATCATCTGCGCGAATATGTCGAGCTGCCGCAGTGTCGGAGTGATCATCAACGAACCGTAGGCCAAAAGCCCGTCGCGGTTAAGCCGAATGTCCAGCTTCCGCGATTTCGCGGCTTGCAGGAGGAGATCGAGCCAAAATGCGACGAAAAATGGATATCAAGCCGTAATAATCGTAAGAATGCAGCGTTTTCGGCGTTCTGCCGGTGGACCTGCCCTCGCTGTGCCGCTATGTCGCCTGTTCCATTACTACAGGAAAGAGCAAACATCATGAACAATAGCGATCTTGCCGACACCGTTGCCGCCGCTCATGCGCTCAGCAAGGCCGACGCGCGCAAGCTGGTCGACGGAATCTTTTCCGCCATCGCAGACGCTGCCGCGAAGGGTGAGGAAGTTTCGCTCAATGGCTTCGGCAAGTTCAAGGTGAAGGACACGCCCGCTCGTGAAGGTCGCAACCCGGCCACCGGCGCAACGATCCAGATCGCCGCTTCCAAGAAGCTCTCCTTCGCCCCCGCAAAGGCGGTCAAGGACAAGCTGAACGGCTAAATCCTTTCGGGTTTGCTGCTGAATCATGGTCGGGCGCGCTCTTTATGGGTCGCGCCCGATCTTTTTTAGGCGACCGGAAGGAACTGTGTCGCTTGGTTAAATCACGGTTTTATCGGCTGGCGAGATAGGCTATCTGCACAACCCATGCGTAATTCGATGTCCAATATTGCCCTTGCGGGCCTGACTCTTGCTCTCCTTCCGCTCACCTCTCCAGCAGGGGCGGAGTTGAAGCTTCAGTTGCCGGGAGCCACGCCTCCGCCCGCGGTGTCCACGACCCTGCCGCCGCCTGTCGTGCCCACCGCCCCTCTGCCGCTGCCGAAGCTGTCGGCGAGTCAGGCCAAGTTTCTCGCCAACTGGCTGGCCGAGGCATCCGATCAGGGGCTGACTGCCACATCCACCAAGGACGTCGCGCCAAGTGGCGATGCGCTCGTGCGCGCCGTGCTCGACCGCGCCATGGCACTGTACCGCGGACGTGTGGACACTGCCGACTTCCTCGAAGTTTGGGCCATTCGACCCGCCGCCTATGATCCGCTACCGGGACTGACGCAGGCAGTCGCCGCCGATCGGCTGCCGCAATGGGTGGCGGGCCTGACGCCGCGCTATGCGGGGTATGTGGCGCTGGAGGCCGGTCTTGCCAATTATGAGGCAATTCGCGATGCTGGCGGATGGCCGCAGCTCAGCGCGTCGTCCGATCCGTCTGCCGTGCGGGCGCGCCTCGCCATCGAGGACAAGACGGGCAAGCCGGGCGAGCCTCTGGTGGAGGCAGTTCAACGCGCACAGCGCCGCTATGGCCTCAATCCAACGGGGCAGCTCGACGCCCGCACCTTGGCCGCGCTGAATGTGCCGGTCAGGGAGCGGATCGCCGCGATCATGGCGAACATGGAGCGGTGGCGGTGGCTGCCGCGTTCCCTTCCCGTAAACCGGGTGCAGGTGAATATCGCCGCTGCCGTGCTGACGGTGTTCGAGGGGGACGCGCCGGTCAAGTCGATGCGCGCCGTCACGGGTAGTCCTTCCAATGCGACGCCGATGCTGGTGTCGAACATCCATTCGATCGTCGTCAATCCGCCGTGGAACGTGCCTGCGTCCATCGCCAAGCGGGAGCTGTGGCCCAAGGGGCGCAAGACCCTGATCCGTCAGGGCTACAAGATTGTCGGTACTCCGGAAACGGGGGAGCGGATCGTCCAGCCTGCCGGGCCGAACAGCGCACTGGGACGCCTGAAGTTCGACTTCAACAATCCCTTCGCGGTCTATCTGCACGACACGCCGGCACGGGCGAAATTCTCCAGCTATGACCGGCTGGCCAGCCACGGCTGCGTCCGCCTCGAAAAGCCGATACCGCTTGCCGAATTGATGGTGCAGAATGATCCCGCGCTTGCAGGCCAGATCCAGACGTTGATCGACACGGGCAAGACCCAGCGCGAGCAACTTCCGCAACAGGTGGCCGTGTATCTGCTCTACTGGACCGCGTTCGCCAGCGCTAATGGCACGATGAATTTCCGGGCCGACCCTTATGGCTGGGACAAGCTGCTGGCCGAAAAGATCGAAGCCTCCAGCCGCCGTGCGGCCACAATCGCAATAGCATCTAAGGACTGACCCATGCGCAGAATCGCTCTTTTCACATTGGCCGGCGCCCTGGCGCTGAGTGCCTGCGACCGCAAGCCTGCCGAAGAGCCGCAGCCCGCCAACAACATGATGGAAGTGCCCCAGGAGACCATCCCGGCGGACGAAGCCGAAGCGCCTGCCGCGGTGCCCAACAACACAACGCCCGCTGCGCCTCCCGCACCGCCGCCGGAGATCAGCGAAGACCAGCAGATGCAGGACGATGCGGACGCAACAGGCATGACCGCGCGGTTGCCGGAAGAATCCAGCGGCGTGCCGACGAACCAGGTGCGCCCAGCCGAATGACGCCGTTCTTGGCCCGTTAACGGAACTACATTATATCTAGGACCATGAATCGCCGCGAATTTACACGTTATGCCTTCGCCGGACTCGGCGTTGCAGCCTTGTCGCCATCGATGGCCGGGAGCACCGTCGCCGAAGGATTGCTTCCCTCGAAGCCTGTTCTGCCACCTCCAACGCCTCCGGCTTCGAAGGCGTTCCCCGCCGGAGTGGGAACGCGGTTCAGCGCCAAGCTGCTGGATCGCGCCCGCGCGGCGCTCGACACGCATCACAATGCGTTCGAACTTAGGGATCGCATCGCATTGGCGGATTTCAGCGCCGCGTCGAAGGATCTGCGCTTCCACATCGTCGATCTGATCGGCGGGCAGACCAGTTCCTATCTCGTTGCACATGGGCGCGGGTCGGACCCGGAACATTCCGGCTGGTTGCGCAGCTTCTCCAATGTGCCCGATTCGTTGGCGACATCGGCGGGCGCCTATAAAACCGGCGACATATACCATGGCATTCATGGTCAAGCGATGCGTCTGGTCGGTCTCGATCCGCTCAACAACAATGCCGAAATGCGCGCTATCGTCATCCATGGCGCCGACTATGTGAGCGAAGACCATATCGCCAGATGGGGCAAATGCGGCCGCAGCGAAGGCTGCCTCGCGCTGGCGCCACATATGTTGCCGCAAGTGCTTGGCCTGCTAGGGCCAGGCCGCATGGTGTACGCCGACAAGATCTGATGCGGCGACGCGCCGTTTGACTTTGCGGCCCTCCGCTCTAACGCGCGGGGTGTGATTTCCGATATCCCCTCGACCCGCGCCGCGCCGTGGCGGCTGGAAGCGCGTTCGCTGCTCGCTCTCGCCCTGCCCATGATCGTCGGCAATATCGCGTGGTCGGGCATAGGGGCGACTGACCTGCTGCTGCTCGGACGGCTCGGCCCGGACTCGGTGGCGAGCGGCGCGCTCTGCATCAACCTCTACACGGCCTGCCTGGTGTTCGGCATGGGTCTGGTGACGGCCGCCTCCCCGATGATCGCTGCGGAAAGGGGACGGCGGCTCCACTCCGTCCGCGACATCCGCCGCACCGTTCGTCAGACGCTCTGGGCGGCCCTCGCGCTCTGCCTGCCAGTCTGGGTGCTGCTCTGGAACGCCGAAGCGCTGCTGCTGGCGATGGGTCAGGACCCGGCCTTGTCGGAGGGGGCGGGGGAGATGATGCGCGGCCTGCAATGGGCGCTGCTGCCGTATCTCGCGTTCCTGGCGCTACGCAATTACATCTCTGCGCTTGAGCGGCCTATGTGGGGTGTCGTCGTCGTCGCGCTTGCCTTGCCGTTCAATCTTTTGGCGGGCTGGGTCCTGATCTTCGGGCATCTCGGGTTTCCGGCGCTCGGCATGTTCGGGGCAGGGTTGGCGAGCAGCGCCTCGTCGCTGTTCATGCTGCTCGGCATGATGGGAGTCGTGCTGCTGGACCGGCGCTTCCGCCGTTATCATCTGTTCGGGCGCCTCTGGGTGGCCGACTGGCCCCGGTTCGCCGCAGTATGGCGCATCGGCCTCCCCATCGCCATAACGCTGGGTCTCGAAGTCAGCGTATTCAATGCAGCGGTGTTCCTGATGGGGCTGATCGACCGCGCCTCGCTTGCCGCGCACGCCATCGCGATCCAGATCGCCTCGCTTTCGTTCATGGTCCCGCTCGGTATCGGGCAGGCGGCTACGGTGCGTGTCGGTATCGCCTTCGGTCGCCGGGATACCGCGGCCGTGCGGCGCTCGGGCTGGCTGGCGATAGCGATAGGCATCGGCTTCGCCGTTTTCGCCGGAGTGCTGCTTCTGGCGATCCCGCGTCCGCTGATCGCGATCTTCATCGACGTGGCCGATCCTGCAAACGCTCAGGTGGTGATGCTTGCGCAGTCATTCCTGGGCGTGGCTGCGCTGTTCCAGATCGTGGACTGCGCCCAGGCGATCGCCGCGGGCGCACTGCGCGGGCTTCAGGATACGCGCATTCCGATGGTGATCGCGGCAATCGGCTACTGGGTGATCGGCATCGGAGTTGGCGTGTTGCTGGCCTTCCCACTTGGCCTTCATGGGGTCGGCATCTGGTGGGGCCTTGCCAGTGGCCTCGGCTTCGTTGCCGCCTTGCTGACAGTCCGTTGGGCATTGCGCGCGCGGCTGGACCGGGGGTAGAGACCGCTTGTCTGATAGGAGCTAAAAAAAATGAAGACCCGCGCCGCCGTAGCGTTCGAAGCGAAAAAGCCGCTTGAGATTGTTGAACTTGATCTAGAGGGTCCCAAGGCGGGCGAGGTTCTGGTCGAGATCATGGCGACGGGGATCTGTCACACGGACGCTTATACGCTTGACGGCCTTGACAGCGAGGGCATCTTTCCTTCCGTCTTGGGCCATGAAGGCGCAGGCATCGTGCGCGAAGTGGGGCCGAATGTGACGTCGGTCGTTCCTGGCGATCATGTGATCCCGCTCTACACGCCCGAGTGCCGCCAGTGCAAAAGCTGCCTGAGTGGCAAGACGAACCTGTGTACCGCGATTCGCGCGACGCAGGGCAAGGGCCTGATGCCGGACGGAACGTCGCGCTTCTCGTACAAGGGCCAGCAGATCTTCCATTACATGGGCTGCTCGACCTTCTCCAACTTCACGGTGCTGCCCGAGATCGCGGTGGCGAAGATCCGCCAGGACGCGCCGTTCCAGACCAGCTGCTATATTGGCTGCGGCGTCACCACGGGTGTCGGCGCAGTGGTCAATACCGCCAAGGTACAGGTTGGCGACAACGTCATCATCTTCGGCCTGGGCGGCATCGGCCTCAACGTGCTGCAGGGCGCGAAGATGGCGGGCGCGAACATGATCATCGGCGTCGACATCAATTCTGATCGTGAGGAATGGGGCCGCAAGTTCGGCATGACGCACTTCGTCAATCCCAAGGAAGTGGATGGCGATATCGTGGCGCATCTTGTCGCGCTGACCGATGGAGGCGCGGACTACACATTCGACTGCACCGGGAATACCACGGTCATGCGCCAGGCGCTCGAAGCCTGCCATCGCGGCTGGGGCACCAGCATCGTCATCGGCGTCGCAGAAGCGGGCAAGGAAATCAGCACGCGGCCGTTCCAACTCGTCACCGGCCGCAACTGGCGCGGCACTGCGTTCGGCGGCGCAAAGGGTCGCACTGACGTGCCCAAGATCGTCGACTGGTACATGAACGGCAAGATCCAGATCGACCCGATGATCACCCATGTGCTCAGCCTCGAGGAGATCAACAAGGGGTTCGACCTGATGCACGCTGGCGAGAGCATTCGCTCCGTGGTCGTCTACTGACGCGGCCCTGACGATGGAAACCCTGTCCCAAAATGTCGCCCATGGCGGCGTGCAGGGCGTGTATAAGCACGCGTCCCGCGCGACCGGCACCGACATGACCTTCTCGGTCTTCGTGCCGCCTCATGAGGAAGGCGCGAAGCTGCCAGTGGTCTGGTATCTCTCGGGCCTCACCTGCACGCATGCGAACGTCACCGAAAAGGGCGAGTATCGCAAAGCCTGCTCCGAACTCGGCCTCATCTTCGTGGCGCCCGACACGTCGCCCCGCGGCGAAGGGGTACCCGACGATCCGGCGGGTGCCTATGATTTCGGGCTGGGTGCAGGCTTTTACGTCGATGCGACGCAAGAACCCTATGCCTCGAACTACAGTATGTGGACCTATGTGACGCAGGAACTGCCGGAGCTGATAGCGAACGGCTTCCCCGCGGATATGGAACGGCAATCGATCATGGGGCACTCCATGGGCGGCCATGGCGCGCTGACCATTGGGCTCTCCTACCCGGATCGCTACAAGGCCGTATCGGCGTTCGCCCCGATCGTCGCGCCATCGCAGGTGCCTTGGGGGCAGAAGGCCTTGGCAGGCTATCTCGGGCCCGATCGGGCAGACTGGCGCAGGCATGATGCTGTTGCGCTTATCGAAGGCGGGGCGCGCCAGGCCGCAATCCTCGTAGATCAGGGCGGCGCGGACGCGTTCCTGAGCGAGCAGCTCCAACCCGAGCTATTGCGCGCAGCTTGCGAACGCGCTGACATCCCCCTGACGCTGAACATCCACGACGGCTATGACCACAGCTACTATTTCATCTCCACATTCATGGACGCCCAGTTGCGGTGGCATGCAGAAAGGATTTGACGGGGGAGGATGCCGGCGGCTCCCCCGATAACCTTTAACTACAAATTAATTTTAGGCATCGACGGAACCTTAATCATTCTCGCGCATTTAGGGCGGGACTTTGGTCCCCATCAAAGCGCAGGGTCGGCTTCTTTATGAGGCCGACCCTCTTTGCGTCAGCGTTTTCCTGGAACATTCTGGGCTTAATGACGTCGCTTCAGCTTACCTCAGTGTCGATCTTATCGCGCTATGCCATATGGCTATTTACCAGACCGCGGCACTGCGCTCGAATGGCTTTGCTCTGCACCAGCAAGACGGCGCTGCTGGCCCGCGCAACTCTGGAGCGCTCCACTAAAGTGCATACGGCCGGGCCGCCGTCCGGAAGATCAGGCAGGGTCTGGCGCCGCCTTTCCATGTCGCCTCCGTCATACATCAGGTTCAGGGCCACGCAGGCGAAGCGGCCTGCGCGACAACCCCGTCAGAAAGATCAAGGACTGAAATCGCGCCTGCGCGGCGCGAGCCCGCAACACTAAGGGTGTGAGGTGTCTCTTTACATAAGCCAATGGGACAAGATTGATCCCGCGCGTATCTGCTACCATTGTTGATCCTCGCCATGTTGAAGGAGCGACCATCATTGTAGTTGCGGCAGCGTAACACATTGCGAAAACGACGATAAGCACAATATGGTAGGTAATATTACCGACGCCTCACAGGGCCCCACGCTTCTTAGAAGCCTGGCGCGCCCGGCAGGATTCGAACCTGCGACCACCAGCTTAGAAGGCAGGTGCTCTATCCAGCTGAGCTACGGGCGCGTGGCGCGTGCAATAGCCGCACACAATCGGCGATGCAATTGAGTGTCTGAAAATGGTGCAACGCAGCAACGACTTTCTTGCAAAGCTGCCCAAGCTGGATATGCAGGACAGCGATGGATACCCCTGAACCCGCTACGATCGAGAAGATCGACGCCGCCGCTCTGGGTGCCCGTCCGCTGCGTTATTTCGATTTCGTCATGGCCGCGTTCGTGGCGATCCTGCTACTCTCCAACATTATCGGCGCGGCAAAGGTCGCCCAGATATCGGTCTTCGGCCATCCCTTCATCTTTGGGGCGGGTATCCTGTTCTTTCCGCTGGGCTATGTCATTGGCGACGTGCTGACCGAGGTCTATGGCTATGCCCGGGCGCGGCGCTGCATCTGGGCGGGGTTCGTGGCCAGCCTGTTCATGGCGGTGATGAGCGCCGTTGTCGTCGCCATGCCGCCTGCGCCGGGCTGGACGGGGCAGGGCGCGTATGAAGCCGTGTTCGGGCAGGTGCCGCGTATCGTCTTCGCCTCCATTGCGGCGTTCTGGGCAGGGGAGTTCGTGAACAGCTTCGTCCTGGCGCGCATGAAGCTGTGGACCGGCGGCCGGATGCTCTGGATGCGCACCATCGGCTCGACTATCGCGGGGCAGGGCGTCGACAGCCTGATTTTCTACCCGCTCGCCTTTCTCGGCATCTGGAGCACGGCGCAGGTGCTGACCGTGCTGGCCACGAACTGGGCGCTGAAGGTAACTTGGGAAGCGGTGCTGACGCCGCTCACCTACATCGTCGTCAATGGCCTGAAGCGCCGCGAGGGACTCGACATCTATGACAGCCAGACGGACTTCACGCCGTTCAAGGCCCGGATCTGACGCCGCATGACATTGGAACATGTGGCGGAGATCTGGGGCGGCTGGAAGCATGAGGTGGAACTGTTCGTCGGGCTCAGCCCCGACGCGATGCACGTGCATGTCGGCGTAGTGCTGTTGCTGCTGGTGGCGCTGGTGACGCACAGGCGGATGGATCACTGGGCGCCCTGGCTAATCGTCCTCGTGATCGAATGCTGCAATGAATTCATCGACCTGAACCAGAGCGAGGGCAGCATCGAAAACAACTGGCCCGCGTCGCAGCACGACATGATCAACACCATGGTCCTGCCGACGGCGATCATGATCTATGCCCGCATCAAGCGGTTCGAGAAGGTCGGCGCCTGGGGATAGTTGCGACAGCGCCAAGTCTGCCTATAGATCCACGCCCTTCACCTTGCCCCATGTCCGCGCTGCCGTGTATCCGAGGTACCCCGTGCCGAACAGCGCATAAAGCGGCTCCGGCAGCCCGTTCAAATAGGCCGTCATGCCCCGCGCAATGGCCTCCGCGAGTTCCGGCCGGACGCCCGAAATCAGCCCCATCGGTATCGCCCACAGCAGCAGCGCATACATCACATAGAGAAACGCAGGCCGGGCGCGACTGGTCCAGGGATCCGCGGCCTGAGCTTCGGCAAGGATGGCGGACAGCTGCGCCTGCATGTTGCCCGCCTCTCGACTCGCCTCCAGCCTGAGCAATTCGAGCTTCGCGCGGTCGCGGGCTTCCGGATCGGGAATGACCTTGTCGATGATCTGAGCGACCGGCCCGATGACGCCTTGCAATAGTCCCATGAGAATATCTCCAACTTGTAAGCGACAGACGCGTTAACCGATCCGGTTGGCGAGCCAGCCGTATAGGAACGCCTCGTTCGCCGGGCGGCTTTCGGCAAGATCGATGTAGCGCGCGCCCTGTAGTGCCTCGATGGCCTTCAGCAACACCGCCTCTCCTGCACGGCCACGCGCATCCATGAACGCGCCGAGAGCCGCCAGCGTGCCGGGCCCAACTTGCCCGTCCACCACCAGGTCGGCGAAATCCCGCGCCTGCCGGTTCAAAGCATTGAGCGCTCGCTGCAGGAATTTGGCGGCGATGGCAGGACCCATGTTCACGCCGCTGTCGAATATTTCCGCGGCTACTTGTGGGGCGAGTTCCGCGACGAAACAGAAATTCAGTCCATCCCAATAGCGCGCCCGGTAGATTTCGACGGCTTGCGTTCTAGGGAAAGCGCGCATGTCGCCGAAATAGCCCCGCTCTCGCGCCACGGCCTGCGTGATGCCGAACCGGGTCGGCCCGCCCCGATCTGCCGGATGGTTGCTGTATCCGCCCTCCCGGGCGATCACCTCGTCGATCAACGCATCTATGTCCATTCCATCCTCCAAAACAGAAGGGGAATGTAACCTGATAGGTTAACTGTAGGACAGCGCCAATGCGTGCCGCGGCGGCATGTTGGGGTTGCTTGGAATTTGGTCGGGACGAGAGGATTCGAACCTCCGACCCCCACACCCCCAGTGTGATGCGCTACCAGGCTGCGCTACGTCCCGAC
Organism: Sphingobium sp.; assembly: GCF_033795625.1. GTDB lineage: Bacteria > Pseudomonadota > Alphaproteobacteria > Sphingomonadales > Sphingomonadaceae > Sphingobium. Next base: position 4,368 of record NZ_JARYGI010000003.1, on the reverse strand, counting down.
CGGAGGGCGGCGTTTAGGCGGATGCTGGCCAAGATGCAAGGGCTTCTCGACCTGAGCGGCCCGTCCACGCAAATCGTGTTCGACCCCTCGTTTTGCGATTCACTTATTCACCTCCCGCTCACGCGCTTTTCCCTAATGCTGTTGCCTCACGCACCTGACCTGTGTTAGCCGCGCGCCCTTGGTTAGCGGAAGATTTGTCCGTCCTTCCTCCGTCCTTCTCCGAATTGAGAGTTGCTCATGTTCATCACTCCTGCCTTTGCCCAAGCCGCCCAGTCGGGCTCAGGTGCTGCGGGTGGGACCGCAGGGATCATCGCGAATGTCCTGCCGCTGGTCCTCATCTTCGTCGTCTTCTATTTCCTCCTGATCCGCCCGCAGCAGACGCGGATGAAAAGCCACAAGGCGAAGATCGACGCAGTGAAGAAGAACGATCAGGTCATCACTGGTGGCGGCCTCGTGGGCAAGGTAGTGCGCGTCGACGATCTCTATGTCGACGTCGAGCTTGCGCCGGGCATGAAAGTGCGGGCCGTCAAGGCGACCATTTCCGACGTGATCGATCCCGCGACCGCAAAACCGGCGAACGACTAACTCCATGCTGACCTTCCCGCGCTGGAAAATCGCGCTCATACTGCTGACGCTGGGCATCGGCATACTCTGCGCGATCCCGAGCTTCGTGCCCGAACGCATCACCTCGCAATGGCCCAGCGCGCTGCAGACGCGTGTCAACCTCGGCCTCGACTTGTCGGGCGGCAGCCACTTGCTGCTGGAGGCCAGCACGGATGATGTCGCGACGGCGCGGCTCACGAACATGGAAGAGCAGATCCGCACCGAATTGCGTCGGGGCGATCCGCGCATTGCGATCGGCGATATCTCCCGCCGCGAGGGCAAGCTCTCCTTCATGGTCCGTAATCCCGCGCAAGTGGATGCCGCCGTCGAGCGCATCCGCCCGCTGACCCAGGGCGCGGGCATGACTGGCCAGCGCGACTTCGACGTGACGGTGGTGGACAGCAGCACCATCGTGCTCAGCCCCACCGACGCGGGCATCACTGCTTCGGTCAACAGCGCCATGGAAGTCGCGACCGAAGTCATCCGCAAGCGCATCGACGAACTCGGCACGCGCGAGCCCAGCATCGTGCGGCAGGGCGACAATCGCATCGTCGTGCAGGTGCCCGGCCTTCAGAATCCCAAGCAGCTGAAGGACCTTCTGGGTCAGACCGCAAAGCTCGAATTCAAGCTGGTCGATTTCACCGCCGACCCGGCCGAAGTCGCGCAGCGCCGCGCGCCGGTGGGCAGCGAAATCCTGCCTTATCCCGGCAATCCGTCGGGCGTGCCCTATATCGCGGTCAAGCGGCAGGTGATGGTGTCGGGTGACGAGCTTACCGACGCCACGCAGGTCTACGACCCGCAGAACAACCTGCCTGCGGTGTCGATCCGCTTCAACAGTTCTGGCGGGCGCAAGTTCGGCAAGGTGACGAGCGAAAATGTCGATCGTCCCTTCGCGATCATTCTCGATGGCGTGGTTCTCTCTGCGCCGAACATCAATGAGCCGATCCTGGGCGGAACTGCGCAGATCAGCGGCAACTTCACGGTGGAGAGCGCCAATCAACTCGCCATCGCGCTCCGCTCGGGCAAGCTGCCGGTGGCGCTGAAAGTCGTGGAAGAGCGCACAGTCGGCCCGCAGCTTGGCGCCGACTCGATCCGCGCAGGCATCATCGCCTCGGTCGTCGCGGCGAGTGCGGTCGCGGTGTTCATGTTCCTCTCCTACGGCCGCTTCGGCATGTATGCGAACCTCGCGGTCGTCATCAACATCCTCGTCATCCTGGGTGTGATGGGCATCCTCAACGCCACGCTGACGCTGCCGGGTATCGCCGGTTTCGTGCTGACCATCGGGACGGCCGTGGACGCCAACGTCCTGATCTATGAGCGTATCCGTGAGGAGCGGCGGCGCGGGCGAGGAGTCGTCCAGTCCGTCGAATTCGGCTATAAGGAAGCGACCCGCACGATCTTCGAGGCGAACGTGACGCACGCCATCGCCGGCGGCATCATGCTTGCCCTGGGATCGGGCCCGGTCAAGGGCTTCGCCATCGTGCTGCTGATCGGCATCGCGACGTCGGTGTTCACGGCGGTGACGTTCACGCGCCTGGTGGTGGCGACATGGCTCCGCCGCGCGCGGCCGTCCGAACTGCATATTTGATCGGGTCCAGAAATGAAACTTCTCAAACTCGTCCCCGACAACACGAACATCGGCTTTGTCCGGGTCCGGCACATCGCCTTCGCGCTCACGCTGTTGCTGACCGTCCTCGGGGTCGCCGCAGTCGGCGTGCGCGGCCTCAACATGGGCGTGGATTTCGTCGGCGGGCTGATGGTCGAGGCGAAGTTCCCCTCGCCCCCGCCGCTCGACAAGGTGCGCACGGACATCGACGCGATGAACGTCGGCGAAGTCTCGCTCCAGCAATTCGGCGATCCGCGCACGGTCTCGATCCGCCTGCCGCTCCCCGAAAGCAGCGACGAAGGCGCGACCGACAAGCTGGTGCGTCAGGTGCAGTCGGGGGTCGAAGCCAAATATCCCGGCGTCACCTTCAGCCGCTATGATGCGGTGTCGGGCAAGGTTTCCGGAGAGCTGATCCAGAACGGCATCCTCGCCGTGTTGCTGGCCATCGTCGGCATCGCGATCTTCAGCTGGTTCCGCTACGAATGGCAATTCGGCGTCTCCACCTTCGTCGCGATCATGCACGACGTGTTGATGACGCTCGGCTTCTTTGCGGTCACGCGAATGGAATTCGACCTCAACATCGTCGCGGCGGTGCTGACGATCGTCGGCTATTCGATCAACGACAAGATGGTGATCGACGACCGCATCCGCGAGAACATGCGCAAGTACCGCAAGATGGACATGAAGGCGCTGATCGACCTGTCCGTCAACGAAACCCTGCCGCGCACGGTCATGACGTCCGTGACGGTGATGCTGGCATTGGGTGCGCTGCTGCTGTTCGGCGGGCATGTGCTGCGTGGCTTCTCCGCTGCGATGATGCTCGGCATCGTCATCGGCACCTATTCGTCGGTCTATGTGTCGTCCTCGCTGCTGATCACGCTGGGCCTCAAGCCCGAGCCTGCCGACCGCAAGTCCGCCACCCCCGCCAAGGCAGAGCGCGTCGGCGACGGCGCGCGGCCCTAAGCGGCTCTCGCATCATGAGCAGCGGCATGGAGATGCGGCGCGACGGCGGCTATCCCGGCCCGCGCATCACTGGCTTCTCCGGCCGCGGCTTTCGCCTGGAGGACACGGTGTTCCCCGGCGGCGTGCTGCTCAGCCCGACCGAGGCATGGCCATGGGACGACGCGCCGCCCCCGCAAGCCTTGACGCTTGAAGCCCTCGGCCCGCTGGCGACATATGCGCCCACGCCTGAGTTCCTGCTGCTCGGCACCGGCTCCGGCCTGATCCAGCCGCCCCGCGCCTTCGTCCGCGCCATGGAAGCCCGCAACATCGGCGTGGAAGTGATGGACAGCCGCGCCGCTGCCCGCGCCTGGGGCGTACTTCGCTCGGAAGACCGTCAGGTGATCGCCGCGCTGATGGCCTTGTAGGGCCGGAAGGTGACAAAGGTGACACTACGTCACCCCCCGGTTGCCCCTCCCTGGCTTGGTCGCGAGGCGTTCACGAGATATAGGAAGGGCTTGGGGAAGAGCTGTCACATCCGGGCCAGCCGCCCCCGAGCTTTGCCCCGCAGCCTTTGGTCGCCACTACCCTGGTGCGTATCCACGGGATTGCTCGCCAGTGCATCGATGCCGTCATGTGTTGCGCGGCTGGTTCACCCGGATGGGCGAAGGGTCGCATTAACGCGCGGGCAGGGCGGTGGCCTGAGGCATGGGCGCGGGTGTAGCGCGGGAGAGGCGTGTAGGACAGGGGCATGTCGGGGATGGTGGATTGCGGACTGACGGCTTAAGAGTGATATATGCAGTGAAGAGGACGCATTTCGCCGACTAAGTGTAATTCAAACTAAGGCGGCATCATCGAGGTTGATTGGCAATATGGCTTTCCAAAGCGATGGAAAACGAACTTGGGACGCTGGTAGACAATATGAGCTAATCTGTCTCGGAGGCGGGTATGAAGGCCAGTATCGCTTTCAGATAGTCTCACCCGCCGGAAAATTAAACTTCGATGGTGAATGGAACCCGTATAAAGTCGAGAGCGATAAAAGGGTAAATGATCCTGACAATCCAAACGCAGATAACATCATCGAGTGGATTCTCAATATAAATGGATTTTTCCCAGGGTTGACCGAAGAAGATACGAGACAGCTGGGGACCTCCAAAAACCCCTAGCCAATGGCTGCGTGATTTGATTCATTGCGGCTGACGGGAGGTGAGGATGCGTCA
>NZ_JARYGI010000039.1:0-33870 GCF_033795625.1 Sphingobium sp. | reverse complement strand
ACGCTTCAAATGACCGACGTCAAACTGTCGAAGTCCTCAGATCGATCCCCGAACGACCCTATTTCCGCACCCTGCTAAACTTTTCGGGCCGGTCATCTGACCGGCCCTTTTTTTTGCTCGGATCAAGCGGGGAAACCTAATTGAACAAGCTGCCCCTAGGCGCGTTAACTTTGCGGCAGGATGGCGCCCTTGCAAAACGGTTCCATTTTTGCGACGCGGTTTGGATAAAGAATATGGCAGGGACTGAATGGCGACCGTACAACTGAAGAAGCTGCAGAAGTCACATGGACCAGTGGCCAGAGCGTTCCGGGCCCTGCGCCCTAGTGCGACATTCTTCCGCCAGTTTCTGAAGCACCCGGCTATGATCGGGTCGATCATTCCCTCTTCTCCTTCTCTCGTAAAGTCCGTGCTCGAGCCGGTAGACTGGTCGACGACGCGGCTCTTCGTCGAATATGGCCCAGGCGTGGGCACGTTCACGCGCCCTATTCTCGACCGGATGCGCTCCGATGCGATGTTGATCGCGATCGACACCAACGCCGATTTTGTTCGCTATCTGAGCGCCGATATAGCCGATCATCGGTTTCGCGCCGTGCATGGATCCGCCGCAGATGTCCGGCGGATTATCGCAGAGCATGGCTTTTCACAGGCCGACTATATCTTGTCAGGCTTGCCGTTTTCGACTTTGCCGGAGGGCGTTGGGGCGGCGATTTCCGCTGAGACACATGCGGCGCTTCGGCCAGGCGGCACCTTTCTGGTGTACCAATATTCCCGATTCGTCGAAAAGCTTCTGACGCCGAATTTTTCAAATGTAGAACATGCCGTCGAATGGTTGAATATACCACCATGCCGGATGTTCAAGGCCCGCAAGGACGAGTCACTGGCCCAGGCCGCTTGACCATGAAAGATGCGGCTACGGCGGGTATCTTCAGGAAAGTTGCGTGGCCGAGCAGGAGTTTTGCGCTTTACGACGTTCGCTGACCTCTTGATGGCATCATCTCCAGATCAAGGCCCTTGCATTTCGGGGAGAGGGCTTGCGACGCAGATCATTGGAGGCAGATGGTGAACATGGACGCGAGCGAACACCCTCACCAGCCACAGACGGATGCAGATACATGGTGGCGAGGAGCCGCCATATATCAAATCTATCCCCGCAGCTTCCAGGATTCCAATGACGACGGCGTAGGCGACCTGCCGGGGATCACCGCCAGGTTGGAGCATGTTGCATCGTTAGGTGTGCAGGCAATCTGGCTCTCGCCTTTTTTCCCGTCGCCAATGAAAGACTTCGGTTATGACGTTTCGGACTATTGCGACGTTGATCCGATCTTCGGCACCCTGAGCGATTTCGATGCACTGATCGCGCGTGCCCATTCACTGAATATCAGGGTCATTATCGATCAGGTATATGCCCATACATCGGACGAGCATCCCTGGTTCAGAGAAAGCCGGTCGAGCCGGGATAATCGCAAGGCGGATTGGTATGTTTGGGCCGATCCAAAGCCTGATGGATCGCCACCAACCAACTGGCAGTCCGTTTTCGGAGGCGCCGCATGGACGTGGGATAGCCGGCGCCGTCAATACTACCTGCACAACTTCCTCTCGTCGCAGCCGCAGTTGCACGTTCATGAAGAAGCTGTGCAGCAGGCACTGATTGCCGCGGCAAAGTTCTGGCTTGATCGAGGCGTCGACGGGTTTCGCGTGGATGCGATCAACTTTGCGATGCATGATCCGTTGATGCGCGACAATCCGCCCGCACCGGACACTGGCAAGCTGAGAACCCGGCCCTTCGATTATCAACTGAAGATCTACAACCAAAGTCACGACGACATTCCAGCCTTCATCGAACGGCTGCGGGCATTGACGGACAGCTACGGCGCCCGTTTCACGGTTGCGGAAGTTGGCGGAGACGATGCCGAGCGCGAGATGAAGCTGTTCACGCAAGGAACCAGCCGCTTCAACAGCGCCTATGGATTCGATTTCCTTTATGCTCCGGCGCTCACTCCACAGGTGATTGCTGCAGTCATGGCGCTCTGGCCTGACAATCCTGGCACGGGGTGGCCAAGCTGGGCCTTCGAGAATCACGATGCGCCGAGGGCCATTTCGCGCTGGGCAAGCCCCGCACAACGGGAGGCATTCGGCGCGGTAAAGATGCTGTTGCTCACTTGCTTACGCGGCAACATCTTCCTGTACTATGGTGAGGAACTGGGATTGACCCAGGTCGATATTCCTTTCGAGAAGTTACAGGACCCCGAAGCCATTGCCAACTGGCCGCTGACCTTGAGCCGGGACGGCGCGCGAACACCTATGCCGTGGCAGGCCGATGCTCCGTCACTGGGATTCAGTTCAGCGGAACCCTGGCTTCCGGTAGGGAACGACCATGCCGCACTTGCCGTCGATCAACAGGAAAATGATCCGACCTCATTGCTGGCAAAGACACGGAGATTTGTGGCCTTGCGCAACTCTTCGCCTGCCCTTCGATATGGAAGCCTTGAGGTGATCGAAGCGGAGGGAGACCTGCTGGTGATCGAGCGCGGCCATGACGGTCAGGCACTCCTCTGTGCGTTCAACCTTGGGGCCGCAGACCTGCACTGGACACCTCCGAGTCCGGCAGGTCTTGGTATAGTAGAGGCCGTTAATGGCGCGGGCTTGGATCATCTCCCACCATTTAGCGGGCTGGTTGCGGAGATTATGTCTTAGCGCGGAAAACGGCGGCTGATGAGTGGCGAAACGCACGGCCCGCGAGGGTGCTGCATCCCGTCATGCCTATAGCAGGCCACTGATTCGATTTTGCAAGAAGCCCGAGCTTATAGCGTAGTCTTGCCAAGCGAGCTTTTCGCGACCTTGACGATATGGTCGAAGATCGCCGGATGCAGCGGCCGCTCGAAGGTACAGCCGGCCTCGTGATCAACCACCCACATCACCTGAGCGCGACGTCCTTCAAATCCCGGAAGCATGATCCACAACTCCATGCCTTCGGACAGCTTCACGAAGGTCTGCAATCGAAATCCGGTCGCTGAAAGATCGGAGATGCGGCTGGTGAACCAGCTCTCGCCCGGACGCCGAAGTTTGACGGTGATCTGCACCTTGTGGCGGGTGTCGGACCTGTCAAATCCCGGTTTGATATTTCTGGCGGCCATGATCGGTCACGTACTTGTGCTGGAAATGATGAGCAGACCCTACAGCGCAAGAATGACCAGCCTGTTAATCACGGATGAAAAAAGGGGCCGCAAATCGCGACCCCTTTTTCTCCAGGCGGCGCTGCCCTTGGGCAACGTAGTGCATCAATCTGCTACCGCGTCAGAACGAGCCGTACTGCTCGTTACCGACGAAGCCGAGCTTCGTCACATTGGCACGCTTGATTTCCGCAAGCACTTGATCGACCACGACATAACGCGTCTGCGCATCGGGCTGGAACTGCAACTCAGGCTCAACCGGCAGCGAGAGAGACTGCTTGAGGTAGAGGCGCAGCGTCAGCAGATCGATCGGCGATCCGTTCCAGGTGATCGTACCACCGGCGTCGATAGCGACCTTGTTCTTCACAGGGTCAACGACGCTATCGGTCGGAGGCGCGTTCTGCGGCAAGTCGATCTTCACGGCATGCGTTTGGATCGGGATGGTGATGATGAACATGATGAGGAGCACGAGCATGACGTCGATCAACGGCGTCGTGTTCATCTCCATCATCGGCTCGCCATCTTCAGAGGCAGCAGCCATTGCCATTGTCAAAAACTCCTGTTCGGTCTCTTAGAGACGCTGGATATGCAGCGAGGCGGGATCGGGTTCGGAGATGAAACCGACCTTCGGAAAGCCAGCGCGCTGCATGGTGTAAATCGTACCACCGATGCACCGGTACGGTGTGTTGATGTCGCCGCGGATATGCACTTCGGGCAGATCCTCCGGCGTCATGTTTTCGATGCCACCGACCTTCTTGATGTCTGCTTCCAGCTTGGCCACAGCACGATTCAACAGATCCGTCGAGTCGACTTTGGTCATGTTCCAGTATACTTGGCAGCTACCGTCCGCGCCCGTGTTGATGGACAGCGACACGTTCTCCGGCTTTGTGGTCGTCGGCTCGAAAGCCACCTTCGGCAGATTGAGATCCACCGTCTGGATCACGACCGGAACGGCGATCAAGAAGATGATGAGCAGCACGAGCATGACGTCAACGAGGGGCGTCGTGTTGATCGTGCTAATCGGCGCGTCTTCGCCGCCGGGTCCAACACTCATTGCCATTTATCAGTATCCTAACATGTCTGTCTTTGACCCCGATTGCGAAGCGGAGCCAGGTGCCTGGACGCAGCGCAGCCCGCTGCTTCCAGGCACCCTTGCAATCAGGCCTTGGTCGGCGCAGCAGCAACCGGCTTTGTAACCGGAGCAGTAGCGGCACCACCGGTCGTGACTACCGGCTTAACTGCGCCGTTCGAAACCATGTAGCCGAGCAGGTCCGTCGAGAAGGAGCTGAGGTCCTCCGCGATCGCTTTGTTGCGGCGCTGCAGGAAGTTGTAGGCAAGCACGGCGGGAACCGCGACGACCAGACCGAGCGCGGTCATGATCAGAGCTTCACCGACAGGACCGGCAACGGCGTCAATCGATGCCTGACCCGACGCACCGATCTTGATCAGAGCGCGGTAGATACCGATAACCGTACCGAACAGACCCACGAACGGCGAAGTCGAACCCACCGTTGCAAGGAAGGCGAGACCGCCGCCGAGCTTCCAGTTGATCGCGTTTTCCGAACGTGCAAGCGAACCGTGCAGCCAGTCATGCGCTTCGACCGGATCGGTCAGCTTGCCGTGCTGTTCCTGAGCAGCAATGCCGTCATCGACGAGCTGCTTATAGGCCGAGTTCTTCTCCAGCTTGGCGGAGCCTTCGCGAAGATTGGCCGAACGCCAGAACACCTGGCGAACCTTCTTGTACTGGTTGATCACCTTCTGCTGCTCGATCAGCTTGGTGAACAGGATGAAGAACGTGCCGACGGACATGCCGACGAGGATGATGAAAACGGTCCAGGCGATAACACCGCCCTGCTCGAGCGCTTCCATAAGACCATATGGGTTGGCTGCTGCCTTCGGGGCGGCGGCGGCTGCGATAGACATCAACATGTTCGTGACTTCCCTCTCATTGGGTTCAGTTAATGGGGGCGATCCGGCGACTTGGCTGGACCGCCCCGAAATTCAACGCGGCATCTTTACTTCGGCAGTGTCCACACGATGCGACTGCTGAAGCTATCTGCCATAGGCTGACCGTCGGCACCGACCGCAGCCTTGAAGCGCGCGCGGCGAGGCAGGAGACGGCACGCCTCTGCATCAAGATCGGCATGTCCGCTGGAAGATGTGACGGTGCAGTTCGTCACGCGTCCGTCTGGACCGATGTCGAGCTTGAAGCCCGTGGTACCCGAACGTTCTTCACGTTGCGCACGGCTGGGGTAGTCAGCGTCGGTGATCCAGCCACCCGGCGACCCGCGTGGAGCAGCCCGGCTGGCTGCCACCTTCGGCGCAGGCGGCGGTGGTGGCGGCGGCGCAGCTACCGGCACCGGATTGAAGACCGGCGGCGGCGTGCGCACTGTCTGGATCGGCGGCGCGGGCGCCGGCGTCTGGACGATCGGCGGCGGCGCTACGACCGGCGGCGGCTCGATAGGCTGGTCCGGCGGCGGTGGCGGCGGCTCCTCGTCCGGTGGCGGCGGTTCTTCCTTAACATCTATGACGTTCAGTTCCTCCGCCGCCTTTTTGACATATTGCATGCCAAGACCGGAGACGAACGCGTAACCTAGAACAGCATGAATCAGGGCAACGATGACGATCGAAACCGTGCGACTCGAACCCTCTGAGTGGTCAGCATAAGCCATTCAGCAACGACACTCCTTAACTCGGCTTCTTGAAAAATGACGACCTATGGACAACATTGGCCACAAGGTGACCGGGTAGCCCGTCCATCTTTATGGCCCTAGTCCGCTTATTTGCTATCTCTGCAACTCCTATCGCGGCCAAACGCGTGACGCAAACGCTTTATCAAATACATCGATTGCTTTCGCGCACGAATGTCGAAATTACTTGCCTGTGGTATCATCGCCACGCATTCATCAGGTCGAACGAACATGCGTATGATTTCCTCCATTGCCCACGCTAAAAGCTCGACTGCGAGGCGCCTTTTTTTTGCCGCAAACGCCTGTATTCTTGGCTTTTACTGTCCTGCAACGGCACAGCCTGCGCCCGAAAAACCGGCGATTATGGCGGGGAGCGCACCGGTATTATCATACGCCGATCTGGCCGATCTCGCGACGGTTGCGACGGTCGTGGTGAAAGCTGAAATAGCGGACGTCATGTTCCTGAAGCCGGCGCAATCTGCGGGATTACGCCAAGGGTTCCGGCGCGCTTACATCAGAGCCAAAGCAGTTGCCCTGATTCGCGGCGAAGGCGGAATAGCGCCAATGCTCAGCTACATTTACGACGTGCCGGTCGATGCGCGCGGCAAGCCGATCAAGCTCAAGAAGCGGGCCGTTTTGCTTTTTGCCCGGCCCACTTCGCGACCCGGTGAAATCCAGCTCGTCGCGCCCGACGGGCAGGTAAACTGGAGCGGCGAAACCGAATCAGTCGTCCGCACGCTCGTCTCCGAACTGCTAGCCGCCAAATCCCCGCCGAAGATCCTTGGGCTGGGCGACGCATTCCATGTCGCAGGTACGGTTCAAGGTGAAGGCGAGACCCAGATATTCCTGCGAACCGACAGTGGCGAGCCCGTGTCCCTGTCCGTGATCCGCCGTCCGGGCCAGGATGCGAAATGGGCAGTGGCCCTAGGGGAGATCGTCGATGAGGCGGCCGAATCGCCCAACCCTGGTACATTGCTTTGGTATCGCCTTGCCTGCAGCCTGCCCCCGTCCCTGCCCTCCAGCGCCGTACGTACGCTTGCAGTAACGGACGCAGAGGCTGCGCGGACGGATTACCAGTTGATAGTCGAGCGGCTGGGACCTTGCGGACGGACGCGTGCGATTCGCTGACACGGCCCCGCCGGTTTGGAGCGATAGGTCTTGGAAATGGCCCTTCCCCCGTATATCAGCCCGCCAGTCGATAATTGGGGTTGCAGAAGCCGAACATGGAAACAACGGATCACCGGCCGGACGGCCTTAAGCCCCTGCGCGTGGCCATTGTCGGACTTGGCACCGTGGGGGGTGGCGTCCTCCGTCTGCTGGAAACCAATGGAGCGCTGATCGCCCGACGGTCGGGGCGGCCTATCCAGATCGTTGCGATCTCGGCGCGCGACCGGTCGAAGGACCGCGGCATCGATCTGGCGGCCTACGAATGGGTGGACGACATGACGAGCCTCGTTCAGCGCGACGATGTCGATGCAATAGTGGAACTGATCGGCGGGTCGGACGGCCCGGCGCTCACGCTTGCGAGGCAGTGCCTGGCTGCGGGCAAGCCTTTCGTCACTGCGAACAAGGCTATGATTGCACACCATGGCCTTGCTTTGGCAAGCGCTGCGGAAGCGGCCGGGGTGGCGCTCAAATACGAAGCGGCGGTTGCCGGCGGGATTCCGGTCATCAAGGGGCTGCGCGAAGGCGCAGCGGCAAACGAGATCGGCCGGGTCTATGGGATATTGAACGGCACCTGCAACTATATCCTGACCACCATGGAAAAGGCGCAGGAGGCCGGCGCTCCCCAAGATTTCGCCGATGTGCTGAAGGATGCGCAGTCACTGGGATATGCGGAAGCGGACCCGAGCTTCGACATCGACGGAGTGGATGCCGCCCATAAGCTTTCGATTCTGGCGAGCTTGGCCTTTGGCACCCGGCTGGATTTCGGCGCGGTCGATATCACCGGCATCCGCCATGTCATCGCTGCGGACATCGCCGAAGCCGCCGCACTGGGTTATCGCATCCGGCTGGTGGGAATGGCGGAAAACGGTGCAGATGGGCTGTTCCAGCGCGTGCATCCCATGCTGGTGCCGCTCAACCATCCCCTCGCCCATGTGGATGGTTCGCTGAACGCCGTAGTTGCGGAAGGCAATTTCGTCGGACGCCTGTTCTTCCAGGGCGCGGGCGCGGGCGATGGACCGACAGCTTCTGCTGTGGTCGCCGACCTTATCGATGTCGCCCGCGATGAATATGGCGATGCCTTCGCAATGCCTGTCGCCTCACTGGATGGCCAGACGAAAGCGGATACGGGCGCCCGCCTGGGACGAAGCTACGTACGCTTCAGGGTCGCCGATCGACCCGGCGTTCTGGCGGAGATCGCCGCCGCGACCCGCGACGCGGGTGTCTCTATCGAGAGCATGATCCAGCGGGGGACGGCGCCATCGGGCGATCCGCACAATCAGGGCGTCCTCGTCGCTATCGTCACGCATGCAGGGGCGGAACGTTGCGTTGCGGACACGCTGGCACGGCTGGCGGGTTCCGACAGCCTGCTCGATCAGCCGATGGTCATGCACATTCTCGACTGATCCCAAGCAACGGCAAGCCAGCCGTGGGTTATGTCGCGATTACAGCACAAACTTATCCTTACGCTTCTCGACAAGGTAGCATCCACCGCCTATCGCCTTGTGCATATGCAGCATTGGCAGTTGGCAGGATAAAGGGGTTTTTCATATGCAGGCGAGTTCGATCCTGGATCGCGTTCTTGTGCTTGAGATGGTGCGAGTCACCGAAGCAGCGGCGATTGCCGCGTCCAAGCTGATCGGTCGTGGCGACGAAAAGGCCGCCGACGCTGCCGCTGTCGAAGCCATGCGAATCGCCTTCAACGATCTCTACATGGATGGCACTGTCGTGATTGGCGAGGGCGAGCGTGACGAAGCGCCCATGCTCTACATCGGCGAAAAGGTCGGCAATGCCATCGGCACCGGGCCCAAGATCGACATCGCGCTTGATCCCCTGGAAGGCACCACCATCACTGCAAAGGCGGGTCCGAACGCATTGGCGGTGCTCGCGATCTCCGAAGAAGGCGGACTGCTGAATGCGCCTGACGTGTACATGGAGAAGCTCGCGGTCGGCCCCGGCTATCCCGACAACATCATCGACCTTAACAAGTCGGTGCGGGAGAATGTCGAAGCAGTCGCTGCGCACAAGGGCGTGGAACCCGGCGATATCATCGTGTGCGTGCTGGACCGCCCCCGCCACGAAAAGCTGATCGGCGAGCTGCGCGCGATCGGGTGCGGCATCATGCTGATCCCGGACGGCGACGTAGCGGGCGTGATCGCGACCACGAACCCCGAAACCACGATCGACATGTACATGGGTTCCGGCGGCGCTCCTGAAGGCGTGCTTGCCTGCGCTGCGCTGCGCTGCGTCGGCGGCCAGTTCAAGGGCCGCTTGCTGTTCCGCAACGATGACGAGAAATCTCGCGCCTACAAGTGGGGCATCACGGATCTCGACAAGGTCTATGATCTCAAGGAACTGGCTATCGGCGACTGCATCTTCGCGGCCACCGGTGTGACGGACGGGTCGTTGCTGGCAGGCGTAAAGCGCCTCCCCGGCGGCAAGATGACGACCGAGAGCGTCGTCATGCGCGCCAGCTCCGGTACGGTCCGCTGGGTCAAGGGCGAACATCGCTCCGCCTGACTCCTGCGAGTCATGAACGAATGAAGGCGGCGCTTTCCGAAAGGGGGGGGCGCCGTTACTTCTTCAAGCGAAGTTACTTCTTTAAGCGATAGCCGGTGCTGAACATCCAGCTGATGATCGCGATGCAGGCGATCAGCATGGCCGCTACGATGCCGATGCTCCAGCCAATGCTGACGTCGCCCTTGTCAAAGAAGGTCCAGCGGAATCCGCTGATCAGGTACACCACCGGATTGAAGAGCGTGATCGTCCGCCAGGGCTCCGGCAGCATGTGGATCGAGTAGAACGCGCCGCCGAGGAAGGTCATCGGCGTGACGACCAGTAGCGGTATCACCTGAAGCTGTTCGAAACTCTGCGCCCAGACGCCCAGGATGAAGCCGAACAGGCAGAAGGTGATCGCTATCAGGACCATGAAACCGACCATCAGGACCGGATGCGCGATCGGCAGATCCACGAACAAGTGCGCCGTCGCAAATATGATCAGCCCGAGGATCAATGACTTGGTTGCCGCGGCCCCGACATAGGCGACCACCGTCTCCAGCGCGGAGACGGGTGCGGAGAGCAGTTCGTAAATGGTGCCAGTGAATTTGGGCATGTAGATGCCGAAGCTCGAATTGAAGATGCTCTCCGTGAACATCGACAGCATGATCAGCCCCGGCACGATGAAGGCGCCATAGGGAATCCCGCCGACTTCCTTCATCTGGCTGCCGATCGCGGAGCCGAACACGATGAAATAAAGCGAAGTCGTGATCACCGGCGTCGCGAGGCTGGTAAGGAGAGTGCGGCCGAAACGCGCCAGCTCGAACTGATAGATTGCGCGCACGGCGTTGAGGCTGAAGTGGATCATGCCGCGGCTCCCTCGACAGGCGTGTGGACGAGACCGACGAAAATATCCTCCAGGCTGCTCTGGCGCGTATTCAGGTCCTTGTAGGCGATCCCAAGGTCCCCCAGCCGGCGCAGCAATGATGATACGCCGGTTCGATCCGCATGGGTGTCGAACAGATACTCGATCTCATGCCCCTCCCCCTTCAGGGTTACATCCCATTCGGCAAGCTCCGGCGGGACCACGTCGAGCGGATCCGCCAGCATGACTGTCAGCGTCTTCTTGCCAAGCTTGTGCATCAGCGTGGTCTTGTCCTCGACCAGGATAAGCTGCCCACGATTGATCACGCCAACCCGGTCGGCCATTTCCTCGGCCTCTTCGATATAGTGCGTGGTCAGGATGATGGTGACGCCCGTTTCGCGCAGTTGCCTCACCAGAGCCCACATGTCGCGGCGCAGTTCCACGTCGACGCCGGCGGTAGGCTCGTCCAGGAACAGCACGCGGGGTTCATGGCTCAACGCCTTGGCGATCATCACCCGGCGCTTCATACCGCCAGACAGCTCCATGATCTTGGCGTCGCGCTTGTCCCACAGCGATAGGTCGCGCAGGATTTTCTCGACCAGCGCGTCGTCGCGCGGCTTGCCGAAAAGGCCCCGGCTGAAGCGCACGGTGGAGATCACCTTCTCGAACTGATCGGTATGCAGCTCCTGAGGCACCAGTCCGATTGCTGCGCGCGATCCGCGATAGTCCCGCACGATGTCATGTCCCGCCACGGTGACGCTGCCGCCACTGGCGTTCACATTGCCGCAGATGATCGAGATGAGCGTCGTCTTCCCAGCACCGTTGGGCCCGAGAAGCGCGAAGATTTCGCCTTCCTCGATCTCGAGATCGATGTCGTGCAGCGCCATGTGGCCTGACGCGTATCGCTTCGTCAGGCCCGAGATACTGATGATGGATGCCATGATGCGGCGAAAGCCCCTTATATGTTGCGCCTGAAGGTAAGAGAGGCGCGGCGGTTTGCAAGGCGAAAGCATGGGAACGATACCAGCGGCCTCAAGACAAAGCGATTGCGTCGGGCCCGTGGGATCATTACTGCGCTGACCCCATCCGACGAGCACCGCGCGGTCCCTTGCGCTTTCGATCCATGGAGAGACTATATGGCCACCGCGCCGAACAACGCACTGCCCATTTTCTACAATGACCTCATTCCGCTCAACAGCCAGGAGCATGGCGATTTCCGTTTCCGTGCATCGGACTCCGCGCCCTTTCTGACCAATCAACATGCCGTGCCGCTCACGGTGGATGAGTTCATCACGGCGCAGCGCTTCGTGCCGATCATCTTCTCGTCAGGCAACGATCCGGTGCCGCTGGCGCTGATGGGCCTGAACGAAGGCATCAACACGTTCCTCGACGACGAGGGCAAGTTGCGCGGCCCGACCTACGTCCCTGCCTATGTTCGCCGCTATCCCTGGATGCTCGCCAAGCTGCGTCCGGATAGCGATGAGCTGTCGCTCTGCTTCGACCCGACGAGCCCGACCATCGGCCAGTTCGATGACGGCGATCTCCTTCTGGAAGACGGCAAGCCGACCGAGCTGACGACCAACATCCTCAAATTCTGCGAGGAGTTCGAGCAGTCTGCCGCGCGCACCGGCCAGTTCGTTGCCGACCTCAAGGGCCTGGACCTGCTGATGGATGGCGAAGTGTCGATCCAGATGCCGAACAACGATCAACCGTTCGTGTATCGCGGCTTCCAGATGGTGAATGAAGAAAAGCTGCGCGACATGCGTGGCGATCAGCTTCGCAAGATCAGCCAGAATGGCATGCTGCCCCTCATCCATGCCCACCTGTTTTCGCTGCAACTGATGCGTGAAGTCTTCCAGCAGCAGATCGAACAGGGAAAAATGCCGAACGTTCCGGTGTCGCAATAACCGCGATGAATTCTGGATTCTTGAGGCAGGTTAGAAAAAAAGGTTGCCAAAGCGCACTTATTTTCACTTATCTGCCTTGAAACTTTCAAACCATGCCCTTAATTCATGGACATGCAGCGCACCTGCCCCCCTTTCGGGTGTGTTGCATTGATGTCTCCTCGGAGACGTCTCCTCCCTGAACCTTGGCCACCCCGTTTAACAACGGGGTGGTTTTTTCTTGGGGCCTAGTTGATCCGGGTCATTCCGCTGCCTGTGCAAAGGCCGGCGCCTGCCATTCATCCGCGAGCGTCGCGGTGAGTTCCACCAGCAGGGCCTGAATAGCCGATGCGCCATCACACGCTCGGTCCAGCGACGAATCCAGATAAAGGCTGCGATCGATTTCCACCTGAAGCGCATGGAAGTTCTTTTCAGGACGGCCATGTCGGGCGATCAGGTAGTTGCCGGGATAGGGATGATTTTGCGCCACCGTCATCCCCCTTGCCCGAATCACCGCCTCCGCGCGCATGATGAGGCGGCCCGAGGCACTTCGGCCGAAACCGTCGCCAAGCACCACCTGCGGAGATCCCTGCTCGGCGGTTGGCGGCAAGGGCGGCATGGAATGTATATCGAGCAATATCGCATAGCCATATGCGTCCCTTGCCCGCTGCATCATCGCTTCGAGCGCGGCGTGATATGGCCGATGCACCTGCGCGATACGGCCCTGGAGTTCGGTCCAGTCGAAAGGTTGCCGCCACAAGTCATTCGCGCCATGCAGACGGCGCGGGAAAAGCCCGAGGCCCCCGCGCAGTTTCGCGCTTTGATAAAGGCCCGCGCCATAGGGCAGGTCGCGCACCATCACGGGGTCGATCTCCCGCTCGTCGCGATTGAGGTCGATCAGCGCGCGTGGGGCCCGCGCCACCAGCACCTCACAGCCGCGCTCGATAAGGCCATGGACCAGCAAATCGGCATATCGGTCCTCCAGCCTTCGCAGGACCGCGGCCGGAACGCGGGCCTGGGCCAGGAGCCATGCGGGATAGTCGCGCCCCGCGTGGGGCACCGATATGACGATCGGGCTGAGCGGCGCCCTCAGATCTCCGGCGCTCCCGTAGCGGGTAAAGGCAGGCGCGGACTCCAGGGGTCGCGCCAGCGGCGAAAAGGTCCATTCCGGCTCTGCCGTGCCCGTCATGAAATTCCCTTCTTTGCCCCGGGAAAGAGTCCGCGCGGCTGGAAAATGTTAAGTCCTTGTCGCATAAGGTAAGGTCTGATGCCAAGCCCCGCGCAATTGCGGGTGCAGCACCGTGCCAGTGCGACATGCCGGCCGGAACGGAAAGACTGATGACGACCATGGTTCGGATATTGCTGGCGGAAGATGACGATGCGATGCGGCAGTATCTGGCGCGGGCCTTGGAAAGGTCCGGCTATGAGGTTGTCGCAGTGGATCGCGGCACGGCGGCGCTGCCACTCATCAAAGCGGAACGATTCGATCTTCTGCTGACCGATATCGTGATGCCGGAAATGGACGGGATCGAGCTGGCGCAGCAGGCCGCGACCATCGCACCCGATATGCGCGTGATGTTCATCACCGGCTTCGCGGCCGTGACGCTCAAGGCAGGCAAGGCTATGCCGCAGGCCAAGGTGCTGTCCAAGCCGTTCCACCTGCGCGATCTCGTGCTTGAAGTGGAGCGTATGTTCGGCCAGCAAAGCGCTTCCGGCCTGAACTGAGACATAGCTCAGTCGGGGATGATTTCCTCTGTGCCCGGCGCAGGGTCCAGCGGCTTGCCCGCCATGGCGGCATTCAGGCGGTTCCGGTCCAGCCCGCCCTCCCATGCCGATACTACGATGGTGGCGACGGCATTGCCCATGAAGTTGGTCAGGCTACGGCATTCGCTCATGAAGCGATCAACGCCCAGGATCAGCGCCATACCGGCCACAGGCACGCTCGGCACGATCGACAATGTGGCCGCAAGGGTGATGAACCCTGCTCCGGTGACGCCCGCTGCGCCCTTCGAACTTACCATTGCGACCAGCAACAGCGCCAATTGCTGTTCGAGGCTGAGATGGACGTTGGTCGCCTGCGCGATGAACAGCGCCGCAAGCGTCATGTAGATGTTCGTGCCATCCAGATTGAAGCTGTATCCCGTCGGTACGACCAGGCCGACAATGGATTTGCGGCACCCTGCCCGCTCCATCTTCTCGATCAGGCTCGGCAGCGCGGCTTCGGAAGAAGACGTGCCCAGCACCAGGAGCAGTTCGGCTTTGAGATAGGCAATGAGCTTCAAAATGTTGAAGCCTGCAAACCATCCCACCGCGCCCAGAACGACCAGTACGAAGAGCAATGACGTAAGATAGAAAGTCGCAACCAGCCCGGCCAGATTGGCGAGCGTTCCTATGCCATATTCGCCGATCGTGAAGGCCATTGCGCCGAATGCGCCGATGGGCGCCGCCTTCATCAGTATCGCGACGAGGCGGAAGATCGCATGGCTGGCGGAATCGAGTACCGCCATCAGTGGCGCTGCCTTGTCGCCAATCAGCGTCAGGGCGATCCCGAACAGGATGGCGACGAACAGCACCTGGAGGATGTTGCCCTCCGCTACCGCCGAAACAAGCGTGGACGGGATGATGTTGAGCAGGAATGCCGTCAGCGTCTGGTCATGGGCTTTATGGGCGTAGTCTGCGACTCTGCCTGCATCCAGCGTAGCGGGATCGATGTTGAGGCCAGCACCCGGTTGCACCAGGTTGGCAACGATCAGGCCAACGAACAGCGCCAGCGTCGAGAAGGTGAGGAAATAGGCAAATGCCTTGGCAGCGACCCGCCCGATAGCCCCCAGCCCTTTCATGCCCGCGATGCCGGTTACGATCGTCAGGAATATGACGGGAGCGATGATCATCTTCACCAGCTTGATGAAGGCATCGCCCAGCGGCTTCAGACTTGCCCCCGTTTCGGGCCAGATGTGCCCGACCGTCACGCCCAGTGCTATCGCGACAAGAACCTGAACATAAAGATGACGATAGAAAGGGAGGCGTTCGGGCGACTGATCGACGGATTGCGGCAACATGCTTTGGCGTTCCCCTGTTGCTATCGACCGTACCGCGCCGGGCGGCGGTGTCCAGTAACTTCCATGGCCGCAAGACTTGAATGCGGCCAGAGGCTTCAACGGATGAAAGCGCGATTCCCGCTTGCGCGGCTATCGAAGCCTCGCTAATGGCTGCCTTCCTCGTGGGCGTGTAGCTCAGTGGTAGAGCACTGTGTTGACATCGCAGGGGTCGCAAGTTCAATCCTTGCCACGCCCACCATGAAAAACCCCGCAGAGATGCGGGGTTTTTTATTGTGGACAAATCAAGCTGGGGCGGCAGCGGCCCAACATACGTTATGGCTTCTCCAGCTCTGTTCATTATGCCGACGTAATGAATCCGCAGATTGATCTAGATCATGTACGGAAGTTGATCCTCCGCGCCAGAACGGCGCGAGAGACGTCGCGGTTTGCCATCGAACGCACAAAGATCCGCCTGCAGGAAACGGAAATTCAACCAAGCGAGCCGAGCGAAAGATGAAATACGCTGTAAGGTTGGATATCGGAGCGAGAGCGACTCCATCAATCCGGAAAAATACCTAGGCCCTATTGACCGAACCCCATCCCACTCCTGAAGGACAGCGGGTGCAGAAGCCGTCTCTTCGAGATTGCGTTAACGTTTCCAAAGCAAGTTCAAGCGTATAACCCCGCCATGCGTTTGGCGACTATCACGAACTGGGCTTATGGCGCGACCGTCTTTCTGACCATCGTATCTGGCACCTCTATGCTCCTGGCGTCGAACGCGCAGCAGCATGAACGAGCCGCCGTGGACCAGCGTTACCAGCTTGATCAACTGACATCCAAGTTCGGTTCCGACATCAACGCGCTTACCGAACAGGCCCGTCAGTACGTCAATACCGCCGACCCTACGTACCTTCTCCTCTACCGCCGCGAGGCTGCTAGCTTGCGGTCGGTCGAAGACCGGGTCCGTCATGTGCGCGACGCCGGCGCCAGCCTCGATGAAATAAATGCACTGAAACAGGCGGTACGATGGGCCGATGCGCTCCAGGACGAGCAACGCGCAGCCATAGCGGCCTACAAACGCGGCGACGAAGCCACGGCTCGCCGCCTTCTGTTCGGTGCCGAATATGAGCGTGAACTTGATCGTGCGAAGACCATGGTCGAGCGCTTTCAATATCGGCTGGACCAGCGCGTGGAGGCCGAGGTGTCGGCCGCAACCGACATGGCGCGATTGTGGAAGACGATTTCCGAAGTCGTCCTTGCCGCTACCGGCCTGCTGTTCCTGTGTGTCCTCTTTTTCGTGTTCAAGCAACGCGTCCTGCGCCCGGTAGTGCGGCTGAGCGACGTGGTAAGCCGCCTCGCGGCTCAGGATTACGCCGTCGAGGCGCCCAGCTATGGCCAGATCGATGAAATCGGCGACATGGCGCAGGCGATCCGCGTGTTCCGCGAAAATGGCCTGGAGCGGCAACGGCTGGAGGAAGAGCGTAATGCCGACCGGGCCTTGCGCGACCTTCTGTCGCGGATGACGCAGCGGATGCAGAGCTGCGATACGCTGCTCGATCTCAAGGAAGTCATCCAGCGCTTTGCGCCCCAGATCGCCCCCAGTCTCGCCGGGCGGCTTTATCTTCTGGACGACAGCCGCAACGCCGTTGCCGAAGCATGCAGTTGGCTCGGGCCAGTGCATTCGCGCCGTGAATTCTCGCCGATAGCGTGCTGGGCGCTGCGGCGCGGGCTTCCGCACCGGCCTGCGGGCGAAGCCGTCGACGTTCCCTGCGATCATCTGGAGGCGGATGAGGGGGCGCTTGTCGATTCGCTTTGCCTGCCGTTGACGGCACAGCGCGAAACGCTGGGGCTACTCTATTTCGAACCGCTTCCCGACCGCACCGGACAGCCCGCCACGTCCGAGATCTATCTGCGGATGCTTGCCGAGAACATCGGCCTGGCGCTGGCCAACCTGCGCCTGCGCGATGCCCTCCGCGAAATGGCGATGGCCGATCCCCTGACGGGCCTTGCCAACCGGCGGCAGCTGGACGACGTGCTGCAGGTTCAGCTTGCGGAAGCCGACCGGCTTGGCAAGCCGATCAGCTGCCTGATGCTCGATGTCGATCATTTCAAGCGGTTCAACGATGTGTTCGGCCATGATGCAGGGGACGCCGTTCTCCGCGCGGTTGGAACCGTCATGAAAACGCTGACTCGCGAACACGGTCTGGCGTTCCGCTTCGGCGGTGAGGAATTTCTGCAATTGATGCCCGAGTTGCAACCGGAACAAGCGGCAGCGCGCGCCGAGGAGATAAGGGCGCGGATCGGCGCATTACGCGTCGTACACGACGGCGAGGAGCTTGGGCCGGTAACTGTGTCGGTCGGCGTGGCGACCGCGCCGGAGCACTGCACCCTCCAACGCCTCGTCCAAACCGCAGACGCCGCCTTGCTGCGAGCCAAGACCTAGGGGCGGGATCGCGTCGAAAAGGCCCTCGCGCGGCAGGACCGAAGCGCCGCCTGAGAGCGATCTTTTACCCCAGAGCGACCCCGCACGGATCAAATAGCCGCGCCTGATGGTTTCCAAAGGCTACCAGCAACGGACCATCATGCCGCTTACGATCGATCTCCAAGGGCAGCACATGGCGCTATACGCAGCAGGCGTTGCGTTGGTGCTGTTCCTGCTGTTCAAGATTCCCTTCGTCGGTCGCGTCATCAGGGCGCTGTTCTCCTTTGCGCTGCTTGCCTTCTGTATCTTCGTCCTGTTCCAGCAAGCGCCCTTCGATCCCACCCTGTCGCGGCTTACCGCGCGCCTGGGGCTCGATGACCAGAACGTGCAGGGCGACGAAATTCGCATCCGGATGTCGCCAGACGGTCATTTCTGGGCGCGTGCGGCGATCAATGGCGTCGAGCGAAGGATGCTGGTCGACAGCGGCGCGACCATCACCGCGCTTTCGGAACCGACGGCGCGTCTCGCCTCCGTCGATCGAAGCTCCGGCCTGCTGCCGGTTATCATGCGCACCGCCAACGGTACCGTGCCTGCACAGACCGGCACAGTCGACAGGTTCGTCCTTGGCAGCATCGAGGCCAGCAACCTCAAGGTCGTCATCTCCCCAGCGCTGGGTCCGATCGATATCCTGGGCATGAACTTCCTGTCGCAGCTTGCCTCATGGCGCGTCGAAGGGCGCACGCTCGTTCTTGTCCCGCACAAGAGCGGCTAAAATCAGCGTTTTGTCTCAATGCTGTTCGATATGAAGGTATCGCGTGTTGAAGTCGGCGACGTGCGCTAGCGCCTTCCAGTCGGGAAAGGCGATGTTCCGCCTGTCGCGCTTGATGAGCCCTTCCAGTTCCAGTGCTCGGATGGTCCTGTTGACGTGCACCGGCGTCAGGCCGAGAGCATCTCCAAGCTGCTCCTGCGTCATGGGCAGATAATATCCGTCCGATCCGCTCAGTCCCTGCGTGTCGAGCCGGATGGCAAATTCGCAAAGCAGATGCGCCAGCCGGCCTTTCGCTTCCCGGCGACCGACGTTCACCACCCACTCGCGGAAGATGGATGCTTCTATGGAAAGATATACCATCGCCGCGCGCGCGATCTCGGAATTGCACAGGATGAGATTCCGCATCATTTCGTGCGGTACATGGGCAGCCTGGGCCGTGGTCAATGCCTGGACATTGTGGTCGGCGACTTCGAGGAACAGATGCTGGAAATCCAGCGGCTCGCCGGGTACATGCAGCGACACGATCTGCCGCGTTCCGTCACTTGTGAGCTTTTGACGGTAGGCGTAGCCGGAGACCAATATGGCACAGACGGAGATCTTCTCGGCCTCTCGCACCAGATAGGCCTCCGGCTCAAGATTTCGCATCGTACAGGGCAATGCCAGTATGGCGTCGACGCTCGCCTGCGAAAGAGGTGCATGCGTCCTCAGCCGGCGAACGAGCAACTCAAGCGGGTTGATCGGATGTTCCATGGTGACTCCCACAAACGAGGCGGGAGCACGCATAACTCTCAGTCGATGCAAGCCGAGCGTAGCAACGATGAGCCATCTTAACACATATCGCCTTGCGCGAGTTAACCTATATCGTGTTCGCACGTGGCAGTTGGCGCCCGGTATCCACAGGCTCCGGCTCGCATCCTTCGCCAGTGGCACTTCCGAACTGCGCATGGAAAGGGGCCAGATCTGTCCGGCTGTTGACCAATCGTGCCTTGCCTCCCAGACTCGTGGGCCAGGAAAAGTGCCACTTTATGAGAAGCGCCAGGAGAATGGCATCAGCTTAGAATCAGATACGCAGGATTTCGTGGTCCATCTCGGCCGGGCGTTCCAGCAACAACCGCGGGCGGGCTGCGTCATCCCGTCTTCCGGCTTGTTTCGCTTCGTTTCCAATAAAGGGGATCGGCGGCGAAGCGATCATTCGAATGTGCGCCGCGTCCGTCTGGACGGGTGGAAGAGCCCCTATCCGGCAGGCGCCAAGGGCCACATTGCCTTTAAGTTCAAGCTCGCGAAGTCCTGCTTTGCCACTGGCGATACGCCGGGCGCCTGGATCAATCTTTTCGAGCTTCACGCGAGGAAGCTCCCGACGGACAAGGAGGACCCCACAGGGCCATTGCGGCTGATCCTCGAACGGTCGGACGAGGGCAAGTTCTACTATCGCGTGCGGCTCCGGTCCTTTGATGGCGCAGTCACGATACTGAAGCAGGTGGAAGCAGTTCAGGGTCGGGAGGAGCACTTCACGATCGACTTCCGCAACGATCAAAGTGGCTGGGTCTTCGTGTCGCACAATGGACAACCCTTCGCCGACCATGAGGGCAGTTTCAGCTATGGGACGCGCGCCCTGTATGCCTGCTTTGGCTTGTACTCGTCCGAGCGGGAGGGGGAGATGCGTGCGGTGTTCGACATCGAGGCGCTGTAACTGTCTCTAACGCTCCGGCTGCTGGTCCCGCCTGTGGCTTGCCGCGAACAACTCTGCTTCGGTGACGACATCGATGCGCCCCCGATTGGCGTCCAGCCAGTCCAGGAGCCGCGGCAAATTGTCGAGCGCATTGTGGAAGGTGTAGATGGCCACGCCGCGATTGGCGATAGCCTGCTCCGCATGCTGCGTCAGGCGGTCGAAATCTCCAGCCGGAACGTCGGCTGCCAATGATTTGACCAGATAATTGTCGATGAAGGGGTAATTCTCTCCGTAGAGCACCGGATAGTCCGGCGCCTTTACGCTCCGCGCCGTGAAATAGGCGCGCGTTGCCCGCTGGTTCCGGGCGAACATACCGAACAGCTGCGGCTGTGTTTGCCCCACCTGACTGAAGTAGGAGCCAAAGCCCGGGTCCCCGAGCCCGTTCCTGGCCGCAAATGCCTTCTGCTTCTTCATTTCAGCGTCTTGTTGCGCCGCGCTCATCGCAAGATAGGGGGCAAGCTGTTCCGAAGAATAGGCCTGCTGCATCCACTGCCACCCCGCGTCGCGCAGGACATGCACCTGCGCGGTGCTGAGGTGCCCCGGCGCATTGAAGGTCTGCGCCAGGGCTCCCAGATTATACACGCCCTTGAAGCCTTTGGCCTTGAAGAGTGGCAAGGCAGTGTCGACAATGCTGGAATAGCCATCGTCGAAGGTGATCATGGCTTTGGCTTTGCCAAGGGCCGATGGCTGGAAATAGGGACTGCCCAGTTCGATGATCATGGGCGTTGGTCCGCCCCGAACCGTCAGCCGGATGAATCGAACGGCAGCAAGGTTCGCGCCCGTTCCGACCGCATGCAGGTCATTGGAGTGCAACCCGAAATTCTGCCATCGGCCGGGCGCTGCGCCGCGGGGTTGAGAGGTCAGAACGCTTCGCAGTGCGCTGGGCCCTTCGGTGAACGGCGCCATCTCATGATAATTGCCAGTGGGCGCGGCGGGCGTGCCTTCGGAATGGAACTCGAGAGACCAGCGCAAGGCGGATTCACAGTTGGCGATCGGCTTGAACGGCAGCACCGTGTAGCCCGCCCGCACATCGACCGGCTTGGGCAGGCGTGACGCCGAGGCAATCGTGTACACCGTAGCGCCGCTCGTCGTGAGGCGCAGGACGGTTTTCGCTTGGAACGGATTGTCGGTGCTCGGCGCATCGCTCAGTGCCGGGTCCGGTGCCTGTAAAACCGCTGTGGACGACAGGTCAGCCAACGGCGTCGTTGGCGGTATGTCCAAGGGGGCATAGCTGCCCTCGTCTGAAATCGCCGCCGTCAAGCTTGCTGGATTGCGACCATCTGCTGCCAAATTGCCGATGAAGGCTGCCGGCGCATCGGACAGGCTGAGCAGCACACCGACGCCGATCCCCAACAGCATGACTGCCAGCAAGGCCTTTCCCAAGGTTCTTTTAAGCGTTCTCACGATGGTCCCATAACATACAAGCCCAGAAAATCCCCTCAGCCATCTTCAGGCGCATCCTTGAAGTGAGGCATCAGCCAGACCGGGTCCACTTCACGAGCAAAACCGGGCAAGCCACGCTGCGGCTCGCGTAAGCGGCATCTCGCCACCCCGGTTATGACGCCACTACGCTTTCTAAACGTAACAGTTTGTGCAATTGGCTGTCGCCTGGATAGCCGGGCGGTGCGCCAAATACGAGTAGTTGCTCCGTACAGGAAACCGGATGTGGTATAGGGCAGTACCGCGTCACCAGGCGTGGTTTGCGGGAGTTCAGTACACTGCGTTGCGTCGTAATCGAATGCTCCACTCCCCCGACGGCGGCGGCATCAACCACGCTGGCGAGCGGCTTCTTGGATGCGTTCGGAGTGGGGCGGCGCGATGGCTAGAGCTCCCGGCAGACGAGGAAATGCTTCGCTATCCAGCCATGTCCTGATCACCGCGCTGCTCGCCGCAATCCTGGTGCAGGCAGCGAATATCTTCGACGTATTCTGGCCCGGAGCCACCTACTTCGCCTACCTCGTTCAGGCACTGATCTTCCTTATCTATCTGGTGTTCCCGATGACCCGGATCAGGCTCGCGGTCATGCTGCCAGCGTTCGGTACGATACTGTTTCTCGTAATCGAGCATATCCGCTTCTGCCACATCGCCGAGCGGCCCTATAACTTCAACGCGCTACTCTTCTATCTGCCTCTTCTGAGCTTCGTGCCGTTGTATAAGAGCGGCCTTCCGGCTTCCCGAATCACTAGCATATTGTTCGTGCTTTCTACGATCTACGTGGCCGTGTACGTCGTCGCGCACGATCTTATTCTCAGTGGCGGACTTGGTGACAATCGCGCTATTCGCAATGGCGATTTCGAACGCGGCGCACGGCTGTATCTTGCCGCCGGCTTCGCAACATTCATGGCGTTCTACACGATCACGAACCGCCGGATGGCGTTTCTGCTCAGGGTCGCGATATTCGCGCTCGCCGTGGCCGCAGTCTGGCTGAGCGGATTTAGAACCCTCGGGTCCATCTTCATCGTCATCATGCTTCTGTATTCGCTAAGGCTCCTTGGCACCCCGACGCGCATAGCGCTCTTCGGCGTGTTTCTTGCGATCTCGGGCGGGCTGCTGCTTGGCTTGATCATACCTCAGTGGAACCCCTTCCAGAGCATGTCCAGCGACGGGTCCGCCTTCGCGCGCGCCCTTGAATATGATGTGGCGATGAAGGTCATCAAAGAGCATTTGATTCTGGGGGTCGGGATCGCCAGCGACTTCGAGGCGCAGCAAGCCGTTTTCAGGACACGGGAATACGAGCCGCTCTACCCTACCGACCTCGGAATATTGGGGCCTTTCATCCACTTCGGCATCGTCGGCGTAGTCGCCTTTCTGATCATCACCTATGTCTGCATGGTTCCAATGCCGGGCAAGAACGACGGATCCGGGTTCCGCGGCCTGCAATTGAACGGTCTTCTGTGCGGCCTGATGGGTGTCATAAGCCCCTCATTGCTGCTCGATCCCAACGCGCTGTTCCTGTCGATCCTGCTTGTCGCCCGTCTGCGGGAAGGGCCGCTGGTCCGTCCCATCCGTTTCGAAAGGGTCTGGTTTGAAGCGCTGCCCCAGCGCTATGGTCTTGCGCTGGCCAGCTTACGCTCTCTGTTCAGACGGAGAAGCACCCATGATCAAATTGCGACGCACTATTCGCCGCCGGACAGCAGGTCGCGATAGCTGCGACCGCGGATTACGAAACAACGTGCTTGTTTACTCCGCGGCGTAGCTCAGCAGCGAGCGGGTGGCGAAGGAAGTACAGCCCTCCCCCCCACAGGATCACACCACCCAATACTGCCGCGAGCAACGGCACCACGGCAATGTCGGCGTTGAAGCCATGATAGGCGCTCAACACGCCCGCCGGGGCGCAGGCCAGCAGCGTAAGCAGTGCGCTCCTGCCGTAAATCCCCGTGAAGTCGGAGAGCGATGTTCCGGTCATGCGATTGAGATGCGGCCGATACAGGAACAGCGCGAACAGAGCGTCCACTACGCGCGCCGCTGCTGCAGCCTCCAGGCTGATCATGCAGCCACCAACAAAAGCCGACAAGGCGACGCCGCTGCGGATGAACTCGATACGCGTCTGTGTCCGCAGCTGCCCGGTGGCCGCAAATAATTCCCATGTCATGGTGATCGCGACCTGTATCACCGACCCCAGCATGATCAGCGCCAGAGGCGCTGCGGCTCCGATCCACCGCTCCCCATAGACGATGAGGATGAACGGCTTGGCGATTATTGCGAAGCCGATGAAAGCAGGCCACAAGATTGCCGTGACGATCTCGACCGTGCGCAGATATCGCTCGCGCAGAGACTCGCCGCTACGGTGCAGCGCCGCGTAGTCGACGAGCATGACTCGTCCGATGAGAAGGTGGACGTTGCTCCAGATCATTCCATTGAGCCCGCTTGCACGGCTGTAAAGGCCGAGGGCAGACAAGCCGAGCAGCCGGGCAACCGCGATATCCGACAGCCGCGTCGACAGTGAGTTGATGCCCGATACGGCAAGCATTTGCAGTCCGAAATCCCCAACTCGCCGCCATGAGTGGAAGCCGATCCGGAAGCTCACATGACGGAACCCGACGATGCACATCAGAATTGCGGTCACGGCGCCATTCACCCACTGCGCATAAGGCACGCTCATGTAGCTGTAGCCGTACAGCACCAGGATGATTGTCGCGACGGTGCCGCAGACTGTTCCCGCCGTATTGACCAGCGCGATCTCCTTGAACCGGCCTTCGCGCTCCAGCGTGGCCGCTGGCAGGAAAATGAATATCTGAAACAGCGGCGTGATCGCGAGGACGGACAGGGCGCGCTGGACCCCCGGATCACCGACGAACTGCCCTCCGGCTAGACTGACCGCTTCGATGACTCCGGCCAGGACGATCGATATCAACGCATTGATCGTGAACGCCGTGGTGGAAATCTCGGGCGTCAGCACCTCCTCGCGCACGATAAGCGCCTGCAATCCCAGGTTCTGTATCAGAGCCAATACCGCGACCAGCGCCAAGGCGACCGCATATATGCCAGCGTCATGCAGGGTCAGATAACGCGCCAACACTATGGTCGACGCGAATTGCAGCACCATGGAGACGACTTGTGCGCCGCCCATCCACGCAAGCGATCTTTTGACCGTCATCAGAGCCCGTCACCATGGATGGCAGGGAGCCGCGCCATGTTCAAGAGGCCGCCGGGAGGCCAAGCGCGCCCCGCAGCATTGTAAAGGCTCGAGCCCAGCGTTGCGCCAGCACTTCGGCCGCCATGGCCTTGAACAATAGCGGGAAGGCTATGATCAGCGTCATGGGACGGTGAATGCGAAGGTAGCGAAACTTGCTCCGCGTCATCCAGTAGGTCGAGCCAAGCGTCGGGACGCCATGGTCGTTCGATCCGGTAGAGGCGCCGACCTGATGATAGACTATCGCGTTCGGGCAGAAACCCAGCCGGAACTTGCCTGATTTCAGGGCCCGGGTCGCCCAGTCGAGTTCCTCCCAGTAGAGAAAATATCCTTCGTCCATATACCCCACCTGCTCGATGAGCTCTCTCCGAACGAAAGCAGCGGCGCCGTTGACATAGCTCAGTTGCGCTTCGATGGACCGGGCATCGACTGGCGCGTTCGCCGGAAGCCCCTCGCCGATCTGTTCGCAGCGGGCGCGATAGGGAAGGAAACGGCCGCCGCCAAGGGTTTGGACTTGCCCTTCGTCCTGCGAGTAGAGAACTTTCGCGCCGCAGATGCCAATCGAAGTATCCTTGGCCACTTGCCCGACCAGGGCTCGGAGCGCGTGCCAATCGACGAAGGTGTCATTGTTGAGGACCCAGACATACTCCACTTCCCGGTCCAGGAGAGCCAGGCGAATGCCCACATTGTTGCCGAAAGCATAGCCTCCGTTGCGCCCCGTCGAAGCGATCCAGAGCCGTCGCCTATCCGCAGGCGATGTGAGAAGCTCACGCGCCTCCGGCGATACTTGGCAAAGCGCGAACTCCGCCATGTTCTGCGCACGGCGCTGTTCGTTCATCAGCGGCAGGCTGCTCTCCAGGCCGGCAAGGATCGTTTCGACAGAGCCATCCTCCGACTGGTTGTCGCAGACGATGATGTCCAGATGGGAGTAATCCAGCTTCAGCACGCTGAGGACACAGGCAATCGTTTCCTGTGGCCGCCGCCAATTGAGCACTACCACCGCAACGCCCGGCTCTGCAGTCGAGGCTGCCCGGGACGCGCCAGGGGCCGCCATATCATCACTCCGCATCATCCGTCAGCAGATAGACCGAAACGGACGGCAATGTCAGGCAGATTCACCGCTTTGCGTGCTATCCCGATAAACGCAGAAGAAGCCTCCGTGCTGCTGCACGATCCCTTCGAGTCATCGGCCATCGTAGCTATTTGGATGAAGTTCATGCATTCCGGATGACAAGCTTCCCTGCCGCCACTAGAGCGGCGCGGTGCAAGCGATCCGCCGCCTCGTTTTCGACAATCCTAAGCTGGCAGGCTTTGTGCTAGCGCTGGCACTTGCCTTGAAGCTTGTCGTTTCGGCCGGATACATGCCGGTCATATCCGGAGGACAGTTCATCGTCAGCATCTGCTCCGGGACGGGGCCGGTGACGATGGTCATGACGATCCCCGGCACGGGGCAAGAAAAAAAGGGTGGCGAGCAGCCGGGCAAAGCGGAGCAGCCCTGCGCCTTTGCCAGCCTGTCCGCACCGCTCCTGGCTGCGGCAGATCCCCTATTGCTTGCGTCAGCAATTCTCTTTGTCTTGGCTCTGGGGCTACGCGTCGTCGTGCCGCTGGCCACTGTCGCGCCGCCTTATCTGCGCCCGCCCTTGCGGGGTCCTCCATCCCTGATCTGACCTAAGAAGTCGTCTCTGCAGCCTGTAGTGGATCGTGCCTGCGCACGTCCGTGGCGACGCGGCGCGACTTACTCGACTCAGACATTGTGTCCGACCGCGTTGCGGCTCGGCCTCGACCATATGGTGGATCAGACCCGTGAAAATTCTACTTGCTGCATCCGCAGCTTCGATATGCTTTGCCACGCCCGCTTTCGCGCGCACCTCAGACAGTGACGATGAGAACAGCGTGCGCTTCAGCGACATTGTCGTGACGGCAACGCCCGATACTGCGCAAGCCACCGCCGCCATCCGGCGCACACCCGGCGCGGTCGCGGTGGTCCCCGACACGGCGTTCAAGAACACGCCCGTCCAGACCATCAAGGACATCCTTGCCTATGTCCCTGGAGTGATCACCCAGCCCAGGATGGGCGATGACGCCCGCGTTTCGATACGCGGTTCCGGATTGTCGCGTGCCTACGGCAACCGCGGTGTGACCATGTATATCGACGGCATTCCGCTGAACGCATCAGATGGCCTGCTGGATCTCTTCGAGGTCGATCCCAGCGCCTATCGCTATGTCGAGGTGTTCAAGGGCGCCAATGCCCTGCGCTACGGATCGAACGCACTGGGGGGAGCGATCAATCTTGTGACGCCTACGGGCAGCGACGCCTCGCCGCTCGACGCGCGCATCGACGTCGGCAGCTTCGGTTATGTCAAAGGTCAGGCCAGCACTGGCGGCGTGTCAGGCGCGCTCGACTATTTCGCGACGATCTCGGCGCAGCGGATCGATGGGTATCGCGATCATAGCGGCGGCGATGCGATCCGCGGCAATATCAACGTCGGCTATCAAATCTCGCCGGGCGTCCAGACGCGCTTCTACGTCTATGGCGCCACGACGAACCAGCATATCCCGGGCGAGGTCAATAAAGACCAGGCGATCAACGCACCCCGATCGGCAAACCCCATATGGATCATCCAGGATCAGCAGCGCAATGTCGATTCGATCCGCATCGCCAACAAGACCACTTTGCACTTCGGAAAGACGACGGTCGACCTGAGCGTCTTCTACAATCATCGCGACGTCGATCATCCGATCTTCCAGTATTACGACTTCAATTCTAACGACTATGGCGGGTTCGTGCGCGCCGTAGATGATCGATCGCTGGGAAGTATCCGCAACCGCCTGATCATCGGCGCCAATATTCAGGCCGGTACCAACGACACAGACTATTTCGTCAATCTGCCCGGCGCCGTGAAGGGCGCGCCGACCGCTTCCATGATGGACAGATCGAAGAATGTTTCGGCTTATGCGGAAGACTCGCTCTACCTGCGGCCGAATCTCGCGATTATTGCCGGCATCCAGTTTCTGCACGCGAGCCGGCACCGCCGCGACCGCTTCCTTTCCAACGGCGATCAGTCAGGCAAGAAGAGCTATGACCTATGGAGCCCGAGGTTTGGCGTGCTTTGGGATGTCGATGCTGAGTGGCAGGTGTTCGCCAACGTGTCGCGCAGCGCCGAAGTGCCGAGCTATGACGCCAACATCATTACCCCCGCGGGTGGGGTAGATCTTCGCGCGCAGCGGGCAACGACATACGAGATCGGCACCCGCGGACGTCGCGGTGCCATCGGCTGGGACCTATCCCTCTACCGCTCGGTGATCAGGGGCGAGTTGCAATGCTTGACCACCGGCCCGTTCAGCGCATGCAGCATCATCAACGCTGGCCAAACCGTGCATCAGGGCATCGAGGCAGGACTTGATGCCGCCATTCCCCTGTCGGCCCTCGTGTCAGGCGACAAGCTGACGATCACCGCTGCCTATACCTACAGCGACTTCTTCTTTGATGGCGACCCGATCTACGGCGACAATGAGTTGCCGGGCGTCCCAAGACATTATCTGCGTGCCGAACTGCTCTACAAGCACCCAAGCGGCTTCTATGCCGGACCCAATGTTGAATGGGCGCCTGGACATTATTACGCGGACAACGCCAACACGCTTACGGTCGATCCTTACACATTGCTCAATCTCAAGGCCGGGCTCGACGTGGATGGCCGTTGGTCCGCCTATGTCGAAGGCCGCAATCTCACGAACAAGCATTACATCTCCGCTGTTGCGACGGCGGGGGTCGCAAACGCTGCATCGGAGCTTTTCAATCCTGGCATCGGGCGAGCCGTGTTCGGCGGCGTGCGGTTTCGATGGTGACGCAGGATCATTGCCTGATGGTGAGGGGAGCCTCTATTCAGCTTGGTCTGCGTACGCTTTCACCAAGCGGTAGAGGAATTTCCTCGCCTCCATTACCGACCTCACGCGGATGCGCTCGTTGAGGCCATGCACGCCATTGCCATCGGGATCGCGGAAGATGCCCGAAATCCCATAGGTCGGGATGCCGGCGGCATTCAGCGTCACGGCGTCGGTGGCGCCTGTCGCCATGTGCGGCACCATCGGCACGCGGGGCCACACTGCCGCCGATGCACGCTGCGCCGGGCCGAAAACCGCGTCCGTAACCGGCGCAGGCGCGGCAGGTTTATAGGTCCGGCCTGCCGTGATCTTGACGTCCGGATCGTCGATGACCTTCGCGAGCGTCGCCTGGATCTCCTCGGTCGGCACGCCCGGAATGACGCGGCAATTGATAGTTGCCGTTGCCCGCTGCGGAAGGGCGTTACCGGCATGGCCGGCCGACAGCAAGGTCGCAACGCAGGTCGTGCGCAGCATCGAATGATAGGCGGGCGAGCGGTTGAGTATGTCGCTTGCCGCCCTGTCCTCCGGATTGGCGACAATCGCGGTCATCGCCGCGCCTTCCTCGCCACCCAAGATCTTCGCCATCTTCGTGAAGTAGCCGCGGTTCGCGTCTATGAACTGGACGGGAAAATCATATTTGCTGAGCTTGTCGAGCGCGCGAGCCAGGCTGTAGATCGCATTATCCGGGCGCGGCAGGGATGAATGACCGCCGGGATTGGTAGTCTCCAGCGTGAAGCTCATCACCACCTTCTGTGCAGCCTGGAACGTCTGGTCGATATATTTGCCGGTCGCGTCCAACTCGCCATATCCGCCTTCGTTGAGCGCTATGCCCGCGTCCACCAGTTCCCGCTGATTGTCGACCAGCCATTTCGCGCCATTGAGGTACAGCCCCTCCTCGCCGCAGGTCAGCGCCATCTTGATGGTGCGCAGCGGCTTGTACCCTTCCGCCTGATAGCGCAGCAGATTGTCGGCCCAGATCGCATCCTGCGCCTTCATGTCCGCGACGCCACGCGCGTAGAAATAGCCGCCCTCCTCGATCAGGGTGAAGGGGTCGCGGGTCCAGTCCGCCCGCCGCGCGTTCACGACGTCGATATGGCCCAGCATCAGCACGGCCTTCAGCTTGGGATCGCGCCCCGGATACACGGCGACAAGCGCGCCCGCCTTGGGGTGCCCTTCCGGCACGAACAGGTGCAGATTTGCCTGGGGAAAGCCCGCCGCCTTCATCCGCGCCGCGACTTTCTCCGTGACCGTCGTGCAGTTGCCCGTGTCGAAACTGGAATCGATTTCCACCATCTCCTTGAACAACGCCCGGAACGCGGCCTCCCCCGGCTCTGGCGCAGCACGTGCAGGCGCCTGAAAGGCCATCGCCGTCAGACTGACCGCTGCGCAAAATGCAAGGCTTGCTCTTCCCAACACTTTCACTCCCATATCTGCCCCGCGCACTTCCGCGCCGCCCGTGAAATGGCCGACATCAGGGCTTCTCTCCCATCTTCACCAGTTCATCCACACTGAAGGGCCGGCCGTTGGTAATGACTTTCCGCACGTTGAAGGTATTTGCGATGTTCTCGCGCGGATCGCCCTCAAGCAGCACGATGTCGGCAAGCTTGCCCGCTTCGATGGTTCCCGCGTCCAGATTGAGCGCCTCCGCAGGCGTCCTTGTCGCCGATTGCAGCGCCTGGAACGGCGTCAATCCCGCATCGACATAGGAGGCGATCTCGGCGTGCAGGTTGATGGCGATCGTCGTGTCCGTCCCGGCCGTGATCCGGGTTCCCGCGTCATACATGGCTTTTAGCGACTGCAAGCTTCCCGCCAGCATCGACTGCCGCATCGTCATCAGCATCGGATTCTGCTCCAGCACCGACTTTTGCGCCCAGCCGGGATACAGCCCCAAGCGAGAGTCGTTCTTGTAGGCGGGATTTTTCTCCAGATAGCCGAGCAGCGCGCCGAAGTTCGTCGGCGTGAGCACGCGCTGGCTCTGCCCGAACAGCTGGATCACATCCTCATAGGAGCGCGCCTGCGGCCCCTGCTTTGGCGAATATCCCCGCCGGCTCGTCGCGCCCATATGTTCGGTGGCGTCTACGCCCGTATAGGCGGCGGGATAGATTTCGTGGCCCGTCACCGGAACACCCATCTTGTGCGCCGCATCGACGATCCGCCGCTGGTAGAGGTCGGGCATCCGGACGTAACTCTTCATCACGTCATATTTCAGCAGCCGGGCGCGCTCCAGTTCGCGCTCCAGATGAGCCGGGCCGGCCACGGCCACGCCCATCTTGTAATAGACGCGCTGCCATTCCAGCAACGGCCCGTTGGTGTAGATGCGCGGCCCGATGCGCACGCCTGCTTCGCTGGCCTCGCGATCCTCCACGCCGTCATAGGGCTGATTGCCTGGATCGCGCACGGTGGTGATGCCATAAGCGAGCCACGCCCGATGCGCGTTCGCGCCGAAATCCTTCTGCACATGCGCATGATGTTCGATGAGGCCGGGGATCGCCGTCAGCCCGGTTCCGTCGACGAACTTGGCGGCGGACGTATGCAGCGCCGGGTCATGATCGCTGATCGACGCGATCCGGTTCCCCTCGATCACGATGTCCTTGTCATGCTGCGTCACGTCCTGAACGGCGTCGACCAGATTGCTGACGTGCACGACAGTCCGCCCGGCGGGCTTCGCCAGCGTGTAGCTCAGATTGACGGGAATTTCCCGGATGACTCCAGTCTCGATGTCGATCGACTTCACCTTGTCAGCGGACTGGTAGATGATCGTCCTGGAATCCCCGGCCCATGACGGGAAGTAGGAAATCTCGGACGTATAGCTGCGCGGCGGGCCAGAGGGGGTGCCATCGGCCGACACGGGCCAGATCTTAAGCACACCTTCGTAGATCGCCGCCATCTTCGTGCCATCGGGCGACCATGCTGGTCCGCCGCCGCCGCGCGTGTCTATCGACGCGTTCGCCTGCGGGACCTGCCACACGGGCGGGCCCTTGCCATCCGCCGGGATCACGTAGATCTGATTGGTGCCTTCGCGGAAGCTGGATGAGAATTTGTACGAAAGCCCGATGGCGACGTTCTTGCCGTCCGCGGACCAGCTTGGCGAGCCCGGCTGGCCCAACGACGCTTGCAACCGCGTGATCGCGCCAGTCGCGACGTCGACTACGCATACGCCCGCTACGCCCCACATGCCGTCAACGTCGATGAAGGCGATGCGCGTCCCGTCCGGCGACCAGTCCGCGCCGAGCGGCTGTGTATCCATCCGCGTGAGCTGGCGGTCCCGGCCAGTCCTCAGGTTGCGTATCCACAATTGCGGCAAGCCACCGCCCTTGTCGGACGTGTAGACGAGGCTCGATCCGTCCGGGGACCAAGCGACGTCGGCCTCCATCGCGTGATCCTTGGTCAGGTTCTCCGGAGTGCCGCCAGCGGCAGGCATCAGATAGAGGTCGCCCAGAGCGACGAAAGCGATCTGGCTTCCGTCAGGAGAAATGGCAGGCTTGACGATGCCCAGCGCGCGGCGCGGTGTCGTGGTGTCGAAGTCACGCCTGGCGCGCGTATATTGCGGCCGCGTGACTTCCAGCTTTGCGGTAAACGGGACTTCCGCGACGCGGCTCCCCGAACGGCGGCGGATACGGCCATCGGAAACGTAGTAATAGCCGCCCTTCCCCGGCAGCCAGGACACGCGGAACGGAAAGACATTCTCGTCCCCTGATACCGGCTTGCCGTCGATTTCAAGGCGGCTGCCTTTGGCGTCCGCTACGACATAGGCAAGCTGCCCGTCGGGTCCCCAGGAAGGCGCGTCGACACGGCCCTCGACCTGTTTCAGCATCCGCTCCTTGCCACCTGACAGCGCCACCGCCCACAAGGCCGTCTGCGCGCCCTGGGTGCTGGAATAGGCGATCTCTCGTCCATCCGGCGACCATGTCGGCATCCGGTCTTCATCGGGATTGCTGGTGATCTGCTCAAGCTTGCCGGTAGCGACTTCGATCGTCCAGATATTGTAGCTCGCCGACCCCTGCCGGTCGGAGGAGAAGGCGATCTTGCTGCCGTCCGGCGACCATGCGGGCTCCCGATCGTCATAGGTGCCCTCGGTCAGCTTCTTCGCGCCGGACCCGTCAGGCGACACCGTCCATAGGTCATATCCGCCGTCACGATAGGCGAAGTAGGCCAGCGTCTTGCTGTCGGGCGACCACACCGGCTGGCGCGCATCGTTGAAATAGTCGGTGATGAGCTTCGCCCTGCCGCCCTTCGCGGGGATGATCCACAGGCTGCCCTGAAGATCCACGGCCAGAAATTCGCCGTTGGGGGAGACGGACACCGCCATCGACGTGCCCTCATGGACATCGAATGCGACTGTCTTACCCTGGCCCGGCGGAAGGGGCTGCACCGGCTCCGCGCGAACCGCAACCGGCGTGACTCCTGCGAGCGCCGTTGCCGCCAGCAGTAGCGACGCCATGACATGCCTCATGCGAATACCCCTTGAGCCCTGAAGAAGTTACCAACCAAAGACGTAGCGTTCGCGCCTTACGTCCGCGCCGCCCCGCAATGTGCCCAGGCCCGGCGCCACTCCGGCGGCGACGATGCCTGTCGAAACGCCATAGGGACCAAGCACGTCCAGCTTGTGTCCGCGCGCCTTCAACGCCGCCCGCACATCCTCCGGCACCCGGTCCTCGATCTCCAGCACGCCGGGTTCATCCTTCTTGACCATGAACGAACCGTGGAAGTGGTTGGAGTTAATCCGCGGCGCCTCAATCGCCGCCTGCAGAGGCTGACCAAAGGCGAGCACCCGCAGCAGCACATTCATGATCTGCTGGTCCTGATTGTCGCCGCCCGGCGTGCCGATGGCGAGGAAAGGCGCGCCCTCCTTCATCACGATGCAGGGCGAGAGCGTCGTGCGCGGCCGCTTGCCCGGCGCGAGCACATTGGGGCTTTCTGGATCGAGGTCGAACACCGTCATGCGATTGCTCATCGGCACGCCGGTGTCGCCCGCAACATAGGCGCCGCCCAGCAACCAACCGGAACTCGGCGTACAGCTGAACAGATTGCCCTCGCGGTCGACCACCTCCACCTGATCTGCCCCCTTCTGAGTGGTCCAGAATCTCTGTTATTTTGGATTATGAAGGAGTTTGGAAATGGGCAAGAGG
>NZ_JARYGI010000038.1:0-34042 GCF_033795625.1 Sphingobium sp. | reverse complement strand
ACCATTTCGCAGCAGCCGCCTGATCGGCGCAGAGCGACAGCCTACCTCTGACTGCCGCCAATCTTTGCAACAGAGCCCTCAGCGGCGTGGCGGATACGCGTCTGCGCGGTCTGCAGGGCAGGGTCCCGGCGCAAGTCGAGATCGGCCATCGAAACAGTTATGCTCCGGCTTTCGCCATCATAGTCGCCCGACACCACCAGCGACCTGTCGTTCACGTGAGCTCCCGCTACAACGGGTATAAGGAGCGCAGCCGCGGCTACGCCCTTCCATGTTCTCTCCAGCATATCCTCGTCCTTATGTTTCTTCGTGCATCCGTCGTTGCGGATGGGCAAAGATAGGACTTCATCAGGACATATAGAAGACACATTCGTCGCTGCAGCGCAGCGCTCAATGCCGGAAATGGCGCATTCCGGTGAAGACCATCGCCAGACCCGCCTCGTCGGCAGCGCGAATGACTTCATCGTCGCGAATGGAGCCGCCAGGCTGAATCACCGCCGTCGCCCCGGCCTCTACTGCCGCAAGCAGTCCGTCGGCGAAGGGGAAGAACGCGTCGGATGCGACAGCCGAACCGATGGTGCGCGGCGATGCCCATCCCGCCTTGTCGGCGGCGTCCCTCCCTTTCCACGCGGCGATGCGCGCGGACTCGAGCCGGTTCATCTGCCCGGCGCCGATGCCCGCGGTGCTTCCACCCTGCGCATATACGATGGCGTTCGACTTCACATGCTTGGCGACGGTCCAGGCGAACAGGCAGTCGGCGAGTTCCTGCTCCGTCGGCTGACGCTTGGTCACGACCTTCAGCGCATCGCGCGATATCTGGCCATTGTCCCGGCTTTGGAACAATATCCCGCCCGCAATGCTCTTCATCGCCAGCCCGGCGCGCTTCGGGTCCGGCAGTTCTCCGGTGAGAAGCAGGCGCAGGTTCTTCTTCCGCGCGAAGATCTCCCGTGCCGCATGGTCCGCGGCAGGCGCAACGACGACTTCGGTAAAGATCCCGCTGATCGCTTCGGCGGTCGGCCCATCGAGGGGGCGGTTGACGGCAATGATCCCACCGAATGCCGAAACGCTGTCGCACGCAAGTGCCGCCTCATAGGCTTCGATAAGCGTGCCGCCGCTGGCGACGCCGCAGGGATTAGCGTGCTTAACGATGACGACCGTGGGCGGGCCATCGCGGAACTCGCTTACCAGTTCCAGCGCGGCGTCGGCATCGTTGTAGTTGTTGTACGACAACTCCTTGCCCTGAAGCTGTATAGCCTGCGCGATGCCGCTGGCGCCGGGCGTGACGGGAACATATAGCCCGGCGGACTGGTGCGGGTTCTCGCCGTAACGCAAGGTCGACGCAAGAGTGCTGGCGACGGCCATGCTCTCCGGGAACATCGTGCCCTGATCGGCAAAAGCGAACCAGGTGGCGATCATGCTGTCATAAGCCGCCGTGGCCGCATAGGCTTTGGCGGCCAGCAATCGCCGGAAATCGTAGCTCGTCGCGCCGCTCTTCTCCGCCATTTCCGCTATCAGGCGCGCATAGTCCGACGGGTCGGTTACGATGGCCACGCTTTCATGATTCTTGGCGGCGGAACGGACCATCGAAGGCCCACCAATATCGATGTTCTCGATGATCTCCTCACGCGAGGCACCCTTGGCGACGGTGGCCGCGAAGGGATAAAGGTTGACCACGACCAGATCGATTGCGCCGATGCCATGGCCTTCCATCGCGGCGACATGTTCGGGATTGTCCCGCACCGCCAGCAGGCCGCCATGCACGATCGGATGCAGCGTCTTGACGCGGCCATCCATCATTTCGGGAAAGCCAGTGAGGTCGCTGATGTCCATCACCGCCAGACCAGCATCGCGCAGCGCCTTGGCCGTGCCGCCCGTCGACACCAGCTCCACGCCGTGCGAGGCCAGCGCTTCACCCAGTTCAATGAGTCCCGCCTTGTCCGAAACCGACAGGAGCGCGCGTTTGATGGTGATGTCGGTCATGAAGTGATTTCCCGCTGGGCCATGATGTCGCAGACCCCTTAATTGGCTTTTGCGGAAATAACAGCCCTCAGTCGCAGGGCAAAGCGTCAGCCGACGCGCTTCAGCAGCCATCCCGTGCTGGTGCCGCCCGGCTGCGCTTCGCCTGTCACGACCAGCTGCTGGCAGGCATGCGGGCAGCCATCGCCATCGACCCACAGGCTGTCTTCGATCGACAGCGTGCCGTTGCCCGTCCGGAATTGCCAGAGCGCTCCTAGGTCGATGCGCAGCAATGCGCCCTGGGCGTCCGCGGTCAGTGTCGGTTCGACGCCCGGCGCAAGGTGGAAGCGTATGACGAATGGCGTTACGGCCGGCTTCCGGCGGCGCTGGGCAGGCAGCAGCATATCCTCGCCGCGCAGTTCCCGGCCGTCCGTGCTCAACATGAGCAGCCGGCGATGCACGTAACCCAGGCGGCGGACATAACCGTCATGGCTGAGTTCGAGGCGGCTGCCGGTCTCCAGCTCCTGCCGGTTCAGTTCGACTTCGGTGACGCCTTTGCCCAGCGTGCCATCCCCCAGGATAGCCGTCGAGTTGCTGTCCGCCAGAACGAGCGTGCTGTGCGCCGCCGTCGTTCGCAGGCCCTGCGCCAAGTCTTCGGTGATCGCCGCGCCCGCCAGCGCAGCGCCGCCGCAATTGACGATCAGGCGGTGCGGGCCGTCGCTCAGCTCGATGGCGCCCGTCGACGCGCACCCTGCTGATGCCAGACGGGCAATCGGCGGCGGCGCGGCATCGGCCAACAATACGGTGCCGCCATTGGTCAGCCGCTGATAGCCCCAGTCCCTCGCCTGCCTCAGCGGACGCGTTCGGACACCGCTCGCAGCCACCACCGCTTCGACCTGCAGATGGTCCGTCGCGCCCGCACCCTGCCAGCTTCCGAGGCTGCGGTCGCCATGGGTCAGGCCAAGCAATGCAGCCACAGCGCGATTAAGCGCTTCGGTGATGAAGCCGGGCATGTCTTCCCGCCGCACATCATAGACCGCGCGGAGCATGGCGAGCAGCATCACGCCATCCAGCTGCGCCAGCGGCGAACGGGAGATCGCACCACCATCGGCATGAAAAGCGCTGTCGATCGCGCGGCGCAGCCCCGCTTCGCCGAACACCTTGCGCGGCCCCCCGCCCGGAAGCAGCATCGACGCGGCCACGACAGCGCCCCACGCCACCAGCCGGTGCAGTCCGACAGGCGCGTTCTCCGCGCCTTGATCGAGATGCCGGGCCGTACGCGCAATGCAGTTGAGCATCAGCGAGCGATAGACCAGATCGCTGGACGAGAGGATCAGCGGCGCCTGGCTCGTCCAGAAGAACAGCCGCCATCCGGCATTATCGGCACGCCATGCGGGTTCGCTCGGCTTTTCGGCGTGGGCTTCCAGCCATTTGCGGGTGATGGCTTCGGCGATCGGCGCACCCTGTTCGCGCGTAGCCACGGTCGACAGGTCGCGCAGCCAGCGGAAGCTGTGGATGTAATCCTGAAAGGCGGGCGGCAGGTCCAGCGTGGCGAAATCGAGCGTGTCGACTGGCTGCTTCAGCCCCCGGAACAGGAAATAGCCTGCCCGCAACGCTTGTCCCGAGCGCACATCGCCGGGAATATTGTCGGTCGGCACCGCGAGCAGCTTGAGCGGAAACTTGCCCTTCAACCGAACCGAGTGGAGCGGGGTGCGCCATGTCAGGCGATAAAAACGGTCGGCGATCCGGGTAGCGAGCGACAGCCCCTTGTCATCCGAAACGCGGATGAGACGCTTGCCCTCCTCGATCTCCGGACCGTCGTTCAGGTCGGGAAGTTCGACAGGAGGTTTCGCGCGGGTGCGTGTCCTCTCGTTCACCCGCCCCTCAGCCTTCGTATATTATCCGCATAGGCATCCGCTCCGCTGCGGAATGTCGCCGTGCCCGCGACCAGCACATCCGCCCCTGCCGCGATGGCGCGCGGGGCGGTCGCGAAGTCTATGCCGCCGTCGACCTGCAGGCGGATGTCGCGCCCCGTCTTGTCGATCATCTTGCGGATAGCCTCGATCTTGCGAAGCTGGTTTTCGATGAAGCTCTGCCCGCCGAAACCCGGATTGACGCTCATCACCAGGATCAGGTCGACGTCATCGATCAGATAATCGAGCATCTTGGCGGGCGTGCCGGGATTGAGCACGACGCCGGCCATCTTGCCAAGGCTCTTGATGTGCTGGACCGTGCGGTGGATATGCGGGCCAGCCTCGGGATGGACAGTCAGGATGTCGGCGCCTGCTTCGGCGAAAGCGTCGAGAAAGCTGTCGATCGGAGAGATCATCAAGTGGACGTCGAGCGGCTTTGCCGTGTGCGGGCGCAGCGCCTTCACGACAGCCGGGCCGATGGTGATGTTGGGGACGAAATGCCCATCCATCACATCGACATGGACCCAATCGCAGCCTGCCGCGTCGATCGCGCGCACTTCCTCGCCCAGCCGCGCAAAGTCGGCGGAGAGGATGGAGGGGGCAATCAGGACGGGTCTTGTTTGATCGGCGCTCATTAACCCATCGCCTTAGCCGCGCGAATCGGGCGGTGCAACCGCTGTTGCAGCTTCAGTTGCGAACCAGGCGCACAATGAAGAAGCCGTCCGTGCCGCCCTTGTCGGCCAGCGTGGCAGGCAGCGTCCTGATCCAGCCTTCCGGAGCTGGCTCGATGCCTTGAGGCAATTCACCTGGCCTCGGGTGAGCCATTGTAAACCCGGCGTTTTTCGACAGGAAGCGGCTGATCTGCTCCTCCCCTTCGGCTTTTTCCAGCGAGCATGTGGCATAGATCAGCGTACCGCCGGGCTTCACCCAATCGGCCGCCCGCGCTAGCAATGCCGCCTGCAACTCGGCCAGCTCGGCAATCTGCTTCTGTCCTATGCGGTGCAGCACGTCAGGGTGTCGGCGATAAATGCCGGTAGCCGTGCAGGGCGCGTCGAGCAGCACGGCGTCCGCAGGCTGATCGGGTTGCCAGCTGCGCAAGTCCGCCGTGACGACATCGGCGGACAAATCCACACGCGCCAGATTATCGGACAGCCGCGCAAGTCGCTTCGCCGACTGGTCGAGCGCCGTGACGGCCCATCCGGCAGCGGCCAGTTGCATGGTCTTGCCGCCCGGCGCGGCGCACAGGTCCAGCACCTTGCGACCCTCGCCCGCGCCGAGCAAACGCGCCGGGATCGAGGCGGCAAGATCCTGCACCCACCATGCACCGTCGTCGAAGCCCGGCAATTCCGGTATCGCATCATGCGCGGGCAGGCGGACGTGGCCGGGGGCGAGCGACTCTCCGCCCAGCCGTTCCGCCCAGAGTGCGGTCTCAGCAGGGTCGCGCAGGCTGATGTCTACCGGAGGGCGAACCACGAACGCTCTGGCAGCCGCCTCCGGCATCGCATCGCCCCACTGCTTGGCCCATCGGGCGGCAACTTCAGGCAACAGCGTCGGCAGCTCCGGCAGGGTCGCCGTGCCGCGCATCAAGGTGCCGAACACGCCATGCACCAGCTTCCTCGGGCCGCCGTCCACAAGCGGAAGGGCTGTCGCGATGGCGGCATGCGGCGGCGTACCCAGCACCAGCGTCTGAACTAAAGCCAGGCGCAGAACCATCCGCGCCTTGGCATCGTCGGGCAGGCGGTTACGCGTGGCGCTGTCGATGAGCGCATCGAGGTCGGGCAAGTGGCGCAAGGTCTCGGCGGCGATGGCATGGACCAGAGCCCGGTCGGCGCGGTCCACGATACCCTGGCTCGCGCCGTGAAGCGCGATTTCCAGCGGATCGCCGCGCCGCAGGACTGCATCCAGCAGGCGCAGCGCGGCGCGGCGGGCGGGCAGGCCGGGTGCTTCGGGCGCACGGGCGGGATAGCGGGAGATCGGTGGAGTGGAAGCCATGGCGCTCCCCTAGCGTCATTTGTCCGCGGCGTCACCCGCAGTGCTTTAACGGCGATGCGGATGGAGCGCGCTGGATCTGCGCGCGGCCGGGCGCAGCGCAGAGGGTGCCTTGGGGGGCGTGCTCGCGGTTTCGGTCATGCGCGGCGGCGGCATGGTGCTGGCCATCTGCTCCAGCGCGGCAATCCGGCTCTCCGTTGCCGGATGAGTAGAGAACATTTCGCTGAGCTGCGTCGGAACGATGTAGAGTTGCGCTGCGGCCGGATTGCGCTCGCTCACGGGATTGGGAATGCGC
Source organism: Sphingobium sp. (assembly GCF_033795625.1). Taxonomy (GTDB): domain Bacteria; phylum Pseudomonadota; class Alphaproteobacteria; order Sphingomonadales; family Sphingomonadaceae; genus Sphingobium. The sequence goes on along the minus strand of NZ_JARYGI010000038.1, from coordinate 27,892 downwards.
GCAGCATGGCCCGCGATCTTGGACAGGGCCGAGGCGAGCGCACGCGGGTTTCCACTGATTTCAGCGCCCGCCCGATCGGCGCTATACTCGCGGGTCCGGCTGATCGCCATTTGTACGATCATCGCGGCGAAAGGCGCGACGATCACGGCAAGAATGCTCGCGGCCATGTTGTGATTGCCATTGCCATCACCACCGCGGAAGAACAGGCCGAAGTTCGCCAGCATCGAAATAGCGCCGGCAATGGTCGCGACCATCGTCATGATCAGCGTGTCGCGGTTCTTCACATGGCCGAGTTCATGCGCCATGACGCCTGCCACTTCATCGCGGCTCAGCATCGACAGCAGGCCCGTGGTCGCGGCCACTGCGGCATGATCGGGGTCCCGCCCGGTCGCGAAGGCATTGGGATGCGGCGAGTCGATGACGTACACCTTCGGCATCGGCAGCGAGGCGCACTGGGCCAGCGTGCCCACCAGCGCGTAGAATTCAGGCTCGGATCGGGCATCCACTTCCCGTGCCCCGTGCATGGACAGGACGATGCGATCGGCATTCCAGAAGGTGAAGAGGTTCATGCCCGCAGCTACCAGCAGCGCGATCACCGCGCCTGCCCCGCCGCCGATAGTGTAGCCCAACGCCATGAACAGCGCCGTCATCGCCGCCAGCAGCATTGTCGTCTTCAGTCCGTTCACTTGTCGCTCGCTCCTTCAGGGCCCAAATAGCAGGCACGAAATGAATGTGGGATTGCGCCTGCAACCCGTCAATGTGAGGAACACCGGCCATGGCAAAGCGTCCCGATCATGTTAAGCCACCCGCCCATCTTTCCAAAAGCCCGCCGGTTCCGACTCCGGATCCCCTCGACAAGGAGCCTGCCGTTGAGGAGAAGTTGAGCCCCACCCGCTATGGTGATTGGGAGCGCAAGGGGATCGCGGTAGACTTCTGATTATACGCACGTTTTCTCTGTTGCTGTGATTCGGGACCCTCATCCGCAAAAGTCTCGCACAACATAAGTTAAGCCGTGCTCATTATGCGAGCAGAGGCCCGTTCATGCCCCGCTGGCACTATGCTGCCGCGCCGGGGACATGTACTTTCTCATCCATCGGGTTGGGAAAGAACAGATCATGTTGATGAAGCATATGCCCGCCTTCAATGGCCTGAACGCACTGGACGACGATCTTCTATGCGGGGTCGGTCGTCTCATATGCGCTTGGGGCGTGCTGGAGCAGCGCCTCGAACAGAAGATCGGCATGTTGCGCGAGGCGGCGGGTGACGTCCGGACGCTCGGTTCGCGAACCCGGCCGGGAATGGCCAAGCTTTTCGGTGAATTGCGCGCCATGGTTTCCATACGGGATCGTCGCAATGCTACGGTGCTTTCGGACATCGCCGCGCTTGAGCGGGACCTTCAGCGGATCGACCGGTTCAGGGGCCTGATCGTATCCGGCTTTCAGGGCGCCGAGCCGGACGGGTTCGGCTGCCGCGATCAGAAGAATGCGCATGTGCATGTGTCATTCGATCAGCTCAGCGCGGAGATCACCCTGCTGGGGCTGATCGGCGACCGCCTGATGGAGCTTTAGGTCAGTCCGGAACGACGGCTGCCGCTGGTGCGCGGACCCCTGCACGACCACGCCGTGCGAGTTCCGCTTTCAAATGTTCGGGCTTCGACGCGACCAGGAAGCCGAAGCTGACCGTGCCCTCCTTCGTCTCCACGGCGTGATGGAGCCGGTGCGCCTGCACGATCCGCTTCATATAGGGTGAGCGCGGGACATATCGGTGATTGACGCGCCGATGCACGATGAAATCGTGGAAGCCGAGGTAGATCATCCCGTAAGCGGTTATGCCCGCGCCAACAGCCGTGGCCCAATGGCCCCAGCCAAGTTGCACCCCGCCCAGCAGCAGGACGATGGCAGGTGCGGCGAAGATCGCGAAATAGGCGTCGTTGAGTTCCCAGTTGCCCGTCCGCGGCCGGTGATGGCTCTCGTGCAGGAACCAGCCGAAGCCGTGCATGACCCAGCGATGCATGACATAGGCGAACGCCTCCATCGCCGCGACCGTAGCGACGAACAGCAGGATCAGCGAAGGCAGGCTGTTGAACATGCAGCCTATATAGTCATGCGGGCGGCATATCTGAACATCTAATGTTGTTTCAGATCGCCTGGCGCCAGCGGGCCAGCCCTGCGTCCAGGTCTGCGATCAGGTCGGCCGGATCTTCAAGGCCGATGTTGAGGCGCACGACCAGACCCTCGGCGTCCCATCGCGTCGCGCTCCGGTAGCGCCGAGGGTCGACTGGCAAGGCCAGGCTCTCGAAACCGCCCCAGCTATAGCCGATGCCGAAATGCGCAAGGCTATCGATCAGGGCCGCTCTCGCCTTGTCGGCGGCCACGCCGCTCCCGCCGGTCAGCACGAAGGAAAACAGCCCGCTCGCCCCTGTGAAATCCCGTTTCCAGATCGCATGGCCGGGGCATTCAGCCAAAGCTGGATGCAGCACGCACGCAACTTCGGGTTGCTCCGACAGCCATTGCGCGACAGCCAAAGCCCCCGATTGATGCTGCGCGAGGCGCACGCCCAGCGTGCGTAATCCGCGAGACGCCAGCCATGCGTCGTCGGGGCTGGTCATCTGCCCGAACAGTTGCGCGCTGCTGCGCACTTTCTCCCATGTCGCTGCGTTGGCCGTCACGGAACCCAGCATCACGTCGCTATGCCCGACGATATATTTGGTGCAGGCGAGGATGCTGATGTCGACGCCGAGCGCGAGCGGCTGGAAGTACAGCGGCGTGGCCCATGTATTGTCGATCAGCGTGACGATATCATGCGCCTTGGCCACGGCGACGATGGCAGGCACATCCTGTACTTCGAACGTCAGGCTGCCGGGGCTTTCCATGAAGATCGCGCGCGTGCGCATGGTACAAAGTTCGGCGATTGCCGCGCCGGCAAGAGGATCATAGTAAACGGTGTCGACGCCGAAAGGCCGCAGGACCTTCTCGCAGAAATTACGGGTCGGGTCGTAGGCGCTGTCGACCATCAGAAGCTGATCGCCGGGCCTCAGCACGCCCATCAGTGCGCAGGCAATGGCCGCGACCCCCGACGGGAACAAGGCAGTGGCCTGCGCGCCCGGCTCCAGCGATGTCAGCGCGTCCGCCAGTGACCAGGCAGTCGGCGTGCCCTTCCGGCCATAGAACAGCCGCTCATGCGTGTCATGCACCGCAGCCCGGAGGTGCGCGACATCGTCATAGAGGATCGTCGATGCCCGCCACACCGGCGGATTGACGATGCCGCCGGGCTGGCCGGGCATCCCGGTCCATTCCGCCTTGCGCCCCGCCTGCACTAACTGGGTCAGCGGCCGCACATCGTCCTTGTCGCCGCTCATGCCGGCCCCGTCGCTTTCGGGGTCGAGGGGTCCGCGCCCCATTCGCTCCAGCTTCCATCGTAGAGCGATATGTCGGTCTTCCCAAGCAGATGCGCCGCGAACAGCACGTCCGCTGCCGTCACGCCGCTGCCGCAACTGACGATCAGCGGCCTGTCGAGGTCGACGCCTGCCTCATGAAAGAGCCCGCGCAGTTCGTGGCCCCGCTTCCAGCTACCGTCCGCGTTGAACAGGCGGCTATAGGGCAGGCATACGGAGCCGGGGATATGCCCCGACGCCATGCCCGCGCGCGGTTCGGGATCTTCGCCGGTAAAGCGGCTCATCGAGCGGGCGTCGACGACCTGCGCCTGTCCGGTCGTGAGGTTCCCCAGCACGTCCGCCTTGGTGACGATCGTGGTGTCGTCTTTCCATACGGTGAAATGGCGGTGCCGGGTCTTCGGCTTGCCGGGTTCGAGCGCGCGGCCCTCGGCTATCCATTTCTGGAGCCCGCCGTCCAGAATGGCGACCTTGTGCGCGCCAAAGACGTGGAACATCCACCAGGCGCGCGCCGATGTGCGCAACGGGCTGTTGTCATAGATGACGATGCGGCTGCCATCGCCCAGCCCCAGCGCGGCCATGCGGCTGGCGAACTTCTCGGGCGGCGGCAGCATGCCGGGACGCGGGTCGTTGAGATCTGCAAGCTCCGGCAAGTTCAGGAAGAACGCGCCGGGAATGTGCCCCGCATCATATTCCGCCTGCGGATCACGATCACTGCCCGGCAAAAAGGCTGTCGCGTCGACGATCCTCAAATCGGACGCCCCCGCTTCGTTCGCAAGCCAATCCGTAGTTACGAGCAAATCCATCAGTGCGCCTCCGTCACGAGATCCCTTATGCGTAAGGCGTCAGGCTGTCGAGAAAGGCTGATGCAGTATCGCGCAAGGCCTGCTTGTCTCGGCCTTGCCCATCTCTACATAGCCCACATCCCAAGGCGGGGTCCGAAGGCTCAAGCCGCGATCAGATCCTGCGCAGGGCGGCTACCGACGTCGCGGAACTGCCGCGGTCCCTGATCGAGGCGGAAGGGCGCCATCTTCGCGCGGGGCGGGGAGCTTTCCTGCCCGACGATGAAGGCGCCACGCGCCATCTCGTCCCCATCGAGCGAAATCACCTTGAAGGCGACGAGCGGGATCAAGAGGGCGCGTCCCTGTACTTCGGTGGGCACGAACTGGGTCAGGCGCAACTCGCCGCTGACGGTGATCGCCTCGCCCGCGGCGATCCCGGCGATTCGGTGCGCTTCGGGTGCGAACGGATCATCGAAGAAAGCCGCCAGCATCTGCGGCTGGCTGGCGTCGGCATTGGCTATGAAGGCCGTGACGGCCATGCCATCCAGTGCGGCGGCGCTGCGATTATGGAGGGTGAGATTGTACCCCAGTTGCGCGCCGGCCATCGTAACGCGCGCATGCACCGGCGCGAAGGTCAGCAACAGCGAATCACCAGTGGCCGCGGACACTGGCGCTGGAGCGGGAGGCTGTGGCGCAGGAGGAGGCGTGCGCTCTATCCTATTCAAGGGCGGCGAAGGTTTCGCCGTTTGCACAAGGACTGCAGGAGCCGGTTCCGCCTGGATCTCCACCTCGTCCTCGGGGTCCTCAGCGCGCCGCCGCCGGAACAGGAACGCTCCGGCCAACAGCAGGATCACGACCACACCGCCCAGTATCCAGGGAAGACGGCTGTTTGAGGCATCGTCTGGTTCAACCGCGGAGGCCGGTGCCGGAGCCGCAACAGGTGCCTCAAGCGCATCTCCGACAGGCTCGGTGGCGTTGAGTCCCGGTTCCTGCGCCGCTTCGGGCGGGAGCACCGAATCAGGGACGGAGGCTGCGGGCGGCTGAGGCCGAGCAGGGGTTGCTCGCGGCGCGGGCGCGCCAGTCGGTGCCCTCGTCTGCGGCAATGTAGGGCTGGCCACCGGGGGCGTGGCCACGGGAGGCGCTGTGACTCGCGGCGCCGTGACAGGCGGCGCCGTCACAGAGGGCAGGGGAACGGCATCCGGAACAGGCCCGATCTCCGGCCCCGCACGCTCGGGCGGGCGCGGACGGCTGGTGTCCCGCGACGGATCGAGGCGGAAATCCTGAAGAATCGGCGCAGCGCCATTGTCCTGCGCGGAGACCGTCGCCGGTGCGGCTGCGACCAGCGCCGCCAGCATGATGTACTTGGTTATTCCCATGGTCTTCCTGCCAAGGCTGGCTCGTGCTTGAACGATCGCTGAATGATATAGGCTATGCAGTTGGGAATGACATCAACTGTGCGATGAAGTAGATGGCCGGCATGCAGCCTCTCCATCTGGGCCAGACCAGCGCCCTCCCCGCTACGCCGGAAGAAGCGGTCCTCGATTACGTTCCGAACCCGCGCGCCGGATCATTGTATCTCGTGCGCTTTGCGGTGCCCGAATTCACATCGCTGTGCCCGGTGACGGCCCAGCCTGACTTCGCGCATCTGGTCATCGATTATGCCCCCGGCGAGACCATCGTCGAGTCGAAGTCGCTCAAGCTGTTCCTCAGCAGCTTCCGGAACCACGCCGCCTTTCACGAAGATTGCACGGTCGGGATCGGGCAACGGCTATTCGCTGAAATGAAGCCGCTATGGCTGCGAATCGGGGGCTACTGGTATCCGCGCGGCGGTATACCGATCGATGTCTTCTGGCAGTCGGGCGAGCCGCCACAGGGGCTCTGGATTCCGGGCCAGGATGTGCCAGGCTATCGGGGACGCGGCTAAACTACGCTGGCATTCTCGAGCAACTTACACTAATGTCAGTGCATGACGTCCGCCGTCCACCATCACACTATCGCGGTGCAGCCCGAAGACATCGACTTCATGGGGCACGTCAATAATGCCCATTATCTCAAATGGGTGCAGGAGGCCGTCGTCGCCCACTGGGAGAAGATCGCGCCGCCCTCCGCCGTCGCGCAACATCTCTGGGTCGCGCTCAAGCATGAGATCACCTATCGCAAGCCTGCTTTTCTGGACGATCCGATCATCGCGACCGTGATAGTGGAAAAGGTGCAGGGCGCCCGCGCCTTCTATGAGACGCTTATCAAGCGGGGCGAAGAGGTGCTGGCCGAGGTGAAGTCGAGCTGGTGCTGCCTTGATTCGGTGACATTGCGCCCGGCGCGCATCGCGCAGGATATTGCCGAGCGCTTTTTACCCAGGCTCTAGGGTTTGACGTAAGCGCTGAAACCCCGCGCCCGCGATCCGGCGCAAGAGCGCCGCCGCGCCAGACCGGCATGCTCAACGGGTCCTTAACCATATTCCCGTAGACCACTTTCCAATGTGAAATCAGGCAGATGCTCGCCGAGTTCGAGCGTCGCGGCCTTCTGCATCCGGAAAAGCCTACATGCGCACGCGCCTATCGATATCCTTGTCCTGCTCTGCCCTGTTGCTGGCATCCTGTGGCGGCGGAGGGGGCGGAAGTCCCACTGCGCAACCTGTCACGATCCCTACGCCTACGCCCGCCGCGGCGGCTCCCCCCGTGACTGTACCGACGCCCACCCCGAACAGCGGTGCGAAAGTCGCGTTCGGCTACACTCTGGCGCCCGCCGCCAAGCCCTCGAAAGGCAACCCTTTGCCGCTGGGCAAGTGCGTGAACATGGGGGGCATGCTGGAACGCGACGTCGAAGGCGACATCTTCGGACGCCCGATCCGCGATGACGATTTCAGGATCATCCGGGCGGCGGGCTTCGATACGATCCGCCTGCCCGTCAAATACTCAGCGCACACTGCCGCCGCCGCGCCTTATGCCATCGATCCAGCTTTGATGGCCAGGGTCCGGCATCTGGTCGACACCGCGCTGGCGACCGACCTCAACATCATCATCGACCTGCATCATTATACGGACGTGCAGAAATCGCCCTCGACCGAGCGGGACCGCTTCGTCGCGATATGGCGGCAGATCGCCGAAGCGCATCAAGGCGATGGTCCGAAGGTCTGGTTCGAGCTGCTGAACGAGCCGGGTCACGAGTTCTGGAACAAGGTCAGCACGTGGGACATCTTCACCCCCGCCATCCGGGAGATCCGCAAGACCAACCCGACGCGACCGATCATCGTCGCGGGCAATTACGGAAGCAATGTGCCATCGCTCGCCTCGCTCGACATCGCGATGGACGATCCGAACCTGATCCCGACCTTCCATTTCTACGATCCCATGGCATTCACGCATCAGGGAGCCGACTGGACCACGTTGCGCTACCCCCTCGGGAGGCCGCTGTCCGATAGTGACCGTGCTGACATCGATCTCGCCGTGACGCGCGTGAAGGACTATATGAATCGCACCGGACGCGTGCCGTTCCTGGGCGAATATGGCGCGTTCGACATGGCCGGCATCGATGTCGCGGACCGAGTCCAATATTATGGCTTGGTCAGCTCCGCCTTTGCTTCGGTGGGCGTGCAAAGCTGTGCGTGGTCGTTCACCAACGGTTTCTCGCTGTACACGAATGCCGGCTGGATACCTGGAATGCTGGATGCCGTGCAGACTACGACCACATTGATGCCCCTTTAGACACAGGAGGGGCGCGAACCGTTGCCTTATGCAATCTATGTCAATTGGCCTGCGGTTTTTAATGAGACATTAGCGCTGGCTTGATTAGGCTAATTTACCGGCGGCAATCATGTCGTTGATCGCTCTTCAGTCCAACCCTTCGCGAGGGCATTTTTTGCCGATTATATCCGGATTTGATACCGCCCTGTTCCATAAGGCACGTGGCGAGGTGGTCAGCCTGCTACGGACGCATGACTGGGAACAAAGCGGCCTTGGCAATCCGCGTGATTGGCCTGAAAGACTCCAGCACCTGGTAGAATTCACCTTCAACACCCCTGTTCCGAGTTTCATTCTCTGCGGGCCCGATCGTCTCTTGATCTACAATGGCGCGTTTTCTCGATTCTGTGGGCCGAAACATCCCCACTCTTTCGGCCAGCCGTTCACCGCGGCATTCCCTGAAGCCGCTGAGGCCGCGAAGCACTATGAGCAAGCGTTCCAGGGAGACCCCTGGATCGTCCGAGATGTTCCCTGGCCTGGCACCTCCGATGGCCTGCTCGACGCGAGGACAGTCGATCTGGAGTTGACGCCCGTGACCGACGGGAGGAAGCAGGTCGCCTGGCTTCAGGCCCGGATCGGGAATATCGCAGATCAGGGCCCGCTATCTGCCCGCATTCCAGACGCTTCACCCGCCCAGAAGCGGGCGCCAGGCACTCCGCCGCTCAATATCGAGGACAGCGAGGAGAGACTGCGTCTCGCCATGGAGATCGCCGGGCTCGCGATGTGGGATTGGGACGTCGCGTCTGACAAGATAGTCTGGTCCGAGGAACATTTCCGCATGATCGGCTATGAACTCGGCGAAGTTGAGCCAAGCTACGAAAACTGGGCGGCACGCATTCATCCTGCCGATCTTAGAGCGACGCTCACGGCCCTGAACTCGGCGCGGGATCTCAAAGAGCCTTATCGTCATGAATTTCGATTTCGTCACCCCGATGGCACGATCGTGTGGTGCTCGGCGCTCGGGCGATTCTACTATGACAAAACTGGCCATCCCTATCGGATGGTCGGTGTGATGCAGAACATCTCGGCCCGAATAGCAGGCGAAGAACGACAGCAGGTCCTGGTGGGCGAATTGCACCACCGCACGCGTAATCTCGTCAGCCTCATTCAGGTGCTGGCCCGCAAGACCTTGAATCGCAGCGCCTCCATGGAAGACTTCAGGGGGCGTTTCGATCAACGCCTCAGCGCCCTTGCCCGCGTACAGACCCTGCTCGCGCACGATCAGCCCGACAGCCCTGTAAACTTCGGCGAGATGCTGCGCACGGAACTGTCTGCGCACGGCGTCGGGGAGGAGAGCGGCAGCGCAGAAAAGGTGACGTTCGAGGGAGACCATCATGTGGCCCTTCCCTCCGCGACCGTCCAGACCTTCGCGCTGGCCATCCATGAACTTGCGACGAACGCCACGAAATACGGCGCTCTGAAGAACGGAGGGCAACTCATGATCCGATGGCGTGTCGAGCAGGAGGAACAGAGCGCCGAGCGCATGCTCCATGTCGAATGGCTGGAGACAGGCGTCGCAATGCCGGAAGCCATAACGCCGCCGCGTGGTGGAGGATATGGTCGTGAACTGATAGAACAGGCGCTTCCTTATCAACTGGGCGCAAAGACAAGCTACGAGTTGGGCGCGGACGGCGTGCGCTGCACGATCGCCCTGCCTGTTTAGGGGCGCTGCCGGCTTCGGCGGGCAAGCTGTGCAATAGGAAGGCCCGTATCAGTGCATGACGCATTCGACCTTCGACGCTTCATCGACGCTCAGGAACGCGCGTACGACCTTGCGCTGGCCGAGATCCGCGCGGGCAAGAAGCGCAGTCACTGGATGTGGTTCATCTTCCCGCAGATTTCCGGCCTTGGCCGCAGCGACATGGCCCGACATTATGCGATCACGTCGCTTGATGAAGCACGCGCCTATCTCGATCATCCGGTTCTGGGCGAACGGCTTCGGGCCTGTATCGCGGCGTTGCAAGGTTTGGCGCCGACCAGCGCAGAGGCTGTCTTTGGCGGCATCGATGCCGTCAAATTGCGCTCCTCTCTGACGCTTTTTGCCCAAGCGAGCGAAGAGCCCTCCTTCCTAGCCGCCCTTGATCGATGGTTCGCCGGGCAGGAGGATGAGGCGACGTTGGCGCTGCTGAACGGGCCGGGGTAAGTGCTTTTCCTCCCGTCAGCGGGCCGACTCGCCCTTTGCGGAAAGGCACAATGTAATTGCCCAGCCAGCGGCAGCGCTGCCGCCCAGCCATAGGAGAAAGGCTGCCGCATCTCCGATCAGGATCAGGCCGATCCCCGGCAACACGGTGGCGGCAGCGATGATCCGGCGCGTAGCGATGCCCTGGCCCTTGTCTCGCAACCTGGCCGCCCGCCGCCGCTTGGGGTCGCCCAGGCAAAGCAGGACAAGGAGAAGCGTGGAAAAAGCGACAGCCGCCAGCGCCAGGGCCATCATTCAGCCGCCTGCAGCGAGAGCGCAGCGCCGGACCCGGTGAAGCTTCGCTTCCCAAGGTCCCGCCAGAGCATCCAGGCTCCTGCCAGCGCGAATGCAACATCGAGCGCCGCGATGATCGGCTGATGCGCCTGGAGCGCCTCAGCCCAGCCCGGACCGCCGGTCGCCAGACGAAGCGGAGGGAGCGCGACCATCACGGCGGCGGTCGCCAGTTTGAGAAGGCGAGCGACAGCCTCCGCCGAGCGCAGCACTACCCCTGCCAGTATCGCGGCTATCGAGGCGATCACGAACGCCGCGGGTGTCCAGAATATCGCGCCATTCAGCGGCATGGCCACCAGAAAGGCCGTAGCGGCAATTACGAGCGCGAAAGGCAGTCCGAAACCCACGACTGCCACCGCACGGTCGAGCCATTCCAGCGACGCCGACCTCTCCCGACGCCGCGTCATCCATAGCTGAAGGCCAGTCAGGGTGACGTAGCACATGGCGAATCCCAGCGCGAACCAGACCGCTTTGGACAGAATCCCCGCGAAATTGCCGAAATGGAGCGGAGCCATGATCGCCGTCAGCGTGCCTCCCGCCGAAGGCCGCGTGCCGATGGCGGGCTTTTCCCGGTCGAACTGCGCCGTCGTTCCGTCATAGAGCAACGTGACTGGCTCGACATCGCCGGATTTCGGATTGTTGAAGCTCGTTACCTTGGCGTCGGCGCGGCCGAAATTCTCGATGGAGACGAAGGTGGGCGCTCCGCCGGTCCGCCGGATCGAGTCTGCCGCTATGCGATCCAGGCTGCCCATGGCGACGGGGCGCGTATCTGCCTTGCCGGGATTGCCGAACACGGCATCGTTCAACGCCTGCACGTCTCCCCCGAATGCGGCCATGGCCACGATCGGCACGCCGATCGTCCCGAAAAACGAGAAGAAGCTGCCGGTAAAAGCAAGGATGAAGGCGAAGGGCAGGCTCCAGGTTCCCGCAACGCTGTGCCGGTCGCGGTCCACCAATACCGGATTGGCATTCGGCCGCAGCGTGAAGATATCCTTGAACAGATGCCGGTGGATCAACAGCCCGGAAATCGCCGCGACAAGCATCGCAAGGCCCAGGATTCCGGTCAGCAGCAGCCCCCAGGGATTGGGAATGTGGAGCCGGACATGCGTGTCCACCAGAAAGGCGCTCAGCGCATCGTCATTGCGGGGGCCGAAAATCTCTTCCCCGGTGCCGGTCCGTCTGCTGGCCACGCGGCCCTGTTCGTCGAGCTGGTAATATACGCCCCGGCTGACGAAGGTCCCGTCAGGGTCCGTTTCATGGCGATGGAAGAAGGCGCCAAGATTATGATCGCCGACCTCGAACAGGTCCACGCCTTCATGATATTTCCGGGGCGTCTGCGCGGCCAGCGTCCGCACTGCGCCATCGATCGGGCGTTCGAAGGCAGATCGCGTCTCGACATGCCCCGCCGACCAGATGCCGATCTCCTCGGCGAAAACGGCGGCCATGCCGGTCAGGACGACGGCGTAGAGCAACAGCCCCAGTCCGATCCCGGACCAGCCGTGAACCGCGACCATCAATTTGGTTTCGCGCTTGGGCAAGTGGATCACGGTTTCGCCTCCGCAGCAGCCTTGGGTGTGTCGAGGAACTTGTGCGCGACGAGGCCGCCATGAACCGCCAGCAATCCCAACGAGACAAGGGCCACCCGCAGCAGTCTCTCGTCCAGACAGGCATGGAAGAATAGCCCGGCCCAGATCAGCGGCACCAGAATGAGCGGAAGGACGAGATTATCGATCCCCGCCGCGCCGCCCGGCAGCCATAACGCCATGCCGGCCATCGTCACGATCGACACGACGACGGCACCTGGTCCGGCAAGAAGTATACGGCTCCATTTCGGGGAAATGCGCACCATCAGTTTCCTTTGGGCCGCCAAGCCCAGCATTCGTTCATTCCCGCGTCCAGGCTCATGCACATCATCGCGATCCTCTGAACGTTATTGCCTGTCGCTAATACAATTGAGAATGACTTGCAATACCATCGGGATCGACCATCGAAATGTTTCTGTCTCGCACGGGTAGGCTTTGCGCGAAAGTGCCCGTTGGCCCCGTGGCCAGTGAAGTGTTGCCCAATAGCCACGTCAGGCGAAGAATGTGCGCAGCGGCTAAAATCTTCATTTCGCAACTGCGAAGTAAACGGTACATGCTCCTCATCCAGATCGATCTTTGCACCGCAGCTTGAAAGCGCGTGAGATGCTTGGACGGCACGGACGCAGGACGGAACATTCTTTGATGAAAAGGGGATGTTCATGCGCTATTTTCTTACTTGCGCGACTTTTGGTCTGCTCGCGGCTTCGCCCGCTATGGCTCAGGAAGAGCCTGCAGGCCCCATCACGGTCACTGGAAGCGTCGGCCTGGTGTCCGATTACCGCTTCCGCGGCGTATCGCAGAGCGACGAGCAGCTTGCAGTTCAGGGCGGCGCCACGATTTCGCATGAAAGCGGCGCATATGTGGCATTCTGGGGTTCCAACCTTTCCGGCTGGGGCACGTTCGGCGGCGCCAACATGGAGCTGGACCTCGTGGCTGGCTACAAGCTGCCGCTGGCTGGCGGCTCCCTCGACGTAGGCGCGACCTGGTACATGTATCCGGGCGGCTTCGACAACACCGACTTCATCGAGCCTTATGTCAAGCTGTCGGGCACGGCGGGTCCGTTGAACCTGCTGGCAGGCGTGGCTTATGCGCCCAAGCAGGAAGCGCTGGGCAACTGGTATCTGACCGGTGCTTCGGCCGCCAGCGATGCCGAATTCGGCACGGGCTATGACGTTCCCGGCGACAAGAACGACAATCTCTACATCTGGGGCGACGCCTCTGCCGGCGTTCCGAATACCGGCCTTACTCTGAAGAGCCACATCGGCTACTCCAACGGTAACTCCGGCCTTGGCCCGTTCGCCACGTCCGTCGCCCCGACCGGCGAATATTGGGACTGGATGGTCGGTGCCGATTATGCACTCGGTCCGGTCACTCTGGGCGTAGCCTATGTCGACACCGACATTTCGAGCCGTGAGTCCGCCTATCTGCAGCCCAGCTTCAGCAAGGGCCAGGACGGCACGGGCTCGATCGCCGACGCCACCGTAGTGTTCTCGCTCACGGCCGCCTTCTGATACGGACATAAGTCCTGACTGAAAGGAGAGGGGCAGGAACCGGATCACGGTTCTCGCCCCTCTTCGCGTCGGGCGCTCGCGATACACGAGAAACGCGCATCCCCGCACCTAGGCGGATGCGTTCGCACCGGGTAATGAACTCCTCAGGCCCTCGACCGTTTGGCCAGGGCTTGCCGGAGATGCCATGTTCTTTCTTTTCTCTTCCAGATTAGGATGCGGAGCGTCCCTGCTGATATCGGCGGGCGTGACGCTCCTGCTGCTTTACGCCTTCGGCTGGCTGTGACGTTGCGCAAATTTGCTTTTCTGACATTGCCCCTCGCATGCCTGCTCCAGGCCTGCGGCGGCAACGGGCGGGTCGAACCCGGCCTGACCATCACCGATGAAGATCGCGCCTATGGGGCCGAAGCCCATCCGCAACTGCTTGCCGAATTCGGAGGCGACTATCGCGGCGAAGAGGCGAGATATGTGGCCGCCGTCGGCGAACGCGTGGCCGCAGCCGCCGGGCTGGGCAGGCAATGCACGTTCACCCTCGCGAACAGCGACGTCGTCAATGCCTTCGCCGTTCCGGGCTGCTACATCTATGTCACTCGCGGCCTCGTCGCGATCGTGACCAGCGAGGCTGAACTCGCGTCGGTGCTGGGGCATGAGCTGGGGCATATCGTCGCCCGTCATGCGCAGCGGCAGGAACGCCGGTCGATATGGCGCACCTTGGGCGTCATCGCCGTCAGCGTCACCGGATCGGAACGGCTCACCAAACTGGCAAGCCAGGCCGCGCAATATTTCGGCCTGCGCTATTCGAGGACGCAGGAATATGAAGCCGACGACCTGGGCGTCGATTATCTCCAGCGTGCCGGATATGATGTCTACGCTGCAGCGGACATGCTGTCCGCCCTCCAGCGTCAGGAAGCCTTCATGATCGCCACGCGCAGTCGCGACGCCGCGCGCGGCGTTCCCGAATGGGCGCTTAGCCACCCATTGACCGAACACCGTATCGATCGTGCGCACGACACTGCGGAAAAGACCGGGCTCAAGGATGATGCGCTCCCCGAGAAGACCGCAGAGTATCTCGCCGAAGTCGACGGCCTGCTGTACGGCGATGACCCCGAACAGGGTTTCGTCATCGGCAGGCGCTTTGCGCATCCCATCATGCGGATATCGTTCGAGGCCCCGCCCGGCTTTTCGCTGACCAACAGCCCGCAGGCGATCCGGCTGAGCGGCCCCGATGACCTGTCCGGTGAGTTCGGTGGTGGGGCCATGCCGGACGGAGACCTCAGGAGCTATGCCGACGCGCTCGCGGGTCACGTCATTGGCGATGCGCCCGCGGAGGTGACAGGCGCGACAGCCGCCACGATCAACGGTCTTCCCGCCATCGTGATGCAGATAAAGGTCGCGGTGCGCGATGGCGCCGTGCCGCTCGCCATTGCCGTATATGATGCAGGCGACGGTCAGGCCTATCATTTCATCATCGCCTCCCCGCCAACCGGGGGAAGCGCAGCGGTGGCTGCGCTGTTTCAGTCGTTCCGGCGGCTTTCGGGCGAAGAGGCCGCTTCGCTCCGGCCGCGCTTCGTCAGGACGGTCCGGGCGGCGGCGGGCGACACGTCGGAAACGCTGATACGCCGCATCGCAGACCCGGCACCACGCGCGTTGTTCGAACTGCTGAATGCGCGCAGCGGCGACCGACCCATCGCTCCGGGCGAAGTCGTGAAGATCGTGATGTACGCGAACCGAAGGTGATAAGAGGGCACGGAACGGCTATGGGCCATTCTCATCAGGCGGCGCAGGATCGAGCGCCAGGGAGGCGAAGATGGAATCCCTGTTGAACCTTCACATGGAGCAAAACGACGTGGCCGAGGTCGACGAAACTGTTCCGGCGAGTGCCGCTCGCCCCGCGGGATGGACGCATTGAAGCGCCCCCTCCTGCTGTTCGCGGCCGCATCTTTGCTCATCGCGTCTCCGGCGCACTCCGCCGCCCCGGACTACGCCGCCCGTGTCGCGAAGGTGCTGCGGATGACTCCGCTCATCGACGGCCACAACGACTGGCCGGAGGCGCTGCGGGAGAGAGAAGGCGATGCGCGCTGGACCATGGACCTGACCGATCTGTCGCAACGGCCGCAGCGGTACAACACCGACATCCTGCGCCTGCGCAAGGGGCAGGTGGGCGCGCAATTCTGGTCGGTGTGGGTGTCGGCCGAGCTGCCCGGCCGGGAACAGGTCGAACAGACGCTCGAACAGATCGATCTCGTGAAATCGATCGCGGCGCGCTATCCGCAGACTTTCGCGATCGTGCGCACGGCGCAGGAGGTCGAGCGCGCCCATGCCTCGGGCCGGATCGGATGCCTGATCGGCGTCGAGGGCGGCGGGCAGATAAACAACAATCTCTCGGTGTTGCGCAGCTACGCCGCCCTGGGTGCAGGCTATCTCACCCTCACGCACGCGCGGGCGATCGAGTGGGCGGATTCGGCGACCGATGATCCGAAGCACAAAGGACTTACCGAGTCCGGGCGCAAGGTCGTCCTGGAACTCAACCGGCTGGGGATGCTCGTCGATCTCAGCCATGTGAGCGAGGCGACGATGCGGGACGCGCTCGCCGTGTCGAAAGCCCCGGTGATCTTCTCGCATTCGAGCGCGCGGGCCATAGACGACCACCCCCGCAACGTTTCGGACGCGGTGCTGACGCTTGTCCGGGACAATGGCGGCGTGGTGATGGTGAACTATGCGCCCGCCTATGTCTCCAACGCCTACCGTCTCTGGTCTGCAGATAAGTCGGCGGAGAAAACCCGGCTCAATGCGCCACCGTTCGGCGGCATCGATATCGGGCAGCCCGAGAAGGCCGCCGCCGACCTGGCTCTATGGCTAAAGGCGCACCCGGCGCCGCGCGTTACCCTGTCCGAAGTTGCGGATCATGTTGAGCATATCGCCCGGATCGCAGGTGTGGACCATGTGGGGCTTGGTTCGGATTTCGACGGCGTGGGCGATACGCTCCCCAGCGGCCTGGAAGACGTTTCGACCTATCCCGCGCTGCTCGCCGAGTTGATGCGGCGGGGATGGAGCGATGCGGATGTTGCGAAGCTTGCTGGCCGCAACGTGCTGCGCGTGATGAGGGCGGCGGAGCAGACGAAAGCCCGACTGGCTCTTTCGAATCCTGCATTTGCGCCGATGAATAAACCCATTGAACGGTAGTCGATTGCCCTTACTGCGGGCCCATGATGAACGATGAAGATCAGCACGACGCTGGCGCACTGACATGGGTCCGGGAGCGCGCAGGCGTGATCGTCGGGGCAGTTGGCCTGGTGGCGTGGGTTTCGCTCTTGTGGTTCATGTTCGGCGACGTGCTTTAACGGCGCCTGGGCATAGGGAAATACCGGCGGTGAGCAGATCGACGACGGAATTCGGGCTTCTCAACTTGCCGGTATTATATTATCAGAAGAGGTAATATAATTACGACGCCTTTGGGCGTCCGCAGGAGTGCTCTGGATGATCGTAGGCACCGTCAAGGAAATCAAGAACCACGAATATCGCGTCGGCCTGACCCCCGAAAGCGTGCATGAACTGGTGGCCCATGGCCATATCGTGCTGGTCGAGACGAACGCCGGGAATGGCATTGGCGCAAGCGATGCTGCTTATGCCAGGGCAGGCGCGGAGATCGTCACGACGGCCACCGAAGTGTTTTCGCGGGCCGAGATGATCGTGAAGGTCAAGGAACCGCAGCCCGATGAACGCGCGATGCTGCGCCGCGGCCAGATCCTCTACACTTACCTCCACCTCGCCCCCGATCCGGAGCAGACGCACGATCTGGTCAAAAGCGGCGCGGTGTGCATCGCCTATGAAACCGTGACGGACGCCAGCGGCGGTCTGCCGCTGCTGAAACCGATGAGCCAGGTCGCGGGCCGCATGGCGATCCAGGCCGGCGCGACGGCGCTGGAGAAGGCGCATGGCGGGCGCGGCGTGCTGCTGGGCGGGGTGCCGGGCGTGCTGCCCGCAAAGGTCGCGGTGATCGGCGGCGGCGTGGTAGGCTTCAACGCGGCGCAGATGGCGGCCGGTCTGGGTGCGGACGTCACCATCCTCGACCGCAATCCCGAAGTGCTCGAGAAGCTCGGCATGTATTTCGAGGCGCGGGCGAAGACGCGCTTCTCCAACCGCGCCAACCTGGCCGATTGCGTCGCGGACGCGGATCTGGTGATCGGCGCGGTGCTGATCCCCGGAGCGGCAGCGCCCAAGCTGGTCAGCGCGGAAATGCTCAAGACCATGCGCCCCGGCGCGGTGCTGGTGGACGTCGCCATCGATCAGGGCGGCTGCTTTGAAACAAGCCATGCGACGACGCATGACGATCCGACCTACATCGTCGACGGCATCGTCCATTATTGCGTCGCCAACATGCCCGGAGCGGTCGCGCGCACCAGCACCTATGCGCTGAACAACGTCACTTTGCCCCATGCCCTGCGCATCGCGGACCTTGGCTGGAGGGAGGCGCTGAAACGCGATTCCCATCTGCTTGCGGGCCTCAATGTCTGGGACGGCAAGGTGACGTATGAGGCGGTGGCGCAGGATCTGGGCCTGCCCTACACCCCTGCCGCGGATGCCGTGGCCAGCTAGGCAGGAACTTGTAAGGAGGTAGCGGATTGAAAGGGGGAGCGTCGTCGAAGAAAGGCTCCGTCATGATCAAACTCGCCATCATCTCCCTGGTAATCGCCGCCGTCCTCGGGCTGCTCGGCTTCGGTGGCGCGGCTGGCGCCTTTGTCGGTATCGCCAAGATCCTGTTCTTCATCGCCATTGCGGTCTTCGTGCTGTTCCTCATTCTCGGCCTGATGGCTGGCAAGGGCATCAAGGACGCCGTAGACAGATGACATGAGCGAACCCGCCTCACCCTCGCGCGAAGTCGCCGTCAACGAAACCGGACGGCTGATGCGCGACGAGGGCGGGTTCCTCCTGCAGCGCGATGGCGGCGGCCTCTGGCGGCTCGTGCTGCATCGCGTGCCCGTCGACCTGGTGGAAAAGCGCGTGCGTGTGCAGGGCGTCCTAGCCGATGGCGACGTAGTCGAAGCGGACGGCGTCGCGCCCGCCTGAAGACCCTATTTCGCCGCTATGACGGGATGGCGTTCCCGCAGCCGGTCGGCTACCCGCTCGATCTCGGTCAGGTCGCGCAGGGTTCCTGACGGCGACACGGCCCAGTTGCAGTGCGGATGCGTGTCCACGCCATAGACTTTCACCTGCCCCAGCGCGAGCCGCCAGTGGCGACGATTGCCGCCCGCTTCGCGCAGCAATGTCGTGATGAACATTTCAAGCAGGTCGGCCGCCGTCACTGCAGACAAGTCCCGTCAGCGCGACCGGGCAGCAGGACCGCCCACCTCGACCGCCTTCGCGAAAGCAGGCCGCGCCTCCAGCCGCCGCAGATATTCGCCCAGAGCCGGATGGCCGTCCAGCAGGCCCGTACTTTCCGCCAGAAGCAGCAGGTAGGACATCTGGATATCGGCCAGCGTGAAGCTCTCCCCCATCAGGAACGGACCGGGCGTCAGGCCCGCCTCGATATAATCCAGCGTCTTGGCAAGCTCGGGCTGGGTGAATGCCTTCAGCCCCTCGGGCAGCCCACCTGTCATCCCGCCCAGCAGCGTGATCATGATCGGCAACGCGGCGGAGCTTTCGGCATAGTGCAGCCATTCTTCATGAATCACGGCTTCGGGCGTGTCCGGCCGCGGAGCAAAGCGGCCCTCGCCATAGGTGTCGTCGATATAGCGCAGGATCACCGCGGACTCGGCCAAGGTCAGATTGCCATCCTCGATCACTGGCGCCTTGCCGAGGGGATGCACGTCCTTCAGGCTCGACGGGGCGCGCATATGAGCATCGCGATGATAGCCGACCAGCGTGTAGTCCAGCCCCAGTTCCTCCAGCAGCCACAGCACGCGCGTCGAACGGGAATAGTTCAGATGGTGCACAACAAGCATGACAGGTTCCTTGGGAAAGAAGGGGGTAGACAGAAGAACGGGTAGCGTGTCCAGCGCGTTCCACGCGTCTCAGGCGGCGGCGGTCGCCAGGGCTTCCTCCCGCACATGGCGGCGCAGGAATTTGAGGACCGCGACTTCGCCGGGGTCCAGCGCATTGGACTCCTGCTTTTCGGTATTGGGAATGCGCAGGTCGAGCTTGCCGTCCATATAGCGGTCCATCACCGCGGGATGGATATAGCAGGCCCGGCAGACGGAGCGGGTATTGCCCAGCCGGGAGGCAACCCTGTCGATCGCCGCGACCAACTGCCGCTTGGCCGCCGTGTTGCTGGTGGAGGGCGGGCAGGCCGCAAGTTCCAGCGCGGCCGTCACCGTGCCGTGCCATGTGCGGAAATCCTTGGCCGTGATGTCCGCGCCGCTGATTTCCTTGAGATAGGCATTCACGTCGCCGGAGGTCACTTCGCAGGGTGTGCCGTCGTCATCCAGATACTGGAACAGATGCTGACCCGGCAGTTCCTGCACGGCCTTGATCAGCCGCGCGACGCGCCGGTCCTTGATGGTGATGTCCCACGGCTTGCCGCTCTTGCCCTTGAACTTCATGCGCAGGCTGGAGCCCTCGACCGCGACATGCCGGTTGCGCAGCGTGGTGAGGCCGTAGCTCGCATTCTGCTTGGCATAATCGATGTTGCCGACACGGACCATCGATATGTCGAGCAGATGCACGACCGTCGCCAGCACCTTCTCGCGAGGCAGGCCGCGCAGCCCCATGTCGGCGCGTACGCGCTCGCGAATGCGGGGCAGCGCCTGCGCGAACTCGATGACATGACCATATTTGCTGCGGTCGCGTTCGGCGCGGAAATCGGCATGGTAGCGATATTGCTTGCGCCCGCGCGCATCGCGTCCCGTGGCCTGCAGATGACCGTTGGGCAACGGGCAGATCCACACGTCCGTATAGGCAGGCGGTATTGCAAGCGCCCGGATACGGGCCAGCGTCGCCTTGTCCTTGATGGGCGCGCCGTCCGGGCCGCGATAGGACATGCCCTTGCCCGACTTCCGGCGGGAGATGCCCGGCATGTCGTCGCTGACGAACACCAGTTCCTTTTCGGCGTCGGTCTGAATGGGAATAGCGGCAGGCTCTTTCACGCGTCTCGTGCCTTCGACATGGGAAGACGATACGCACGCGGAAGCTACAATGTTCCCGCGCCGTTCCTCGACGTTCACACTGTCCTACACGCGCCTGGCTGCGCTATGCCCGACGCCGGAAAGCTGCGGACATTCCTCGGGCGGGGAGCCTGAGCTTTTGCACGGAAGGACAAGCGCATGACGAAGCAGCAGGCAAAGTTTCGCCACCCTTGCGGGATTCCTGCCTTCGCAGGAGCGCAAATCCGTACGCTCAAACCAACAGCGCCACACCCGGAAAGGGCCCAAATGGGGGGTGACGTAGTGTCACCTTTGTCACCTTCCGAGCTTCTTACCCAGCTTTGCGCGCCGCAATATGCGCGTCGATATTGCGGCCAAGCACCGTCAGCGGCACATTGCCTCCCGTCACCACCGCATCGTCGAACAGCCGCAGGTCGAAGCGGTCCCCCAGCGCCGCCTTCGCCCGGTCACGCAGGCGGACGATCTCGCTATCGCCGACCTTGTACCCGCAGGCCTGCCCCGGCCATGCGCAATAACGGTCGACTTCGCTCTGCACTTCCTCGACCGTGGAGCCATTGGTCGTCGCGAACCAGTTGATGGCATGGTCGCGCGTCCACCGCTTGGCATGGATGCCGGTGTCGACCACGAGGCGACAGGCGCGGAATCCGATGGACTGCAGATAGCCGAGCCGCCCGACCGGATCGCCCTCGTAGACGCCAAGCTCGCTCGCCAGCTGCTCGGCATAGAGCGCCCAGCCCTCGGAATAGGCATTGAAGGCGAGCAGCGAGCGGACCAGCGGCAGCTTGAACGTATATTCCCCCTGCCAGATATGCCCCGGTATCCCCTCATGATAGCTCAGGGTCGGCAGGGCATGGCGCGGCCAGATGCTGGTGTCGCGCAGGTTGATATAATAGCTTCCGGGCACGCTGCCGTCGATCGTCCCCGGCCCCGCATAGCCGCCCGGCGCGCCCGCCTCGATCTCCACCGGCACGCGCTTCACGACCAGCCTCCCCGGCACCAAGGTGGCAAAGGCGCGGGGCAGGCGGGTGCGGATATCGGCAATGCGGCCATTGATGTAGTCGAGGATCTGCCGCCGACCCGCGTCGGTGTTCGGGAACAGATATTTGGGGTCCTTGCCCAACGCCGTCATCCGCGCGCCCACCGTCCCCTTACTATAGCCGATGCCTTTCAGCAGCCCGTCCATCTCCGACTGCAACGCCTTCAACTGCTCCAGCCCCATTGCGTGGACCTGCTCGGGCGTCATCGTCGTGGTCGTGCTGGCCCGCAGCGCCCAGGCGTAATAGGCTTCGCCCTGCGGCAGCTTCCACACGCCCGCATCCATCGTCGCGCGGCCGCGATGTTCGGCGAGTTCGGCGATCTGGCGGTCCATCGCCGGCGCGACCTTCTCCGCCACCAGCTTCAGGACGCGCGCCCCATGGTCGCCGGATATATCCTTCGTCCGCCGAACGAGCGACGTCGCCAGCACCCACTGATCGAACGGCTGCGCCCGCGCCTCGCGCTGCTGCTTCAACGTCTTGTCGAGCAGGAAGGCGGGCGCGACCACGCCCAGCGCGCGGTCGTGCTTCAGCCGCTCGGTCTCGCCATCCAGCGCGGCGGCATAGGCTTCAACGCGAGAGAGATAGGCGTCGGCATCGGCGGCATTGGCGATCACATGCTTGCTGTCGAGGAAGTCGGGCACTTCGACGAACGCGCCGGTATTCTGCGCCACCACATAGGGCGCATTGCGATAGGAGAAATCGAGATTGAGCACCGCCATGTCGCCGAACGGAAAGGCAGCACCCTCCGCCGCCACCTCATGCGCGGTGCGGACGACATCGACATCGGTGCGGGCGGCCGGGCCGAGCGCATTCATGTCGATGGCGCGCAGCTTAGCCAGCCGGGCGGCGGCACGGCGCGCCTTGGCCATCTGGCCCGGCCCGGAGCGATCGGCAAGCCGCGACTTCAAACCCGCCCGCGCATCCTTGTCGAGGCCCAGGCCCGTCGAAACTTCCGGGTAATCCACCATGATCTCTTCGGCGATATCGGCCAGCAAAGCCTCCGCCTTGCCGTCGTCTCCGGTCGCGGCACGGACGGGGGCGGCGCTCGCTGCCGCCATGGCAGCCGATCCAAGCAGGAAGTTGCGGCGAGTGGTCATGATGGGCCTCCGGACATAAGTTCTCATACGGGTGTTAAACAGCGCGACGGTTTCGACAAGAGCGGCAAGATCATGCTAAGCATGCGCCATGGCCAGAACCGATCCGCGCGAAGACACCGACCTCAGCGTCACGATATTGCGCGGCGGCAAGCAGGGCCGCGTTCAGTTGCGCAACATATCATCGACCGGAGCCAGCGGTTCGGCCCCCTTCCCGCCTGGCCTCAATGCCGATGTCCAGATGGTCCTCAGGGGGAACGTGGTGGAGTGCAAGGTCGTGTGGGCACGCGGGCGGGACTTCGGCGTCGCCTTCGGCAGTCCGCTTCCACCCGACGCCTTGCAGGCCCTCCTCGGCGGCGGCGGCGTAGCATGACTCCGATCGAACGCGCTGCCCATGCCATGTACGCCACTGTTGCGCCGGACTGGGAATGGGACGATCCGGACGCGGAATTGCTGCGCCGCATGTACCGCGCAAATGCGCGCGCCGCGCTCCTCTCCCTGCGTGAACCGACCGACGCGATGTGCGAGGCTGGCGGCGACCATGTGGCACAAGGCGAGCGCCTGACCGTTGACAGCATCTGGACCGCCATGATGGACGCGGCCCTGGAGCAGGACGTATGAACGACGACGATATCATCGAAACGCCCGAAGGCCCGATGACCTGGGCCGCATGGAAGAAGCGCAATCCTGTGCAGGTCCCGTCTCGCCGCACCAAGGGCAAGAACCTGCCCAACAAGATACCGCGCCGGACGGGCGAGTAATCGCGCTTCAGAGGCTCGGGTCTTCCCGCTTCGCGCCGTCCAAAGCGCGATCCTGCCGGCCTGTCTCCGCCTCCTGCGTCAGCCGCTGCGCCTTCGTCCGGCCGAAGCGCGCGCGGTTCTCCGCCGCCGTGCGCTCCGCCTCTTCGCGCTTCCGCGCCTTGCGGACATTGCGCAGATTGACGATCTCAGCCATCTTCGGGTTCCTCCATCGACGCGGCAAGGTCCATGAAATCACGTGCGGCGTCCCGATCTGCCGGATCGTCGAAGGCAACGTCCAGATCCGGCGCGACGCCCAGGAAGTGCATCAGCGTCCACAAGGCAAAACGCCGGCTCCGGTCCGTCTCCATGCCGAAGTCCACGCGCAGCCGCTCCGCCCCGTCCGCCAATGCCGCCGGATCGACCGACGCCAGATCAGGCGTGCCGAAATAGCGCATCAGGAGCATCGGGAAGTCCATCCTCTATCCGCCTATGCGGGCGCGCGCCGCATCATATTCTCGGGCCAGCCGCTCGACCAGTGCTGCGGCCGTCACGACTTCCCTGACCGCGCCGATCCCCTGCCCGCAACCCCATATGTCACGCCATGCCTTCGCATCGCCAGCCATCTCGCCAAAGTCCATCTTGGATGGATCGGACACCGGCAGATTGTCCGGGTCCAACCCCGCCCGGGCAATGCTGGGCCGCAGGTAATTGCCATGCACGCCCGTGAACAGATTGCTGTAGACGATGTCGCCACCTGCAGAGTCCACGATCATCTGCTTGTACGCATCTTCCGCATTGGCTTCCTGCGTCGCGATGAAAGCCGATCCGATGTAAGCGAAGTCAGCACCCATCGCTCTTGCAGCAAGGACGGCGTCGCCGGTCGCGATCGAGCCGGACAAGGCCAGCGGCCCGTCGAACCATTGCCGGATTTCCTGTACCAGCGCGAAAGGCGACAGCGTCCCCGCATGTCCGCCAGCGCCTGCCGCCACGGCAATCAGGCCGTCGGCGCCCTTCTCGACAGCCTTGCGCGCAAAACGATTGTCGATGACATCGTGGAACACCAATCCGCCATAGCTGTGGATCGCATCATTGATATCGCTGCGCGCGCCCAATGATGTGATCACCAGCGGCACCTGATATTTCACGCAAAGCGCGAGGTCTTCTTCCAGTCGGGGGTTGCTCTTGTGCACGATCAGGTTGACGGCGAAAGGCGCGTCCCGATCCGTCAATTCCTGCCGCAGCCTCTGCAGCCACTGCTCGAATACGCCCGATGGTCTGGCATTGAGCGATGGAAATGCGCCAACCACGCCCGCGCGGCACTCGGCCAACACCAGAGGAAGCTGCGATACGATGAACATGGGGGAAGCGATTGCCGGAATCCTGAGCCGGTTTTCGAACAAGGCAGGCATCGCCATCGGGAAGGTCGCTCCTCTCATCGCCACAGGCGCGGCAAGGAGGAGCGTTATGTCCTGTTCTTCACGTGCGGGAAACGCAAAAATGCTTTCCGCTGTGCTTCAAAGCTCCCAAAGGAGTGAGGTTTCACGTTGGGGCACATGGGATCCGAGCAACTCGGAGACTTACGCCGCAGAACGGTGAGCGTCCGCCTCATTATGCTCCGTAACGGCATCGTCATCCGCCATCTGCGAGATACTCTCCCACCACGCTGCCCGATCAGGCCGCGGAATCGAACGGATTTTTCCATGCCGGGCAGTGGCCATCCAGTGGCCCGATTGCCACTCATACTTCCAGTGCGGATCGCAATTGATCGGACTTTGCACGAAGCCATCACGCTCCAGCTTCAGCGCCCCTATGACTTGCCGGATCGTCCCGTCGGGAAATATCACTGCTACTGTCATCGACTCGCCTCCATGCAGCATATGTTGCACAGCAGGAAACGCAGCATGACAACTTAGGTTCATTTTGCAGTTCTATCTAAGGTCCTTAAAGACCAAGAAACATAGGGGCTTAACTTCGATCAACCGCGGCGGATCGGCCGAGCGCAGCAAAGACTGGGCGCCTGATGGCGACCAGCCTTTGTGCAACGCAGCCCGCGCTTATGCTGCGAACTGATTCATCGTGTTGTGAGCGCCGCCAGCCTTCAACGCAGCCTCGCCGGCAAAATATTCCTTGTGATCATCGCCGATATCGCTGCCGGACATGTTCTGATGCTTGACGCAGGCGATACCTTCGCGGATTTCCTTGCGCTGCACGCCCTTGACGTACCCGAGCATCCCTGCCTCGCCAAAATATTCCTTGGCAAGATTGTCGGTCGACAGCGCAGCCGTGTGATAAGTGGGCAGCGTGATGAGGTGGTGGAAGATTCCAGCCCGTGCAGCCGCATCGCGCTGGAAGGTGCGGATACGCTCGTCGGCCTCGGCCGCCAGCGCCGTCTCGTCATAATCGACGCTCATCAGACGCCCACGATCATAGCTCGACACGTCCTTGCCTTCCGCTGCCCAGGCATCGAACACCTGCTGGCGGAAGTTCAACGTCCAGTTGAATGAAGGCGAGTTGTTGTAGACCAGCTTTGCGTTGGGGATCACTTCACGGATGCGATCGACCATGCCTGCAATCTGCTCGATGTGCGGCTTCTCAGTCTCAATCCAGAGCAGGTCGGCACCATGCTGCAGCGAAGTGATGCAGTCGAGCACACAGCGATCTTCGCCAGTGCCGGCGCGGAATTGATAAAGATTGCTCGGCAGGCGCTTGGGCTTCAGCAACTTGCCGTCGCGATTGATGATCACGTCGCCGTTCGCCTGCGCGATGTCGCTGATCTCCTCGCAATCGAGGAAGCTGTTATACTGGTCGCCCAGATCGCCGGGTTCCTTGCTGAAGGCGATCTGCTTCGTGAGGCCCGCACCCAGCGAGTCCGTGCGCGTGACGATGATGCCGTCCTCGACGCCGAGTTCCAGGAACGCATAGCGGCAGGCACGGACCTTCGCGAGGAAGTCTTCATGCGGCACCGTGACCTTGCCATCCTGATGGCCGCACTGCTTTTCGTCGGAAACCTGGTTCTCGATCTGCAAGGCGCAGGCGCCTGCCTCGATCATCTTTTTGGCCAGCAGGTAGGTTGCCTCGGCATTGCCGAAGCCTGCATCGATGTCGGCAATGATCGGAACGACATGGGTTTCGTAGTTCTCAATCGCCTTCTCAATCTGCTTTTCCCTGGCCAGATCGCCCGCATCGCGCGCGGCGTCCAGATCCCGGAACATCATGCCCAGTTCGCGCGCATCGGCCTGGCGCAAGAAGGTGTAGAGTTCCTCGATCAGCGCCGGAACGCTGGTCTTCTCGTGCATCGACTGGTCGGGGAGCGGACCGAATTCACTGCGCAGCGCCGCGATCATCCACCCGGAGAGATAGAGGTAGCGACCTTTCGTGCTGCCGAAATGCTTTTTCACTGCGATCATCTTCTGCTGGCCGATAAAGCCGTGCCAGCAACCCAGAGACTGCGTGTAATTGGCGGGATCAGCGTCATAAGCAGCCATGTCGGCGCGCATGATCTTAGCCGTGTAACGCGCGATATCGAGGCCCGTCTGGAAGCGGTTCTGGGCGCGCATGCGGGCAACTGACTCGGCATCAATGCCATCCCACGTGCCCTCGTAGCTTTCGACAAGTTGGCGCGTCTTGTGGATATTTTCCTGGTAGGTCACGGGCTGCTCCTCACTGATGAACTGGGAGCTATGTAGAAGATTTTACTATCCAGATCGCCGTTTCGCGTACAGTTTTCGTGCAAATATGTGGATTGCGCAGATGCAGCATGCGAAAAGCTGTCAATTTTGTGACAATCCTTCCGTGACATCGGCTAGCCCGTTTTGCCGCCCCAACGCCGTCGTTGCAGCAACGTCCATAGTGACATTCCCGACGGTACGCACCAGATCGGGCACCATCTCCACAGCCACCAGCAGCGCGAGAGGAGCCAGCGGTACACCCATGGCTACGGCGATCGGCGTGACCGAGGTGAGGAAGCTGACCTGCCCCGGCAGACTGATTGACCCCAGAGTGGTCACAGCCGCTACCACCGCACCGGCAGCGATAGCGCCAGCGCTCAGATCGATCCTCATCCAGTGCGCGACATACAGGGCTACGGCAAGGTTCATGGCCGGACTGGTCACGCGGAAGATGGCTACGGCAATCGGCAATGGTACGCCTGCAACGTTGGTCGGTACGCCAAGCTGCTGACACCCCCGCAGCATTGCCGGAAGAGAAGCGAGCGAGCTTTGCGTGCTGAGCGCTACCGCCTGCGCCGGAGCCACGGCGCGAACGAAGTCGCCCAACCGCACGCGCCCGCCGAACGTAGCCACAGGATAGGCCAGGACCCATGCGGCCAAGCCTGCGCAGGACACGATCACGATATAATGGGCAAGCGCGCCGGCTCTGTTGCAAAAATCGTGAAGCTTGAGCATGCTTGGCGGAGATTGGACGGACGGAACGATGACGGATTTCAAGT
>NZ_JARYGI010000037.1:0-35110 GCF_033795625.1 Sphingobium sp. | reverse complement strand
AGGCCGGACATATGATCGCAATCGATCCGATCAAATTATCCTCTCAGCCTCTTGCAAGAGGGAGCCGTCCACATATGCCGGTTCCGCCACCGTTGCGGTTGGGCAGGGCATTGGGGTCGGCGGTGGTCGACGGTGTCGGAGAGTTTTGCGTCAAGTCGGTCATAGTCTGGTTCGGTTGCTTTCAAGTAGAGACCAACTTTTACCAGACGGGGTTCCACGCGCGCAATATTTCCGGCAAAAATCATCTTGGCGACGCTGCTGAAGAACCCTTGCTCCGAATTACTCAGGACGCACGCCGTCCGCTCATTCTATTGAAAAGTGGACCGTCAGGTTAGAAGGAGCCCGATTCGAGCTGCCGCCGTTGCTGGGCCGGGTTTGAGTGGTGGTTCGATCACGCGGGCCGTTGATGTCCGTTATCGCGGGTTAGCCGATCAAAAGCCGCCTGGCCGCACACGGCCCAGTTGCGGGCGCAATTCCTGCCCAGTGGAGCGTTCGCTGAATGTCGGGTTTGGCGATGAACCTGCCGCTGAACCCGCCGAGCGGGAACGGCGGCTAAGTCCCAGCTGCCGCCTACCGATGTCGACCAGAGTCAGTCGTTCATGGGCACCGTTCATGCTGTCACAAGCTCCATCAATTTGGTATAGCTGTCCGCTAACCCATACCGCACGTTGGGCGCCGGGTTCGTTTCTGCCAGCTTGCCGAAAAACTTCTTAGCGCAATCAATCTTTGCGCGTTCAAGATCTCGTAGGGCAAGCGACGACATCGAGCCCTTGGTTTCGGCGACGAAATAGATGTGCTTCACTGCGCCCGCTCGAAATACGATGGCCCAGTCGGGATTGTAGTCGCCAACTGGCGTTGGGATCAGGAAGCCCCTCGGCAGCTTCGCATAGACCTCGACCTCTGCGCTGGTATCCAGCTCCCCAACGAAGTCGCGTTCGACACCAGAATCTGTGATGCAATAGTCGAAGACGTGGTTCTTGAGACGCTCGGTTGCTCGGGAAAAATCCTGACCAATCTCGGCGGCGGTAAAAATATCGGCCTCATAGCGCTCGTCGATCGGATCATAGACCAACTGCTCGATAAGGTGACCTGCCTTCTGCTCCTTGATCAGCCGCGCTGCCTCAGAGATGAAGTGCTCAGGGTTTGCGCGATACTGTTCGAAGATTGATGGTTCGATGCCAGACAGAATTTCAGCCACCGTTTGCCGCAAGAGATCGGTTGCTTCTGAGACTTTGCCCAGCAGGTCATACTTCACCGACGAACGGGCCGACACCGCTTTGACAGTTTCATTACGCGTGACACTGAAACCAGTGCCGTCCCTGAGCTGCTCATCGGTTACCTGGTCCGATTGAATCCCGGTCTGGACGGAATACTGCAGCTTGGTCACGCGCAGTTCGCGGTTCAACGCGCCGATGCATTTCTGAATGAGCTCAGCCGTGCCGAACTCGACGCGATAGACCGCCTTGCGGTTGATCCTGCTCCAAAGCTCCTGAAAAGCCCCCTTGTGGAAATTGTCATTGAGCGGGTTCCGCTTAGGCTTACGCCCATCTTCGAACTTGGGAAGCGCTGCATCGCTGTAAACGCTGTCGATCAGGCCAAAGACCTCAGCCTGATGGCACTCCAAATCTTCATGCAACGCGGCCAAAGTTCCATTGGCCTTGGCCGTGTAATAAGCATCGGTGATCTGGTCGGAATCGTCGATGTAGTCGTTCTTGATCAGATACCGGTGGATCTGCGTCGCCATCTGGTCGGTGACCGTGACCGGCCCTTCGGGCGTCTGCAATTGCTTGCCCGCAAAGTACGCTTGGCTGGCCTTGCGGGGCCGTGCCGAGAGACTTTCGGCAATCTCCTTCTGCAACCCGCCAACGAAGTCGGTATAGCTTTCGCTCGCGATCACCGAGAGAATGTTGATGTCATGGACGGTAGCCGGGTGGTCCAGCCTATCGCCAAACCGGTCAACGGCCAGGCGCAGACCACGGCCAACTTCCTGTCGTCGTGAAATCATGTTGAGGCTCTGCTTGAGCATGCACATGACGAACACATTCGGATTGTCCCAGCCTTCGCGGAGCGCGGAGTGGGAAAACAGGAATCGGACGGGCTCTTCGAACGAGAGCAGCCGCTCTTTGTCCTTGAGGATGAGGTCGTAAGCGTCGCTATCTTCAGATTTCTCGGTCTTCTTCCCGGTTTCCTCATCCTTGACGATTTTGAACTCCGGATCTTTCAGCCGCTTGGTCTTCTTGTCGATCGAAAAATAGCCGTCGTGCGTCTTGGCAACTGGGATTGCTTCGAGATGCTTTCGCCAGCCAGCTTCTTCAAGCGGGAGTTCGGCCAGCACGTCGGCGACGGCCTCAGTGTATTCCTCCTCGAACATCCGGGCGTATTCGCCGTTCTGATCGCCACGGCTGTAGTCCCGGTATTTGGCCACCTCATCGATGAAGAAAAGGGAAAGCACCTTAACCCCTTGGGCAAAAAGCTGCCTTTCTTTCTCGAGATGCGCGCGGATCGTTTCGCGGATCTGGATGCGGCGGATGTCGCGTTCTGACAGGTCACCATAAGCCTCGCCGGCCTTGATGATGATGCCATTGGTAAACTCCACCGTGTCAGCGGTGGCGTCGATCTGTGACACAACGAAATCGCGATACTGATCCAAACCGCCGGAAAGGTCATAAAGGTCATCGCGAAACTTAAGGCGCTTCATGCGGCGCTTGATCGTGCCGGTGGTATCCTTGATCTCCATCTCGAAGCGGGCAAAGGGGCCGCCCTTGCCGCGGCCGACAGTCTCGATGCCTTCGAGATAGAGATAGGCCGTCGTGCCAGTGAGGCCCTTGAGCGCGATGCCGCGCACCTGAATCTTCTTCACCAGTTTCTGGTTATAGGCATCCAGCGCATCGAGCCGATGGATCTTGGTATGTTCGGTCCGGTGCGTGGCGGAATAGCGCAGCACGAAGAGCGGGCGGAACTTGGGCAATGCCTCGACAGTGGCCTTGCCCTCCATCTTCTGCGGTTCATCGAGGATGAGGATCGGCCGGTTGGCAGCAATCACATCGATCGGTTTGCGCGACTGGAAATCATCCAACGCGTCATAAATCCGGCGGTTATCCTTGCCGCTGGCGTTGAACGCCTGGATGTTCATCACCATCACATTCAGCCCGGCATCGGACGAAAAGCTCTCCAGCTCGTGCAACCGCTTCGAGTTGTAGATGAAGAAGCGCGCCTTCTTACCGTAGGTCTCGGCGAAGTGCTCTGCCGTGATCGACAGCGATTTGGCGACGCCTTCGCGGATGGCGATGCTGGGTACAATGATGATGAACTTCGACCAGCCATAGCGGCGGTTCAGCTCGAACATCGACTTGATGTAGCAATAGGTTTTGCCCGTGCCGGTCTCCATCTCGACATCGAGATGAAGCGGGCTGACCGCCGCCATATTCTTGAGATAGGTTGCCGGTGCGGGCACAGCCTTGCCCTTGGTGTCACGGGTGACGAAACTGTGTAACGAGGCAGACTGCGGCAGATTCTGGCGCCGCTGCACAGCCTTGATATTGTCGAGCAGCTGCGCTTCGGTCAGCGCAAAGTCGGTATTGCGAAACCCCTCGTCATCGAACGCTTCCGCCTGATTGCGCTTGCCCGGATCGATCCGATAGGTCGGGCCACTGGCAAAGGGCTGGCCCGCAAAGCAATCCACCACGGCATCGACGGCCAGCGTCTGGTAAGGCTGAACCTTGAACTTGAGCTTCATCGCCATGGGTCAGATGGCCTTCAGCTCGGTGCCGGGGGAGAGCTGGCGGAATAGCTGTTCTGCGTTGATGCGGTCGGCATCACGGGCGAAGCTGGTGTCGCGGAACACAGCACGTAGCGGCGCGCGGGCCGCAACCGCCTTCACAAGATCATCGGTAACACCAGGTTCGAAGCAGGCGATCAGTGCATTGCCATCAACCGAGTAAACAGTCTTGCCATGCAAGGTTTCACGGTTGATCGGCAGGGTCAGTTCCACGCCCCAGTCGATCAGTACCTGGAACAGCAGATCCTCGGCGGTGCGATCGGGCTTAACGCTATCAACTTGGCCGAACAGTTCGTCCTGCTTCACCTCATCGGGGCGGTAGAAAACGTCGGTCATGTTCGAGCTGTCGACCTTCAGCACACGGAAACCGACGTCGCGGTTCCAGTCTTCATGACATTCCTCTTCTAAGCTGGCCTTGCCGGCGGCGCGGATGCGTTCCTTCGAAATGTCCGCGATGGTTCTGTGACCAGCTTTATACGCTGCGGTCCCTTCTTCCAGCGGCTCCGGCCATTGGACCATAATGAACTTGCGTCGACCGCCATCTTTCGCGTTCTGCAATATTGCAGCATGCGCCGAGGTTGCGGACCCAGCAAAAAAATCCACTACAATATCATCGCTGTCTGAGGCGCTCATCCAACTGACGATTCTGTTGAGAAGCCCCAAGCTCTTCTCAGTATCAAAAAAGTCTGTTTCGCTTCCGCTTAGAGTAAGGTCCATCCAGTTGTCGCTAAGAAGCTTTCCATCGCTAGGCGGAACGTAATATTGAACCGTTCCTTCATCACTTTTGCGAACAAAGTTAAGTTTCTTGTTCGTCGCGACAAGGTTATCGATGTACCACTCATCTAACGTCATTGCTTCGGCAACGTGTGCGAGGTAGTGCTCGTAATTATTTACAGCTTCCTTCGCGCGGTCTTTTTCCCAACGCCACTGTCCAGTCTCGGGCGTATAGCCGAAAAGGTCGTACCGCATTGTATGTCTATCGGTGCCGCGCCAAAACGTGTCCCACTTCCCCGGTTTACTGCCTCCGTCGGTCCAAATTAGCTTGGGTAAACGAGAATCATTCTTCTTCGTATAGAGCATGACATATTCATGCCCTTGAGACAAAGACACAACGTCCTCAAACTGAGCTTGAACGTTCTTTATTCCACGTCTTACAGAAATTGTATTTTTATGATTAACTTCGCCAAAAATTTCGTCGCAAACCTTTTTGAGATTATCTTGCTCATGGACATCGATGCTAATAAATATTGCACCATCGTCAGATAAAAGATTACGCGCCAACTTCAAGCGAGAATACATCATGCTGAGCCAATCGGAATGGAAGCGACCATTTGCCTCGGGGTTGGCTACGAGACGCTTTCCATCTTCACTACTTTGATTCGACTTTGCCAAAAAATCTGCGGATGTTTGAGCGAAGTCATCCTCATAAATGAAGTCATTGCCAGTGTTGTACGGCGGATCGATATAGATCAGTTTGACCTTGCCGAGATAGCTCTCCTGCAGAAGCTTCAGGGCATCGAGGTTGTCACCCTCGATAAACAGGTTCTGCGTGGTGTCGAAGTCAACGCTCTCCTCACGCGCAGGGCGAAGCGTCTTGGCGATGGGGGCGTTTGCGGTGAGCAGCGCTTCGCGCTTGCCCGGCCAATCGAGCCGGTAGCGCTCCTGCGGGCCTTCAACGATGTGATCGGACAACTGTTGGCGCAGCTGGTCGAAATCGACGGCGAGACGGACAGTGCCCTGATCGTCAGCAGCTTCAGTCACGCAATCGGGGAACAATGCACGAATTTTTGCGATATTGTCCTGGCTAAGGTCAGGGCTGTGCATCTTCAACTTATCCATGCGCAATCTATTCACACTTCTATCTGATCAGGTTTTGCTCGTGAGGGCCGTGTAACGCGACTTGGCGGCGCGCAATTCGGCATTGAGCTCGACCTTCCTGTTAAACTGTTTCTCCCGCCTTACGCCAGCCTCCATTCGCGCGATCTCGCGCTCTAGCTGGGCCGCCTCTTCCGAGCGGGCGACACGTGCCGCAATCGGTTCGTCGGGGCTCTGCCTTGGCGGCAACATGGGTTCGAGCAGCCGGGCATAAAGCGTAGCCATGTCCAGCACGGTAGGCAGAGCCTCACGCGGTGTGTTGCCCGCCTGCCATGCTGTGAACGCGTGCGGTGCGGTCACCCATTTGCCCGCCTCCGCCTGGCTTGGGCGTTTCCACGCCATAGCCATGCGAGCCCGCCCGCCATGGCGCAGCTCAAGGATCAATGGTCGGGGGATCGCCTTCTCGATGGCCTGCAGCACCGCTGGTTCGACGTCCGGCGTGTGCAGGTCGATTGCGATGACGGCTATTTCGTCGACTTCTGCCGAGGGTTGCAAGTTCAGGCGGTCGGCCCGCAGCACATGGGTCCACTCCATGCGTTCGACCTGATCGACGAATTTAGCCTGCATGGCACGCGGAAGCTGCGCGGCACTGTATATCCGGCTCTTCGGGATGGCGCGGCCGAACACGGTTCTCGTCGGCCACGCATAAAGCGTCACGCCGCAACTCCCGCCTCGGCTGGCTCCACCACAACGAAGGCAATCAGCTCGAAATCCTCCAGCCCGCGAATGGTATGGGACAGCGCAGTCGTGGTCCCCGTCGAGAAAAGACTATCGAGGTCACGCTCCTCCTTGGCATCGATCATCGCACGGATCGCACCGTTCAGCAGTCCGGACGGGCCGCTCATGTCCTGCCCGTCAGCGGTGCGGACATTGAACGGGCGGAACGCCTCTGCCACCGGGACAGTGACGCCCTTTGCCGCAGTCCGAACCAGATCAAGCAGGCGCTTCACCTGGGTCTGATCGGCCACGACGCTCCCATCTTCGCCCATGTAGATCAGATAATAGGGATGTAACCGGTTTTGCCGGTTGGCAGAGGCATCCCCGCCGACGGCCTTCAGCGCAAAGATAACGCCGGGCTCGAGCCCCTTGCCGGAGTCCGCGGGCACGACAGCGTGCAGCCCTTTGGGTGCCGCTGCCAGATCGCCATGTTCCTTCACATAGTTGAGCAGATCCATGCGGAAATCGTTGAGGCCAAGGTCGGTAATTGAGATGCCGGTACGCACATCCTCCAGCTCGATGACCTCATCCTGCAGGCGCCGCAGCTGTTCGCGCCGGTAGGCCGTGTCGCTGGCCTTCGCCGTCAGCACATTGTCGTCACCGGTTGCGGTAACATCGGCAATGATCATGCGGTTTTCGACGCGCTCTTTGAGCTTGATATAGTCATCGAGCGTGATGTCTGGCCAGTAGTTTGCCAGCTGTATCTGCGCGTTGGGCGAGCCGATGCGGTCAATCCGCCCGAACCGCTGGATGATCCGCACCGGGTTCCAGTGAATGTCGTAGTTCACCAGAAAATCGCAGTCTTGCAGGTTCTGGCCTTCCGAGATGCAGTCTGTGGCGATCAGGATATCAATCTCGCCCAGCTCATCAGGCATGATCGCCGCCTTCTCCTTGGAGCGGGGCGAGAACAACGTGAGCAGAGTCTGGAAATCATAGCCCTTCCCCAGCGTCGATTTGGGGGCATCTGACCCCGTGACACGGCCAGTGTGGATATTCTGCTGGGACAAAGCCTCAGCCGCAATCTGATCGTAGAGATAATGTGCGGTATCGGCGAATGCCGTGAAGATGATCAGTTTGCGGTTCCCGGGGTTGATCGGATCCGCCAGCTTCTGCGCAATGAGCGCCTTCAAATGCTGAAGCTTGGCATCGTGCTCGGGCGTGATCCGCGCCATATCGGCCTGCAGCGCCTCGATCAGCGCGAGGTCTGCTTGCAGATCGTGGGCAAAACCGGGGACGTCCATATCACTCAGGTCGATCCGGATCTTGCCGCCGACGCGGAAAGCTCCGAGACCTTCGAGCTCGTCATCCTCTGCCTCAAGCGCATCAATGTCGTCGGCATAGTCGACGACGGCGCCGGAGCCCGCGCCAGAACGGTAGCTGTCGACCACGTCCAATGTCTTGCGGATGTTTTCAGCCAGCGAACCAAGCGTGAGCCGGAACGCGTGGATCGAGCTCTCAAGTCGCTTGAGCAGGTTGACGGTCATCAACGCCTGCAAACTCTTGTCGCGGTCGGCCTGCCGCAGCTTGCCGCCGCCGCTCGACACGTCAGTGTCGTAGAGGTCCTCATATTTGGCGAGCCGGCTCGGCAGAATGTAGCTGGTCGGAGCGTAAACCGAGAGCTTCAGCAATGTCAGCTGCGCAACGATGGTGTTGAGATCCATCGTGCCAGACAGCTCTGTCAGCGGCGGACGAAATGACAGTGGTTTGCGGCGCTCTGGGAAGTGCCCGATGTCCGTCATGTCGTAGAAGGTCGTGATGTGCTTGCGCGACCGGGCGATCGTGACGCTGTCGAGCAATTCGAAGAAGTCGAAATCGAGCGCGGTCAGGATTGTTTCGGCGGTCCGTTGTTCCGGAGGCAGTTTCGACCAGCGGTTGAACGCGGCCTGGGCTCTGCGGAAGATTTCCTCAACGCTGGATGTGGTGTTCAGCTTCTCGGAAAGAATGTCGGATTGACCTTCATAGGCGAGAGCCAGCTGGTTGCGCAGGTCATTGAAGCGGTTGTTGACCGGGGTCGCCGACAGCATGAGGACTTTGGTTTTGACCCCGGCCCGGATGACCTGGTTCATCAGCTTCTGATAACGGGTTTCCTTCTCCTTGAAGGCGTCATTGTTCCTGAAATTGTGGGATTCGTCGATGACGACGAGGTCGTAATTGCCCCAGTTTACCCGGTTCAGCGGGATCCCGTTGGAGGTGCCCGATGTCCGCGACAAGTCGGTATGGCACAGCACATCATAGTTGAATCGGTCCCGGGCGAAGGGATTGGTTTTGAGATTGGTGCTGTAGTTGAGCCAGTTGTCCGTCAGCTTCTTCGGGCAAAGCACGAGAACCGAGCGATTGCGCAGCTCGTAATATTTGATGACGGCAAGCGCGGTAAAGGTTTTGCCGAGGCCTACGCTGTCTGCGAGAATGCAGCCATTATAGGTTTCCAGCTTGTTGATGATGCCGGTTGCCGCGTCGCGCTGGTAATTGAACAGTTTTTGCCAGACTAGGCTCTCCTGATAGCCGGTGCGGTCGTTCGGCAGGACGTCCTCGTCAATGTCTTCCAGAAAGGCATGGAAGATATTGTAGAGCATAATGAAGTAGATGCGCTCTGGGGAGTTCTCCTGGTAGACCGAAGCTATGTGGTCGCAGATCGCATCGGTTACATCTTCGACCCGGGTCGGGTCCGACCAGATTGTGTCGAACAGCTGAATGTAGCTCTGCGTGTGAGACGCCTCATCGAACCGATTGACGAAGTTTGAGACGGCATTGCCGCGAGCGTAGCCAAGGTCGACAGCCGTGAAGCCCGATAGCGGCATGTAGGCAACTGCGCCTGTCGCGCCATCTGCCGAAAGGAATTGCTGCATAGGCGAGCTCGATGCATTCGACTTGAAACGCGCCTTTTTGCGGATCCACTCCGCGCACTCACGCGCGACAGCGCGCTGCGTCAGTTGGTTGCGCAACTGGATTTCAAACTCAGACCCTGTCAGCCCAGCGACGCGCTTGGCCTTCGGTATGAAGAATTCGCGGCGCTCGCGAGCTTTCCCGTCGGTTGCGCGTTCTGCGGTGAACGTCTGCTCGGTAAATAGGAATTGCAGTTCGTCGATTTGTTGCAACTCCTTACGAAGAGCTTCGAACGCAAAGATCGAAAAGCTGGACGCGGCAATCCGAAGGCGTTGCCCCCGCTTGAGGTCCTTTTTCAGCTCATCCCCGAGGAGGACATTGATGTTATCGATTATCTGCAAAGGTCACCGGATTCGCAAAGATTGAAGAGCGCCGTTGGGTTGCGGTTCTCGATCGAGCGTTCCGCTTTCGTGCGAGGACTGTAATCCGACCAATGGTTTGGCGAAATGCGCCGCTACCCATGCCTCCGTTCGCACAGACCTCATGCCGCACGATCCAGATCGATGATGTTTGCAAAGCCTCGCTGCGCCAGCGGTTCGGCGAGGGCCCGGACGCTACGATGGTGCGTGAACAACAGGACCTGGTTGGTCTTGCCAAACTCGGCGAGCAGGTCAAGCGTGGACCGGCTGCGCTCATCATCGTAATGCACCAGAATGTCGTCCGCGATGAAGGGCAGCGGCTCCGTCGCACTGGCATAATTCTCAAGACTTGCCAGCCGGAAGGCGAGGAAAAGCTGGTCGCGGGTGCCGTCGCTCATGGTAGCGACCGCAGCAATACCGCCATTGGCTCGCCGTCCAACCACGACCGGATGGCCTTTGTCATCGATATCGGTCTCGATTGCGGCAAATTCACCGAGTGTCGTTGCCGTGAACAGTTCGCCTGCCCGCGCAATAAGCGGATCTTGCTGTTCTGCGCGGATCGTTGCCATGGCGGACGTCACCAATTCGCGCGCAACTGATAGCTCGAGATAGCGTTCGAGGGCGAGATGCATCTGCGCTGCCGCCGCTTCGCGTTCAGCGACGGCGTGATTGACCTCACTCTGGCTCAGATAGGCAGCAAGGTCGTCCTTTGCCGCCTTCTCGGCGAGAATGGCTGCCTCGATTTCGCTCTCGATCTCGGTAGCACGCGATGTCTGCTCGGTCAATTCCGCGCGAACCTCATCGAGGTCGCGTTCATCCCATTCCGCACGCAAGGCAGCGAAATCAAGCTTGTCGCCTACGTCCGTCGCGGTGCGTTCCGCCAGAGCGATCTCATCGCACAAAGCCATGCGTGCTTCACACCGTGATGCTGCGTCCAGAAGGGCCCCATCATCGCCGCCATCAAGTTTTGCCGAAACCGCGAGCGTAGCCAGCTCCTCCCGAGCGGTGCCGAGGGCCTCTTCCGCCTGGTCGGCCTCGACCTTCGCCTCCTCAAAGTCGGGCAGTGCCCCATCATATTGGGTTTGCGCTGTTGCGTTGTCGGTAAACCGGGCCAGCAGCATCTGCGCTGCAACCACACAGTCTTCGCCGGTCTCGATGGCGAGTTCGGTCGCGAGGCTGCGGACATCCTCCGCAAGGCTCGTCTCGTCTTCGTCCATGCGCTTTAGCCGCTGGCGAGCCTGCCCTATTGCCGAAAGCACACCGCGTGCGCCCACCCATTCGGTGACCGCACTGTTAGCATCTGCCGGCGAAATGTCGGGTTTGAGACCCAGCGCACCTGTTGCCGCAGGCCATGCCGCATCCCAGGCGGCCTGTGCGTCGGACAATTGTTGCACTTCCGCCTCAACCAGCTTGTGCTGCCGCGCCAAGTCCTCCCGGTCCCGCGTGTCCCTGCCATATTCGGCATGTGCTTGTTCGTGCCGGGAAATGGCGTTTTGCACCGCGCTGACCCGGGCCGCGAACGACAGTGTGGTATCGAGCTTGCGGCTCTGTTCGATGCGTTCGAGCAACTCTGCGGCCGGCGCAAGCTGGGCCTCCTCCAATGCCAGCGCATTTGCCGAATTCCGCAAGCGTTCCGATTCTTCCAGCACCAGTTGGCGGGCTTGACCAAATTGGAGCAGCGACGCCAGTTCCGGGTGTTTGACCAGAACTTGCGGAAAACTGTTCCCCCATTGCGCGATGCGAACTTCGCCTTGTGCGACAAGCGCGGCCATCTCGGCCTCTGCCGCCGTGACCGCAGTCCGTGCCTCTGCGACGCGCCGCAACGCGAGTGCGAGCGATGCAGCCCGTTCTGCCTCTGCCGCGCGGCGATCGGCAAGCTCGTCCGCAGACACGATTGCCGTTTCCAGACCGTCAGCAACGGCTAGGCGAGCAGTGGCGTCATCGGGCAGCTGTCCCGCGACATATGCCGACTTTACCGGCCTCCAGGCATCGGCGCGCAGGCTGCGCGCTTCGGCAAGTGACGCATCACTTGCAATGGTCCCGGATGCCTGAAGCGAGCCAATCTCAGCCTCACCGGCTGAAATGTCGCGCTCGGCTTGCCGCCTCAGTTTGGCCTGTTCCTCGATCTGCGAAGTCAATGTCTCGCGCGCGGCCTGCTCACTGCGAATATCATCAACGCTGGGGCATGGCAGGGTGGCAAGCGCATCGATGGTATCGAAGCCAAGCGCCTTGAGCCGTCCGGTCAATGTTGCGCTGTCCGTATCCAGCGCTTGCTGACGTGCCTGGTGTGCTGACTTCTGGGCCGCAAGGCTGGCAAAGGCGGATGATGACGCCTCGGGCGGAGCATTATGCCCTGCCTGGCGTGCCGCTTCCAAACGATCGTCAATCGCCGCAAGCGAAGCCGCCAGTTCGCCAAGGCGCTTTCTGGCAGAGGCTAGGCCTGGACGGCGCTCCACCATCTCGTCGGCAGCCGAGCGCACAAGATTGAGGGCAGACTGGTCCGGGATCAGTGGCGCAAGGTCCGCATCGGCTGGCAGACCAAGCATCCGGCGCAGCGCCGCCAGTTGAGCCTCGCCGTCATCAATCTCGCGCTGACGATTGGCACGATCGGACCGGGCCTTGCTGACGTGAATGGCGCGTTCAGCCAGATCACGCACCCGCTGTTCGGCGGCTTTGAGGCCCGGGTTCACCACCAGCGCATCAAGCCGTGCCTTCAGGCGGTCCCGCCGCTCGATCGCACCCTCGAGCCGCGTTTCAGCCCCGTTGCGCTGGTCCAGAGCAGTCCGCATCTTGGCCGCGAAATCACCCGGGAAGGACGCGACATCGTCGTAGCCGACCAGATTCTGTGTCAGGCCGGCCAGCTGACGCAAGTGGGGCGCGACGCGAAGGACGCGCTCCAGCCGGGACGTCGATGCGCCGAGGCTGCGCCTCTCGAGGCGCAGGGCCTCGAGCTTTTCCCCGGCTGCGAGCGATGCCTTGCGCGTCTGCTCAAAGGTTTCCCGGGTCAGTTGCGCGCCGCGTGCCGTCTTTTCGGCTGCCTCGAATGCGGTCAGCTGCTGGTAGAAAACACGATTTACCGACCGCCTCGTATCGAAAAGCTTGTCCGCTTCGCCGTCGATACCTTCGAGGCGAGATACCAGCGTGCGCAAGCCGCCGCCTGCTTCGACGATCAGACGCCCGATGTCGCCATCGGCATGAAGCAATCGCTCTCCGCCGTTGCGTAAGGTCTCGTGGTTGAGACCGAAGAGTGTTTCGAATCGCTCCCGTGTGATGGCACCCAGCACCGGCGCAAGGACGGTGTCATCGAGCGCCGTTCCAGACAGGTCAGCCAGTGTCTTGCCGTTGCCCTTGCGGCGCTTGAGCGTCACCGTGCTACCATCTGCCATCAACATCGTGGCCCCGATGCGCATGCCGTCGTAGCCGAACAAACTGCCACGCTGGGTATTCTTGGGGATCGAGAACAGGAAGTCGCTGATCGCCTCGAGACAGGTGCTCTTGCCCGCTTCATTGGCACCGTAGACCACCGTGAGGCCCGCTGTTTCAGGAATGGCGAGCTCGCGACTTGCGCAGCCGCCATATTTCTCAAGGCTGAGTTCAGTCAGGCGCATGACCAGCCTCGCTGACTAGACTGCGCGCAAGGGCTGCGGCGCGCTCGGGTATCTCAGCGCGCATCTGCTCAATGAATGCATCGGCATGTGCGCCAGCGGGCAGTTTCGTCCGAATCTCGGCAAGCCGCGCTTCGAGAACTTGCGCAATTGCGCTGTCTTGGCTGAGGCGGGTCACTTCCTGATCAAGCTTGCCAGCCACCGTTGGATCGACGGCGTCCGGGGCTTCAGGATGGGCCGTTTCCAACCTCAGCTTTTCGAGCCACACGTCATCCGAGAGCGTTGCCAGCAGTGTTTCCACGTCCTCCCGGAAAGCGGTGCGCTCGAGGATCAATCTGGAATGGAGCGGTGTCGTTCCAGTCACCGTCAGGCGCAGGGCAAGGGGCCGTCCATCGGCTTGCTCAGCGCCTTGGGCGATATGGCCGCGAATGAGATCCAGTAATTCGGGGTGTTCGCTCGTTCCCGACACATCAACTGTGATCGATGCCCAGCGCACCACATCCAGCGCGCGATGCTCGAGCCTGGTGACTCTGCCGTCATTGACTTTGACCAGGACGGCTCCCTTTGGACCCGTCTCTCGTGGGTGCCGGCCCTGAAGATTGCCGGGATAGACGATGTGCGGGTGCTCCCCGAGCACGGCATGGGCGTGGACGTGGCCTAGCGCCCAATAGTCATAGCCATGATTGGTGAGCTGCTCGGGCGTGCAGGGCGCATAGCGGGCGTGATGACCTTCGCTGCCCGCACAGGCCGTATGGAGAACGCCGATATTGAACATTGCCCCGGTCGCCGGAGGATATGTCCGCGCGATGTCCTCGGAGACATCAGGACGCGGAAAGCTGCGGCCGTGGATCGCGACCCTGACATCGTCGAGAACGTGCGTTGCTGGCTTCGCTTTCGGGAATACATGGACATTGCCTGACAGGGCCAGCTTGTCGGCGAAGCGATTGGCGGAGTCGTGGTTTCCCAGCACCATGAAGACATCAATGCCAGCCTCTTCGAGGCTGCGCATGCCATCGACGAAGTAGAGGCCTGTCTGGAAGTTGCGCAGGTCGCCGTCAAAGATATCACCTGCCAGCACCATGAACCTGCAGCGTTCGTCGATAGCGAGTGCAATTAGATTGTCGAACGCCTGGCGCGATGCCGCTTCCACCCGCGCGGCATATTCAGCCGATTTGCCCGCTAGCCCTAGAAGGGGACTATCGAGATGAAGATCAGCCGCATGAACAAAAGAAAATTCAGTCAATCTGTTGCCTCCGAGGCTCCACATCGCACAAACTAGGTGAGAATGTCTCAATTAAAGCGGCATTAGCGCGTACCAGATGCGATACGATGGCATGCCTTAAAAGGGTCTTCCCCTGCCGGTGATTCAGGCACAAATTCGCGGTTTTCAACGAAGGGAGGCCGTCGATCGTTAGTCGCCGTTCAGCCGACTGTGTCCGCCGGCGTAGTGTAGCTTAAAGCGCGGGGCGGATGCCCGCGACGGGAGACACTTGGACCCTCCTGGGCTTTGCTTGCACCGCCTTCCAGAATACCGTGCAACCCAAACGATGCCTGTCTGGTAGACAGACCGAGTCGCGTGGGGGGAACGAATGCATATTTCCGAGGTCATCGCGGGCGGCTGCCGCCGGTTCGCGCCGTCACAGTCGCTTTGCCTTGGGTCATCTCCTGACGTCAACGTTCCGGTCGGGCTAAACGACGCTGACGCAATATGCTAACCGCGATAAAGCGCATCCAGGGGCTGGGTGTATTTGGCGACTTCACACCGACGGCTGAGCTGCCCGAATTTGGCCGATATAACATCGTCTACGGCGAGAACGGATCAGGAAAGACGACGCTTTCCCGTCTGTTCGGCTGCCTGGAAACTGGC
The DNA here is from genome assembly GCF_033795625.1 of Sphingobium sp. GTDB lineage: Bacteria > Pseudomonadota > Alphaproteobacteria > Sphingomonadales > Sphingomonadaceae > Sphingobium. The sequence continues at coordinate 20,026 of NZ_JARYGI010000037.1, read as the reverse complement.
GAACATGCCGAATATGCCGACCTCCAATTCTCGATCGATAGCCAGTCCGGGGTGCTCGCGAAGGGACAGCGATACGCGCGCAAGGTCCGCGTATTCAACTCGGACTATGTCGAGGCGAATATCGGCCAATTCCACGCTCCGCTTCGTCACATCCTCATCATCGGCGAAGACAACAAGGCGCTGGCGGACGACGTCGTCGCCGAGAAGAAACTGCATGGCGAGCGGAGCGCCGCGATTGATGTCGCGCAGAAAGCGATCACCAAGCTCGATAGCGACAAAGGTAAGGTCTTCTCGGCGATTGCCAAGACCATTGGCGAGGCAACGAGCGGCAGCACCTTGCGCAGCTATCGCAAACCCGACGCCGAGGCCGCCTACGCCAATGAGCGGGGTCTGGCGCCTCTGAGCGATGCTCTGCTCGAAGTGCATCGCGCGACGGTCCATCAGGAGCAGCTCGATGTGATCACGTCCCCGACGCTTGCCAGCTACGGCGGCGGGCCGGTCCTTCCGGCGGGCCCATTCGTCGACATCGCTGCAGCTCTGCCCGGATTGGTCTCGGCCCTACTCGCCCGCACCGCCCAAGCGGGCGTGCTGCGCCGCTTGGTCGAGGAACCCGGGATCGCGGTTTGGGTCGAACAGGGCGTCGCCCTCCACCGGGACCACGGCTCTGCACATTGCGAATTCTGCGATCAGCAACTGCCGCCGGCCCGGATGGCCGCACTTGCTGAGCATTTCGGTGTCGAGGATCAGCACCTGAAATCCGATATCCTGGCGGCGCTGAATGTCGTGCATGCGCTCCGGGATGCGCTCGGGTTGCTTGAGCTTCCTGCCAGAACGGCGCTCTATGCTGAACTTCGCGATGAATATGAGACGGCGTGCCAAGTTATCACGCGGCGTCGTGACGAGGTCGTCGGCCAACTGGACGCCGTCGCGGCGCTTCTCAAGGACAAGCTGCTCAATCGGTCCACGGCGAGCTCGGCAACGATCCTGATCGACCTGTCTTTATTGGTAGCGGCAATCGCCACGCTCGCAGCGCTCGTCGAGCGGCACAATCGCAAGTCGGCAGAGTTCGATGCCGCGAAAGCCGACGCCCGCGCGCAAATCCAACGTCATTATCTGTCGACGATCGATGTACAGGTGCGTGATCTGGATCAGCGGATCGCAGCCCAAAAGGCGATCGTCTCGAACCTGACCGATGGTGCTTCCGACCTGCCGGACCCGCGCAGCCTTGCGGCGATCAGAGTCTCCTACGAAACCAAGCAGGCGCAGGTCTCGAGCGAACATGCTGGCGGCGCGCAGATGACTGAGCGGCTCCGCGATTTTCTGGGACGCACCGACCTGCGCTTCGAATCCAGCAACGAGGGATATCGCGTGCTGCGGCGGGGCAAGGCTGCCAAACGCCTGTCCGAGGGTGAAAAGACCGCGATCGCCTTTCTCTATTTCATCGTACAGCTCGGCGATCAGGATTTCGATCTCGTCGAGGGCATCGTAGTAATCGACGATCCGATTTCTAGCATGGATGCCGCGTCAATCTACCAGGCCTTCGCGTTTCTCAAGAACGCGGTGAAGGATGCCAAGCAGATTTTCCTGCTGACTCACAATTTCGACTTTCTTAAACTGCTGCTCAACTGGCTGAAAAGCGTTCCCAGATCGGTTGGCACGAAATCCTATTACATGATCGTCTGCAGCGAGTCGGAGACCAGTCGCGAGGCGTGCCTGCAGCCGCTCGACAAACTGCTACTCGATCATCCGAGCGAATATAATTTTCTGTTTAAGCTGCTGCATGATTTCAAGTCCGACGGGACCATTCTCGCAGCCTATCATATTCCGAACGTGGCGCGGAAAGTGCTGGAGACGTTCCTCGAATTTCACAGACCTTTCGAGAATAGCGTCTATGCCAAGCTGGAAAGCACCACATTCGATCCGCATAAAAGGACCGCTATCTATAAATTCTCCAACGACCTCTCTCATCCGACCGGCAAGGGCTTCGATCCGGCCTTGGTCGCCGAGACACAGAAGAACGTTACTTTTCTGCTCGAGATGATCAAAACCCTCGAACCACTTCATTACGAGGGACTTGAGAAGCTCGCCACCTCCTAGTCGGCACCGTGGTCGCCAATTAGGTCCGTTTCGCCGTCCGGGGACGTCGGCTCCAAACTACCAATCTTTGCCATAATGCGCCCTGCAGCACCATGTTAGGCAGCAAGGTTAAGGTTGTACGCGAGCGGCATCCGCGGACTCTTCCAGCGCAACGCATCCATGATGCCGACAGGATCCTCACCGCTCGTAAACAAATCCTGGTTGAACCCCATTCGCGTGGAATGCGCGCTGATCCCCTCGAGCAAGCGCGCCGCGATCAGCTGCTCGCTGGATCATCGCCTGATAATCAAGACCAACCGAAAGGGGATGGATAGCGCCCTCCCACATCGTGTAGGAACGGCAGGGTTCGCCATCGGACGCTCCCGAAGCCGACTGTCTCAAATGTCCCATCATCGGTCCGTTGCCGTTAGGCACACACCAATATCCATAATCGCCAGTGCATAATCTCGAGGGGCGGCATTGCGGGGCCAGGTAGCGGGACTCTCAATCCTATTCTGGAAGATCGGCTTCGCGCAGAACGCGCATAACCTCCCGAAACACCCCTTCGAACTGCGGCAAATCGCTCATCTGGTGCTGTAAGCGCTTAGTCCAGAGCGTGCCCAGTCGCTTCTCCTTGGCGGCGATCGCTGCGGTCACCCCATTGGGTGCGCGCTCCCGCAGAGTGAGCTTCTGGGTGAACTCGCCAAGATATTCCGCTGGTCGGATGTCCCGTTCCTCAAGCAAATTCCAAAGGTCGTAGAGATCACGCGGCTCGGTGCGGGCCTTGTCCGACAGGGCCGCCAGCTTCTCGACGAAAATCTCCGCCAGGCTATAGGCCAGAACGGTCGGGCCTTCGGGCAGGTCGGCAAACTCCTCGAAGGTCCGCAGGATCGGGCGCTCGGCCAGCGGGAAGCAGAACACCTCGTCAATCGTGATATCGACTTTCACGTCGCTGCGCGCGGGCAGGGGGCCTTTATAGCTCAGATAGAAGGTGTGGGTGTTCTGATGACCGTGCCGGTCGGGTCGATCATAGGCCATGTTGATGCTCGACGCCGCCTCGACGATGGCAAAGATCTCGTTCAGGCCGGAGAGGATCGCGTCCAGCTCGATCGGCTTGATCAGCGAAAAATCGAGATCCTCGGAGAAGCGGTAATTCTCGAACCAGCAGCGGCGCAATGCCGTCCCGCCCTTGAAGGCTAGAAATTCGCGCAAAGGATGCTGGGCCAGACCGGTCAGGAACCAAGCCAGGCAATAGTCGCGTTCGATCACCGCCTCAGGCACGCGGCGGCCGCGAGGCTTGAGAAGGCCGTTGGCGATACGGGAGAGATCGCGCTGGGGAATCATCAACTGCTCCGGATTATATCAAGTTCGTCGGGCTCGACGTTGAGCCGGATACGCCATCGTGCCAGCATCCGGCCCTCATTGGGGAACAGGGGATCGAGACGCTGATAGGTCGGGGTCAGCCGCGCGCGCAGCGGCTCCAATGCGGCTGCATCGGCCAGCCCGTAAAATTCCAGCAGATAGCCCAGGCGCCGGATTACCGCGCCAACGCCGAGACGAAGCGCGTAGTCGATCATCAGTTCGATCCGTAGCGTATCGCGCTTCATCCAGAGTCCCTTGGCGACCTCCGTGACGCCGCCGACATATTGCGGATGGTCGAGACCATCGATGATGGTCCGCTCGGGATCGCTGATCCGGACCTGCTCTTCGGGTGTGATCCAGATCTCGGTCAGGCCGAAGAAGTCCTCCGGTTTGACGTCGACGAAGCGGAACTCATACCCGTGGATGTGCTGCGGGCGCAGCCGTTTGGTGCAGGAGACGATGATGGCCAACTGCGGTTGGGTGACCATGCGGTGCAGCTCGAGGGCGCTGCCGTGGGAGATGAAGTAGTCCGCGTCGCCAACCAGAGTCCTCGCGATGAGGTAGGGATCGCTCACATGCTCTGTGTCGCGGCCCCGCTCGAAGGGCACCAGATTGTAGAGGCCAGGCTTGAGGCGCGTAACGATGCCGCGCGCTTCGGTGTTCGCAACGAGGCTGCGTGCCGATGACGGGCTCAGACCTGTGATCTCGGTGACGTCCGCGAGCGAAAAGATCGGCTGACGGCGTTCGTTAAGTTCGACGATCAGCTGGGCGGCCCGAGGTCCAAGCGTCTTTAGATTATATCCTTCGCGCAATTTGAGCCTCTATGAGCGATGTCCGGCACGTTCGATATAACAGTGATTATATTATCCGGCAAGATCGTCGCGCTTTGCGAGACGGCTCGCGCGCACAGTATATGTCCCGACAGGTTCGGTGCTGCGTCGCTCGTGGTTTATCGATCACGATAAATGTTCGGCCAAGCCGAACAAAGGTGCCAGTTCTTAAACCAGCGGGTGATCGCCGAACCCATTTGTCGCAGAGGGGCTGCGGCACAAAAGACCGGTCCCGAGTCACCGAGAGCGGCTGCGTTCCTGAGGCTTGGGCTCACGACCTGGACGAGGGATGGGGGGCGTAGCTGGGTCACGGCTGCGGACCACATCCTGCCTGACGCTGGGGGAGGCGTCCTTGACCATTGCCGGGCGGATGTTCCGTCCTGCCGCAATATGCGCATCAAGCTGTGTGCGGGCGACTGTCATCACCCGCGCAACCGCCTCGGGGTTGTCGAACAACGTCCGTCGGATCACCGCTTCCATCACGCGCATCTGGCTGTCAGCCGCACGATCATTCGGCGTGTTGCCACGATCGCTGCGCCGGGCATCCGGTCGTTCCAAACCACTGCCGTCGCTGTCGCGGCTCATCGTGGTTGACCCACGGGCGGCATCGACGCCACGGGCAGCTGCCATAGGTGCAATCGTATTACGGCTCTTCTCTCCGCGCAGCCAGTCGAGCTCCTGAAGCTCGCGATCGTTAGGCTTGTAGCCACGTACCTCAAGGCCTTTTTGACTGGCCTCGATCCAGACCGATCGCCGAAATTCTTCCGAGCCCGTGACGTGAATCCGATCCCAATTGCGGTGTTGTGCGATCGCCACCAAATCTTTGACGACTTCCTGGCTCTCCGTCGCCGTGACCAGACGTCGGCCCTGATCGCGAAACGCGGGATCCTTTGCTTGCGCCGTCGTGAAAAAGGCGGGTTCGCCCGACCATTTCGCCTTGTCGGCATAATAGCGCTTCCGAACGCTTTCCGGCACGTCGCCCGCCTCGAGGGAATGCACTTTGGGCGCACTTCGTGACGCACCGACAGCGCCGACATGACCAGGTGCTTCGGTCGGCCCGTCCTTTGGTCCCCCGGGCGAGGAGTTTTCTGGCGCAGCCGTCTTGCGCTGTTTGGCGTCGTCGAAGCCAACGCTGTTGGCACTCGTCCGGGCCGTACCGGATTGCTTGGAATCATTCTCTGCCATGGTCATGCCTCTCGGTCACAAATTCTGGAGATGGGTCGCCGGCGCCAACGGGCTCGAGAACGGCCCGGGCCGTCATCGCCGTGACAAAGGCGATAGCGGCCTGTTCGTCGCCGGGCGGTGGTAGATCCACCATGTCGCCGAGCACCAACATGTCATCGGTGATTTCGGCAAAGCCGGAGAGCTCGTCACCGGTGAGCGCGCGCATGACAGGTTCCGCCCGCTCTGTCGGCGCGATCGCATGACCGCCGCTCAACAAGGCGGCCTTCTTCGCGCTAAGGGCCTGCGCCAACGGATCGCTGCAGCTCGCCCCGCCTGCAATGTTGGCGGCGGACGACACTGTGCTGATCGCGATCGGACGGGGTGCAACCTTGGGTGGATCACTAATCCGGCTCGTGAAGCGCTTCGAGCGGAAATACTCGATCTTGCGGCCCCTGACGGGCGGAATGCCGCCGCGCATCAGTAGAAGCTCGCCCTTGGGCATCTGCATCAGCTCCTGCGGCATCATCAGCGCGCGGCGCTGGTCCGATTCCGATATGCTGCGGTTGGCGAGCAAGCCATGAATCGTCCTGCTCTTCGATTTGACGTTCATCGTGAAAAATCCGAGCCGCTCGGAGAGTTCGTTGGCGACCTTCAGTTCCTTGGGCGTGAACACGATCTCCAGTCCGCAATTGGCGATGATCTCGTCGGTAACGTCAGCGCCATAGATGCCGCGGGGCTGGGACCGGCTCTGGATCACGGGCAACAGGCGAAGCCCGTAGCCTGCAACGTAAGAAAAAGCCGATGCGATGACCGGCGCCTTGCCGAGGCGGGCGAATTCGTCGAGCAGAATGAGCACCGGCACGCGGCCGCCATTCTCGGGCAATTCCCGCGTATTGAGATCGATCAGCTGCTGGAGGAAGAGATTATAGACCGGAGCGATGCGGTCGATATTGTCGGGCGACACCCCAAGATAGATCGATATCCGCTCGCGCCGGACCTGACGCAGATCGAAATCGGTCTCCGACGTCGCCGCGTCGACATAAGGGTTGAGCCACAAATTGAGCTTCGAGGTGATCGTCTGCTTGATGCCGGAAAAGGTGTTGTCCGACGCGGAGGTGAAGTCGCTCAATGCCGACACACAGGCCTGGCTCAACCGCTGGCCGCGCCGCTGGGCCTCTTCGACGACCTTGGGCAGTTCGACCTTGGGGTCGCCCGTCGTCAGTCGCCGATAGATTTCGCCAATCGTGAAGGGGAGGGCGGGATTGGCCGCGACGAGCGCGCCAACGCCGACAAAAGCGGCGCGCGCGGCTTCCGCCCAGAACGGATCGGCCTTTTCCGGCGCTGGAAACAGCATGCCGCCGATCTTCTGGAGTTCATTGATCACATCGGTGTCGTCGAGCCGGTCGATGAAGCTTAAGGGATTGTAGCGGGCGCTTCGCCCTTCAGGATCAAGCGGATCGAACAGATAAACGGCCTGCCCATGCCGCGCGCGAAAGCCAGCGGTGATGTCCCAGTTCTCCCGCTTTACGTCGAGCACCACGACCGAGTCAGCCCAGCTCAGAAGATTCGGGATCACTACGCCGACGCCCTTGCCAGCGCGCGTCGGCGCCTCGAGGAGGACATGCTCGGTGCCGCCGAATACGAGATAGCGGCCGCTTTTCTGGCCGACGATAATCCCGCTTTTACTGCGCAATTGTTCGCGCCGGATTTCGCTTTCACGCGCGAACCGCGCCTCGCCGTGGAGTGCGCGTCCCCGTTTGAGGATAACCAGCACGATGACGAAAGCGATTGCGCCACTGACCAGCGCGCCGCGCTTTAGCCACAGATGCAGTAGCGGATCGGCGCGATAATACCAAAGCCATACCGGTATCGCTGAGATCTGCATGCGTGGGCCGATCTGGTTCAGACCGAGCAATGCAACCATCACCGCGATTACAGCGCAGGCTAGCAAGGCTGCCGCAAGGATCCCCGCGACGATCGCGGCCCTAGTGAGCGGTCGCGCGTCCGACAGGTGGATCAAAATACACCTCCTCGACTTCGAATTTTCCGGCACGTTTGCGGGTCTGGACGACAACGTCGACCAGCATGTTCAGCAGCCCGCGGATATCGTCGCGGGCCAGATCGCGTCCGCCTTCGGATTCCTTGACCAGCAACGTCAGCTGCTCGAACGCGCCCATCGCCGAACCGGCATGGACGGTCGTGATCGAACCTGGATGGCCCGAGTTCACGTTGCGCAGATAGAAGAAGGCGGTGCCGTCGCGCAGTTCCTGCAAGAGGATGCGATCGGGCCGCATGCGCAGCGCACTTTCGAGCAATTGCTTGGGGCCAACTTTCGCCAGCCCCTGTCGCTCGCTTGAATAGACCATGTGCACGACGTTGCGATGCTCGACGACAAGTTCGCGTGTATCCTCGATCGTCAGCAGCCGTTCCTCGGGCGGGATCAGCTGGATCAGCGCTTTTGCAAACGTGGTCTTGCCCGAACCGGTCGCGCCACTGACCAGGATGTTCTTGCGGGCCGCGACAGCCGTTCGAAAAAAGGCGGGCCAATCGCCGACATCGCGCTGCGCGATCAGCTGCGCATCGACTTCGCCAAGGCCTTGCGCGGCGGCGCGCGTGCTCGTGAACAGACCCGAATCTGCGAGCTGGTCAATCGCGAGGGTTACGCGCGAAGGCTTGCGGACGGTGAAGGACGGCGCGCCAGTTGGCGTCACCGAGGGAATTACGATCTGGCAGCGCTCGCCTCCGGGCAGGATGGTCGAGCAGATCGGCGTCTCCGCATTCACGTCCTGCCGGGTGAAGCTTGCCGCTGCGACGGCGAGCGTCGCGAGCCATTCGCTATCGAGCTCGGCGACATTGTGCCAATGCCAGCCCAGATGGTCCTCGATGCCGACCTCGCCGGGCTTGTTGATGACAAGCTCAGTCACCTCGACCGGCTCCAGCAGCGGCAGGATCGGTGCGAGATAATGGCGCAGGACGGCGGTATCGCTCATCCTCAGCGCCGCAACTCGAGATTGTAGACGTCGGCGAAGTTGAAGTCCTTGGCCACGAATATCCCGACCTCTTCGCCTTGGTTCTTTTTCAGCACCGGGCGAATGTTGATGCTGTTCTGGAGCGCGATGCTTGCCCCCTCGCTCGGCGTGCGCGTGGTGTTGTTGAAATTGTTGCTCCCGCCGGAGACGGATTGCCCGGCGATATAGGCGGCGTCGTCGACCAGCGAGAGCAGCAGTGCGCTACCGAAGCGCGCCCAGAAGAAGGTGTCCACGGACCCTGCGATGCCTGCGCGGCCAAGGGCATCCGACCCCGGCGAAGCCAGATCGATGCGCACGCCCTGCGGCGTGACGGCGCGCGTCCACAACACGAACAGGCGGTTCTGCCCTTGCTGGATGCCGCCATGATATTCGCCGAGAACTTTGGTGCCCTTCTCCATCAGCACGACGCGGCCATTCTCCGAATAGACGTCGCGCGGGATCAGGCACGACGTGTAACCAGGCTGCGCCGAATTCATGGCGGTCTGAAGAATGCACGGGATCAGCGTGCCGGCGGTGACGAGATAGTTGCGATTGGGCAGCATCGTGGCGCGTGCCTCGCCAACGGCCGAACTCTGACGAAGCGCATCGAGCGCATTGGGCGCGCTACGGACCGCCGGATCGGTCGAGCCGTCGCCAGCTGTGCCCGCATTGCCGGTATCGGAGCCAGCACCGTTAGAGCCCGCTGGAGCTTGGAGCGCATCGCGGCCGCCATAGGCAATCAAGGTCGAACGACGTGCCTGATCGGCCAAGTTCTGGCGCGTGTTCTGCGGTGCCGCCGCTGGCTGCGCTCCGGGTTGTATTGCCGGTACGATCTGTCCATCGGGGCCAACGGTCGGCGGAGGATTGAGGACAGGCGCGTTGGGATCGGCGCTCACGGCGCCGAGCGGCTTGGTTTCGCTGCGACAGCATCATATGCGACCGTTTCGCGCGCCGCGAGATCGGGTCGTTTGGCCATTGCCTCGGGCTTTCCCATCAAACTCGAGCCGGTCTTGCTCGGTCCCGAGTTCACCCACAGAATGCCGAGCACCATCGCCGTCCCCGCGAAAATCAGGGCGGTATTCCGCTTTGCCGCTGTCATCCCTCCAATCGGGTCGATGCCGCGCTCGCGGATGATTTCGTCGCGTTCAGGTGTTGGATCGCCCTGCGGGCGGCGAGTGGCCTCGGCCGAAGTCTCGTCCATCGCACTCACTCCTTCGGGTCTTGTATGGTGCGCTCGACATGCGGCGATGCGGTGTTGGTGCCGTGATCGACGCCATAAGGTGTTGGCGCGAGATTATAGATGCACAGCACCTCCCGGTTCCGGCGCAGGCGCAGTTGAGCCGCCACGGCGTGGACGACCACAAACTCGTCCCGGACATCGAACGGGACCAAGGACTCCGAGCCGTCCGGTCGCACCAGATAGATCGCCGGGATTTCATGGTTGCCGGGGAAACGCAGGACCGTGAACTGGCCGTTGTCGGAGATCTCCGACGGCTGAAGATCACTGTCACCCTGGACCTTGTAGTTCAGATTGCGCGGTCCATCGATGACACCGTGGTCAAGGGCTCCCCGAACGGCGTTCGCCTGCAGCGCGGCAACGCGCTGCGCCTCCTGGGTGGCGCGCATGCGAGCGGCGCGATCGGCTTCATCGCGCGGGTAGCGAAACCGCACCTGGAAGAATGTGTCGCGGCTCCCGCTGCTGATCGGTCCCCGGCGTGCGGTCAGTTCGAAGGCGTAGTTGCGCAGCTCGCCGCCGCGATTGGTCGTGACGATGAGGTTGGTCGGTCCCGCCCGCTCGCGGGGCTTCAGGAACAGGATATGTCCGGCAACCGCCACTTCCCATGAGATGGTGTCGCCAAGCGCAACATGTTCGATCGTCTCATCGGCGCCGAGCACCACCTGGGTCGCCGTCCGAAATGTGCCGACGATCCGGTAGACCTGGGTCTCCTGATATTCGACGAACTTCACGCGCGGATCCGCCGGCCCACCGCGCGGTGTGTCCTCCGCCAGGGCTGGTGTCGCTATTACGGCGAGAAGACTCGCTATGGAGAGAACGCGGTTCATCGCACCACCTCGGGGTCCGCGCGGTAATTCTCGACCTGGAAGCCCAATGGATTGCGATAGCGGTCGCCCTCCGCCATCGGCGCATTCGTGTACCGGAAGGTGACGGTCGCGATCCAGTCGCTGCTCTGCGTATCGGTGTCTGTCTGCACCGTCCGCGTGAAGCGGACGTTTGCAACCCGATCGTTAATGAAGGCAATATTGCGCACGCGGGCCTGGACGACCGCACCCTTGCCCCAGACAACCTGTGGGCTCGCGGCATTGTTCGAGCTGAAAAACCTGCCCCAGCGCTGCTGCTCGCCTGGTTCGGACAGGATGGTAACAGCGCGAAAATTCTCCTCGGCCGCCGCCGGCAACCAGCTCTCCCTCGCCCTGACATATTGTGCGAGGAAGAATTTCGTGACCGCCTCATCATAGCGCATCGGCTTCTGGGTGAGGGTAGTCTGCACATCAACCGCGCCCGTCGTCTGATTGACGCGAATGATGTACGGCATGACCGTCTTCAGCGGGGCGAGGCCCGCAAGAGCGAAGCCCTCCGCGGTCGTGGCAAGCAGCGCCAAGCCGGCCACGACCCAGGCGATGCGTTCGGATCGCAACGATTTGCGCTGACGGTCCTGATCCCAGGATCGGGCATGCCCGAAATAGAGTTCAGCGTCTTTTGCCGGCACGCCTTCGGTCTGGTTCCGCATGATCAGCAACTCCCAAAGGTGCCGGGGGTCGCGCGCGCGGACGTCTTCTCGGGAAGCGGGGCGGGAACGGGCGGGGGCGGAGTGCCGGCATCAACTGGCTGTTTGATCTGCGGCACGGGCGGCGGGGCAGGGGGTGCGACGATTGCCGGGATCGGCGAGCCCGGCAGCACGCTCCCGTAGATGTTCACCTCGCGCAGATGTTTGCCGTTGCAGACGGGTAGTTTCTTCGGCCCCGATGCCCCTTGGGCGAGTGACGGGAGCAGGGCGATGATGACTGCCGATCGACGGAGCACGCGGATTATGGTGGATGGCCTCGTCAAAGATGCTTCCTTCGTCATGCGCGGCTCACCGAACCGCCCTGCTGAGCGGCCTTTTCGAGATTGCGACTGTTGCGGGCGACGCGACGTTGCTGGAACGGCGCCGCCACGGTCCCCCACGCCGAGCCGGCAAAGGCACCGACACCGGCGGAAGCCCCGCCGGCTATGCCGGTTGCGATCGAGGGGGCCTGAAAGAAGAAGATCGTTCCCAGAAAGATATAGACGGCGAAGAGTACCGCACCCAGCGCCGCGTCTCCGACACCTTCCGACGCAGTGATCGCGGTCGCACCAAGGTCGGTAATCAAGGCCGTAATGGCGATGATTACGGCCATCAGAACGATGAAGTTGAATGCCTGCCCTAGCCAACCGTGGAACAGTCTGCGCGTAGTCTCAAAGAGAGAAAGCGCGATAAAGATCGGTCCGAGCGCGATGATGATGGCGAGCGCTACCTTCGCGAAAACCGTGATCGAGAACCCGATCGCCGCAGACAGTCCGGCCAGCGCTTTCAGGCCGAGGCTCAGAACGTACAAAACGAGCTTATAGGGGTTGATATCGCTGTACGTTGCCGCCTCGGTCTCGATCCTCGCGATGATAACGTCACACTGGCTGAAATAGTCGTCGAACACGCTGCCAACGCTCGTGACGGTATGCCCCGCCAACGCCTGCGAGATTGCATCAGGCATGCCGTGGAACAGGGGGTTTGTTACCCACTCGGTGTAGGCGACCGTCGTGGCCGCAACGTATAGCAAACACAGTTTCACCATTCGGTAGACAAGCTCGCCCCACGGCTCGCTGACGATGCCGCGCATCACCATGTAGCCGAACAGCGCGATGTAGATGACCAAACCAAGCGCGAGTGGGCCACGCACAACCTCGATGACATTGTTCAGGCGCTCGTTGAGGAACATGTCGAGCTTGCCGTCGATGTTCGTGTAAAGCGTGGTGAAGAGCCCGTCGGCCATCTCATCTTTCCATCACGGTTAATGGGCCGGCGACAGCGAGCGCAGCTTTTGATCGAGCGTCTTCACACTTTCTGCGTTCGAGCATTCCTGTGCGTCGCGATGCGTGCCATCGGCGCACGCCTTCAGGACTTCCGCGAGCTCTTGCGGGTGAGCTTTGAGGTAATCCTTTCCGCGGGCGGGGGGTTGGCACGCCACCAGAAACGCCGGGACCAAAAGCACAAATGCCCTGAAGATGGTTGCCTTCATTGATGAAGGCTCCCAAGCTTACTTGCTAAGATTTGCTCGCTCTCCTGCTGCGATCGAATGCGCTGCTCCGCCTGCTGCCTCATTGTAAGAGCCTGGAGTTGCACCGAGTCGTTCTGGATATGAGCATTTTCCACCCCGACACGGGCTTGAATATCCATCACGTCCTTCGCGTCAGACGCAGTGTCCAGCGACGAGCGCAGTTCCTCGAGACCCGTCGTCCGCTGGGCGGTGACGCCATATGCTGCCTCGGCAATCGCCGCGTCACGCGCTGCCATTTCGCCATTGCGGGAGATTGAATCGCGGCTTGAACGCTCGAAAGCGGTCGCGTCAGGGCGGAGCACAGGAAGATCGACCCGATAGTTGCTGCGAATCCGATCTGCGGAAGATCCAAGACTGCCGAGGCCTGTCGTGTCCGAAGACATAAGGCGCTGAATGTCCCGTGCTTCGCTTGGCAAGAGGTGACGAACGGCGTCGGTGTTCAGAGACGAGGCAATCTGATTGACGTTCGTCAGCTTGTTGACGCTGTTGAACATGTCGGTGGCCTGGGAAATCTGCTGCTTCCCCTGTTCGATCATCGACAGGGTGTTCTTCACCGTCGAGAGGGTCTGCAGGAACGTACTGGAATCATAGACCGGGATGCCCTGTGCGAAGGCCGGCACGGAGATTGCCAATCCGCCGACAATCGCGAGCGCTCGTATTGCTTTCATGACCTTATCCTTTCCTTCTGGTGGTGGCGCGGCGGCGCTCGTGAAAGACGGGCAGCCAGTGGCTGGGATTGTCGCCATGTTCGCGGCGAACCTGATCGAGGATTCCGACGGTTTCGGTGGTGCCCGAGAGCACGGCCAGCTCGTCGGACAGGCCGCCGAGATCGAGTTCCACCACGATGGAATCGTGACCCTGCTTGACCAGAAACCGCCGGCTTTCGGGGATCAGATCGTTTCTGATGAGCTTGAACTCGGCGCGGGTGAGGCCGAGTCCATCGATATAATCAACCTCCCGGCCATGGGGGTTGGGCAAGAGGATCTTGGTAGCGACCTGCTCCATGATGCTATGCGAGATGTCCGATCGCAGAGCGTCAGCCGGGCTTTGCGTCCCGAACACCAGAAAGGCATTCTGCTTTCGGTAGGTCTTCAGGCCATCCTGCGCGAAGGCGCGGAACTCATCATCGCCCAGCGCCTTCCAGAACTCGTCGATATCGATCACGAGGCGACGGCCATCGAGCAGCGCATCGATCCGATGGAACATGTACATCATCAGCGGCGTGCGGATCTCGGGATTGTCCAGAAAATCCGTCATGTCGAAACCGATGAATCGGGCCTCGAGAGTCAACTCATCCCGGTCATTGTCGAACACCCAACCAAGTGCGCCGCCGCGCGACCATTTCTCAAGCCGAGCGCCTATCCCTTCCGGATCGCGCTGTCCGAGCAATTGACGAAGCGCGAGAATGGACCGCTCCTCCGGTGGAAGGCGTCCGATCGAGAGTATGCCCTCGTCGATCATTCTCTCCTGCGTGACGCCGAGCTGGGTGCCAGAAGGGGTCACCAGATGACGGATCAGCCTGCCGAGGAAGACGATGTTGCCCGGGGTCTGGTCAAGCGCGCGCAGCGGCGCAAACCCGGTCGGCACCCCATTGCGCAGCGCCAGATAGGTGCCGCCGGATGAACGCACGTAGATCTCGGCCCCTCGGTCCTTGTCGATGAAGATCTGCTGCGCGCCGGTTTTCTCCAGCTGCGCCATCAGGAAATTCTGGACGACGGTCTTGCCGCCGCCCGATGGGCCGATAATCAGCGTGTGGCCAAGATCGTTCACATGAAAGTTGAAATAGAAGGGAGACTGGGCCGCGGTCTTCATCAACGCGATCGCAGCACCCCAGTGATTGCCATCGGGCTTGCCGGCGGGGAAAGTGTGGAACGGCGAGAGCGCGGCAAAATTGCGTGACGTGATCGCCGCTGGCCGCGCACGCCATGCGAAGTTGCCAGGAAGCTGCGACCAGAAGGCGGCCTCCAGCGCCGGACCCTCCCGAGCGGCTACCAGACCCGCGTCGGCAAGGGCGGCCCGTGCGGTCGAGAGATTTTCGGCCAGGCGCTTCTGATTTTCACCGAAGACCGCCAGCGAGAAATGATGTTCGCCCAGGACGAACCGATTGCTCTGCAGATCATCGGCCGCGTCGGCCAGTTCAAGCGCCTGGCTTGCAGCGGCATCCTCCGTCGAGGCCATCTGGTTCTGCCGACGGCGCAAGCGCTCCGAGGCCCGCGCTTTGCCCATGAACGCGAAGGACTGCGTCACGACGAATGCGAAATCTTGGCTCAGGAGCGCGTTCATCTGTCCTGGCCGCGTCATGGCCGGATATTCGCGGATGCCGAAAAGGCCGACGAATCGGCTCGCATCATGCGCCCGGACCTCGACCGTCTCGCGGCCAAAGATCACCCGTTCCCCATAGATGGCGGAGCCGAGATGGCCGCGGACCAGGGGCACCCTGCCAGCGCGGCCCATCATCACCAGTTCAAACACCTCGAGTGGCTGCGAGAACATCAGGCCATTATGCTCGTACAAGTGGAGGCGTTGGGGCCGGCAGCGTGCGAGGAGCTTCTCAATGTCACGCGCCTTGTCCTCAAAGCGGGCAAGCTCGTCCTCATCGACTTCGGTCCCCTCTTTGCGCGCCGATGCCAGGCGTCGAAGCAGTACGCCGGTACGATCAGCCGATCCGACCGACGGCCGCATGATGAGGGTCAGGTAGAGTTCGTTGACGAACATCCGCTTGGCGGTCACCCGCGCGCGGTATTTTGCATCGAGATCGGCCGCAAAGGCCGAGCGAAACTCGCCTTCGGGATAGTCCGTGATCGGCCGGCGGACGATATGCGTCCAGATCGCCAGACGGTCATCGGCGATATTGCGCAACGTGCCGTTGAGCTTTTCGTGCCAATCGTTGAGATGGATTGGGTCGGCCGTCTCGAATGCAAGGCCGTCGAGCTTGAACATCATCATGAGGTCGCGCCCGTCGAGCGCAATGATGTTGTCGTCGATATGACGCGCATAGGGGAGATAGCGCGCGGGGTCGGCCTCGTTCTTGAGGATCCGCCACGGCGTCCGGGCGGCAGCGCCGCCCAACGAACTGGCCCGGCTAGCCATGTGCAAAGCCCCGGCGTTTCGCCCCATCGATCGGCAGGGGCGAGTAAGAGCTACCGCCCCACCATCCCCGGTTGCGACAGCGAGCCTTTGTCGTTGTCCAGAGCCACAAGAGGCGGAAGGCGTTTGCGTCGTGCCGCACGATCAGCCGGGCTATGGCCAGAAAGGCCCCGGCTAGCGCAAAAGCGTAAAGCGGGTTGCCGGTGACGATGAGCGTCAGGCACGCCGCCAGCGCGATCGGCAGCGATGCTTCGATCGGAACGCCCAACCACATCGTCGGCCGGGTCACGGCCAGGAAGAGCGTTTCTTCCCTGAGTTTTTCATCGTCCATCACAGCGCACTCACGCGCCGCCAGTGATGGTATCGACGATCCACTGTGCGCTGAACACGATGAAGATGCCGACGATGACGGTGACCAAGAGCCCCAGGCTTGCCCGCCCGGTGAAGAACATGAAACCCACGATGACGACCGCGATCACCGCGATCGTTTTCGCAAAAGTACCGGTCAGCCAGGTCTTGATATTCTCGGCCATCGACGTGACGCCGTCGGCCGCTTGGGCATGGGCCGGATCGGTGAGCAGGAGCGACACCGCAATGACCGCGAAAAACAGTGCCAGATATTGCGCGAAAGTGCGCCGCCGCGGCGTCAACCATATCTTGGAACTGGTCGCTAAGGCAGTCATTCGGATTGTCCTTTCGGTGAACTGTTGGATGCTCCCCCAAAGACCATCAATGATGCCGTCTGCGGCCCCGCAGTGGTGTCCCATGCCTCTTGGACGCGCGGCGAGCGAACCTCCGCCGAAGGCTGCGCGACTGTGGGTTCCGGCTTCACTGGCGCGGGCAAAGCGGCGGGTTCTGGGATCGCTTGGCGCCTGATCGCCGGCACGACGACACTCGACGACGCATAGACGCGGCCGACGTAGCCATTTCCGAACCCGCGCGAACGACTGCCCGTATTGTACATCGACATGGCGGTCGCGATGGCCACCTCTGTAGAAGGGCTGGAGCGCACAACGTTCAGATAGTTGGAAGCCAGCACGCGTGCGGCTGCGGCGAGATTACGGCAGGGATCGAAAGCGTCATCGACCGACAGGCCAAGCCACCTGAGATTTGCGCTGTTGATTTGCCCCAGGCCAAGATCGATGTTGTAACCGCGGGCAATGAGCGATCGCGCGGCTGCGGCGGCCGACACCCGATCGCTGGGATGGGGTGCGGCAACGCCCTTCGCATTCACGCCGATGGCATAGGGGTTGAAATGACTCTCGGTGTGGACGACCGACACAAGCGTTTCGACCGCAACCGATGGTGCGCATTGCTGCGCCAGTCCGACCACGGTTGCGAGCTCGAGGATCATTGTGATGTGGTCCCGGGTTCGCTGGGAGACGTTGGCAAGCGTTCAATATTCGCAAGCGAATAGGTTTGCTGCCGCCCGTCGGTGAACGTCATCACCACCCGGCGCCGCGAAGCGGAATCGCGATTATAGACCTTGGTCTTCGCAACGCCGCCACCGGAGCAGCCGGGGAATGAACCGCCCAATGCCAAACGCTCCCAGAGCTTCACCATGGGCGGCACGCAGGCGGGGTACTGGGTCGCACCGCCCGGGTTCGAGAGGCAAAGCAAAACCTGGCAGCCCAGATCGTTGGCGGACGCAGGAGCCCCCTGGGCGGACATCGCCACGATCGGCACGGCAAGGGCAAGGCGCAGGCGCTGCATCTGATTTCTCCGCTTTTCAGCGCCGCTGCATTAAAATGCGCCGACCACTCTCCGTTGAAAATCACCTCTCTTTTGAACCCGGTGGGGCAATTTCGGGCAATCCCCCCACAAGGGGGGAGGGGAGGTAGAACGTCGTGCAAGACGGCAGGAATGCAGGGAGGGCGGCGTTGATCGCCAGCCACCTCTTGAGCCTCAAGTCGAAGAGACCTGAAGCGCCTATTCGCTATCGTGGGGAGCGACGCTTCTAGACGAGCGCGTCGATGTTCAGATGTCCGTCTCGGACCGCGCGAAGCACGAGCTGGGTCCGGCGACGCACGCCATACCGCCGGCGCGCACCTTCGACATATTCATGAACAGTGTCGCGGCTCAGACCCAGAATCTGTCCGATCTCCCAGTCGCTCTTGCCCTGTGCCACCAGATCAATGCAGTCGATCTGGCGCGGGCTGAGCGCTATTGGCACGTTTGCCAGTTCATCGGGACCGAGAAGGGTTCGGGCCTGGTCGAACGCAACCGTGCCAATCAATCGGGCACAGAGAAGGTCCGGGCTTGGGATCGTCTCATCGCCTTGCCGCGCTACTGTAAACATCGCGTCAGGCTCATCGCGCATCCTGATCGGCATAGTAAACCCAGATGCCAGTCCATGCGCGCGACCCCGTTCAAGGATCGAAAGCTGGCGGGCATTGGGCGCGATATAATCGCCGATTTGATCCCAAGTGAGCCCGGACACGGTCTTGGCGCAGGCGACGTGTACGGGATCGTCAAGATGGAGGCGCGCGTCTATTACCTCCTCGACCCAGCGCGCCGGATAGGTGGTTATCAGCAGGGCTTTTCGGGTGGTGCGTTTCAGGTCGACATTGTGCACCAATGCGAACCAGCGGAATCCGAACTGGCGCACAATCGCATCGAGCAAGGATTTGAGCTGATCGAGCGTCGTCGCCTGCCGACATTCGGCTTCGAATGCGGTGATATCGCCCAAGCGGCCGGCATCCTCGAGACTACTCATAGTGCGAACGATTCGCATTTCGATAGCGGTTTCGTCCAGTCACCGTTCGGCGAAGCCATTGAAAAACAAGACCGGATGCGTTCTGCGGGCAGCTCCCCGCAACAAATGCACAGGTCGTCCTAGCCGGAAGTTGCCCGGTGCGATGATGAAAGGGCGCGCGTGACACTTTACCTCCGGGCAAAGTGTCACAGCCGACAAAATGATGAAGCCACCGGCCAAATGGGATTCACTTCACCCCCCATATGTGCTTGATTCAATCCCGTTATGTTGCACGCTCCGATCATCGGCGACAGCCACCAGCAACTGGATATGCCGTCCTTGTTGGAGATGCTTGCGCGGTCCTCGTCTCGGCCGCGCTACGCCTTCATGGTGCTCAACCTGATTGCCCAAGTTTCCCGTTCCGACGGCAGCGCAGGGCCGTTGGTAGCCAAAGGCGGCGGTCTCATTCCCTTGCGTGACTGGCTTTGCGATGCGCTGACGCCAATGGGGCAGCGCGACCCCCGTCGCGTAACCCTGGAAGAGCGGATACGCAGCGATCTGGCAATGTCCGGCGCGTTGCCGATGGATGAGGGTCAGGCCACGGCTATGGTCGAAGACGCCATCCGTGAGCAGGTACGGGCTTCGGGCAAGACGAATGTGAGCCGGGCGGTGTCGGAACTGGTGCGCGCTGGCTTGCTCAAGCGTCACTATCAAGGCTATTGCGTCGATCACCATAATCGCGGCGCGCAGCGCCAAGCCGTTTATATTTTGGCAGGGTGCGCGCGCGGTCTGATTGGCGGCAGACAAGAACAGCCAAGAGCGGTTCCACGCCAGGCTGAACTCGTGTTCTGATAGCCCCGGAATCGGCAGAATTTAACATAACCATTATTATCAAACTAAGAATTTGTAAGCGCTAGATAGAAATGTCACCCCTCCGCTAGTTAGAGATGTCACTCTCGACGTCACCACGCGGCTCATCGGTGGCATGGTCATCTCCTGATTCAGGAGTTGGCGCTTATGATGGTGATTGGCATGAGCCACGGCGAGCTTTCCCGTTACGATACGCTGCTGCGGGTCGAGCGCGGCGAACTGCGTGTTGAGGATGCGTCAGCGCTATTGGGCCTTTGCCGAAGGCAGATATTTCGGCTGCTGTCACGATTACATGCAGCTGGTCCCGAAGGATTGGTCTCGTGTAAGCGTGGCCGGCCAAGCAACCGACGGTATGATGACAATTTCCGCGAGCGCGTCGTCGCGATCGTGCGCGAGCATTATCATGATTTCGGGCCAACCCTGGCCCGCGAGTATCTGGCGGAGCGGCACGATATCCACCTAGCCTCCGAGACGCTACGCCAATTCATGATAAAAGCGGGGCTCTGGAAAGATCGCGATGCCCGTCGCCCTCGCCCGTATCAACCGCGTTATCGGCGGGACTGTCGGGGTGAACTGATCCAGATCGACGGCTCGAAGCATTGGTGGTTTGAGGATCGCGG
>NZ_JARYGI010000036.1:0-36355 GCF_033795625.1 Sphingobium sp. | reverse complement strand
GCTTGATCATCTCGTCGGTCTCCTGTTGCGAGCTCTAATCGCTCAGGTGACCGGCGCAAAACCGTTACAAGTCCAATTTGCGGCGAGCTCCTTGGCGAGGTTGGTCGGCTCAGTGACTTCCTGGACCACCTGCCCGGCACCGTCGCGCCCACCCGCTTCTTCCGCTCCCTCCTCTTCGAACACCTCCTCTCCGCGCTTCGAGCGAACGGGCTGAACATCGGGACGAGGGACGAAACCCTCGGCGACCTGAGGATAGTCCTTCCAGGTCAGGAGAATGCGCGCCGCCGGGAAGCCATCGGGAAATTTGACGAAGCCGTGGAGCGAAGGAAGATTGGTGATGTCGTCGGCGATCACCAGCGGTTCGACTTGCTTGCGCGGGGTCAGCGTGGAGGCGTCGCGGGTGTTATTATAGCCATAGCTGTAGGCTTCATCCATCTGCCGCACTTCCCGGTTGCCGATGTAGCGGGCGCACTGCTCGGCGGTGTCGAGATCGGCGGTCGCGAGGATGAGCTTGGAGCGCGCGAGGGATGCGAGGTTGCGCGCGCCCTGTTCGCCATAGACCTCGACCAGCTTTTCGAAGCTATGGATGCCAAGGATCATCGCGCCGCCGAATGCACGGGCGGTTTGAAGCCCGTTCTCGATGGCCGGCAGCCGGTGCAGCGCCCCGAGTTCGTCAAACATGAACCATGTCCGCAAAGAGCGGGTTCGCGGCAGGGTCATGAGCCGGGTGATGCACAGGTCCATCCAGAGCGTGAGCAGTGCCCGGTTCATCGGCAGATCGACATAGTGCGAGGTGACGAACAGGATCGATCCGGGCTTGTCGTCACGACGGATCCAGTCGCGGATCGAAAACGGCTCGCCCACGTCCGGCAGGAAGCGCAGCGCCTGCGCGTTGGTGTTGAAGACGGCGCGGATCGATTCCGCCATGCGAGCCGCCTCGGGCGCCGTGAGCGGATCGGCAATCGTGTTCGCGAGGAAGCGATGGACGCGCTTGAGGTCCGCGGTCATCAGGTTCTCGGACAAGGCGAGGTTGGTGGTCGCACCGCGCTCCTGGAGGCGCATGCACATCTCGATGAACAGCGTGCGCGCAGCGAGCGCCCAGAAAGGCTCTGAGGACCCTCCATCCGATGGGATCAGAGCGGCGGCAGCGGCTGTGAACTCGCTGTGGGTGCGGCAGTCGTTGAAGATTGACCAGGCCGGGCAACGGGCGTCCATCGGGTTGAGGATCGTGTCGCGCGAAGGATCGTAGAACGACTCCACATAGGCGCCCGTCAGATCGAAGATGACGGCGCTGTCCTGGCGCTCACGCATTTGCGATACGAGGCTGCGGAGCTCGGTTGTCTTGCCCGACCCGGTGGTGCCGATGAGCATGGTATGCGACTGTTCGGTCCGGTGCGGATAGGGAATGCCGGCGAGCGTGTAGGGATGGTGGATGCCCGCTTGCTTGCGAGCCCGGAAGGGTAGCGCCAGCACCTGGCGAGATGGCAGGCCGGGAAAGAGGCTGGTCGCCTCTTCCTCGAACTTCGCGCGGTTATGATCGGTGATCTCGGATTGCAGGATCGCCCGGTCGACCAGCATGGCGCCCCGCTCGTGCCGTTCCTGAAGGATCGAGCGTCCCCGCCGGTGTGAGAGATCGACGAACCAGATCGCGACGGGAATGGTGATGAAGACCGAGACGAGGAAGGCTCCGATCAGGCCTCGCATTGCGGTCGCCCAGGCGGCGATGACCTCGGGGATATAGGGGACCGCGGGCATCACCGTGCGCATGATTTCGCCGCTCGGCAGCGTGACGTTCACCCGCTTGCTGGGATTGAGGTCGACCCAGTTCCACAGGGCCGAATAGATTTTCATGCAGACGAGCTGGAAGCCATGCTCATCGAGCTTGATCGAGAGGATGGCGAACCAGGCGGCAAGGAAGGTGAAGAACCACAGGATGAAGGGCAGGCGCGCGCCCGAAAACCACATCAGCACCTCATGGGTGATGAGCTGGCTGCCGCGCGTGAAATTTCCTGCGTTGCGCTGAACTCTTCCGCGCGCGCTGTGGTGCGTCAGCGGGATAGGCCGGGCGTCCGAACGGATGTCCTCACGCGCCATGATATTGCTCCAGGCGCTTGTCGGTTTCCGCGATGAGGCGGTCGCGATATTCGGGAAACTGCTCCCGGATAATGATGTCGAGGGCGAGCTGCTGGAACTCGCTGATCCGCGCCAGACGTCGCTGGCTCGAGGTGAACAGCTGGCCCGCCGAGAGGAAGCTGTCGACCGCCGCGCGGATGAGATCTGATGGCGTGCATCCCCGCTCGGCAGCAAGCGCGACGAGGTGATCATATTTGCTCCGGTCCAGGCGGACCGTGCAATGCTTGTTGGGGGTGGTCAAACCGAGCCTCCTAGCAGGGAGGCTGGTGGGGTCTCAGATGATGTGCAGCTTATAGCGTATTCATGGCGAGAGAGCAATCATCCCGGCGTGCCGGCTATCGCTGTGTTCGCCGGTGCCACGCAGAATCGGTGGATTTCCGGGCTTTGCGCATGGGGGCTTCTGATGTCCCACAGCGGCCCACGCCCTTGGACACTACTAACATATTGTATCGACCACAAAAACTCTGCACCACTGGTGCGTTCGGTGTGCTTGTTCTGACTGGGCTGAACCCAAAATCGGCGGCGTAACGTTCATGGGTGGAAAGGGCCGGAAATTGTCGCCTGGCGAAGCCTCCGACCGTCCGATGGACGGAAGAAAGCGATGCGGCGCTCAGGCGCTGCCGGCAGCGTTCTCCTAGCGGAAGGCCAGGGCGATGCGGGCGCCAAGCAGGCCCTCGACATGGACGACCTGGGCGGGCCTTGTTGGCGCCAGCTGCCATCGTTCATAGGCGGCCTTGTCGACGACATAGCGCCCGGCGCCGATCGGCGCGCGCGGGTCGATCGGCCGTAATGTCGCCCAATAGTAAAGGCGATTACTCTTCTTGGGGCGGCTTGTCGTGAGCTTTACGATATGCATCGCGCTCGCCGCCTCGGGTCCGAACATCACCCCATTGACGCTGGGCAGAATGGCCGTCGTCCAGACCGGCCAAGCCATGAACGAAGTAACGCTGGCGAGAGCCAGGGCAAAGCGTCTGGGCGCTAAGTCCGTCCATTGCCGCCAGACGTGATGAATGACGGCGAGAAGCACCAGTCCCGACAGTGCAAGACCATGCCAGACAGGCTCGATCCGGGCGCGATCTGGCGTGGAAATCGCTCGCCCACCAGCAGGACCATCGCGAAGGTCGCCAGGATGGCGAGCGGAAGGGGCAGCATCGACAGGAGCAGAAGGCGATTGCGGTTGGCAAGGGGGAGACGGGCATGCTGCATTCGCGCGATCGTGACAGGAAAAGCTTAGCATCCGGTTGTCGCCAATCCGCCCAGGACCGTTCAGGTCTGGCAGGGGATCGTCACCCATAAGGGCGGAGACAAGCCGGCAGGCTTGGCTCCGTGAGCCATGCCAGGCATGGCGAATAGAGCCCCGGTCGGCGGGCCGCCGAAGGCCCGCCGAGCCATCGAATGCAACTTCCGCTTCCCGCCCCCTGCCCCGGCCTCTATATCTTCACTGTTCATAGCCCGATCAGCGTGAACCAAGAGGCCCAAATGGCACGCACATTGGAACAGGAAAGAGCCGCACTGGAAGAAGAGGCCCGCAAGCTGGAAGAGCGCAGGCAAAGGCTGGAAGAGCGAGAGCGAGAGCAGGCGATACAGGCCGTCGAAAAGACGGGTCTGCTCAAGCTCGAGACCAAGCGGCTGACACAGCTGCTTGCGCGAATCAAAAGCCTCGGCTTTGCTGAGGTGGAGAAGCGCCTGAGCGCTTGAAGAGTCCCCTGCCGCGACCAGCCAGTCGCGGCACGGACATGGGGGGCTCGATGCCCCCCATGTCCGTATTCCCTCGCAGCAAAAAAGGAGAGAGGCGCCGACGCGCCCCTCTCCCCTGGCTAGCTCAGTATTCGTCGACGAGGCCGCCCGGCACGCTGTGCACAATCCGGTCGATCAGCGCCTGCGAGAGCGCTCCATAATCTCCTTCATCAATGGTGACGTAGCCGAGCTCCCGATCCTCGATAACATGCTGGTCGAAGTAGCTGTGCAGCGCGCGGCGTTCGGCGCATGCGACCGCTGCGAAGTAAGCGGCGTGGTCGGCGGCGGCGTTGTTCGAGATGATCTGCATGATGTGCTCCTGACTGTCTTGAATGACAGGGTCAGGCGCGTCGGGCGGGTGAGGTCGGGTCAAGGATCGCCGGCATCGCCGGCGACCGCGCAAGCGGGCGACGGGGGTGCCGATTTTCTCGTGGTTGCGGTGGAGCGAAGCGGAACCGTGGCCGCGGGAAAATTGGGGGGACCGTCGATCCTTGAGGCGGCCTCGCCCGCCCGACAGAATGGGAAGACTGTGAGAGATTTTACCCCTCGGTTGTGCGCCTGCGGCAAGGCGTAGCGCGGCGTGGACCGGCGGGTCCATGCCGGTGCGAGCGAGCCGGCGACAGAGCCTTGGGAGCGCGGCGGAAGACCCCTGTCCGGACGCCGCTTGGTGCCCCGCGCCGACTATGTTAGGGTCCCGATTGCGCTGCGCAAATGGCGGCGCCGGGGCTTGAGAACCCTGTCAGGAACGGCACTCGGTGTGAGCTTCACGCCGGGGTGCCTGCGCATATGTCCAGGTGCTCCGGCACTAAAAGCGTAGGCGCACTGTCTTGACCGTGTTCTCAAGCCCCGGCTCCCGCGCCCAGCGCGCGGGAGTTTGTCGGGGCGCTGCGTCGTTCGCCGCCGCTTCCGCCGATCAACGCAGATGGTGTTGGAGGATGCATGTGCGATGCGGTCGACAACGACAGGACCAGTGATCCGGCAGTCAGGCGCGCGCTGGCCATCGTGCTGATGCGCGAGGTGCTGCCGCTGCTCGATGACCTGCGCGAGGATATTGCCGCGAACCATCTCCAGATGGCGATCGACACCGTCCTGCGCGGCTGTTCGCCCCAAGCTGCCGGATCATGCTGACGCGCACGAGGGTGATGGGCGGTGCGTGCGCCGGCTGGTCTCGCACCAGGCAAGGTTGGCGAACGGATCAGTGGCGGCGCTCGCGACCAGATGATCGATCTGGTTCAGAAATGCGGCAAGCCCGGCCCGCGCCACTGTCGCGCGAACCGCTTCGTCAGCGAGCTTGTCGCGCAGCCATCGGGCGTCGATAGTACCGCCCGGATCGACAGGAAGACCCAGCGCATCGAGCAGCGCGCCGGCGTCGTGCGGGTCGAGATAGAGTGCCCGGTCGTGATCGGCCGTCGTGCCGACCTGAAGGAGGATGGCGCCCGCCTCCTCGTCGCGACGGACGGCGACGCGCCGCCCTCTGAACTGCGCTTCCTCGAAGACGCTGATGACCGCCTCGTCATAGTCGAAGAGCCGGGCCAGGGTGGCGAGCGCAATCGGGCAGATGCGGGCCTCGAAGGCATAGGCCAGATGCGCCTGCGCCTCACGCTCGGGGTCGAGTAAGGCGGTATGGGTGCGGGCTCCTTCAGAACGCAGAAAGTCGCGAAAGGCGCTCAACTGACGGGCGTTGATCTGGGCTCGGGGAAGCGGATCGCTGACGTTTGAAGGCATGATGCGAAACTGTACGGTCACGGCCTGACTCCTATGCTGAACCACCCCGCCGGACACCCCCTCTTCTTTATCGGCGGGCTCGGCGGAGGAAGCCGCAGTTGCGAAAGCGGCGCGCGGGGGCTCGATGCCCGCGCGCGCCGCATGATCGTCAGAAGAAAGGAGAGAGGCCCCGGCTGGCGCCGGAGCCTCTCGCGACGGGATCAGGCCCGCCGTTGCACGGCCTGCGTTGCCTGATGCTCGAGCCGCACGACATGGAGCGGGATGCCGGCCTGGCGGATTTTCTGTGCGAGGTTCATCTGGATGCCGGATCCTTCGCAGATGACCGCCTCGACGGGTTTCAGTCCCAGGATTCGATCGTTGCGGACGAAGGCGGCCTTGGCCCCGAGCTTGCGGTCGAGACGGAACTGCACGACCTTGACCCCGCGAGCGGCGGCCCAGGCCTGCGCGATCGCATCGCAGCCCTTCGACTGTGCGGTGGTTGCGAGGATCATCTCGGGGATGCGCGCCTTGATCGAGTCCAGCCCGCGCCACAGCAGATCGACATCCTCCCACTGCTGACCGCCGGAGAATGCCACCACCGGCCCCTCCGGGGTGAACTGCTCGCGGCGTTCCCGAGCACGCGCGGCCAGATAGTCGCGCGCGTCAATCATGGAGGCGGTGAGGCTGCTTGATACGCGGCTGCCACGCACCGGCGAGAAGGGCCTTCCGGTCTCGACCCGATAGACCTCGGCGGCATGGTCGCGCATGCACTCCATCGCTTCGCGGCAACCTTGCAGCGTCTGGCAGAGAAGCTGGGTGTCCTCGAGTTCGGTCGCGTAGATTTCGGATGGGTCGAAGGTTCGGGCAAGTTCACGCAGCTGCTTGGCGGCATCGTCCTCGCGTCCCTCGATGCGCTTGGCCACGACATGGAAGCTGTTGGCGAAGCCCCATGCGAGATCGCCCGCATAGCTCTCCAGCCTTGTATCCCGCAGTACGTCGAACATCGTCTGCATCATCATTTCGACCGCGACGCGGACCTGGTCGGGATCGGGCATTTCCATTCGCTCGGGCGCGTCGACGATGCTCATCCTGGCCATCTCGTCATGCTCGATGAACGCCCCTTCATAGGCTTCGATCTGCTCCTCATTGGTGCGGCCCGATGCGACGAAGCTGGCGAGCTGGGCGAAATTGCTGAACGTCTTGGACATGATTGCCTCCATGGGTGTTGTTTTCTCATCCACTCGATGAGACTTTCCCCACGGCATGCGGTGGTCAGGTCGGTCAGGGACGTCGACCGGCTCCGGTCGACGCCGCCTCGCGGGGAGCGGGGGAGCCGATTTTCTCGCGAGCGGCGCGGCAGCGGCGCCCGCGTGAAAATTGGGGGAACCGCTCATCCTTGACCGGCCGCAAACCCCGCATGCCAAACTAGAAAGAGATAGGAGATACTAATTTTTAACAGGGGGTCCCCGGGGCTCGCTTCCGCAAGGGGATAATCACCCACATGGGCGGAGACGACGCGACCGGCCTCGGCGCCGTGAGCGGTGCCGGCACAGCGCCGCAAGGCCGATGACGGCCCCGTGAATAGAGCCCCGGTCCCGCCCCGCCGGCATCGGGCGCGTAGCCCGTGCCGATGCCGACAGGGCGGGATGCGCCGATGCGTTTCATTGCTGCCGGTCAGGCTGGCTCACAAAAACCTTAGCGGTCCCGACCCTATCCTCTCCTCTTTTTCCTGGCTTTGCGGCAAGGGCGCGCCAGAACGCTCCAGGCACGGCAAAGCGCGGCATGTCCGGGTGTCCGAACATACCGCGCAAGCCTCGACCCTGCGGTCAGTGCAGCGAAGCGTGATGCGCCATGATGGTTTCCGGGCTGATCAGCTGATGTTCGATGGCCACCAGCGACCATGCCGATGCCAGCTCTTCATGATATTCCTGATCGACGATCGCGTCCGGACTGGCATCGCCGAACTGGCTCTCCTCCCAGGAGCGGCTGTGCGCGGCGTCGGCGGCGTTGGTGACCGCGTCGGCGAGGCGGGCGGCAATCTGGTAGCGGTCGAGGTCTGCTGCTTGCGCGCGGATGCGGGCGACCATGCCGGGATTGATGGCTTCGATGCCGTGGCCGGGGCCGGCTATTTCGTCGAAATGCGTGAGGTTGTACATGAGCGGTCTCCGAAACGAGACGGGCGGCCCGCAGGGGCCGCCCGGAAGGGTCAGACGAACTCGATCTCGTCGGCGACGATCTCGGTGTTGTAGTAGGTGCGGCCCTCGCGCTCGTTGCGGGTGTAGCGGATCTCGCCGGTGACGATGAGCTTGTCGCCCTTCTTCTTGTGATTGGCGACGGACTTGCCCAGGCCGTTGAACGCCTTGACGGAGTGAAACTGGTCGTAGGTTTCGGTGTAGCCGCTTTCGTCCTTCTGGACCTGTCCGTCCTTGATGACGGGGCGGCTGGTAACGAGGGTGAAGCTAACCCCGCCCTTGCTGTCCGTGCCGAAGCGGGTGATATCCGTCGTGATGCGGCCTGAGAGAAATACCTTGTTCATGGTCGCTTGCCTTTCGCTTTGCGCCGGCGGGCCGATCCCGCCGGGATGAAATCGAGTCGAAGCCCGGGCACAGGGAGCGATGCACCGACGACGCGGCGCCGTGGCGCCGCCAAAGGAGGGGAACCTGCGATTTTTCGGGTGGTGCGGGCGGAGGCCGCAGGCCGACAACACGGCCGTAAAATCGCAGGTTGCGGCGATCCCGCACGGGCGCAGCTTTTCATCCCGACTGGCGGATGGGCACGCGGCGGCGAGGCACTCAAGCGGCGGAAACAGGATGGCGGGAGTTCGCATCCTGTCGGAGCTGACGCAGAGCGACAGACAAGCCCGGTGGGGGACGTTCAGTGCGCCACTATCGCATGTCAGGGGAAGGAAGGATCGCGGAAGCGCAGCGCCGATAGGACCGCGCTCAAGCCGTCACCGCTCAGCGTCGCCATCCCGGCCAACAGGGGCGTTGCTCACCGTTGGGTGCCATCCGACCTGCGCGGCCGCTTCCAGCACCGTATCGGCGTCCGTTGAGACCTGTTTGCGAAAAATCCTGCTGATGGCCGTTTTGAGGTCGATCAAGGACCGCGCCGGAAGCCGGCGCACCGAGGGGAGCGTCCCGGCGTGCAGGATGGCGCAAGGCGGAGACCAGAAGTGAATGTCAGGATGTCGAAGCGATCTCTCGGTCTGCTGCTGGGGACACTGTCATGGTCGATCGCCGGAGGCGCCGCCGCGCAGGAGGTTGGCGAAACGGCCGATGTGATCACGGTAGAGGCGCCGCGCTCCGTTCCGGCACCGGTCGAGCGCAGTCCATATACTGGCGTCGCTGTCGCGATCACGACGGTTCGGATGCCGGTGCTCTATGGCGACCTGGATCTGAGCGCGCCAGGCGACGCCGAGCGCCTGATGGTGCGGATCAGGAACGTCGCGCGCGACGTCTGCCGCGAGCTCGACCGGTTGCATCCGCTCAATCCGGACGGCGACTGCGCGGTCAGGGCTGCCCCCAAGGGCGACTCCGTTGGCGCGGACGGTGATCGCAGCGGCTCGGCCTGGCGAGGCAGACCGTAACGCCCCTCCGGTCGTCACTCGCTGAACGCGGATCTCAATCCCGATCGATGCCTTTCGCTTTTGACGTAAGTGCTGTGAGCACTGTATTCGTGAAGCCGGGCGGCATGCGGCCAGCGATATAGGATGGCTCGGTGGTGACTGGGCGGATATCGAATCCGAGCCACGTGAAATGGTTGTACTGATCGACTACGACCGAGGTGCCACGCGCGAGACCGGCTCTGTCTGCGACTGCATCGGGTACGGGCAAAACGGACCCACGATAATGAGCCTTGGTGCTAATGGCGACCGTAAAGACGCGTCGTTCTTTGATGGCGATGACCATCACCGGTCGTGTTTTGATCCCTTCATCCCTTCCCGCCTCCTTTTCGTGCGCGAAAAGGTAGACGTAATGCAGTATGTCTCCGACATTAGGTAGCGGGGTCATCGTTCCACCGGTCCGCTTCGACCTCTTGCTGCGTAGGTCGTGAGGCTTTGAAGAGAACCGCATGCTCTTCAGGCATTTCGCTGGTCTTTACGACTTCAAGGTCCAGCACCGAGAGAATTTGGCCTGCCGCGATGCGTTCGATGCGCTCGAAATAGGCGGCCTCGGCAAAAGTGATGTCGGGTCGACCGTGCTTTGTGATGGTGACCGGCGAGCGGCGGCCAAGATCCAGATACTGCCCGGTATGGTTGTGAAAGGTCGTCAGCGCGACCCTCTTTTTTTCCAGAGGAACAATGGTTCGTTCGGCATCCATATCGCTCTCCCATATCTACCGGTGATCGTATCAAATAGCTGTTATTGCTAAAGTAGCAAGTTTCGATTCCTAAGTTTAATCAGGGCCCGCTTCGAAAGACGAACCAGGCCCTGCATTGGTGTAGCGCAAAGGCTTGATCCGCCCGAAGCGGCAGATCAGTCGACGGCCTCGGCGGGTTCGGGCGCACGCTGGCGGCGACGACGAGCGCTCTCCTGCTGCGGCTCCGGGCCGAAGCCATGCGCGGCGGAGGACTGTCCGAGGCCAGCCTCGGCGGGCTCGGCGGCGGGTTCTTCGCTGCCCGGCAGCGGCGGCAGCGCGTCATCGGCCTTGGGGGTCATCTCGGCCGCGAGATCGCGGCGGCGCGTCGGGCGCGACCAGACGACATTGTACGAACCGTCATCCTGGCGGAACGCCGAGATGTAGAGCGGCGCCGTCAGGCTCGGATCCTCGATCTTGCCGTTGAGGAACGCCTCCCCCGTGCCGTTGGAGAACAGCTCGAACAGAGCGCCGACCTGCACCCAGGCCCGCGACGCCGACAGCGCCAGCACCTCGAACTTGGGCGCCTTGGGATTGCTCGAGACGACCGCGCGCAGCGCGATCACCATCGCAATCGTCAACGTCGAGATCTTGCCGACGTAAATGCCCGCTTCATTCTGCTTGATTGCACCGATGTTCATGGGGAAGTCCTTTCGAGTTGATGCGCTCGAACCCCTTGTCCGAGACATCTTCCCCTCTCCCCCTCTTCTCCTCGGCCGTTCGGCCGAGCAGGCGCGCCAGCGCCCATGTCCGAGGCCCGCATCGGCGGCCTTGGGATGTGCCGAGCCGGGCCGCTCAGCTGAACCCGATCGCTGTCCCCCGACGATTTACATCATCAATGTTGCTCGCGCAGCTGAATGAGCTTGAGAACCCGGTGGTGGCACCGCGCGGCGGCATCGTCATTTGCGTTATCGAGGCAGCGACGAGCATCAGCCTTGTCGAGTTTGCTTTCCGCCACAACCGCATCAATCAACTTAGTCTCGGGCGTTTCTAGCCCCGCGCAGATGATATATACACGAGTAACTAAATCGACTGCACGAGCCCGAACAGCGCTATGTCGCAATCATATGCAAAGCTTGTATAGCAGGCTTGGGAACAGCGCGCCGCCAAGCGAAATGCTTGATCCAGCTTCCAGGCATCAATGGATCGAGCCGAACAGCCGCTGCTTGACGGCCACCTGATGCCGGCCGTCCTCCTGTTCGCGGGAGGCAAGCATATCTGTGCGCAAGGTTTCGGCGAGATCGGCGGGGACCAGAGCATAGGGCGCCACCACGGCGATCGCGGTTTCGGGGGTGGGAAGTTCGCCGGGCTCGGTGCCGAGCCATATTGTCGCTTCGCCCTCTTCGTCTTCGGCCTCGGTGCGGGTGAATATCTGGGCGAAGAAGGCCTGAAGCGGTCGATCCCAGCCGACACACGCCCGAACGACATCGTTCGGGCCGGGCTTTGGCGGAAGATCATAGCGGCTCATCTGCAGGGCTCCTCATTTCGACGAACGGCGCGACCGGCGTGGCTACAGTTCCTATAGCGACGCAGCCTGTCGATCTTTCCATGGGACGATGATCGACGCAATCTCCCTGGGCAACGATCGCGACGTCGATGCGATCTCGCCCGATCGATGCCACAAATTGGCGGCCTTCGGGCACGAACCATTGGGCGCGGTAAGCGAGGATGCTGCGGAGCCGCTCGATGACAGCTGCGTCGTCACCGAGCAGCAACCGCGTTGCGATCTCCGCGGCGTCGAGAAGGAACCGGTCATGCTGCGTGTCCCAGAAGTCGGCAGCGGGGTCGTCGCTAGCGCTAAAACATGCTGCGTCGAGCAAATCGACCAGGGCCTCGGGAGCTAGCTTGTGGTCGGGAGCCAGGAAGATGCCGGCTTCCTCAACATTCCAGTGGGTCGCTTCATCATAGTGAAGAGCGACCGGCGCGGCGATCATGATGGCATCGTTCGCGTTGGTCAGTTTCAGCCGAAGCCTGACGGCATCAACAGCCGCGCTTGTAAGGCCTGGGTCATCGCCGTTGCCGAACACTGCGGTCTGGTCGCCTGTATCGACTTCGAAGACCAGATCACTGATCCGGGGCAGCGCGTCGTACCAGCCATAGCCGGCCATAGCCTCCTCCTCGCGGACGAGCTTGCCTGAAAAGCGCGGATCCAGTGCGATGGCGATGGCAGCGCATTGATCGCGCGCAGGTCCGAAGGAGCCGGCGATTATGAGCTCGGCGCCGGTGCGATATTCAGGAGCGTGGGACCGGTTCGTCCAGTCCGCCACGGCGGGCTGCCAGGCGTCGAGCATGGCTGTCGCTTCTGGCAGTATCACGCCAAGATCGCGCGCCTCCCTCCAGAGCGCATGGCTGAGGCGATGCGATCCGGTGCTTCCGATATGGCGATAGAGCGCCTGCTTGATCGTCCCGCGCAACCCCGCCAGCGCGTCATTCTCGAC
This sequence comes from Sphingobium sp., assembly GCF_033795625.1. Classification (GTDB taxonomy): domain Bacteria; phylum Pseudomonadota; class Alphaproteobacteria; order Sphingomonadales; family Sphingomonadaceae; genus Sphingobium. The sequence continues at coordinate 23,987 of NZ_JARYGI010000036.1, read as the reverse complement.
CATTTCCTTGCGAGCGGGCAGGACCAGCTTGAGGTGCGGCGCATCGACGATATCGATGCGAACGGACCAGTGCCGGTCCCATTCCTCGGCGATGGAGGGCAGGCAGCAGGCGACGGTAAGACCGTGGAAGTTGATAATGGGCGACGATCGCGCCGTCGCGCGGCTCTGAAAGATACCGATCCGCACGCCGTCTACCAGAGCGATGCGGGCAGCGCCCTCGAGCCAGTCCTGCCGCGGCAGCGCTTCGCCAGCCAGCCGAACGAGGATCGGACAATAGCGTGCCGCCCGTCTCGCGGCCTCGGCCAGATCGCGCTGCCATTCCTTGGGCAACGCGATTCGCACCATCGTGCCTCGCCGGTGCGGACTTGGCGCGACGCATACATCTTCCCCTGACTCCCAGGCCTCCGGGGCTATGGCGATAAACCAGCCGCTGTTTGACTGCCGGGAGAAGGAATCGATGTGGACCGCCCGTCCTGCCAAGCTGAAGACACCCATGCCGGCGGGATCTTCGCGGCTGCGGATATCGTCCGCCCAGCCCGAGCGACCGAGCGCCAGGAGCGCAGTCGGATCGTCAATACCCTCGCCATTGTCGCAAAGCTTGAGCTAGGTTGCGCCGTCTCTCTCGACATCGAGATCGAGATCGACGCAGGTCGCACCTGCCCGTCGCGCGTTCTGGAACAGTTCGGTCAGCACATCGTGCAGACTGTTGTTGAAGAGCCGCGTCACCTTGGAGATGGCGGCGGGATCGACCCGGCTGTGGATCGTGGTCGGCAGCGGCATGCGCGAGACTCCTTGTGCAAATTTCACCAGCACGCCCGCCCTCCCCCCTCTCCTTTGACTTTATCGCGCGTGTCCGGCACGACCTGCGCTTTACCCCGTCGTAATGCGGCCCTGTGCAAAGGGCTTCGTCAGTTCCCATGATGAAGGATAGTAGGATGGCCGAGGCCGAACAGCCCGATCTCGCGGCTTTGACTGTGCAACTGCTGAGCGCTTATGTTTCGAACAACACTTTGCCGAGCAGCGAACTGGCCGGGCTGATCGAGAGTACGCGCAGTGCTCTTGCAGGAGTTCGCAAGGCCGAAAAACCGGAAGTGCCGGAGCACGTGCCCGCTGTCACTGTTCGCAAAAGCCTCGCCTCACGCGATCACATTCTCAGCATGATCGACGGAAAACCGTATAAGAGCTTGAAGCGGCACCTGTCACGGCACGGAATGACGCCAGCCGATTATCGCCAGCGCTTTGGCTTGCCGACGGATTATCCGATGGTCGCTCCGGGCTATTTCGAGCAGCGCCGCGAGGTGGCGAAGCGCCTCGGCCTCGGCCGTAAGCCCAAATCGAGCAACTCGTCTGCACCGCCCAGCGAGGCCGTTGCCCAAGCTGGGCCTGCGGCGCCTAGCGCCCAGCCTGGAGAAGTGCCAAAGGTTTCTGCCACTTCCAAGCCCAAGCGCCAGATGCGAAAGCGTGTCGAAGCGGCCAAGCCGAGCCCTGCCAAGAGCCCGTCGAGTGAACCGAAACCGCGCGGACGCCCTCGGCGGGCTGCCGCGGCGGTTGCGCCTGCGGCCTCGGAGCCCGGGAACGACGGCGGGTCGTAAATTGGGGACCGTCTCCTCTCGATAGAGCTAGGCGCCTCGGCCAAGCCCGGCATTGAAGCGTTCGAGCCAGTCGGTCATGGCTGGTCGCTCCGCCAAGGGAATGAGCGCGGCAGCATCCTGAAACCGGATCAGGTCGGCCGGCGCTTCGGCGACGATCGCCTCGATCTCCGAGGCGGGCAGCAGCGCCTCTCTGCGGATGAAGTCAGTCATGCGCCCGGGCCGCGACCGCGTGGAGCGTCGCCACAGCCCCTCAACCGTGCGCAGACGCGGCGCCGCGCGAGCCTCGACCAGAATGATGAGCCTGAGGCACCAGGACGGCAAGGCGCGCACTTCGTCGGGTTTCATCGCGCCGCAAATGAAGCAACTCGATTTCGGCGGCACGGGTAAGTCTGCCGCCTCGATCCGGGCGATGCACGCCGCCCGGTCCCATCCCCACTCGCGCAGCGGATAGCGGCACTCGAAGCGATCGTCGGCGATCGTTGCCGCGTGCGTGTAGCGACGCGTATCGGCGGGCGAGGCGTCGTAGCCGATGAGGCGCACAACTTTCTGGCCGCGCGCCCAGGCCGCCTTTGCCGGTTCCCAGGCTTTGAGGAACGCATCCTGCGGCGCGATCTTCCATTTGAGGCTGCAGGAATGGCGGCCCAGGCTGATGCTCGGCAGCGTGGCATTGGTGAGGACATTCGAGAGCAGATCATAATAGGGCGGCCAATGCTTGAACCGTCGGGGCACGTAGCGGACCGTCTCATAGCGAATACCCCGCGCTTGCAACCACGCCGAAATCAACTTCTGATATTCGTAGGTCTCAGGTTTTTCGACGCTAGGGTCGCCGGTGAGCACCAGGTCCGGGGCTTCGCCGCGGGCATGCAACTCTATGAGGAGAGCGGTGCTGTCGACACCGATCCCGTACGCAAGCACGATGGGGGCCGGCGGGACCGGCGGCAAACGCCCGGTGGAAGGAAACGGCTTTGGAATTGCGGCGGCACTGGATGAGCGATGCATGGGAGTTCCGATCTTTGCGCAGGAAATTGCGCGATCGGAAAACCCCTCTCCTCTCTCAAACCGGCCGAGACTGCGTTGCATGCTGAACGACAAGCGCCCCACCCTGATGAACGCTTGATCATGCTAGCGCTCGCCTCAAATCGGTTCTGGACTATGGAACCGCCAAACTTCATGCTGCGCAATTATCGAAATGGGGAGAGGCTGATGTACAAGCATATTCTTATCGCGACCGATGGATCGGACGTCGGACAAAAGGGTGTCGATCACGGCATCGCGCTGGCGCGAGACCTCCGCGCGCGCGTCACGCTCATCACCGTTACCGAACCTTATCCGGTCTATGCGGGCGGCGAATTCGGATTCGTCCCCAGCGATGCGTTGATGGGAGATTACATGTCCGGCCAGAAGGAAGCGGCGACGGCGATGTTGTCCGCGGCCGAGAAAGCGGCCGCGAGCGCTGGTCTCGAGGTCAGCACGATTCATGTGGCTGAAGCTCAGCCGGCAGAGGCGATCATCGAAGCGGCTCAGTCACACGGCTGTGACCTTGTGGTAATGGGATCTCACGGACGGCGGGGAATTGGTCGGCTGGCGTTGGGCAGCAAGACCTGGGAAGTCGTCGCGCACAGTCATGTTCCAGTACTTGTGGTGCGGTAAGAACTGTACCAGCGGTTCACGGCGCTTGTAGCAAGGCCCGCCATCAAAGCCTGCGGATGACGAGAGAAGGGATGCCCAGCGCCGGAACCGTCTTGCGCGCTTAGGCCGACGCTTCGGCGCGTGGGGCGATGCAGATCTGATTGCGGCCCGCCTCTTTCGCGGCATAGAGGGCCTCATCGGCCGCGCGTAATGCGGCGCGCGGATCGGAATGGTCAAAGACATCCGCGATGCCGGCTGAGAAGGTGATCCTGCCGAAGGCTTCGTCTGTCTTGCGGTTGACCAGGCGCCGTTCCGCCATTTGCTCGCGCACGTCGTCAAGGCGCTTCTTGGCCTCGGTCAACGTCGCTCCGCGGAAAAGCATCACGAACTCCTCGCCGCCATGGCGCGCCACATGGCAGTTATCGTCCGAGACGCCGGCGAGCATGTCGGCGATCGCGCGGATGACACGGTCGCCCGCCTCATGGCCGTGATTGTCGTTGATCTGCTTGAAGTGATCGATGTCGCAAAATGCCACGACCAGCGGATCGAGTTGCGCACGTGCTTCATGAAACTCGCGATCGAGCACGGCTTCGAAGGATCGACGATTGAGCAGACCGGTCAGATGATCGACTTCGGCGTCGCGCTTTGCCTTTTCGAGGCTGCGGCGAAGGCCCTTGGCCTCGTCTTCGCTGCGGCGCATGTCGGTCTCTAGCCGGCGCGTGCGTTCGAGCATGGCCTTGGCAAGGTCGGCAAGGCTGGAGATGATGCTGCCTGTCTGCTGGACCTGGTCGAGCTCGGCGACATGCTGCGCCAGTTCATCGCTATAGTCGGACGTGGCGCTTCGCGCGGCGCTGGTATTCTTCGAGAAGCTTTCAAGCGTCGATTCCAGCCGCGTCATGAGCTGTTCAATACCGTCATGCTTGTCTTCGCCATCGTGTGCCGCAGTCGCTTCGTCGAGCCACTGCTGCGTGATCGCTTCGCCCTCCGCCAATCGCCGTGCGATTTGCCGGGCGAGCGCGGGATTGGCGCCACACGCCACTTCATGGGCTGCAAGAAGGTTGTTCGCCGTCACGTCCAAGCCATGGGTAAGCAGGAAGGACGCGATCTCGTCGAGCAGCTCCCGGCGCGCCTGCCAGAACGGGCTGTGCGTTTCCGACGCGCTGGGGGACTGACCATTGGCACCGGCTGGATGACGCGCGCCGCGAAAGCCGAGCCAGCCAAGCAGTGACCCGGACGTGTTGTCGGAATTACTCACATTTTCCCCCGGGATTGAACGGACGAGGCGCTCAGCGCCGCTCCTCGCGATATTGCTGCGGCGTGACACCGACGAACTGACGGAAGACCCGGCGAAACACGCCGGCACTCGAGAAGCCCACTGCCCTGGCAACCGCATCGATCGGCTGCGGCGCGGCGCCCTCAAGCAGATCACGCGCGCGGCGAATTCTCCAGTCGTTGACGAAACGATGTGGGCCGATGCCAACGCTGGCCTTGAAAGCGCGCGAGAAATGGGACCGACTAAGGCTGCTCACCCGGGCAAGGTCGTCAAGCGTGATCGGCCCGTCGAGATGCGCCGCTACGAACTCGTGGACATTCTGCAGTTGCGCCTTGGTCAGGCCGGACACGGACTGCGGCTCGATACCCAGGATCTCGATCGCGGCGATCAGGCAGAGCGCCTCGCCGTAGAGCTCATCCGCCCCCGGCATCGTGACCAGTTGCTTCAGCTTGGTCATGGTGGCGACAAGCGAAGGATCACGCTTATAGGCAAAGGGCCGCGCCTCGGCACGGGCATAACGTGCGCCGAGTTCATCGGAGACCTCATCGGGATCGAAATAGAAAGCGGTGTAGCTGTTCTGCCGCGGACTCGGTTTCGCCCAGCCGTCAAGCGCGCATTCGCGTGGCGCGAAAGTAAGCGTGTCGCGCAGATCCTTTCTGGCGATAGCGGGGAGTCCGTCGATCCGGAGCTCTCCATCGAGCAGCGTCATGTCGTGGAGTGCCAGATAATGCGCATCGCCGACGGCGCGAAAGTCATAGGGCTCGTCGGTTTCCAGCACGACTTGCTCGACCCGGACGCCTCGCCAGACACGCGATTTATGCCGCACCGGCGCGCGCAGCGGCCGTCGAAAATCGAGTTGCAAGGTAGCGGACGAATTCATGCGTTCGCCATAGTGCAATTATTGTGGGATGCCACAAAAATTGCTGCTCAGATTGAGCTCGAAAAGAGCGCGGAGAGATCAGGCTGGGTTAGTGCTAGCACTCTGGGATAGGGCAGCCGTGGCAGAAGGCGGCCTCTGCGGCGCGCTTCTCGGCTGAGCTCGAAGCAATAGGTGAAAAGGCCGCTCTGCACGTGCCGGCTGAGATGTCCCTCGCGCTGCAGCCGGACCCGCCAGTCGGCAAGCGTTTCGCCGTAGGCGGGCCTGGGCATTCCCAGACCGACTAGTTTGTCGACCGCCCCCTCATGACCTCGCTCGGCGCCGCGGATCTTCGATACTGTGCGACCTGGGATCGTGACCGATCCTGCCCGAAGGACGGTGCGCGCCGCGGTACGGCCGCGATGCGCGCCGGAGAGCGCGGCGTAGACTCGACCGATATGTCCGGCCTGGGCATCGCTGTAAGAGACGACCGCTTCGATCGCCGGGCGCTCACGGCGCAAAATGCGAAAGGCGCGGCTGCAGAAGAATGACTCCCGGTTTTGGGGGACGGCGTCGAGCAGGATCAGTCACGCCAGGACGCAGCCGCGCGCAGGGTCCGAAAAGCCGGTGTGCCGGGTGATGACCGCGCCGGTAGCGGGCACAGCGAAGACCGCCACGCCTTCCAGCCTCGCCGCGCGGCCAAATAGCCCCACGGCGACCTGTGCGGCCGGATAGGTGGTGAGGTAATGATGCCGGGCGATGAACGCCTTGGCGGTCGCCTGGTCGATGACATCCACGTCACAGGCCTTGGGATCGATGAGCGTAAAGTCGCTTGCCCATTGCGCGCGGCGTTCGCGCCAGCGCTGGCTACGGCTGGTGTGCATGACTGTTCCTTGGAAAATGGGCGCGGCCGGGAAGCTCGTCCGCCGGGGTTGGCCCTCGAGCGGCGCTCAGCTTCAGCGCGGAGGATCACCGCCGATGAGGGGAGGCGACATTCGGCGTGTGGTGCAATTGAGACAGGCAGGTCGCCGCGCCAAACGCCCGCAGCCGAGCTGTCATCGCGGCGCGCAGCTGCCGCTGGTTGCTGACATAGCTTTCCGCAAGGACCGGCTCGCCGGCGTTCGTCACATATCCCTGTGCCGCTGCTCCGCCTGCCAGCTCGACGATGATCCGGTGGCCCGCCCCGGGGACTTTGCCGTAATAGCGGGCGGTGAACTCGCCCAGCTTCGCCGACAGTCCGTTCGCGGCCTTGCCCCAGCGGATGTGGCCGGCGCCGGTCATCTCGCCGGGACCCAGTCCCCGATCGAGCCAGATCCGGAAATGTTCGCGCTGCTGCCGGACCGTGTTACGCGTACGCTCCATAATCTGGCACATCGGCAGGGCGGCGGCATGGGCATCGATCATGCTAAGGTAAGCGCCTTGGGCCGCAACCAGAATCTCGTCGAAGTCGCCGCCGGAGATAAGCGAAGCCAGCCGCTCGGCGTGCGCTCCTTCCTTCGCGAGTGTAGCTGCAGCCTCCAATTGGCTGGGCGGCCATGCGACGGCATTCATCTGCGAAAGGGACATGAAGCCCGTTGCCGTCACTACGATGATTGTCGCCTCGTCCGCTCCCGTGCGCTTCTCCATAAGTGTCAGCAAACCAGCGGCGGCGCCTGCGCCGTCGTCGTACGCGACCGGCATCCCAGCCTCCGGCGCGCCGAGGACAAGCAGGCGAAGGCGCCACGGCGTTGGTCGCGGCGCGTCGGACGGTTTGGGCCAGCTGCTGGGAAGCGGACGGCCCGAGATCGGCGAGGAGGGCGAGCGCGTCGGGGTACTGGATCGTTCCGCCGCGATATACTCGCGGCGAGCCGTATCGAAGAGGTCGGCAGGATCTCCGCCCGCGTCGCGAAATTCGGCCAGATAGGCCTCGACCAGATGCCGATCGGCAAGGCCGGTGTTGCCACCGTACGGTGGGTGCATCGCCCAGCCGGCATTTGCCGCATACCAGCCGCTCGCATATTGCACGCAGCGATCCCAGTCATAGCGGTGCAAGTCGCGGCCACGCAGGATTGCAGTCTCGCGGGCGTCGCCTCTGCCATCGGCGACCCGCTCCTGCGTAAAGGCGAAGTTGCGGGCTTGTCTTGCGCGCTCCTGATCGGCGTGCATCGCGTCCATCACCGGCCGCATCGCCGTGACACGCTCGCGGGTCCGGCGCATGCGAAGTTCCAAAGGCGCGTCGGCGGGCAGATCGGGAAAGGATTGCCAGGCCGAGGCGATGATCGCCGCATGCTCCGGGTCCCGGCCGCGGGCGATCCAGCATTGCGGAGATGCGGGGTTGAAAGCCCGGCTCATGTCGCCGCTCGCCCGATGCGCAGGCCGAGCGATCGTGCATCGAGCTCGGAAAGGTTTTCGGCAAGGAAGCGATAGCGGCCGGTAATATCATCGATCTGCGCTTGCAGGACGGCATTTGCCGGACGGGAAGTGACAATGAGCCGAAGCGGTAGCATCTCGGCGGTCATTTCAGGGAACAGGCCATGCAGCAGGACAGGGAGACCCGTGCGGCGACGGCGGCAATCGCATTCCGCTCGTTATAGCGGCCCAGGCCCGGTGGCGCTTCGAGATGACTCATGGGCGCGATCACCTCTTCGAGCCGGCGACCCATTGATCTCCCGGCTCCACCCCGAAGGGCGTGCGATAGGGGATGAGGGCCTGGCGCTCGAGCGAGAGTTCAGTGAAAGGGACGTAGAGCCGATAGGCATAGCTGGGCTCGCCGTCTCCGATGTGGGCGCGGGCGGCGATGACGCGCATCATGCGGGGGATCATGCGACGAGCCGGCGCGCGGGGCGCCTTTCCAGGCGCAGATCACGCACGAGGCGCGCGGCGAACCGTTCCGGCGCGAGCAGGTCGCGCACGGGCGCCCAGTGATTGCGGCCGCCTATATGGTCCGAGCGCCCTTGAACCGACCGATAGCATAATTCGCGATCGGGGCCGTACGGCCCCAGCGAAAGCTGAACCCAGAGGTCCTCGCCATGAAGCGTGACTTCGCCCGAAACGGCCGGTCCTGCCTTGTTGGAGCGAATGTCGAAGCTTCCCTCCGCAAGTTCCAGCGCGTCGGCCAGACGCCGCATCGCGGCGCGTCCCTCGGTGTGGAACAGCCGCTTGGCGGCCTCATCATAGGCGACGCCGCGATAGGCGAGCGTCTTGAGCGGCGACTGGCGGCGAAGCCTGGCAATCTCCTCCATGCAGTCCCGCCGCAGTTGCGCGTCGGATGGCCGTTCGGCGCATACGGCGGCGAAGTGGCGGACCAGGAGCGTTATCGCCGGATCGGTCTCAAGGTTTTTGCCGGCGTTTTGGCAGTCCGTGATCGCGGCTTTGATGGCGTGGAGGGTGGTGCCGATGGTGACAAGGGCGCTTGGGTCAAGCGCCTGCTGGTAACGAAGCGCTATGTCGTAGGTCATGAGGGCTCTCCGATCTTGAGCGCTAGATCCGCTCAGTCCCCCTTCCCCCCTCCCCTTTCGCTGGCGCTTGAGGTCAGCACGGCAGCGCGTCGGCCGATCGCGTGGCTGGCCGGCCGTCCAGGTTCGCATGCTCCTGCCATTCTTGGAGAAGCGCGGCCGCCCATTCCTGGACCCACACCGTGGTCAGGGCATCATGATCGAGGTCGCCGGACCTGATCAGCGCACGCATCTGCTCGCGCGCCTGAGCAATAGCGGATCCCCACGCATCGACCGGGATCATGGCGCCCATTAGCGTGGCCGCGACGGGCAACGCGCGGATCGGGTCGCGCAGCTTTGCTTGCTGGGCCATCAGCCAGCGTTCCATATGGGCCGCGACCATCAGATCGGTCTTCACGACGCCTGACCGATGCGCGTGCCGCCTCGCGCTCACGCCATAGGCCTGGGAATCGACGCTGGCGACGCGGTGGCCGAACGCTCGCAGATAGGGGATCGCACCGCCCTTGACCCCGAAAAGATGAAGGCGGCAGGACCGCGGCAGGGTGCGATCGAGCTGATCCAGCACGGCCACGAGCCCCTCGGGCCCATGGACGGGACGCCGGCACATGCTGCCGACGCCGATCACGGGTGACCGCTCGATCAGGGACGCCAGCGCGTCGGCGCAGCGCCGATAATCCTCGGGCGTGCGCCCCTGGATGACAGGCAGGAACGTGCCGGCGATACCGCGATCAATGGCACGACGTTGGCACTCGTGATTGGCGCGGACAGTGCGGGCTATGCGATCGAGCACTTCCTCCCGGTCCCGCGCCACCCCGTCCTCGACGCAATAATCGAGGGCCGCCCACCATTTGAACGGATAGGCGGCGGCCAGCGCGACATAAGCATCGGCGCTCCAGGGATAACCGCCATAGGCAGCCATTGCGGTGTAGCCGGCGCTATCAAGGCACAGCGCGGTGATCCCTTGCGCATTGCGCAGCTGGTCGTACTTCCAGCCGGACCATATCCGGGAACCCTGCTGATGGTCCCATCGCGAAAGCGCGTTGGCGGATATGAGGATCGGGCATGCCAATGCCTTGGCGCGCGCCAGGAGCGCGCCCTTGCCGAGGTGCGGCAAGCCGAGAATGATGTCGATCATGGATTTTCGTCCATTTGCCTGGGGTGCCCGAACTTGTCTTCGGATCCGCGGTGGTAAGCAGTGGGCATACGACGTTTGACGTCCCATTATGTTCATGGTATGTTCTGGCGCGGAGGAGTTTCGACATGGCCAATTCAGCAAGATTCATTTTTCACGATCAGTTCGACCTGGACATCACCCTGCGCGACGCCGCGCTCGACGAGCAGAACCGGCCGACACGCCGCATGATCGCCAATGCTGCAATCGGCATGCATGTCGAGGATCCCTATTATTCGGTCAGGGAATTGCGCGAGGCGGTCAGCTGGGTTCACGAAGGTTAGTCGGGCGGCAAACGGAAGCTGGCCGGGATCCTGTCGAACGATGGCGCCGATGATTTCCAGCGCTGCGTTTATTATTGCCTAGCGGGGCGCGGCGTCGTTGCGATGCTCGATGACCTGTTCTGGCTCGAGGAGATTCTTGAAGCGCGCGGCAGGGTCGCGGGCGAGATGCATCGGCTCAAGGTTCGCGCCAGACCCCTCGTCAATCCCTACGTGGCGGACGAGCCCGATGGTCCGGTCGTAGCTGACAGCGAGGAATTTCGGCAGGGGCGTTCATGGTGGGCCGATCCAGGACTTGACCGGTAACAGCTTCGCTTGCCGGTGACTCGCAGGCTCGCCGGCGATGCGCTTCGTCCCATCCTGTGCTCACCTCACCGCAGGTGATTTTTGATTGCCGGGGAACCCATTCGGCGTGAGCGACGTTTGCGCAAGACATGGGGGGCTTCTGGTAAATTCATGATTCATCAAATCTTGCTCGGTATGCATAAGGGCCAGCCGCGATTTGACCGTGGGTAACAAGAGCGCGGTCAGGGATGAATGCATGGCGCCTGAGTATGCAGTGGTGAGCGAAAGAGCGACGATCCTGGTGGTAGAGGACGAAGTCCTGATCCGCTTGCTCATCGCTGACGAACTGAGAGACGCGGGCTTCGTCGTGATCGAAGCCGCCTGCGCCGATGAAGCCGTTTCGCTTTTTGCGACCGGGATGCGGGTCGATCTTGTCTTCACCGATGTGCGAATGCCTGGCGATCTCACAGGTCTCGATCTCGCTCGCGAACTCAGCGTCCAGCAGCCAAGTTTACCCGTCATCATTACGTCGGGAAATGTGACGGCGCAGGATGCGCATGGCCTGGGGCTTTTCGTCTCCAAGCCTTACGAACTCAGCCGTGTCGTCTGCCTGATCGAGGAGCGCCTCGGGCTTTCGGTTCCTGGCTCGGACGGCTGACGTGCACGTCATTCTCATTGTCGAGGCCGAAATTGTCGTTCGAACCGCTCTCGCCGAATATCTGCGGGAGTGCGGCTATCAGGTGCTCGAGGCCGTGAGCGGCACAGAAGCGCGGACGATCCTTGCAAACCCCGCGACGGACATCGACATCCTCTTGGCGGCAGCGCAGCTCCCCGACGAGAGTGGCTTCCAGCTGTCCGCCTGGGCCAGGGAGAGATGTCCCTCGATCGAGGTGCTCCTGGCCGGATCTGTCGCCAAAGCGGCCGAGAAGGCCGGCAACCTTTGCGAGGACGGACCACAGCAGACGCTGCCCTACAATCACAAGAATCTTCTCGCCCGGATCCGGCGATTGCTGGCGGCTCGGCATCGCAATCTCAACAGCTCCGGGTCTGTAGACAATCTCGCTCCGGGCGGAACGATACTCGGCAACCAAGGTGCGCACGGCAGACTGGTCGCGTCTTAAGAGACCATCTCAAGCTCGACGGTGTCGCGTCGGTCCGGTGATGTCGAGACCCGATAGGGCTGGAGCGGATCGCATGTGCGCACGATGCTCACCGGCCCCGCACAGGCATCGAATATCCGGGCCGCGACGCGCAGCGCATGCTCGCGGCTGCAGAGTTGGCGGCGTTTGGGCGAAATGATTTCAGGCGGTCTCACAAGCGCCATGGCCCTCTCCTTCCGGTAAGACATCGGCTCACGCGAACACCGTCCTGTGCACCTTGGTGGTGGGCACGACCGACCAGGCGCGTTCCTTGAACCGGCTGATCCGGTAGCAACCGCGCGTCTCGGGATCGCGCAGGATCATGCGCCGGCCGCGCTTTTCGACGAGGAACTCCTGACCGACATGACCGTCGGTGAACTTCATCGGTTCCGCAAGCCGGATGCGGTCGCCATCTGCAAGCTTCCGGTCGCGGCGTTCGAGATTGGCCCGGCACCGGCGACGCCAGTCCAGCGCATACGCCTTGTCGGTGGGTGTCAGCAGATCGAGAATGTGTCTGGGACATTGGTCCTCGCAAGGACCCATGGTCTCGTCCATATCCTTGTACCCGAAGATGTAGCCCTCCTTGTCGCGAGGATTCCAGCGCACGAGGCAGACAATAGCGAATACTTCGCCAGCGATTCCATCGGTGAGCACTTGTGCGGCGGCATAGTAAACCCGGTTTCCTGGACAGGACGAGGCCAGCACCTTGAGGCCCCGTGTCGAGCCATCGGCTTGCGGACGCTCATAGGTAAACTGGGCGTCAAGATAAGACTTGGCCGAGCTGTGGCCGCCAAGCGAGGCGCGCGGCATGTAGAGCCAGCCCATGATGGTTCTCCTTGAACAGAGTTGGATGAAAAGGTGAAGATCAGGCCGTTGCGGCGCCTTGAGCTTCCGCCGCGGCTGGCACGGCCTCGCCCGATGGGCGCTCGGGGCCGAACGCCTTCAGATAGGTCAGCGCCTGCTCAGCCTTTGAGGCGGCGTGGATGATGGCCGTCTTGTCGGCGCGCAGGATCGACAGCCACTGGCCCACATAGCTGGCGTGACCGTCGTGCAGATGGTTGGGCAGGCGAAGATCGGCGCAGCAGAGGCCGGCGCCGATTTCGGCGACCAGCTCCTCGAACGCGTAGGCCTTGTCACCGAAGCGTTTCCCGAAAGTGCGCGCCAGTCTGCTCGCATGGCCTGACCAGTGAATGGTCTCATGGCACCGTGTGGACGCATAGAGGTCCATCGATCGGAACGAGCGCCGGTGTGGCATCTGGATAAAGTCGAAGGTCGGTGTGAAATAGGCCTGGTTGCCGCCATGACGAACGTCGGCGGGTATCGCCGCGAAGAACGCGTCGATGGCTCGCTGGCGGTGGGACGGGGACGGTTCGATTTCGGGCTTGTCTTCAACATGATAAGTAGCTGGCAGGCCGTCGATCTGGTCGGCGTTGAACACCAGATAGTGCCGCAGGAAACGGATCGTTCGCTCTGTCTCCCGCCCGGTCCCGGGGTCGGCCGCGAGCTTGGTGAAAGAGGAGTAATAGACGGAAAGCGACCCGGTTTCGTCTTTGCGGACCTGTCCGCCGAGTGCTTCCGCCTGCCGACAGGTCATCCAGTAGCGGGATCGATAGCCGCGATGATCGCCGACCGCCCAGAGATAGAGATTGTTGATGCCGCTGTACGGCGTGCCGCAGTGGCGCAGCGGTCGTCCGCCACCCGAACTGCGCCAAGGCCTGCTCCATGGGGGTACGCCTTCCTCCAGCTTCCTGATGATGAGGTCGGTGATCTCGGCCGCGACGTCGCGCGGCGATCTGTTCGCCTTGGGCATCGGCGATCGCTCCTTGATGGCTTGATGAAAAAAGGACCGCCGACGCGCGATGACGCCGGCGGTCAGGCACCCTGGAGGTCAGCAATGCGTCAGGCGGCGAGCGCCTCGTCGGCCGGCGCCGGCTCGGCCTCGTGGCCAGCGTGCTCCGCGACGGTCTCGGCATCGCCGGACACGGCGTCGTTGGCCGTTTCGGCCGACTCCTCGCCCGGCGCCTCGGTCTCCGCGCTCTCGTCCAGGAAGCGCATGGCGTTGGGCACCCAGGCAAGGGCCGCTTCCCTGACCTCGGGCTCGACGATGCTTTCGCCGGCGAAGAGCTTGTCGCAGGATTCGGAGATTTCGGTCTTCTTGAGCGTGGCATGCCGTGCCGTGAGCGCCGCGCCCCCGACCTCACCGAGCAGCGTCAGGATCGTGCCCTTGTTGACGCGGTCGAAGAAGTTCGCCGCCGTCGGCCGCCACCAGGACGCGACCTCGACATCCATGATCGTCGCGAGCCGGTTCTGAAGCGCGTTCTGCTCGTTGGAGTAACCCGACTTCGCCTCCAGCGACATGGCCACTATATAGGCAAGCCACGCCGCCTTGCTGTCGTCGTCCAGCGCCCTAAAGCTCTCGAAGCGATCGACTTCGGACTTGTGCTCGGTCCAGGACGCATCGAGACCGTCATGCGCTTCGGTAAGATACTGCCGCGCACGCGTGACGGGCATGTCTCCGCTGACGGGATCCTGCGGCGAGCGCGCTCGAATGGTGGTCCCATAGGCGCTGAATGAGCTCATCCGGTCGTCGATCATCGCGAATAGCGCATAATCGAGCGCGAGCGCGGGGTTCGCGAGCAGACACGCCGCCAGAACGTCGCGGCGCTGCATCGCCAGTTCGTCGTAGAGTCTGGCGCTGAGCGGCTTGCCGCCCGGGCCGACCGCTTCCGGCCGGGGCTGAGACGGTGTGTGATCGCCGCCGACCCGGCCGCCGGTGACGCCATCGGCGCCGGCATCCTCCTCGCCATCCTCGCCCTCGCCGCTCGAGCCCGTGCGGATCGGCTGCTCGCTGTAATAATCGGTATCGAGGACCATCTGCCCCTTGGGACTGAGCGTCAGGAACAAACCGACCTGAGGCTTGATCTCATCGGGCAGCACGGGCGCGCGATTATGGATCGCCTGGCTCTCGTCGGCGAGCGCGTCATATTCGCGGTCCAGCGCCTGGTACGCTTCGTCATCGAGCTCATCCTCGTCCATTTCGGCCTGGATAGCGGCCATGCGCGCTTCGATCTCATCGACGCGCGTGCTTTGCGCCTCGGTGAGATCGGGCTGGGGCAGCATTACCCGATAGAGACCCGCGGCCGCGTTATAGGTGTAGTTGGACGCAATCGGACGGATCCAGGCGAGGCCGGTCTCCTCGCCGATCCGCTTGGCTTCGGCTTCCATGATGTCGGCCGCCAGGCGTTGGGCAATCTCTGGGTTCACCCAGCGGTCGCCGCTGTCGCTGAAGAGGTCGCGATCGACTTTGCCGCCGGCATCGACATAGCGGTCCTCACCAACCAGCAGTGCCACGGCATCGGTCGGCTTCATGGACTCATTGGCGATCGCCCGGCGGATGGTATCGGGATTGGCGTAGGAGTGCCCGTAGCTGTTCCAGATCAGGAGCTGCTTTTCCTGGTTCTCGGTGGACGCATAGGCCTTGGCGAGGTCGAGCGTGATTTCACCCGCGCTCAGCGCCTCGAAGATCGGCTCGGCCAGCGTCGCCAGCCGCAGGCGCCCTTCCACGAAGCGGCGTGTCAGCCCGAAGCGCTTGGCGACGCCGTCCACATCGCCGCCCTGCCCGATGAAGTGCAGGAAGGCGCGGCATTCCTCGGCGGGAGTCATCTTGAGCTGATGAAAATTGGCGGCGAGCGAGGTCTCCGACAGCGTCGCATCATCACCCTTGAGGATCATCACGGGCACCTCGAAGCTGTCGGCGTCGATTTCGCCACGTTCCGCGCGCAGGTTAAGCGCGCGCAGCCGCCGTCCACCGTCAAACACAGCAAAATGACCGCGCGGCTTGGTGGTCGGCGTCACGAGCAGATTTTGCAGGACACCGCGCGCGGCGATGTCGGCGGCGAGTTGCTCGATATGAAGATCGTCGGATTTGCGAACGTTGATGTCCGAAAGCCGCAGCTTGCTCAGCTTCACAGTCTGGATCATGGGGTGGGTTCCTTCTGATATCCGGATCAGCCCGGACACCAGCTCAAATCCCCCTTCCCTTTCTTGCGCTCAGGCCGTCCCGGGTCGTCACGATCATGGAAACAGTGCGGCCATCGCCCGCGTCAGAACGGGAAGAATATCTGGATGGCGATGATGGCGACCACGCAGGTGATCATGTTGAGGGGCAGCCCGACGCGCACGAAGTCCATGTAGCGATAGCCCGCCATCTGATAGACGATGACGTTCGTCTGGTAGCCAAACGGCGTCGCGAAGGCTGCGCTTGCGGCCATCATGACGGCCACCAGGAACGGTCGCGGGCTGACGCCGAGGCTTTCGGCGAGCGCCACCGCGATCGGGGTAACGAGTACGGCGACAGTGGCGTTGGAGAGAAGTTCGGTCAGCACCATCGTGACGAGATACAGCGCGATGAGGGCGATGAGGGGATTGAGCCCATTGACGCCAGCAATGAGCATTCGGGACGCCTCCCCCGCCAGCCCGCTTTCTTCCATCGCGATACCGATCACCACCATGCCCGCGATGAGGATCAGGATCTCGGGCTTGAGACCGCGATAAGCTTCGTCGGCGGAAATGACGCGCAGGAGAATGAGCACCACCGCGCCGGTAAGAGCCGTGGCGGCAATGGGAGCGACGTCGAGCGCGGCCAGCGTGACGGCCGCGACAAAGACGGCAAAAGCCGTTGCAGCCTTGACGGGCTGGAGCGGACGTTTGGTCGCGAACAGCGTAGCGTCGCCGACCTGGGCGCTCGCGATATGCGTAGGGTCGATCATCTTGCCCCCGCTTTCGGGCTCGTCCAGTTCATGAGGCCCAATGAGACGGCCGCTGAACAGAAAGAGGTAAAGTCCGCCCGCAATCGCGATCGGGATGCCGACCGGCGTGATCTCGAACATGCCGAAGCGCGCCTGTCCGGCCACGGACGCCATGTCATCGACGAGCAGATTGGTGGAGGTGCCGATCAGGGTGCAGCAGCCCGTCAGCACAGTGATGTACGAGAGCGGCATCAGATACCGCTTGGGCGACTGCTTGAGGGCAAGCGCTACGTCCCGGACGACGGGAGCGCCCAGCACGACGATAGGCGTGGAGTTGAGGAAGCAGGAGGCCGCGCCGATCATCGAGAGCAGCAGCCAGATGCCCTTGGCGCCCATGCGCCGGCACAGGTCGACACCCATGGCGATGGCGCGGTCGAGCAAGCCGGCGATCTCCAGCGCATAGGCGATGACGAACAGCGAGGCGAGCGCGATGATGGCTGGACTGGCGAAGGCGCCCTGGACATCGACCGGCTGCACCACGCCGGTCATCAGCAGGAACGCGGCGCCCGAGAGCGCGACGATATCGGCGCGCAGCCGATCCCAGATCAGCATCACGACCACGGCCGCAAGGACCACCAATGTCAGGATCTGGTCGATCGTCATTCCGGCCTGACTCGGACCGGTGTTCGTTGCTGTCAACGATCGAGAATCTTCCCAGGCAAATATAGGATGGAGCGGGCCTGGAGTTTTGCTATCACCGCAAGATGCGGGAGCCGAGCCTCAGAACCAGTCGCCTCGCGATCGCGGGCGGGCTGCTCGCCGCGGCTGCGCTAGTCGGCGCGGGCTTTCTCGTGGGACGGACGACCTTGCCTGACCCTCCGGCTCCCATCGCCGCGCCCCAACCGCCAGTCTCCCCTCCCCCTCCCCCGCTGATCGAAACGCCTGGCGTGCTCGGCCGCGCGGACCTGATCGCGCTCGGCAATCGCGCGGCCGATGGACTGACGACAGGCGATGCGGCGTCGCTGCCGGGCGAGGCGGTGGGCCGGCGCGTTGAGCTGATCCTGCCCTTTGGTTGCGATGGCCCAGCGCAGTCGGACAGCCGGGCGCCGCTGCGCTGGCACTATGACGCTGAGCGGCAAAGACTGCAGGTTCATGTCAGCCCGGTGCGCTGGGATCTCGACGAGTGGGATATTGAGGGTCATGCAGCACCGGCCCGGCTCGAAGGCTATTGGATCAGCCGTCCCTGGTCGTCGGGCGAACGGTGCCCAAGGGGCAGTGCGCAGAGCGCCGGTTCTATCGACCAGCCCGCGACATTGCCTGGTCAGACACTGGCGGTGGCGCAATTGATCGAAGGTGAAGAGCGCGAGGCGCGTGAGTTCGATATCGTCAAGGGTGTGCCTCCCGAAAGCTTTGCGCCCAATGAAGGCTTTCGTTTGCGTCTGACCGGCAGACTTGGCCAGCTGCCAGGCGGCAAGAGCACCCGGTGCGTTCAGCCCGCCGGCACCGAGCAGCGGCCCATCTGCCTGATCCGACTGGAGCTTGATGAGGTCCGCATCGAGAACACTGCCAGCGGCGAAGTCCTCGGCAGCTGGGACATGCGCCCGCGCGAGCGCAAGCAGGTTCCATAGCGGCTACCGCATACAAAGGGCTTCTGCTCAGACTAGCTGGATGCGCAGGTCCCGCACGGCGGGCGCGATCACCTGCGAGAAGTCGCGGTCCGAAGTCACCACGACATAGTTGCGTTCGAGAGCCTGCGCGGCGATCCACAGATCGTTCTCGTCGATCTGCAGGCGTTGCCCCGTCACCCTGTCGCTCCAGCCTTCGACCCAGCGGGGCACGCGGCGTCGGACGTCGAGACGCGCGAGCGCGATGCTCGCCTTGACGGTGGCAAAGGCGTCAGAGGTGTGCCGCGTGATCTCGGCGAGCGGATGGCCTTCTGTGCGCTCCAGACAGGCCTCGATATGATGGAGAGCCTGTCCCGCAGCGCGTGAAAGCGCCAGCCCGAAGCGCAGTTCGGCGATCGTCACGACCGACACCAGCTGTGGAGCTTGCGCGGGCAGCGCGGCAATCGCGTCCCGCACCGCCTTGTGATTGGCGCGGCGGGCGTCGTAAAGCACTGACACCAGGTTCGTATCAAGAAGGTAGGTGTCCATCTACCAGACATATTGCCTGAGCTGATCGACCTCTTCGGCTGGGGCGGGCGTGATGAGGTCAAGCGCCCACGATCCGAGATTCTCGCGCAAGAGCGGCCCCAGATATTCATGAAGCGGCACACAGGCGGTGAAGTCCTCCGGCAACCAGCCATCGAACCGGTGATCGACGCGCCGTTCCGCTTCATGCCCGCGGAAGAACTCAAGCAAACGCCGCTCGAGCCGGGGCGGCAGATCATAGGCTTTGAGAACGGCGGCGTCGACCTCGACGAGGAGACGGCTCAGGAGATCGTCGCTGTCCGCGGGTCGCAGGGTGGTCGTTTCCAGCGCGCCGCACGCCGAGCGATAGCGGCGGACCGCCTCGACGATGCTGCCCATCCGTTCGGATTTGGGCATCGGCAGCTGCTTGAGCAATTCGTTGGTGAAATGCTGGTTCGAAGCATGTTCGGTGAGAAAGGCGTTGGTAAGCGGCCCGTTCAGAACGGCTTCGAGCACTTCGATCGGCACAAGCTCGCTCTTCGACCATATGCCGAAAAAGGCCTGGGATGCGACCAGCCCTGAACTGTCATAAGCGGCAGCGATCCGCCATGGCCCCCGGGACAGACGCGCAACGTTGGTGAAGATCTTGGGCTGTGCCCATGGACGGCTGAGCGGCGCCGGCCGCATCGCCTTTTCGGGCCGGACGTCGAGATAGACCGGTCGGCGCACCGCGAATTGGCGTAATGAGTCCAAAGGCCGGAAGACGCCAGGCACGAAGCCCTCGCGCGCCTCGGTGGAAACGCCGTCATTCTGGGTCCACCATTTGAGACCGCGATAGACGTGGGCGCAGTCGCCCAGACGGGGGTAACGCGAGACTGTTTCCCACAATTCATCGAGCTGGCCGATCCAAAGATCACCGGCGGTAACGGACTTGCTGCGTCTCCGGTCCGCCGTGACCTGGCCATTGGCGAGAAAAGCGATGCGGTCGCGGTCTTCCACAACCGTCGAGCGCAGCATGGTCGGACCGGTATGGCCTTCCGCCCGGCGGTCGCTCGCAACAAGGACCGCCGCTTCAAACCCCGCGCGCTGAAACACGCGATCAGGAAGGGATGAGAGATCAATCCGTTGATACTGGTCGGCGAGCGCCTGGCGCAGCTCGGCATATTGCTGCTGGCGCAGGAATCCTTGAGGAAGGACAAATCCCATGGCGTCCGGCTTGGCGTCGAGAACGGTGCGCAGCACCGCCATGGGCTTGGAGAAGGATCGTCCGGCCGCTTCCGGATAGGCCAGGCGCTCGGTCGCATCGAACTCTTCCCAGGGCGGATTGCACAGGATGATCCGCTTGCCTGCAACGCTTTGGGCAAGCGCTGCGTCCGTAAACAGATCTCGAGGTTCGATCTGCCAGCCATTGGCATTAGGGTAATCGGCGAGGATCAAGGAGAGCGTCGCAACCTCGCAGGCGAAGCTGTCGATCTCGGCGCCGCCGATGCGCGGCACGAGAAAGGCGTGCCGTTCCTCGCGGGTCCACTGTTCGGGCAGCTGGTCACGCAAGTGGCGCAGCGCTGCGACGAGGAACGTCCCCGCGCCGGTGAAAGGTTCGAAGATGCTGATCTCGGCCGGATCGAACCGGCTGAGGTCGATCTGTGCGACCACATATTCCGCGACCTGCCGCGGCGTGCTGTGCGTCCCGAAGCGCTTTCGCGTGTCAGCGGTGACCAGCGTGTTTTCATAAACGAAGGCGAGGCTGTCCGAGGAGATATTCCGGAAGTTGATGGCCGCGCGGAGCAGGCCCCAGGCCGCCTCGCTCGAGGCGACCGGTACGGCATCGCGTGGAATACGCGAGAGATAGTCGAGATTGTAATAGGCCTCGATGCCATTCAGCACGTCCTGGACTGGAGCATGGGCCCAGGCGATCGCTTCGGGGTGCTGCCGGTCGATGAGGATCTTGGCCGCAAGCAGGCGGAAGGTCGTGCGGAACGCCGCCTCCTCCTGATCGCTGTCCTTGAGACCCTCGAGCAGACGTCCGACCACCTGTTCAAGCAGGCGATCGAGCTTTTGTTCGACCTCGTGCTCGATTGCCGGGAGAAGACCGATGTCGACGAAGTCGAGCTGTAAATTCGTCTGCGTCTGTCCGAGCGATTTCGCGCGGTAAACGGATTGTGGATTCCAGCGCTCCGCATTGCGCACGAATAATTCGGGCAGCGCGTCGAGCGGCACGCGTTCGGTAAGCCGCGGCTTGCCTTCGGCCCCTACCCGCCAGACCCCGACATCGGTTTCGCCGATCGAGAAGAGAATCGGCGCGCCGAGCGCACGGCGGCTCGCGACCGCAGCGGCATCGTGCGGACCGATGATCACGCCGAAGGCCGCGGACCGGTATGATTCCGGAGTCTGCGTGAACGCAGCGAGGGCAACCTGCCGCTCCTCGCCCCGCTCCGAAAGGACGTCGGCAAATTCGAAGTCGCGGAACAAGGCCTCCTTGCGGTAGCCAAGCTCGAGCAGGGCGGCTTCGATGCTGGCGAGCGGGGTCATGCGCGATGACCTTCCACCGCCACAGCCGGAAAGAGCGGCAACTGGCTGACGAACTCCGCTACGCCGAACCCCTGCGACAGAATGGCGAGATGTGCGTCGAGGCGCAGGAGAATGACGTCGTCATCGCCTGAGATGACGTCCCGCGCACCCAGGAGACTGCAGCGGCGCAGATCGTGGATTGCGAGTGTTCCTCCCCAAAGGCTTGGAAAGGATCGTCCTGTCAGCAGCTCCCGAGCGGTCGTGAACAGGTCCCGATGGATCTGAAGCTCGACGTGAAAGCGGGTCCGCAGGACGATCGCCAGCCTGAGCAGCAACACCGTCTGCCACCCGAACAGCGCTTGTTGGCCTTGCCGGGTCGCGGGGACGTCGGGCTGAATGATGGCCCGTCGCACGGTCCACTCGCGCAGCTGATCGGCAGAGAGGCCGGTCAGTTCGAGGACATCTCGCGATTTGATAAGACGCACAGCATTCCACATCCGGTTTGGGCATCATGCCCGTTCAGTTTGGGTATCATGCCCGAACCTGTGGGTAAAGGATTTGAATGCAAGATATTCATGCTCGAGGACGTTAATCTGCTTCATCCAAGACACGCGCGAGAACCTCCTGGGCGGAGGTGACGGGGACGAAGACGCGGGTTCGGTACTGGATTACCTCGGTGAAGCAGCCTAGCGACTTTAGCCAGTCCAGCCGGTTGGCGGGGCACCCAACCAGTTCCACGCGCGGCTTGCCGTTCACGACAGCGCGTTTGATCGTCATCGGGAATGGCCGGGACAGATCGACGCTGCGGCCACTTGCGACAGACGCGGCGATCGTGCTCGGCGGCAGGTTTTCGGCGCGGTCGATGCCGAGCTTGGTGAAGAGCTGCGCGACATGCTCGTCGAACACGAGGCGGCCCAGCCACGACTGGCCCTGTGCATCGGCGATCCGGTTGACGACGAGATGATCGCTGGGGAGCGCCGACCAGATCGGGAGGAGCAAGCCGGTTGCCAGACGAATGGTGTCGGTATCAACCGTCTTGGCAGCCAGTTCGGCCTCCTCCGTCCATTTCGCCGCGAACTGCCCCTCGTCGATCAGGTCCCAGGAGCTCTCGAGAAGGTCGTTCTCGCGCATATAGTCGTTGCGCGTGGGTCGCATCATCTCGACACGCAGGATCGGGGTTCCATCCTTCTCTTCCATCAGGGCGCGCGCGCGCGTCTGGAGCGCGACTCGTCCCGATTTAGCGTTCATCATGAACCTTGCGGTCATATCGCTCTCGGCAATGTGCAGGATCCGTTCGAGGGAAACCGGATGCCGGCGCCGGGCGATCTCGATGGTGAGAAGGTGCGAGGTGGCGCCGGTCAGCGGGTCGGTCCGCAGGACCGTGTCGTCGATCAGGACGGCCTTGTCGACGAGGATGGTTTCCACGCCGACATCGAGGCGGCCCGCTTCGCGTGCGGCGGCGATACGGGTCTCCACGAGAGAGAGGAATTCGTCGAATATGCGGTTCTGCAGCCCGATCGGCAGCGCAAGGATGCGGTTGAGCCATCGCTGGATGGGCGGCATCTCGTCCTTGAGGACCCCGTCCTTGTCGCACAGTTCAAGGCCGGTGCGATGCTGGAACTCGTCCAGGGTCGTGCTGCTCAGCTTACCCGCCGCCAGCAGGTCGAACCAGCTCAACAGCGCGGCGCAGGCATATTCGCTTTCGAGATTGTCCGCCGGGTCGAACAGCCCCTGCCCCCCGGTCTGGCGTTGGCCCCGGGTGAGCGCACCCAGGCTGTCGAGACGGCGCGCGATGGTGCTCGTGAAGCGCAGCTCGCCCTTGCAATCCGTCGTGACGGGGCGAAAGAGCGGCGAGCTCGCTTGATGGGTGCGGTGGGTACGGCCCAGACCCTGTATCGCGCGGTCCGCGCGCCAGCCCGGCTCAAGCAGCAAATGCACTCGCTGCTGCTGGTTCAGGGCATCGAGCGAGGCGTGGTAGGATCGCCCGGTTCCGCCGGCGTCCGAAAAGATGAGAATGCGCTTGCGGCCCTGCATGAAAGCCGCCGCTTCGGCCTGGCTGGTTCGCGACGAGCGGGTTTCCAGCTTCTGGCGTCCGTCCGCGGCGGTGATCAGGCGCTTTGTCCGGCCGGTGACTTCAGCGACCCGGTCGTGGCCGAACCGCTCGAGCAGCGCATCAAGCGCGGACATGATCGGCGGCAGCGCGCAGAGATGCTCGACCAGCCGGTCGCGGGCGGCTTCGGCATCGGCATTGTAGACCGGATGGCCGTGGTCATCGACCATCGGCATCGAACGCGGTGTGCCGGTGTCGTCGGTGAACACGCGCATCTGCCGGATCGGAAAAGCACGCTGAAGATAGTCGATGATATATTCTTTGCAGTCTGGATTTATGTCGAGCGGTTCGCGTGCAGGCGCGGAATTTCGGGATGAAAACATCGATTTTACTCCAGATAATTAAGGTGGCTCCAGCCCAACGAGCTGAAGGAATCACCATGTTGCCAAAGACGATTGTTTCATTCGGACGCCCCGAGCCTTGGGGCAAAGACGCTCCCACCTCAGATGCTCTATCCACCGCCTTCCACTCTTCTCTCCAAGGGAGCGCAGCGGGATCAGCAGCGCTCTACAGGGCGGCCGCTCGCCACTTCCTGTTCTGGGTCGAGCAGCAGGGCGTTGTGATCTCGGCGGTCAATGACACCGTCATTCGACGTTTTGAGAAGCACAGGTGCCACTGTCGGGGCTTTTCCCGCCATGAGCCCAACCGGCCGGCGTTCACCAGCAAGGTCCGGCGTTTTGTCCGCTTCCTGGAAGATCACGGCGTTGTCGACGTGCCCGATGATGTCGATCACCTCGACACGCTGTTGGCGGATTACGCGACGTTTCTCGTGCAAGAGCATTACAGCGCGGCGAGCATCAAAAGCTACCGGTCAGAGGCAGCGCACTTTGCT
>NZ_JARYGI010000035.1:0-37448 GCF_033795625.1 Sphingobium sp. | reverse complement strand
CCTCTTGCCCATTTCCAAACTCCTTCATAATCCAAAATAACAGAGATTCTGGACCACTCAGAAGGGGGCAGATCAGGCGACTGAACGCCCCCTGGGGCAACTTGTCATCCGCAGCTACCGTCACTGAGCGGAACGATGTTTATGCTGCCCGTTCCAACAGCCAGTTGCCAAGGCCAGCGGCAATCACCTCGCGCGCAAGTCTTGGACCCGTCCAGATGTGGAGCGGCAGCGCCGACGGCGGCGCGGTGAGTTCGCCGCTATGGCAGATGAAATATAGCTGGTCGGCAAATTGGTTTTCGTTGAAGCGCTGGACATAACCGTTCAGCACTGCCTGGCTGGCGCGGGACTTGACCTGGACGCTTACCCGTTGCCCGGTAATCGGCTGTTCCAGGATCAGGTCATGATCTTTCAGCGTGCCGCCCAGCCGTGACACGCGGGCCCAGCCGGCGCGGAAGAAGAGGAGGTCGACCAGGGTTTCAAAGTCGGCCCAGTGCAGCTGCTGGATCAGAGGCACGAGACTTTTCTCCAACAAGCATAGGGCGTCCCTGGCGGCAAGCAGCGCCGGATCCGGCTCTGCATTCAGCAGCCGGAACAGATAAGCTTCGGCTTCCACCATGCACATCGTCCGTGGATAGCTCGCAACCTTGGTCAGCGCGGTACTCAGGTCATGCATGACGAGCGGCTTGCCGGCGATGTCCGTACAACGCCAAGGTCCAACGGTACGCCGGTAGAAGCTTCCCTGCGTTGCGCTCTCCATCCCCCGGTGCACCACTTCGAGTTGGGCAAAGGCCCACCATAGCCGATCGCGCGCGAAGGTGATCCAGAGCGTGTCGGCGCCCAGCGTGAAGAAGTCGCGCATCTCATTGGCATAGCTGGTGGCGACCGCCGGTCTCTTCCCCTGCCATATGTAATGCTGCCTTACGGCCGTCCAGTCGCCGGCAGCGGCAAGATCTGCAGGATCGCCGCTATTGCCCCATTCGATCCTGCCGCCGTCCAGAGCCGAGGCTTCCCAGCCACCGCCGCTGCCTAGCTTGATGTAGCGCACCGGGCATGGGCCAATCCCCTGCCCGACCCATGCTGCGAGTTCAACGCTGCAGTAGGATGCTTCCTTGCTTCCATCTGCTAGCGCCGTGCTTGTTCTGCCACCCATCCATAGTGCCCCAGATGCGACCGCCACTGTCGACGATCAGTGACGCGCATTCCGCTTCGTTCGGCCCCAAAGTCAAGTCGATTGTCTCTGATCGTCTGTAGATGGATCGTCGACAGCTCCGCAGTGTTGGGCCTGTGAATATCCGAAGCCGCCTCGCCGCCAATTTGAGGCGCTTTCGACAGGAACGAGAGCTCAGCCAAGAGCAGTTTGCGTTTGAAGCCGGTATCCACCGCACCTATGTGAGCGACCTTGAACGGGGCGCCCGCAATCCAACGATTGAAGTTGTCGACAAGCTCGCACGCTTTCTGGGCGTCAAAGTAGGCGACCTGTTGGATTAATCGAAGCACCCTCAAGCGACTGAAGCCTACGTTCCTTGAGATAAGGCTCAATGGCAGATACGCGCCAATTCACGACATTCAGCGTGTTATCGACAGTGCCCGTAAGCTGTCATTCGTCAGGCGACTGAAAAAGCCGAATTCCTTTTACCCGTAGCGATAAATCAGCCAGATGAGCGTGAAGACGATCATTCCGAGACCTCGCGTCCTGCGAGGCGCTTTCCAGGAACACGCATATGCCGGAACACGCCGATCAACAGAAGGCTCCCACCGGCGTCAAAGGGCTGGACGAGATCCTCGAAGGAGGATTGCCGGTCGGTCAGATGCACCTTGTTCAGGGCGGCGCCGGCACTGGCAAGACAACACTCGGGCTACAGTTTTTGGCAGAAGGCGTCAGGAGGGGCGAGAGGGCGCTGTTTATCACGCTCGCTCAGACCGAGGCGGCGTTGAGGAAGATCGCCCAGTCATACGGTCTGTCCTTCAACGGCGTCGATATGGTTGAATTGGCAGGGATGGGGCTGAAGGACGCACCCGAGCAAACGCTGTTTCGCACGGCGGATGTCGAGTTAGAAGAGGCCACAACTGCAATCCTGGACGCAATCGAGCAGTTTGCACCAGATCGGATCGTCCTCGATTCCGTTGCGCAGCTTCGCCTGCTCGCCGACGTTCCGCTTCGCTACCAGCGCCAACTTCTCGCTTTGCGTGCGGCCTTCTCGAAGGGTGATGCAACCGTTCTGGTCATCGACAGCACACAAGATACTGGTGAACAACCGCTGGCCGAACTTTCGCATGGCGTAATCCTGCTCGACCGCAGCGTGCCCGACTACGGAAACGTCCGGCGCCGGCTTGTCGTAGAGAAGATGCGTGGCATGCATTTCCACGGCGGCAACCACAATTTTCGGATCCAGTCGAGCGGTCTTGACGTGTTCCCGCGCCTCGAACCGCAGGACAATCCTCAGCCAAGCAAGAAAGTCGAGATCAAGAGCGGGGTCGCAGGTATCGACACGATGCTCGGCGGCGGGCTAAATGGGGGCACGGCGTGCCTCGTTCTTGGCGCGACCGGCACCGGCAAGAGTTCGCTCGCAAGCCTTTATATCCATGCCGCGGCTGAGCGGGGCGAACGTGCCGCAATCTTCCTGTTTGACGAGCAGCCTGAGACATTTCTCACGCGATCGGAGGGCCTCGGCATGAATTTGCGCGGCTTCGTCGAGCAGAGCCTCGTCACGCTGAAGTCGATCAGCACCGCCCAGCTTTCCCCGGGCGAGTTCTCCCAGATGGTGCGTGATGCCGTTGATGGAGGCGGTGCTAACGTCGTGATGATGGACAGCCTGACAGGGTATTTCCATGCCATGCCACAGGAAGATGCGCTGGCGTCCCAGATGCACGACTTGCTAGGCTTCCTGAGCGATAGAGGCGTGTTGTCGCTTCTCGTTGTGTCGCAGCACGGGATTGTCGGGGACACCATCCAGGGACCACTCGATGTCAGCTACATGTCGGACACCGTGATCCTTCTGCGGCATTTCGAGACAGGCGGCATGGTACGTAAGGCGATCTCAGTCATCAAGAAACGGGACGGCGCGCACGAGACTACGATCCGCGAGATGCGGATGGGCGGTGGCTCGATCTATGTGGGCGAGCCTATCCGAGACTTTACAGGCGTACTCTCGGGCAGGCCGGTGTTCCGTGGCCATCCTGGCGACATGTTTGAGTGATGCTACAGCACCCCAGGAGCATGGAAGCTGATCCAATGCAGGGTGGCGACACCATTCTTGTCCTTGCGCCGCTTGGACGCGATGCTGATGTCGCCTGTGCAATACTTGGCCAAGCCGGCTTCTCCTGCCGCAGCAGTCGCGAGTTCAGCGGCCTGAACGTCGAGGACGCCAAACGGCTCACCGCGCTAGTCGTTACCGAAGAGTTGCTCTCGACTCCTGTCCTCGCCACGCTCGCGACAATGCTCTCCGCTCAACCACATTGGTCCAATCTACCGGTGGTCGTGCTCGCATATCCCGAACGGCGGGCGGCCTCAAAGCATGGCCAGGATATCGCAGCCTTTGCCGCTTTGCCTGGGGTCGTCCTGCTTGCCCGTCCACTGGACGTTGCCAGTTTTGTCTCCGTTGTGCGGTCTGCGACCTTGGCGCGCCAGCGCCAGTTCGAATTGCGAGACCAGCTTCGAGCCAGAGAACGCGCCGAGGCACAGTCCCGAATGCTGGCCGAAGAGATGAAACACCGGGTTAAGAACGTTCTTAGTCTCGCAACGAGCATCGCCTCGCAGACCTTCCGGCGTGCCGAAACGTTGGAGGGTGCGCTGGAAGCCTATTCGGCCCGGCTTGGTGCAATGTCACGGGCGCAGGACCTGCTTACCGCGAGCGGAGAAGACAATGCCGACTTAGGTGAACTGGTCGACCAGGTGCTCACGCCCTATGGGTCCGGCGAGAATTGGACGCCGTTCGATGTTGAGGGTGACGACGTCCGGATCACGGCCCGAATGGCGACCACCTTCTCGATGGCACTGCATGAACTTGCAACCAACGCGACGAAATACGGCGCTCTGTCAGTCCCCGGCGGGCGCGTGGCGATCCGGTGGCAGCAGGAAGAGAAGCCGTCGGGCTTCCGGCTGCTCCACCTGCATTGGAAGGAGACTGGTGGTCCTCTCGTCGTTTCGCCTGAAAAGCGGGGTTTTGGGTCTCAACTCGTGGAGTGCGCCCTTGCCTATGATCTGGGTGGCACTGCCCGCATCGACTTTGAACCGGAAGGCATAGTCTGCACGATATGCGCGATGCTGAGTAAGCCCAAACAAAGTAGTGGCAAGCGAACCGACTGAATCAACCCATAAGTGAGCCGGATAGACACGCCGCAATCAGCCGCGGAAACGTCCACTTCTCGTATCCTCTGGCCGCACAGCGGCCAACTGTAATCGGCCAACTGCGCCATTGCTGCGCGTCGCCAGCATTGGCTGAAACTCCTTTGCCAACTGTGGATTTCGCCCACTTATCGATGTGTAGCTGGAACTTCAATCTGTCGTTCTTCGACGAACACAGTACCGTATATGTCCGGCTAAAGAAATCGCTCCATGTGCAATAATTACCGGGTCACCGTCGACGCCGCGGCGATCTTCGAAGATTTTGCTGAACGTAAGATCGCAATTCTCTTCGAAGGCGTCCCGAATATCGCCGCACGCGAGGACATCAAGATCACCGACGCGGCGCCAGTGGTGTGGAGCGTTGAGGGTGAACCCGGCAGTCGTGACTTGGTGCAGCGGCGTTGGAGCAGGCCCGGCGATCGTGGTAAACCCGTCTATAATTTCCGCTCGGACGGCCGGGAGTTTTCCTCTGGCCGTTGCCTGATCCTGCTCCATGCGCTGTTTCCCGACGATCCCGCCAATGCCGTGGTGATACTGGGTATGGTCGCTTACTTTGCAGGCGTTGTTCGAGCGCCACTCACGGCCGTCATCATACTCTCCGAAACGACAGCCAGTCGCGGCCTCATGCTGCCGATGTTCGCGGCGGCCTTTATCGCTGACGCAGCCATCCAATGGGTCTGCCGTGAGAAGCTCTACCATGGACTTTCGAGAACCTTCCAATCGTCCGGCGTATAACAGCCGCCCTGAACGGCTATGTCTGATTACTGGTTTGCGACTGGCCCGCGATCAGCTTCGAGTGGCGCAGCAAAGCGGGAAAGCTCAATCCCTGAACAAATATCGAGAACGCGACGACGGCGAAAGCGACACTTACCAGCGCGTCATGCTCGGGGAGAGTTGTAGGCGCAGCGAGCGCCAGGGCCAAGGCCAATGCTCCGCGCAAACCGCCCCAGAAGAGAAGATGGCGCGTCACCAACGTGATTTTGAGACGTGAACGGACGTAAAATTCCCCTAAAGAATAGATGGCGACGGTACGGCCCAGCAGCGCCAGGATGATACCTGCCATCGCGGGCCAGAGATATGCAGTCATGGCCTGATCGGCTTCGCGGCTGCCGATCAGCAGGAAGATGACAGAGTTAGTTAGAAAGGCGGCGAAGTCCCAGAAGCGGATTACCGACTGGCCTCCGCGTTCCGTTATGCTGCGCTGTGGCCCCCAGTTCCCCACCAGCATGCCAGCGGACAAGGCGGCCAGCACGCCGGACACCTCCAGCTCTTCGGCAAGGCCAAATGATCCATAAGCGGCAAGCACTGTGAGCGTCAGTTCTACAAGGTGATCGTCCGACCGCCCGGCGATGACCAGCAGTCCTCCTGCGACCACCAGCCCGCAGAGGACACCTCCGGCGATCGTGAGCAACAACGATAGCGCTATCGAGCCGGCGCTGACGCTTTCACCGCTGATCCAGGCAATACAGAGCCCAAACAGGACAGCGGCTGCCGCATCGTTCACGAGACTTTCGGACTCCATGATGAAACGCAGGCGCTTGTCGGCATCCTGCTCCTTCATCATCGCAATGACTGAGACGGGATCGGTCGCGGCGATCAGCGATCCGAAGAGCAACGCGGCCTGCCATCCCCAACCAATGAGCCAGTGCATCCCGCATGCGACCACCGCTGCAGACAGCAGCGTGCCCACGAAAGCGATATTGAGGACGAGAGGCGCTTCCCTCACAAATTGCGACCAGTGCAGGTGCAGTGCCGCCTCGAACACCAACGGCGGCAGAAGGAGCGTAAAGATTAGTTCTGGGGTCAGCTGGATACCGCTACGATAGCCGCCGAGGCTGAGTGCAATCCCCGCGACCACCAGACCAACCGTGTACGGGAGCCCTATTCGACGACTGATTATGGCGACAAGGCAGGCGACAAAAAGCAGCAGCCCAACTGTCGACAACTCCACTTCATGCATCCCTTATCCCTCTGTCAGTTCGCGGATTTCCTCTCCCAGCCTATCGAGGCGTCAGGAACGATCTTACATACCGGATGTTGTCCAGGCATCGATTTTGGGAGATTGGACATGCGGAAATTGTTGATTGCCTCGGTTGGTGTAGCCGCCATTGCCAGCCTTGGCGGCTGCGCTCGCGAGACCACACGCGACGCGCTTCGCGGTGGTGGCTTTGGGGCTGTGGGCGGCGCGGTTGCAGGCGCCATTATCCCAGGGCTTGGGGTGGGAGAAGGCGCGGCGATCGGTGCGGCTGGCGGCGCAGCAGTGGGTGCCGCCACGTCCGAGGGTGACCGTCAGTGGAGGCGCGATCGACGCGGGCGGGAATACTATATCGATCGTGATGGACGGCGCGTTTACCGATAGGCGGACGGGGCTACAGTCGGCAGGGCGAGAGTGGCAGCCCCTGCTGCTCACGCGATACAATGGCCTGGACTGATCAGCGTTGGTCGCCAACGCGTATATGGTGCGCACTCCTCGCGGCCGCTGTTCATGTGCTGCTGGCTATAGTGCTCCTTGCGGGTGCAAGTTGGCCGGTCATTCGCCGAGAGCCCTCGCAGCAGCCATTGGTGATTCGATTGGAGAAGGTTCCTCCATCGCCAGCCCGCCTGCCTTCCCAGGAGAACAAAGCTAGCCAGTCTCATGCGCAGCGAGAAGAGGGCGCTGCCTCGCCTGATCTGCCTGGATCTCAGGTTGTGTTAGCTGCCACGCCTGTCATTGCCGTGCCGCCTTCGATCGTCCAGATGCCCGCGCCGCTGACGAACAGCAGCACCGGCACTGCTCGTGGTGCTGGTTCGGGAGCAGATAGCAACGGCGGCGCCGGTGGCGATGGATCAGGCGAAGGCTCGGGACGAGGAGGTGCATGGATACCCGCCCGCCAGATTGGTGGAAGCTTTAGAAATTCCGACATTCCTCGTTCCGCTCGAACGGCTGGCGACATTGAGGTGAGCGTGCGCTTCGCCGTGGGGCCCGATGGTCGCGTAGCCACCTGCGAAGTGACACGCTCAAGCAGATTGCCGGAAGTGGATGCTATGACCTGTCGTGTCATTACTGCCCGCTACCGGTTCGAACCGGCGCGTGACGATCAAGGCCGATCTGTAACCGAAGTCATGGAGGAAGACGAAGTCTGGACCCTCAGCCGATAATCCGCGCCTGCTGGCAATCGGCCTTGCCTATTTCCGAATGATGCTGATGTGTCCGTTCCGCTCGATCCAAGCTTCTGCCACATCGTGCATGCCTTTGAGGCCTGCCGTTCGGACCGCTTCGTCAAGATCTCCGCGGCCTACTGAGTGCCGCTTCATCGCTGCCTCATCAACCTGGCAGTCCTGAGCAAGTCTGGCCGAATGGCCCTTCAGCAGGGGACCCAAGGGACGCCAGTATACTGCTGCTTTCGCCAGCAGCATGTGCACGACCACCAAAGCCGTGGTTGCCGCCAATGTTGATATCATGGGCGCGTTACCCGTCAGGGCGCGACTGAGGTTCGAGCCGATGATGACGAACAGCACGATGTCGAAGGCGCCCCAGCGGCCGCGCACGCGCTTGCCCGAAAAACGCAGGAGTAGCAGCCCGAAGAAAAAGATGATGAGCGAGCGAAGGCACATCTGCCACCACAGGACATCGCCCTGTGAGCCGGTCAATCTTTCCAGCCATTCCATACCGGGACTCCCGCTGCTGCCATGCATGAATAGTCGATGAAAAAGGCGAACGATGTTCGGATGGCTGTTAGAAAGGGAAGAACCACGTGATGGCGGCAACGGCAACAACCCAGGTGACGAGATTGAGCGGGAGCCCGATCTTGATGAAGTCGGTATATCGGTACTTGCCCATCTGGAAGACGAGTACATTAGTCTGGTAGCCGAAGGGGGTAGCGAAGGCGGCGCTTCCTGCAATCATGATCGCGACCAGAAAGGGCCGCGGGCTGACCCCCAGGCTTTCTGCAAGCGCCACTGCAACGGGCGTGACCAGGACCGCGACGGTGGCATTGGAAAGCAGCTCGGTCAGCACCATCGTCGCGCCGTAGAAGAATATGAGCGCCGCCAGCGGGCCTGTTCCGCCCATCGATCCCACCAGCCTGTCCGTTGCCGCTGACGCCAGTCCGGTCTGCTCAAGGGCAATGCCGATGACGACCATGCCGGCGATGAGGAGCAGTATCTCGGGACGAAGCCCGCCATAGGCCTGCTCTGGACTGATGACGCGCAGCAGGATCAACAGGACCGCGCCGGCAAAGGCGGTCGCGGCAATGGGAGCGACATCGAGCGCGGCAAGCAGCACCACGCCGAAGAACACAAGCGAGGATGTGATCGCCTGCACTGGCCTCAGGCGGCGGTCCTCGCCGAAATCAGAAAGGTCACCGATCGTGTCGCCAGCGATTTCCAGATGCGTTACATGTTGTTCGATCATCCTTGGCGGTTCGGAATGCGCTGCATCGCTGCCACGTCCAAGCCAGCGCGCGGCGAACAACAAATACATGCCCCCCGCCAGTGCAACCAGTACCCCGACCGGCGTGATCTCGAAGATGCTGAACGGAGCCTGCCCTGAACTGCGGGCCATATCATCGACGAGAAGATTGGTGGATGTGCCAATGAGCGTACAACATCCGCCGAGCACCGCAGCGTAGCTTAAGGGGATAAGGAAACGTCGGGGATCAAGTTTCAGGGAGTTTGCTACGTCCCGAACCACCGGGGCTGCCAGCACGACGATGGGCGTGTTGTTAAGGAACGCCGACGCGCCGCCGCACAGACCTATCAGCATCCAGATACCTGCCGATCCTATGCGGCGGCACAACGCCACAGCCTTGCCGATCAGGCGATCGAGCAGCCCTGACAGTTCCAGCGCATGGGCGATAACGAACAGGGAAGCGAGTGTGACGATTGCAGGGCTGCCGAAGGCGCTTTGCACCTCGCTGGGCCGGACCGCGCCGGTGATCAGCAACAGGGCGGCTCCGGCGAGCGCGACGACGTCGGCGCGCACTTGGTCCCATATCAGTGCGCCGACGACACCGGCGAGCACGAGCAGGGTAAGTATCTGTTCAGCCGTCATTGGAGACAGGCCTAGCACATTGCGCGCGCAGGTGGAGAGCGGATCGTTGCGCCAGACCCCAAGCTTTTTCCTTCAATCTCCGCATGCAGATGCTAGACAAGGCAGATGGTCAGCCCGTCTTTCACTCGGCAGCTACTGCACGCATGCACCTTGTCCGCCGCCATCGCCTCGCTCATGTCCTGTGCTCGGCAAGCACCAGATCAGAACGAGACTGCTCAGGCACCCGTGAATGAATCGGCCGTTAATGCTGCTGTCCCGCCGCCCCGCATCGTGTCGGCGACTATACCTCCGCTCGATCGCCGCCAATTGCTCGCGGCGATCGGGGCTTCATCCGACGCCTTCGCAAGCGGGTCGCCGCTCCCTGAAGATGTTGTGGCCCTTGTTGATCGCCCGTTTCAACTCAAGTTGCCCTTTGGATGCAACGGCCCTTCCGACGACCTGGGGAGCAATTGGGCGGGATGGTCCTATGACAGCAAGACAAGAGCTCTCAAACTCACGGCACGCGTAGAAATCACCAAGGCGCTGCCTATGCTCGGCCAATTGGTGCAGACTGATCGCTATGATGCTGTCGAAGGGTTCTGGATCCGACGGCCATGGACAAGCCAGGAGGTTTGCCCTCGCAAAGCGGGATTATCGTCAAGCCCATCTGCCGTTACGCAGCCTGAGCCGCACTCGGCGGGGTTTGTACAATTATTCGGTAAGGACGATCCAAGAACCTGGCGACGCGGCTTGAGGCCCTATGCCGCCACCATCAAGCTGGATGAGGGTGCGCAACCCGGCGCTCAAGGGTATCAGCTGTCGATCAGTGGCAGGATCGGCGCGTTTTCGGATCGCCAGCCCATTCACTGCACAGCTGCCGACGCGGAAGTCCGGCCTGTCTGCCTGGTCGCAGTGGAACTCACACGTGTCACATTCGATGACCCGGAAAGCGGCGTCAGTCTTTCGGAATGGGCTCTATAAGAAGCCGGCACTACTCGGTTTTTCATCGAGGAGTTCGCGCGCGGCACGACAGATCTCTACAAGTGCTGGTGCCGACTACTCGAACCTGAGCGCGCCATTCGCAGAATGGCATATCCCGCCAAAGCCGAAATTATCGACCCGAGCAGCACGCCAAGCTTGGCAGCGTCGTTCTGGTGGGATCCGTCGCTAAAGGCGAGCGCGCCGATGAAAAGGCTCATGGTAAAGCCAATACCGCACAGCAGGGCCACGCCATAGATCTGGCGCCAGCTTGCGCCGCGTGGACGCTCTGCCCACCCCAGATGGACAAGCAGCCATACCGACAGGAAGATACCCACTTGCTTGCCAATAAAAAGCCCGAGGGCCACGCCTAGCGGCACGGGCGCAAGGACGTCACGTGGTGAAAAGCCGCCAAGCGCCACGCCTGCATTGGAAAAGCCGAAGATAGGAACGATCGCGTAGGCCACCCAAGGGTGCAGGCCATGCTCAAGCCGGTAAAGCGGGGAGTGCCGATCGTCTGGCCTGCCGGGTGTCCGGGTCAGCGGAACTGTCATAGCTACCGCTACGCCAGCAAGCGTTGCATGGATCCCTGACTGGAGCACGCAAAACCAGATCGCCAAACCTACGGCCAGATAAGGCCAGAGGCTGCGCACACCTGCGCGATTGCATGCGGCAAGCACCAGCAGTCCTGCACCTGCTCCCGCGAGCGGAAGAAGCTTGAGGTCCGCCGTATAGAAGCAGGCTATGATGAGGACGGCGATCAGATCGTCGATGATTGCAACGGCGGTAAGAAATATCTTGAGCGAAGAGGGTACGCGGCTTCCGATCAGCGCCAGGACGCCCAGAGCGAAGGCGATGTCGGTCGCGGCAGGTATCGCCCAGCCGCGCAATCCTGCAGGATCGGCCTGGTTGCAAGCTATATAGATGAGCGCCGGCAGAGCCACGCCCGCCGCTGCAGCTACGCCAGGCAGGATGCGGTCCGACCAGCGCGACAGCTGTCCGTCCAGAACCTCGCGCTTGATCTCCAGGCCGACCACCAGGAAGAACAGCGCCATCAGACCGTCGTTGATCCAATGGATGACGCTGAGCCCGCCGACATGAAGATGGAGCGTCTCCAGATACTCTGCTGACAGATCCGAGTTCGCAACGATCATCGCAGCGGCAGCAGCGCTGATCAGCACGATGCCGCCGCCCGCCTCGGTCGTGAGGAAGTCCCGCATCATCGAGAACGGGCGCGTGACGATTTCTGAAGCCTTCATGACAATCGTCGCTAGCAAGGTTGCCCGTCATCAGCCACCTGAACCGTGCGAGATTCGCTAATCCACCCGAGCCCGGGAAAAGCGGACCACATCCAGACCGTCAGGTGAGTACGTTGATCAATATCTTTACGACGAAAATCATTGGCTTTTTCTTATTGATCCTGAGCTTCGGTGCTGTTGGCCAAGCATCGGCCACTACCTACTATGTTGACGCAATTCGGGGAAACGATCGCAGCGATGGAAGTTCGCCGGCATCGGCCTGGCGCTCCCTTGCCAAAGTCAAAAACTTCGAACTTCGCGCTGGCGATCAGGTTTTGCTGACGGCCGGATCGATCTGGACGGAGCCACTGACGATCACGCGTTCCGGGCGTGCAGCTGCGCTGATCTCCTTTGGCGTCACAGGCGTAGGTCCGCGGCCACGGATAAACGCAGGAGGCGCATCGGAATATGCGGTCGGAATCCTCAACGCTGAATATGTCAGTGTCAGCGGCCTGGAAATTACGAATGACGGGCCGACAGCAAGCGTCCGCTTCGGCGTGCTGATCTCCCAGCAGGATTCAGGCGTTGCACGCGGAATCGTCGTGCGAAACATGTATATTCACGATGTACGGGGGAGCAACGAGCGCAAGGACAATGGAGGCATCGTCTTTCGCGCTTTGAGCACCAAGCGCCCCACTCGGTTCCATGACCTGCTGATCGAGCGCAACATCATCTGGCGAGTCGATCGTTCAGGGATTGCCGGGATCAGCGACCAGGTGACGCGCAAGCGCTGGTTTCCCAGTGAAGAGGTTGTGATCCGCGACAACTATCTCGAAGACATCGGTGGCGATGGCATCGTGCCGCGCGGTGCCGATGGCGCGCTGGTCGAGCACAACATCGTGCGCAATGCTGTGCGTCGTGCGCCCGGCTATAATGTCGCCATCTGGCAATGGAGCACCGACAACACGCTCATCCAGCTGAATGAGGCGGCGTTTACGCGGGGGCGTTGGGACGGACAGGGGTTCGATTCTGACTTCAATTCTCGTGGCACCACCATTGCGTACAACTTCAGCCACGACAATGAGGGGGGCTTCGTCCTCATCTGCTCGCCGGCGCGGAAGGGATCGGATAATCTGGGTAACAGCGGCACAGTGGTTCGCGATAATGTAAGTCGAGGCGACGGCGCCCGTATCTTTCAACTCTCAGGCGGGATCACGAACGTCACGATCGAGAGGAACGTCATTCATGTCGGCAGCAAGGCTGACGTGAAGATGGTGGCGACGACGGAGTGGCAAGGCTGGGCAAGCGATGTCCGCTTCCGGAAAAACCTGCTCGCCGTCGCGGGTACCGCCCGCTACGGCTATGAAGTTGGCCGTAATGGTCCCGAATACATATTGGCAGCGGGATTTCCAAACTCGGCTGGCATCACTTTCGAAGGCAACAGCTTCCTTGGCCGCCATGTGGATGCGCCCGAAGACAGAAGCGCGCTCAAGCAGCCAGCGTACAGAGAAGCCACCGCCGACTGGGCGGTTCCAATGTTCGATCCTGCAAAGCCTGATGGTTTTGATGCCTTTCTCGTCAGCCACCGCAGCTGGATGATGAACATGCTGGCACGCGAGCTTGGCCGACCGGTGGAACTCCTGAAAGCTAGACGTACGTCATGGCTTGAGGCTCGGCGGTGAGCCTGCAAACAGCACAGTCTGGTTACGCTCGACACTAAGCTTCGCGTTTAGCGACAAACGGCGACAGCGCTGGATATCCGTAGGATCCAGAACCAGTCCTTTGACGTCAGAGCCACGCCTGGTGGAACCACACCCGACCCTGGTCGGCTACTCATCGACAAAGTCCAGCTTCCCCGGAGCGGACATCTGTTCATCCTGAACTACGCGCGCAATTTCGCTTGGTCACTCGCCCTTGCCGTTCCCAAACCGTCGCACTACGAAGCTACCATTCGCAAGGACCCGGTGAAATTCCGGGTGGCTATTCCGGCCGCCGATCCGCCGGACAATGTATGTCGCAGCGCTCCGCCTGTTTGCTGCCGCTCCGCCTTGCGACAATCATCGGTCTTCAACATGAACAACACAGCTCTTTCGCGCTATCGTACCGAATGGCTCAACGGCGCGGCAAACGCCCGGCGTGACATCCTCGCCGGCATGGTCGGCACCTTTGCCCTAATCCCGGAAGTCATCGCCTTTTCCTTCGTGGCGGGAATAGACCCGGAGGTGGGCTTGTTCGCCTCCTTTGTGATCGGGATCGTCATCGCCTTCGCTGGCGGCCGTCCTGCGATGATTTCCGGCGCGGCAGGATCGGTGGCGCTGGTTGCCGCGGCATTGGTCCATGCCCATGGCCTGCAATATCTGCTGGCCGCGACACTGCTAGCCGGACTTTTCCAGATTGTCTTCGGCCTCCTAAAGCTGGACGTGTTGATGCGCTTCGTCTCGCGGTCCGTGCGGACGGGGTTCGTCAACGCGCTCGCTATCCTCATCTTCTCGGCGCAGGTGCCACAGATGCTGGGAGTGACATGGCACAGCTATGCGATGATCGCAGGCGGCTTGGCGATCATCTATCTGCTGCCGCGCATCACGACAGCCATCCCCTCGCCCTTGATCTGCATTCTTGTCCTGACGGCGATAAGCATTGCCTTCCCCATGCCTATCCACACTGTCTCCGATCTTGGCCGGCTGCCATCATCGCTGCCCTCTTTCACATTCCCCGCAGTAGCATTCGACTGGCAGACGCTGCGCATCGTGGCGCCATATGCGCTCGCCATGGCAGCGGTCGGCCTCCTTGAATCCATGATGACCGCCAGCGTGGTCGATGACCTGACCGAGACCACGAGTTCGAAGGCGCGCGAGTGCACGGGCCTCGGCCTCGCTAATGTCGCCGCCGGGCTGTTCGGGGGCATCGCAGGTTGCGGCATGATCGGTCAGACGGTCGGTAATGTACGCTATGGTGGCCGAGGCCGGCTTTCCACTTTGGTCGCTGGCGTGTTCCTGTTGCTGGTGATGGTTCCCCTCAGGCCATGGGTCGCGCAAGTGCCTGTGGCGGCGCTCGTTGCGATCATGATCATGGTGTCCGCCAGCACCTTCTCATGGACCTCGATCCGCGATCTGGCTCGACATCCCAAGGTTTCCGGCATCGTCATGGTGGCAACTGTCGTTGTCACGGTCGCCACCCACGACCTGTCCGCAGGCGTCGCTGTGGGCGTGTTGTTGAGCGGCGTATTCTTCGCTTTCAAGGTGACGCGCTTGATGGATGTCCGCATCGATTATGACGAGGCGACAAACATGCGGACCTACACTGTGTCGGGCCAGATCTTCTTTGCCAGCGCGGACATCTTCGCCGACAGGTTCGATCTGGGCGATGCAGCCGCGAGGGTTCGCATAGACCTCACTGCCAGCCATTTGTGGGATGTCACGGCGGTTGGCGCATTAGAGGACGTCGTTACGAAGATGCGGCATCATGGCATCGCGGTGGATGTCATCGGGCTCAATCAGGCCAGCGCGATTTTGGTGGACCGGCTCGCTCCGGCGGTTGGGTCTGCATTGTCCTGATCTATCGAAGAGGTAATCGCCGGGTCATGAGCCTCGATGTTCGACCTTTTTAGGTCGCTCAGCAGGCAGTTTCCTGCTCTCAGTAGTGGCCTGACAGCTCTGTCTTTCGGAGTTCACTAGAGCAAATCTTCAATGCGGATCGGTAGCTTGCGGATGCGGCGACCCGTGGCATGCCAAACGGCATTCGCGATCGCCGCATTCATACCCACGATGCCGATCTCACCAATGCCCTTGATACCGAGCGGATTTACCTGCTGGTCGGTTTCCGGCACCATGATCACATCAACACGAGACACGTCCGCATTCACCGGCACATGATATTCGGCGATATTGTCATTGACGTATCGCGCATGGGCCAAGTCGATCTCGGTCTTCTCCTCCAGCGCCGCGCCCAAGCCCCAGATCATCCCGCCCATATACTGGCTGTGCGCCGTCAGTGGATTGACGATGGTGCCGCTGGCGAAGGCGCCCACCATACGCGGGACGCGTATCTCACAGGTGAGGCGGTGGATGCGAACTTCGACGAACTGCGCGCCAAACGCATAGGCGCGCACGCCCTCGCGCGACTGGCCGCGCAGCATCGGCGGCTGGCCTTGGTAGAGCTTTTCCATCGACTCCGGCGACAAGCCCTGTGGAATATGCTCGGCATAGACCTCCAGTGCCCCCTTAGAGACGCGATTTACAGCTTGCTCCAGCGGCTCAGCCGTACCGTCTGGCGCGATCAGCTTGCCTTCACTCAGCCGCAAGCTTGCGGCCTCCTTGCCGGCGAAGGGTCCTTCGCTCGAAACCACGGCCGCCTGAGCAACTTTAGCCAAGATGCCGTTGCATGCCTTGGCAATGGCGTGCGTGATCGTCGCGGTGTGGCTCGATCCTGCTGCAAGCGAGGCGGGCGGAAGATCGGTGTCTCCCATTTTTACCGCGCTTTTGTCGATGTCGACACCTAGCCGATCGGCCGCCGTGATCGCCGCGACCGTGTAGGCGCCTGTGCCAATGTCATGCCCGGCGATTTCGACCATGGCGTGACCGTCCGAGCGCAGCGTCACGCGCGCTGCGGTGGAAGCGATATTCGAAGGATAAGCGGCGCTGGCGCAACCCCAGCCGATCAGCCAGTCGCCCTCGCGCATCTGCCTGGGTTCAGGCGAGCGCGAGGCCCAGCCGAAACGCTCCGCCGCCTGATCGAAGCACTCCATCAGATGGCGGCTCGAATAGGGAACGCCGTCAGTAGGATCCGAGGCCGTATCGTTGATCCGTCGCAATTCCACCGGATCGATCCTCATCGCAACCGCCAGTTCGTCCATCGCAGATTCCAGGGCAAACATGTACGGCGTGTCGGGCGGCGCGCGCATGAAGCCGGGCGTGTTGCGGTCGGCGTGAACGACATTCACTTTCGTCAGGATGTTCGGGCAGGCATACATCCGCGCTGTCGTCTCCGTTCCCGACACATTGTAGTTGCTGGGGCGGCTGGTGACTTCCCAGCCTTCATGGCGAAGCGCCGTCAGCTTGCCGTCAGGCGTCGCGCCAAGCTGGAGATGATGCCGTGTCTCGGCGCGATAGGTGGCGATGGTGAAGCCCTGGTCGCGTGTCGCCACCAGCTTGACTGCCCGTCCGAGCCGACGCGCCGCTATCGCGATCCATGCCGTTCGCGCCGTTGCGCCACCTTTGGACCCGAACGCACCGCCCACGAACTTGGAGATCACGTGCACTTTGGCAGGATCGATACCGATCTGGCCCGCGACATTGTTGCGCAGGCCATAGACGAACTGGCTCGGCTCCCAGATCGTCAGTTCGCCTTCGTTCCATTCTGCCGTGGTCGTGAACAGCTCGATCGGATTGTGATGTTGGGTCGGGGTCTCGTACCATTGATCGACCTTTACCTCTGTGGCGGCCAATGCGGCATCCACATCGCCCACCTCATAGTCTTCATGCTCGCCCGGCTCGCGGTAATGGGCCTCTACGCCCGGCTGGTCGAAGGTCGCGGCGGGCGCTTGCCTGTCATAGTGGACCTTCACTCGGAAGGCCGCGTCGCGTGCAGTCTCGTATGTGTCGGCAAGCACCACGCCGATGATCTGCCCATCGTGCCAGACACGATCGCTCTCCATCGTCGTGGTCGTGTCGCCGCCCGCCTGTTGCTTGGGCGGCTTGGTTTGATCGCCAACATTCTGATGCGTCAATATGTCCAGCACGCCAGGCAGGCTTCGTGCCTCATCGAGATCGAACGCCCTGATCCTGCCCTTGGCTATCGCGCTGGTGAGAAGAAAGGCCCAAGCCGGATTGCGCACCGGTTCGTCGGACGGATAGGCGGCATGGCCGGTAACCTTGGCGCGACCGTCGATTCGCGTACGGGGCTGACCGATAAGGCTGGTCATGGCATGATCTCCATGTCACGCGTTTCGACAAGCGCCCGCACCAGCGTCCGCCCTCCAAGTTCGACCTTGAATGCATTGTCGCCATGCGCCACCGCGCCCTCCAGCGCCGCAGCGGCAGCCCCTTGGGCATTTGCCTCGCTGAGCACGCGGCCCTCCAGCGCATCTTCGGCCGCATGCGCACGCCACGGCACGCTCGCAAGCCCGCCAAGCGCGATGCGGGCAGAAACGACGCGATCACCATCGAGCGCCAATGCTACCGCTGCCGAGGCAAGCGCAAAGTCGTAGGATGTACGATCGCGCACCTTCACATAACGGGATCGGCGCGTCCATGGACCCGCCGGTATTTTGAAGCCCGTGATGAGATCGCCTGGCTCCAGCGTCGTTTCGATATGCGGCGTGTCGCCCGGCAGGCGATGGAGCGTCTCGAATGCGAAGGTCCGATCCCGCCCATCAGTGCCGAACACATTCACTTCGGCACCCAATGCTATCAATGCCTGCGCGAAATCTCCGGGATAGTTGGCGATGCATTGATCGCTGACGCCGAGCACCGCCAGCCTGCGATTGCAGCCATCCATCGCCGCGCAGCCGGTGCCCGGCTCTCGCTTGTTGCAGGCGCCCCAACTGGTGTCGCGAAAGTAGTTGCAGCGGGTGCGCTGAAGCACATTGCCGCCCAGCGTCGCCATATTGCGCAACTGCGCGCTGGCCGCTTGCGTCAGCGACTGCGCTATGACCGGATAGTCGGACTGCACATCGGGATCGTCCGCTGCCTGGCTCATCTTGACCGCCGCGCCAAGCCACAGCCCGTCCTCCAGCTTGCGCACGCGCCCATGCTCCACAGCAAGCGGCGCAATGTCCACCAGCCGGTTCGGACGCATGACGTCCAGCTTCATCAGGTCGAGCAGGTTGGTGCCGCCCGCGAGATACTGCATGTTCCCGTCTTCCGGAGTCCGCGCGGCTGCACGTCGCAGAGCTTCGACAGTGTCGCCTGCGCGCTCCAGAACGAACTCACGCATTGGCGGCCATATCCGATTTCGCGGCGAGCACGGCCTTGACGATATTCGGGTATGCGGCGCACCGGCAGAGGTTGCCACTCATATATTCGCGCACTTCGTCCTCGTCTGTGGCATGGCCTTCATGCACGCAGGCGATGGCGGACAGGATCTGCCCTGGTGTGCAATAGCCGCATTGAAAAGCGTCGTGCTCGATGAACGCCTGCTGCATCGGGTGCAGCGGCTCGCCTTCGCCTGCCAGACCCTCGATCGTCGTGATCTCGCCGGTGGCAAGGGCAGCAAGCACAAAGCAGGACAGCACTCGCTGACCGTCGATCAACACCGTGCACGCGCCGCACTGGCCCTGATCGCAGCCCTTCTTGGTGCCTGTCAGCCCCAGATTTTCACGCAGGGCGTCGAGCAGCACGACGCGAGGATCGAGCGATAGCGCGTGTCGGTGACCATTGACGTTGAGGCTGATGTCCATTGGGACTCCCTTGCGAGGCAAATTATCTGGCGGTCGGCTAATGCGGCATCTTGAGGATCGGCTTCACAGTTACGCCTGCGTCGCTGTCATCCACGGCCTGATTAACGTCTGCAAAGTCATACAATTTTACGAGCTTCTGAAGGGGGAAGCGTCCCTGTAGCTGCAGTTCCATCAGTGCTTCCAGGAAGCGCGGGGTCTGGCCGCCGCCGCCCATAACGCCGATGATGTGCTTGCCCTGCATCAGCACGTCTGGGTGGTTGTACTTGACTGTTGCGCTCATCTTCGCGCCGCCCACCATGGCGCAAGTGCCGCGCGGTCCGAGTGCCGACACGGCTTCGCTGACAAGGTTCGAGCCGTCCGTCGCCTCGATCGCATAGTCGAGGTGGCCGCCGGTGAGTTCCTTCAACTCGGCTACAGTGTCCGTACCGTGCTCGAGCGCGTGCGTAGCGCCCAACTCGCGCGCAAGCGCCAGCCGCTCCGGCACCTTGTCGATCGCGACGATTGTCGTCGCGCCGGTGAGCCGTGCCGCCATCACTGCGGCAAGTCCCACATTGCCCACCCCGAAGATCGCAATGGAACTGCCGGGGATCGGCTTTAGCTCATTCAGCACTGTGCCAGCACCCGTCGAGATGCTGCAGCCATAGGGTCCGGCAATATCCAGATCGAGACCGTCGGGCACCTTGGCAAGCTGACGCTCCAGGGCCAGCGTATGCGTAGCCCAGGAGGACTGCTGGAAGAAGCGGCCTGCAAGGGGTTCGCCATTCAGCCGCTTCATTCCCCCTGAGCCATCCAGCCGATGACCGCTGAAGCTTAAGGCTGCGCCGTTTTCGCAGTAGCGCATCTCGCCACGCCGGCACGTTCGGCATTCGCCGCAAAATGGGAAGCC
This sequence comes from Sphingobium sp., assembly GCF_033795625.1. Classification (GTDB taxonomy): domain Bacteria; phylum Pseudomonadota; class Alphaproteobacteria; order Sphingomonadales; family Sphingomonadaceae; genus Sphingobium. Next base: position 17,594 of record NZ_JARYGI010000035.1, on the reverse strand, counting down.
GATCATCACCCTGTCGCCCGGCTTGACGTTCTTAACGTCGCGGCCGACTGCCTCTACTACCCCTGCGCCTTCATGGCCCAGCACACCGGGCGTCGGGTAAGGCTCAAGACCATGGATGCAGCCTCTGTCCGTTCCGCACACGCCGCAGCTTGTGACGCGTATCAGTACCTCGTCGTCGTAGGGATCGTCGAGTTCCACTTCCTCCAGTTCGATTTTCCGCCGCGACAGTATCTGATCGGCATGGGTCATTACGGCGGCGGTAATTCGCATGGGACTGTCCTGGGATGGAGGTTCGACAACCGCCGGACTTCGGCGCTGTTCCGACGAACCGCCGGAAAGAAGGCCAGCCAAAACATAGGTTAGAAGCGCACTTGAACGTTATTTAGTGAGGGCCGTTGACCCGGCATCAGCAGCGACGGGAGGCCCGGCATGTCCATTCACAAGATGATATCGCTACACCCTGAAGTGGCGGGCAACCTTAACGAGGATCTGGCGACGGCAGTGCGCCATGCGATGTTCTGTGCTGCCATGTGCACGTCATGCGCGGACGCCTGCGCGGCCGAAGACATGGACATGCGGCAGTGCATCCGCAGTTGCCTTGACTGCGCAGACATATGTGCAGCGACAGCGAAAGTGGCGACGCGGCGCACTGGTGAAAACATCGCTGTGTTGCGTGCCATGCTCGAAACCTGCACCCGCACCTGCGAACTGTGCGCCGAGGAGTGCGCGCGCCATGAGCATGAGCATTGTCGCCTCTGCGCCGATATGTGCCGAGAATGTGCAGAGGATTGCCGCAAGGCTCTGACGAGCGTGGGATGAGCAGGAGCGTGTCGTCTGGCTTTCTAGGCGGGATCGACATTCAGCGGAGCCATATCATGGCGGCGGCGAGGTGTACGAAACCAGTGAAGTGAACGGTGCGGCGATCGTAGCGGGTTGCGAACCGACGAAAATGCTTGAGACGACCAAAGCATCGTTCGATTTGGTTGCGGTGTTTGTAGATGGCAGTGTTGTGCGGGATGAAGACTTTCCGATTGCGCTTGGACGGGATCACAGCCTCCGCTTGCATGTCGGCGATCTGCTCACGTAAGTCATTGCTATCATAGGCTTTGTCAGCGAGTACGGCATTGGCCTCTTGGGCTTCCAGAAGGTCCGGGGCGGCAGTGATGTCAGCGGACTGCCCCGGCGTGATCCGAAAGCGCAATGGCCGGCCCAGCGTGTCTGCCAGCATGTGAATTTTGGTCGTCAGTCCACCTCGGGAACGCCCCAGCGCCTGGTCCTTGGCCCCCCTTTTCCGGTCGCTGCCTGCTGGTGGGCGCGGACAATCGTGCTGTCGATCATGAGATACGTGTTATCTCGATCGGCAGTGAGCGTGTCGAATACCCGCTCCCACACGCCGGCATGGCACCACCTGCTGAAGCGGCGATGGACCGTCTTCCACCGACCATAGCGTTCCGGCAGATCGCACCAGTGCGCGCCCGATCTCAGAACCCACAAGCAACCGTTCACGAACAAGCGGTTATCCGATGCTGTCCGGCCGGGATCGTTGACCTTGCCAGGCAGCAACGGCGCGATCCGCGCCCATTGTGCATCGTTCAACTCGTACCGTTTGATCCCATCGTCCACTCCGCGCCTCAACACGGAGACCCATGAATCAGACATCAAACCATTTGGGAATCTTGAATGTCGATCCTGCCTAGTGTGCGATTGCATGGAGCTTCACCACCAAAAGGTCGGGCGCAGGTCTGACGAAATGAAAGCGGAGCCTCGATCACTGCAGCTGACGCCGTCTGTGCAATGTGTACCCATGAACAGTAAGCAGGCTATCCAATCCCGTAGGGCTGCGAACCAGTTGCCGGAGCATGGCGCCATCCCGTAGGCCCGATGCTCGGACAGCAGCAAAGGCCAGGAAGGTGACCGACCCGTCGCAGGCCCTATCACCGCCCGTGCCGTTGGCGAGATACGTTTAGGCCTCAACGATGAGAGTAGCTACGCCGCCATTTCCTCTTTCAAGCTGGCGATATCGATCACATAGCGAAAGCGCACTTCGCCACTTTTTACCTTCTTATATGCCTCGTTGATGTCTTGGATGGGGATCACCTGCACATCAGGTGCGATGCCATGCTTGGCGCAGAAATCGAGCACTTCCTGCGTCTCGGCGATCGATCCGATCAGCGACGCCGCCAAGCTCTTGCGGTGCATGATGAGTTCCTGATTGTTGTAACCCGGCATCGGTGCGAGCGCACCGACAGCAACATAGGTCGCATTGCGTTTCAGCAGCGGGACAAACGGATCGACCTTGTGCTTTTCAGGGACCGTCGAGAGGATGAAGTCGAAGCTCGCCTTCAAGCCCGTATATGCTTCGGTGTCCCCTTCGATGACGCCCTTGGCGCCAAGTTTCTCCGCCTCAGCAACCTTCTCCTTCGTCGTGGTGAAGACCGTCACATCGGCGCCCATCGCCTTTGCTAGTTTGACTGCCATGTCGCCAAGCCCGCCCAGTCCGACGATGCCCACCCTGTTCCCCGCTTTCACACCCCAATGCTTCATCGGCGAATAGGTCGTGACCCCGGCGCACAGGATAGGGCGGCTTTCTCTGGCGCTATTTCGGGCGGGATCTTGAGCGCGAAATCCTCCTTTACGACGAGGACGTTGGAATAGCCGCCGTAGGTGTTGTCCTTATTATAGATGTTCTGCCCGCCGGGCGCCTGCTGGGCCGGCACCATCGGACCATGATAGGTGGCAAGCCAGCTATTTGGCCCTTCGCAATATTGCTCCTCATGGGCTTCGCACGGCTCACAAGAACGGCAGCTATCGATCATGCAGCCGACGCCCACCAGATCGCCCACTGCGTGAAGGGAGACGTTGCTGCCGATGCGGGTCACACGGCCGACGACCTCATGGCCGGGCATGCACGGATAGACGGAATTGCCCCAGTCGTTTTCCGCCTGATGTATGTCGGAATGACAGACACCACAGAACAGCACATCGATCTCGATTTCGTCAGGACCGGCTTCCTCGCGCTCGAACTCCAGCGGCTTCAGGCGCGAATAGGAATGCTTGGCGGCGTAGCCCAACGCTTTGATCAAAATTGTCATCCCGTGCTGTTCTTTGGAGACTGTGCGGTAAGAGGCCCCAACGCGGACATGCCAAGGGGTATCCCCGCCAGTGCCACGGACCATTCTAAACGCCCCTAATTCTTATATAGATTAGCGGTTTAAAATGCGGGAGCTGCGGAAAGCCTCCCTTCAGTACAGGGTCGCGCCACGATTCTGCTAGTGGGGCACCTGCCATATGTACGTCCTGTTCTATGCAGAGCGTCTCGCGCCGCTCAGGCGGGCGAGTGCTGAGCGCGCAAAGGTGAAAACCGCCGGGCCCTTACGCCGTCTCGAAATGGTGGCGAAAAATCAAATGGCTAACATATGTCAGCACGCCCGAACAATTGGAGCGAAAGCCGTTGACCCAGGCATTAAGCAACTGCCGCAGGGCTCTGCCAGGCGTTGAGTGCGCCAGGTATGACCATCTTTCACCACCTCCCGGCCCGCCGCAAACATTTGTCAGGCGGTCGCGCAGCGCTATCATTAAAGGAGAACAGGAATGCCGCTACGCGCGATCGCACTGAACTGCAGTCTGAAAAAGGAGGATGGCGAAACATCCTCTACAGATAAAATGATTTCGCTCGTCGCGACGGCGCTTGCGGCGCATGATGTCCAACTGGCAGAAGTCATCCGGATTGCCGACCATGATGTGAAGCCTGGCGTGACGTCCGACGAGGGTGGCGGCGATGCATGGCCAGGCATACGCCAGCGGATTCTTGACGCCGATATTCTGATCTTCGGAACCCCGGTATGGCTCGGACAGATGTCGAGCATGGCAAAGCGAGTTCTCGAACGCATGGACGCGTTTCTCAGTGAAACCGACGAGCTTGGGCGCATGCCCAGCTACGGTAAGGTCGCGGTGGCCGCCATCGTCGGTAACGAAGACGGCGCACATGGCATCAGCGCGCAACTATATCAGGCGCTCAATGACACCGGATGGACGATCCCTGCGGCCGCGGTCTCCTATTGGGTGGGCGAAGCGATGGGCAAGACTGACTTTAAGGACCTTGAGGAAATCCCCGAAAAGGTCCAGTCGACCGCGAACTTGGTAGCCTCCAACGCAGCCCATCTGGCGCAACTGCTCAAGGCCACACCTTATCCAGGCGTGGAGCAGTAGAATGTTCATACGGCAGCCCATTCGCTCATCCTAACTGCCATAGGTCAGCGCCAATGCCGACGTGGCGCGTCATCCACTAGTCGCGGCACAGAATTTCCTCGTAAACTGTAGTACTAACGACTCGCACGGTCACCAGCACTTCTTCGCCTGCAATCGCTTATGTCGGCGACAGGACAAAATGTTTTTGGGAACAGTGGCTTAGCGCCCCAGTTAACCCCCCGACTGGCTGCCCGAAACAGCCCTTTTCCGGAGGACTGGCATGAAAGCAGTGGTTTGGCGCGGCATTGGCGATATCCGCATCGAGGACGTCGCTGATCCTCAGATCGAACAGCCGACCGATGCGATCGTCCGGCTGACCACCTCTGCGATCTGCGGCACCGACCTGCACTTCGTCCGCGGAACCTTCAGCGGCATGAAGGAAGGCCGAATCCTGGGCCATGAGGGCGTCGGCGTGGTCGAGGCCGTCGGCGACATGGTCCGCAATCTTGAGGTCGGGGACCGGGTCGTGATCCCCTCGACAATCGCCTGCGGCCACTGCTCCTATTGCCGTGGCGGCTATTATGCGCAGTGCGACAATGCCAACCCCGGTGGCAAACGCGCCGGCACCGCTTTTTTTGGCGGCCCGGAGGCTGCGGGCGGGTTCAACGGATTGCAGGCCGAGAAGGCGCGTATTCCTTTCGCCAATGTCGGACTGGTGAAACTGCCCGATGAAGTCACCGACGATCAGGCGATCATGATCTCGGACATCTTCCCGACCGGCTGGTTCGGCGCCGACATGGCCGAGATCGAGGAAGGTCACACAGTCGCGGTGTTCGGCTGCGGGCCGGTGGGACAATTCGCGATCGCGTCCGCCAGGCTGATGGGCGCAGGCCGGATCATCGCCATCGACAACCGAGAGGATCGTCTGGCGATCGCGCGCCGCCAGGGCGCCGAGATCGTCAACTTCGAACGTGAGGATCCGGTCGCGACCATCGTCGAGCTGACTGGCGGAATCGGTGTCGACCGCGCCATCGATGCGGTCGGCGTGGAGGCCGAACACGCCCATGGCGGACCCGCCGCAGGCCAAGCGGAGGAGAAGGCCGCGCTCTTCGCCCAGGAGCGCGAGCAGACCGCGCCCGAGCACCGCGACGAAGCCCCGTTCGTACCGGGAGACGCGCCGAGCCAGGCGTTGCGCTGGGCGGTCGATGCGCTCGCCAAGGCGGGCACGCTCTCGATCATTGGCGTCTACCCGCCGACCGTGGAGAGCTTCCCGATCGGCCAGGCGATGAACAAGAACCTCACCATCCGTATGGGGAACTGCAACCATCGCAAATACATCCCGCACCTGATCGACCTGGTGCGCGAAGGCGTGGTGGATCCTGCCGCTCTCCTGACCCAGGATGCCGAGTTGACTGGTGCGATCGAGGCCTATGAACAGTTCGATGCGCGCAAGCCGGGCTGGCTCAAGGTCGAACTCGAGCCGGCGGCGTGACGGTGGCGCGGAACGGCGCGGAGATCTTGGTCGACACGCTGATCGCGTTCGGCATCGATACCGTATTCGGGCTGCCGGGCGATGGGATAAACGGGATCATGGAGGCGATCCGGACACGGCAGGATCGCATTCGCTTCATCCAGGTGCGCCACGAAGAATCCGCCGCCTTTGCCGCTGCCGCGCATGCCAAGTTCACCGGCCGGATCGGCTGTTGTCTCGCGACGACCGGCCCGGGCGGCATCCACCTGCTCACCGGGCTCTACGATGCCAAGCTCGACCGCGCGCCGGTCGTGGCGATCACCGGCTCACCCTATCACGACCTGACCGACAGCTATACCCAGCAGGACATCGACCATGCCAAGGTGTTCATGGACGTGGCCGCATATTCGGCGCGGGTTATGGGCGCGCGACACATGGAAAGCGCGGCGAGCCTTGCCTGCCGCCACGCGGTGGCGCACCGCGGGGTCGCGCACTTGAGCGTACCGATCGACGTGCAGGAGGAGCCCGAGCGATCAGAGAAGCCATCCGACCGCAACGTGCCCGGCCACACTTCGCTTATTCCGGCCTACGGCATTCAGGTGGCACCCGACGCGGAGATTGCCCGGGCGGCCGAGCTGCTGAACGCTGGCACCCGCATCGCGATCCTTGCGGGACAAGGCGCGCTCGGTGCGGTCGAGGAACTTACCCGGACTGCCGAGCTGCTCGGTGCCCCGATCGTCAAGGCGCTGCTCGGCAAGGGGCTGCTGCCGGACGATCACCGCCTCACCACCGGCGGCATCGGCCTGCTGGGCACGCGAGCGAGCCAGGAGGTCATGGAGCGCTGCGATACGTTGCTGATCGTCGGCTCGACCTTCCCTTATATCGATTATTATCCCAAACCCGGGCAGGCGCGTGGCGTCCAGATCGACTTGGACGCAACGCGGATCGGACTGCGTTTCCCTGCCGAAGTGGGACTTGCCGGCGACGCCCGGATGACTCTTGCGGCGCTGAATGATTTGCTCGAACGCAGGGCGGATCGCAGCTTCCTCGACTTCGCTCAGGACCAGTCGCGTAAATGGCGCGAACTGATTCGCTCCAGCGTCGCGCGCGATGCCACCCCGATGCCGCCCGGCCGCATCGTGCGCGATGTCGGCGACCGGCTGGCGGAGGACGCGATCGTCGTCTGGGATTCGGGCCACAATACCGGCCTCATGGCACGCTACGTCACTGCCAAGGCGGGGCAGATGTACGGCGGCTCCGGCTTGTCCGCCTCAATGGCCTGCGGTCTCCCCTATGCGATCGCCGCTGCACTCGCTTTTCCGGGGCGCCAAGTGGTCGCCTTCATCGGCGACGGTGGGCTGTCGATGCTGATGGGCGAGCTAGCGACGATCACGCGCTACCGGCTGCCGATCAAGATCGTGGTCATCAAGAACGGCACTCTCGGCCAGATCAAATGGGAGCAGATGATGTTCCTTGGGAATATTGAATATGAGTGCGACTTGACGGACATCGACTTCGCCAAGGTCGCGGAAGCGTGCGGCATCCGCGCATGGCACGTGGAGGCATCAGGCGATTCCGAGCGCGTCGCGCAGGAGGCGCTCGCGCATCCAGGAGCCGCGCTGATCGAGGCGGTGGTTGACGCGAACGAGCCACTGCTCCCGCCCAAGCGCATCCAGAAATATGCCGAGAACCTCGAAAAGGCACTGAAGGAAGGCACCCCCGGCGCCGATCAGATCCGCGCGGCGCTCCAGCGCCAGCCCGCCCTCACCATGTTGCAGGATTGAAGCAGATGTCCCCCCGAGGAGAGCAACGATGACCGACCCGAAGTCAAAGGCGCACGACGGCGCGCAGCAGCGAGACGAGCTTACGACCACCACTGTCTCCCGACGTGCGCTCGTCGGCGGCGCGGTCGCGGCCGTGACTGCAGTCGGCGCATTACCTGCGATGGCGCAGGAGAAGCACCAGCCGGGCGCGCCGACCAGCGCCCAATCGGCCAGCTACCCCAAGCCTCCCTTTCCGAAGCAGCAGCAGCCCTGGCCTGGTCTGACCGCGAAGATGACCCCGCGGCCGGATCATGGCGAGGCGAGCTATCGCGGCTCCGGCCGCCTGGCCGGGCGCAAGGCGCTGATCACCGGCGGCGACAGCGGGATCGGGCGTGCCGCGGCGATCGCGATGGCGCGTGAGGGCGCCGACATCGCGATCAACTATCTTCCTGACGAGGAGCCGGACGCGCGCGAGGTCGGCGAGCAGGTGCGGAAAGCCGGCCGCCGGTTCGTGGCGTTGCCCGGCGACATCCGCAGCGAGGGCTTCTGCCGCAAGCTCGTGGCGGATGCGGCCCGGCAGCTCGGCGGGCTCGACACGCTGGTCAATAATGCCGCCCGCCAGATCAGCCAGAAGTCGATCTTGGATATCTCGAGCGAGCAGTTCGACACGACGCTGAAGACCAATCTCTATGCGATGTTCTGGATTACCAAGGCGGCGATCCCGCTGTTGAAGCCGGGCTCGGCGATCATCAACACGACCTCGGTCGTCGCCTATGATCCACCCGAAAACATCATCGACTATGCCTGCACCAAGGCGGGCATCATGAACTTCACCAAGGGTCTGGCCAAGCAGCTCGCCAGCATGGGCATTCGCGTCAACGGTGTCGCGCCCGGCCCGATCTGGACGCCCCTGCAGGTGACCGGTGGTCAGGAGCCCGAGAAGCTGCCCGAGTTCGGCTCGGACACGCCGATGGGCCGACCTGGGCAACCGGCCGAGTTAGCACCGCTGTTCGTGGCGCTCGCGGATCCGGCGTTCAGCTATACGACCGGGCAAATTTTCGGTGCGGTGGGTGGCCGCGGCGGTCCATAATCTGCCAGGGGCGGCCACGCTTAGAACATCGCTCATCATCAACTTAAGGAGGATTGTCATGCCCGCCAAGTCCGGAGCCCAGCAGAAAGCGGCAGGCGCCGCGCTCTCGGCAAAACGCGGCGACACGCCCAAGAGCAAGCTCAAGGGCGCATCGAAGTCGATGGAGCAGTCGATGAGCGAGAAGGAACTCGAGAAAATGGCTTCGACCAAGCGGAAGGGCAGACCCGAGCACAAGAACAAAGGCTAGCGATTGGCGACCCGCCTATGCTGGTCCGGTTGGATAGCCGGGCCGTATCGGAGCAACGATGTTCCTTCCAATATCGCCGGGGGTTCACATCTTGAGGTAGGAATATGCATGCGGCGCATCGTCCGCGCGCGAAGTCTTGCCGCGGGAACGATCGTCGGGCTCAAGGATTTCTCGGAAGAAAACGAGTTCTAAGAATCTCCCGCAGGCTCGGATAAATGTCTTATACCGCCGATGGCCGCATCCAACGCTGCCGACCTTGCCGCGCTGCTCAGAAAGCGACCCTATCCGGGCTCAAGCAGCTGAACAGTGGCATGCGCATCGACAGCGCCTTAGCAACTCGTGTTCGCACCTGACGCGAATTGGACGCCCCAAATGTTGGCGACAGTGTGCAATGATCACCATCACGCTAATTGAGGCGAACAGTCGTCCAAGACAGCACCATCGCCCACGGGTGCTGGATTACCGATGAAGCGGGCGGCGAGCCCGCCAGCTCCGGAGATAAGCACGGATGCCGGCTCCCGAGCGATGTTGAACTGTTATCCTCTGGGGATCAGCCGCAACTGCGTAGGGTTCGCTTGCCCGCGGTAGTTCGCTCGCCTCTTTACGTCCGTTTTGAACCACATTGTCCAGAAAGCGGTTGGGCAGTCATTCCCAAAGCAAGGCAGTAAGCGCGCTGACATGTACGACCCTTTGTCGCCATTCAGCCGCCAATTTTACGTTCCTAGATGCGGTCCGTCCGCTAACCGGCAGGTCGCGACCAACTTACGCCGCTCACCGTGCAAGCCATGAACGGCCGCCCCGGCTGGAAGGTGCCATTGAAGCATGTCTAGAGACACGATCCGCTCAACCAAGCGCAAGCCGCGTACCTCCATCATCTGACGCAGCCCTTGTGGCCGACCACATAAGCCATGGTGGTAGCGGCTCCATGTACGGCGTCCTGCCAGCTTTTCAGGCGCATGCCTCAGGCGGCGGCTGGATCGCTCGTGATTTCAAAGGCGGTGCTTGCCATGGTTACCCCGTTGACGATGAGTTCCACCTCATGGTGGCCGGGATGATGGCGACGCGTACTGAAATCGCGAATAGCCTGGCGAAGCCCTAGCGTGGCGGATTTTCCCGCGGAAAGGTCCAATGTCCTGAGCTTAAAGACTTTGGCCGCAGTCTTGCCGCCGGCACGCGCATAATTGACACGATAATCCACGACCAGACGTTGATCATCGGGGGAAGTCGACACGAGTTCGGCATCGATAGCGATTGTGTCGCCAAGACGCACAAGTTGAGGCTCAATAGAAAATAGCCGCACCGTGACAGAGGCTCCGTGCCCGGCACCGATGAGAGCCAGCGCGCGTGGTTCGCCCTTCTTGATTAATGTCCGCAACGCATGACGTATGATCCAGGCCGTATCAGGATTGTCGGTCGACCACCCGGCCAGACGATCCAGCAGCCAGTCCGGGCGACCCTTTGCGATATCGTTGAGATGATTAGCGACCGACTTGCGAACATAAGCGCTGGGATCAGCCTTAAGTGCTTCGAGGATCGATGCGGTCCGCGTCGGCTCGACCATAAGCGACGGGATGCGCGATGCCCATGGCAGCCTTGGCCTGCTACCTTCGCTGGCCAGCCTGCGGACATGCTCGTCGGTGCTGCTGGTCCACTGTTTCATCACGGTAAGCGTCCGTTCGGTATCCTGCGCCAGAAATGGCCGAATGGCGAACTCAGCGGACCCGAAACGGGTAAGATCGGTAAGCGCTTCCATCGATCTGTCGAAATCGCCACGCCCATATCGCGCCACGAACTCGGTGACAGCGACCGCCTGGAAGCCATGGGTGAGTTGTGGCGCCATCGCGCGGATGATCTCAAGCGCATCCACATATCCGGCGGGTAGCGCGGAATATAGTGCGTCAGCGATGTGGCGCACGCGCTCCATGATCGACAGCGTACTGAGCCCATCTGACGCGGCGCCGAGAAAGCTGGCGCGATCGAAGCGTGTCGATACTGAGACGCCAGCATCGGCGATGATGGTCAACGCCTGCGGACCGAGAATGTCTTTGAGCAAGACAGGAGTGATCTTATCCGTCATCGCGAAGCCGTTTCCAATCTGATTGCCACTAAATGGTCATTGAGCGACGAGCCCGGCTTAACGTCACCCCCCGATTTGACGTGCCATGCCGATTAACGCCTTGAATGCAGCCGATGGATTTCGTCTGCTGGGATAGTAGAGGCACAAAGGCGCTAGCGGCGGGGTCCAATCTTCCAGAACGCGAATGAGCCGCCCTGCATTGATGTCTTCGCGTATATCGAACTCCATGAAGTAGCCGATGCCGACGTCGTCCAACACCGCGATGCGCGACAGACTGGCTTCGTCGAGTGTGATCGGGCCGTTCACGTCGATCTGGAGAGGCTGCCCGTCCTTCTCGAATTGCCAGCGGTGAAGCGCGCCGTTCGGGAGCCGGATGCGAAGGCATGAATGGCGGAGCAGGTCGGGAGGCACGCGAGGCTTTTCATTCGCCTTGAAGTAAGCTGGCGATGCGGCGACGGCAAAGCTGCGGGGTGGACCAACGGGAATTGCGATCATGTCGCTGGGAACGAGGTCGGCGCTCCTCAAACCAAGATCGAAACCCTCGGCTACGATGTCCACGATGCGGCCCTCGGTGACGAGATCAACATGCACTTGAGGATAGCAACGCAGGAATTGCAACAGGAGCGGCCCGAGAATCTCCCGCGCAGCCGTTGGAAAAGCGTTGATGCGGAGCGTTCCGGACGGAGTCTCCTGTTGCGAACGAGCGATATCCATCGCGTCGTGAATATGCCTGACGGCGGGACCAACCTGATCGACGAACTTGCGTCCAGCGTCCGTAAGGGAAACGCTGCGGGTCGTGCGATTGAACAGGCGAACGCAGAGCTGCCGTTCGAGCTTTGCGATGGCATTGCTCAGGGCGGTAGTCGACAGACCTAGCTCCAGCGCTGCCGCCCGGAACGAACCACGCCGCGCGATCGCTAAAACCGCATCAAACTCAACCAAACCGTCCTGTTGCATTGTCCTGCTTTTCGCAACGTCGCATAGCGATCTATCCCGATTATCATTGCAAAGGTCTAGCCCTAAGTTGGTTCCATCAGAAAATAGAGGGCGCTAAACAAAGCGCTTGTCCTACAAAATGGAGATCAAAGATGACCGTCAAGCTACCTCATATTATTGCTGAGTACTTTGCTGCCGACAGAAAACAAAACGCTGAAGCTGTTTCCGATTGCTTCACCGAAGGTGCGGTCGTGAAGGACGAAGGGCATACCTACACCGGACGCGAAGCTATCCGGCAATGGAAAGCAGCCACATCCGCAAAGTACACTTACAGCGTGGAGCCCTTCTCGATCACGACGGAAGGCGGCAGAACGACGGTCGTGAGCCATCTTGCTGGTGATTTCCCCGGAAGCCCGGTGGACCTTCGCTATCAGTTCGTCCTTGATGGGCAGAAGATTGTTGGGCTGGAGATCACGTTGTGAGCGCGCTCCTTCAGGGCAACGGCCACCCGTTCCTTGATCTGCGCGGAAAGCGCGCGCTGATCACCTCTGGCACGCGCGGAGCGGGCGCAGCGACCGTCAGTCTCTTTCAGGAATTCGGTGCGCAGGTTCTGACCACCGCTCGCACACGGCCTGATGCCTTTCCGAAATCGCTGTTCGTCGAGGCCGACCTGACGAGCGCGCAAGGGTGCGCTGCATTGGCGGCCGCCGTGACGAGGCGCATGGGCGGCGTGGACATCATCGTCCATATGCTCGGCGGTTCCTCCGCCCCGGCAGGTGGCATTGAAGCGCTGAGCGATGAGGTTTGGACGAGTGAATTCGATCTCAATCTCATGCCGGCCGTTCGCCTCGACCGTGAACTCGTTCCCGCCATGGTTGAGAACGGCAGCGGCGTGGTGATCCATGTGACGTCCATTCAGCGCGAAATGCCTCTGCCGGAGGCGACGACTGCCTACGCCGCAGCAAAGGCTGCGCTATCGACCTACAGCAAGAGCCTGTCCAAGCAGGTGTCACCACAAGGGGTTCGCGTCGTGCGCGTGTCCCCCGGTTGGATCGAGACAGAGGCATCCATCGACCTGGCGACGTGGCTCGCGGCTGAGCATGGCGGCGACATCGAGGCGGGCAAGAAGATGATCATGGACTCGCTGGGCGGAATCCCGATCGGGCGGTCGGCGAAACCCGAAGAGGTGGCGAACCTAATCGCCTTCCTGTCTTCCGACCGTGCGGCCAGCATCACCGGCACGGAGTATGTGATCGACGGAGGGACGGTGCCGACGGTCTGAGCAAACTGGATGATCGCCGGCCGCGAGTAGAACTCAGTCCGCTTCGGCAGGCGCCTCTGGCACCGCCCCGCACCAATATGGCGATAGACCGCGTTCCGCTGCTGGTTGATCATACCGTTCAGTTTGGCGAGCGCAGCGGGTGCCCTTGGCAGCAGCGCTCGTTTGCGACCACCGTATCGAACGGCAGAGATGTAACAAAACGTGGCGATCAATTTGAACGAGGCCGACGGCGCGGCACCGCCGACAGCAGTCGACCATTGTCGGACGCTCACGGCCTAAATTTGGGCTCCCACAAGCAGACATTCGTTCATGTTCATTACCGCGCCATGCCGGGATATTACGCCCGATTTCAACTTGGCGACGACATCCTATTGGATAGGATGACGTCCTCAGCTAGACAGTCAAAATGCGGGGGCTGGACATTGCGATCGCGGGCTGCGGTCCATGCGGACTGGCGGCGGCGCTGTTGCTTCATCGCCGGGCATCATGTCACTCTGTTCGAGCGGTTCGATACACCACGACCCATCGGGTCCGGCCTGATGCTCCAGCCCACGGGGATGGCGGTCCTTTCCGAATTGGGATTGCTGGATGCGACGCTGGCACGAGGGGCGCGCGTCGATCGGCTGTTCGGCAAGGCGGGCAAGCGGGTGGTGCTCGACGTCCATTACGCCGCCCTGCGCCGCAAAGGCATGTTCGGCATCGGCATCCATCGCGCCAGCCTGTTCGCGATCCTCCACGAAGCCGTCCTGCAATCGGGCATTGGCGTCCATACCGGGCGCACACTGATCGGGAGCGAGCCGACCCGCGCAAAATGAGCGCTGCATTTTGCGGATGGTGAGACCAGCGGCCCCTATGATCTCGTGGTGGACGCACTGGGCACGCGCACGCCACTGGCGCCGCCCGCTGGCCGTGAACTGGCCTATGGCGCTCTATGGGCCAGCGTCGATTGGCCCAACGACGCTGACTTCGATCCTCATGCCCTCGCGCAACGATACGAGCGGGCCAGCATCATGGCGGGCGTCCTGCCCATCGGAACCCCGCCCGGCGCGACGATGCCCAAGGCCGCTTTCTTCTGGTCGCTTCGCGCGGACAGGCTGGACGACTGGCGTGAGGCCGGGCTGGTGAGGTGGAAGGCGCAGGTCGCCACACTATGGCCTGACTGCGCGCCGCTGCTCGACCAGATTCATGATCCAGACCAGTTGACCTTCGCGCGCTACGCCCATCGAACGCTTGCCGCACCAGCGGAACCAGCGCTAGTCCATATTGGTGATGCCTGGCACTCGGCCAGTCCACAGCTTGGGCAGGGCGCCAACATGGCGTTGCTTATGCCTGGGCTCTGGCCAAGGGTCTGGCGGATAAGGGCAGCGTGGATGAAGGGGCTCGGCACGGGATCAGGCTCCGGCGCCGCCATGTCCTGACCTACCAATGGCTCACGGCACTGTTCACGCCGGTCTATCAATCGGACAGCCGGCTGCTGCCGTTGATCCGAGACCGTATGGTCGGCCCACTGTCCAAGCTGTGGCCCGCCACCACCATACAGGCAGCGATGGTGAGCGGACTGGTTGGCAACCCGCTGCGGCTGCTGGGATTGGATGGCGAGATTCAAATCGGAGCGCCTTTGGCGGAGGCCGCATGAACGCTGCCTCGAACGAAAGCGACGGCCCGATCATCGACTTCGACGCGATGTGCATGCTCTGCTCCGCCAATGCCGCCTTCGTGCTGCGGCACGACCGGGTCGGCCGCTTCCGTCTGGCATCCATGCAGGGAGCAATCGGAGCAGCGCTCTATCGCCGGTTCGGGATCGACCCTGCCAATCCGGAAACGATGATCGTGGTGGAAGGCGGCCGGGCCTTGCGGGACAGCGATGCGGTGCTGGCGATATGGGCGGGATTGGATCATCCGTGGAACGGGCTGGCGGCATTTCGGATCGTACCGCGCTGGCTGCGCGATCCCGTCTATCGCTGGGTCGCGCGCCATCGTTACCGGCTGTTCGGCAGGCGATCGACCTGCTGGATACCCACGACGGAACAGGCCTGCCGCATCCTGTGACGCGCATAATACTTCTTGGCGGCTATGGCGGATTCGGCGGACGGATAGCGCGGCGCCTCGCTTCTGCCGGGTATGAGGTGCTGGTTGCGGGCCGATCCATCGAAAAGGCACGCGACTTTTGCGCAAAATCCCCCGGCCTGATGCCGTTGGCGCTGGACCGCAGCGGAATCACCGCCGCCCTGAAAGAATATGAGCCGGACATAGTCGTGGACGCCTCCGGCCCTTTTCAGGCGATGGCTCACGCCATTCCCAAAGCCTGCATCGCTGCGGGCGTTCACTATGTCGATATTGCAGACAGCCGCGACTTCGTATGCGGCATCCGCGTGCTGGACGAAGCCGCGAGGGATGCGGGCGTCGTCCTCCTCTCCGGTGCCTCCAGTGTGCCGGCACTATCGGGCGCGGCGGTGCGGCATCTGGCGCAGGGCATGGACAGGGTACGCTCGGTCGAGATGGCGATCAGTGCGTCCAACAAGGCGACGGCAGGTCCTGCGGTATCCGCCGCCATCCTGGGACAGGTCGGCCAGCAAATGCGCATCTGGCGCGGTCAGCGATGGGCAAAAGCCTTTGGGTGGCAAGAGCTGCGCTCTGTCTCTTTTGGCTGCGGAGGGACGAAAACGATCTCAGGGCGCCGCGCCGGGCTTGTCGATGTGCCTGACCTTGCTCTTTTGCCTGTAAGACTGGCCGGACGTCCTGCCGTCAGCTTCCGCGCGGGTACGGAACTCTCGTTCCAAAACTGGGGACTCTGGATCGCCAGTTGGCTGGTGCGGTGGAAACTCGTCGCCACTCTCGCGCCGCTTGCGCGCTTCCTTCATCCTCTCCAGTCGCTGACCCGCTCGCTGGGCAGCGACCGCTCTGCGATGAGCGTGCGCCTGTTCGGCGATGTACAAGGCCGGCGGGTAGAGCGACGATGGACGCTGATCGCCAACCTGGGCGACGGTCCGGAAATACCGACATTGTCCGTGGCGCCCATCGTCGCTCGCATCCTGTCGGGTCTGGAAACTGCGGGCGCTCGTGATGCCGGGGAGGCCTTGACGCTCCGCGACTATGCCCATGCCTTCGGGGAGCTCGCCATCCATCTCGAAACGGATGAATTCCCTGCTTCGCCTTCACTCTACCAACGGGTGATGGGTGATCGTTTCGCGCTGCTCCCGCCGGAGATGCAGGCGATCCACGACATATTCCGCGATGGCGGTGCAGCAGGAGAAGCTGTGGTAACAGGCGCGGCAACTCCGCTTGCAGCATTCATCGCACGGCTCGTTGGCTTCCCCAAGCCGGGCCGTCATCGCCTACATGTGCATTTCCGCGAGTTGGATGGCCGCGAAAGCTGGACGCGCGATTTCGAAGGGCGACGCTTCCGGAGTCACCTTACTCAACAAAGCCGTTGGCTTGTCGAGCGGTTCGGCCCG
The DNA here is from genome assembly GCF_033795625.1 of Sphingobium sp. GTDB lineage: Bacteria > Pseudomonadota > Alphaproteobacteria > Sphingomonadales > Sphingomonadaceae > Sphingobium. The sequence goes on along the minus strand of NZ_JARYGI010000035.1, from coordinate 1,085 downwards.
TTCCGTTTCGCCTTCGACCTTCCCGGCGACGGTCGAGGATTGACCATGATCATGCAGCGATGGTGGATCGGGCCCCTGCCGCTGCCATTGTGGCTGGCACCGCGTTCGACCGCACGCGAATGGGCCGAGGACGCCCGCTTCCATTTCGACGTGCCCATTGCCTTGCCGCTGATAGGGCAGCTAGTCCATTATCGGGGATGGCTCGAACCAGCGGAAATCTAACAGCTATGGTTTAGACGTGTCTTCCGGTGGCGCTTTTGCACTCTTGACGCTCTTCAGTATCTGAATGGGATTGGGGATGCCGACCCTTGTGAGACGCTCAGGGACCAAAAATTGGTCCCCAGGTGCAGACCGTCTGGTTCCGGCAGCTCGCGACCCAGGCTGTGTAGAAACGCGATCAGCAGATCTGTGCGGGTTTACCGTTTGCGGTGGAGCAACGAGATTTGTTAGTTTGGACGCGACCTCAACTCGCGATGGCTTTCAGGATCGCCTTGCTTCCCATGATATTGAGCACTCGGGTCAGATTATAGGCCAGAACGTGGAGGGCCATTTCGGTTGCAACACGCGGCGTGGTCTTCGTTAAGAAGTGGGTGGAGCCCATCCGGGCTTTGAGGGTGCCAAAGGGATGCTCGACCGTCTGGCGTCGTATGCGCATGGCGTCGGGATTGGCATCGAGCCGTTCCTGCATGGCTTCGAGGACGGACTCATGCTCCCATCGGGTGACGCGCCTTTCCTTGCCTGGTGTGCATTGAGCCTTGATCGGACATTTCGGACAAGCACTCGTCCAGTATCGGCTCACCGTCAGACCCGCTTCCACATTGGTGTAGCGATAGGTCAGGATGTCGCCAGCCGGACAGCGGTAGACGTCCTGCTCGGGCAGGTAGACGAAGTCGGCTTTTCCGAACCGCCCCTCGGCCTTGGCACGGGAGGTCATCGGTTTGGGCAAGGTCACGGTGATGCCGGCCTGTTCGCTGGCCAGTATCTCTTCGCTCGCGAAGTAGCCGCGATCGGCCACCACATCGAGCATGGAACGGTCGCTTTCCCTCTATGCCAGCGCGCGCGGCACCGAAGGCGTATTCCCCGAA
>NZ_JARYGI010000034.1:0-38151 GCF_033795625.1 Sphingobium sp. | reverse complement strand
CGCATCCTCACCTCCCGTCAGCCGCAATGAATCAAATCACGCAGCCATTGGCTAGGGGTTTTTGGAGGTCCCCAGCTCTAAAGACGCGGCTCACTCCAGCCAAGAGGATAGCATGGCAAAGCTGAGCATGGTGAACAAGAATGAGCGGCGCAAGAAAATGGCCGCGAAATATGCCGGGAAATACGCTCGGCTAAAGGCTATGGCGAAGGATGAACAGCTAAGCGAGGGTGAGCGAATGATCGCGCGGCTGAAGATGGCCGAAATTCCCCGCAACGCCAATCCAACGCGCATTCGCAACCGATGCGAGATGACCGGGCGTCCCAGGTCCTATTATCGCAAGTTCCGCCTGTCGCGCATCATGCTGCGCCTGCTGGCCAACCGGGGCCAACTGCCCGGCGTCACGAAATCGAGCTGGTAGGTATGTCGGCCATCGGAGCGATAGCGGCAATCGTCCTGGTCGGCGGATTGGCATGGGTGATCCTTTACTATGCCCAACGGGCGGGCTGGATTAAACGTAGTGTCGCGTTGGGCCTGGGACTGATTGTCGTCTTGGTTTGTGGGGTAGTATTCTTCTACCCTTCCGCCCTTATTCTGCTAACGGGCTGACCGTCTAGGCATCGTAGATACGGTCCAAAGCGGCGGCTACATCTACCAGCCTGTCCGCAGAGGAATCGAATTTTCCGCCGCTGGCCAGTCTGCCTGCCCAGTCGACTCCAGCGCGCCCGCCCCATGCGTCATCTCCGCTCGTCAGGGGATGACGTGCCGTACCTTGCTGCGCCCAGGCCTCGAAGCCGTAGAAAGAGCCGCCGACGTTGCGCATCGCCGCGCCTCCGTCTCGCCCATAGAATTCCATTGCGATTGCCGCTTCCTGCCCTGCGTGCAAATTCCATGAGCAGGCTATGCGAACGACCGCGCCGGTGGTGAGCCGCAATGTCGACACGGCATAATCCTCCACTTGCGTAGTTCGGTCGGTCAGTGGCTGCCCACCGGCAAACAACGTGCTTTCGGATGAGGCGATCTCAGGGAAATCGAGAGCCCACAGTGCCAGGTCCACCAGATGCACGCCCAAGTCCATCATGCATCCGCCGCCCGATTGCGCGGGATCGTAGAACCAGGACTTGTCCGGTCCATAAGCGTTGTGGAAGGTGAGATCGGCAGCGAATAACGGCCCTAGCGCGCCTTCGCGTATTCTGCCTCGGATCGCCTGCATCCCGGCGGTGAAACGATAGGACAGGTCGACAGCCAGCAGCCGGTCCGCTCGACGGGCTGCATCGACGACGGCGCGCACTTCCGCCGCGCTGCGTCCAAGCGGCTTTTGGCAGAAGACGGCGACACCACGCTTCAGGGCCTCAATGGACTGCGCTGCGTGCAAAGCGCTGGGCGTGGCGATGACGATGCCGTCAAGATCCATGTCCAGCAATGCGGCAAGCGAGTCTGCTTCGATCGCGTCGGGCGCCAGTGCGAGCGCCTCCCGCCGGTTGTCGGGACTGAGATCCGCCACACCGGCAGCGCAAACGAGCCCGCTTTCCAGCATCGCCTGCATGCGGTGCCTTCCGATCCAGCCTACGCCCAGAAAGCCGAGACGGGGCAAGTCGATGCCCTTTTCCTTCCCTGGCGGGTCAGCCATCTCCGCCGCAGTACTCACAATGTCACCACCGCTTTCAGAAAGCCATCCGGCCGATCGCGTGCCGCGTCGAGCGCCTCGCCAAGCCGCGATAGCGGATATCGGTGCGTGAGCAGCGGCGCGGGGTCTAGCCTTCCTTCCGCAATGGCCGCGATGGCGTCCCTGATCCCTTGCGTATAAACCGCCGGGTCCCGCTCATGCGCGTTGACGACATCGATGCCGCGCCAGTTCCACAGCCACATGTTGACGTTGCGCGGACCATCCTGATGATAGCCCGCAATGATCAGGCGGCCGCGTTCGGCGACCAGTTCACTGGCCAGATCCAGCGGCCATTGCTTACCCACGGCTTCGATGACGCGCTCGCAGAAACGCTCGCCAGTGAGTGCCTTGACCTGCTCGATGATGCCATGGTGATCGTCCATCGCGATGACTTCGGCTGCACCATGCGCACGCGCCACGTCCAGCGAATATGCGCGGCGCGAGATAGCGATCACCCTCGCGCCCGCATCCGTGGCGAGCCGAGTCAGGATTGCGCCCAGAAAGCCGATACCGACGATAGCGACCGTTTGCCCAGCCTGAATATCGCAGCGCCGGAAGATGTTGAACGCGCACCCGAACGGCTCGCCTGGAAAGTCCATGCCGCCAAGCGCCTCGGGAAGCGGTACCACTGCATCCACGTCCGCGATGTCGTATTCGGCATAGCCACGCGACGACAGCGCCGCCACGCGATCACCGACGCTGAGGCCGCTGACGCCGCTGCCAAGGGCATCGATCGTTCCCCACCCCTCATGCCCGAGGTTTCCCGGTTCACCAGGAAATGTCATCCACTCCGGGCCGGACCATGGCGTCAGGTTCGAGGCGCAGATGCCGCAGCCCTGCAGCTTCACGCGGACCTGGCCCACGCCCGGCTCCGGGATTGGAACGGACGCCACTTCCATTTGGCCCGGTCCGGTCTGGATGGCTGCCTGCATCATGCCCATCGGGCCTCCTGACTCATAACATAGGTTACCGGAAATGCCCCTGATGGAGCGTTCTGCGCTGGAGCGTGTTCTGCAGTGAGATTGACGCGATAGGAGATACCTGATGGCCACGAGCAAAGCCCCTGCCAAAAAAGCGCCTGCCAAAACTGCTGCCAAGGCACCTGCGAAGTCGAAGTCGGGGGAAGGATCGGGCAAGAAAGTGGATGGATTGCATAGGCCCGTTCAGCCATCTCCCGAACTCGCGGCCATCGTGGGCGACAAGCCGCTGGCGCGCGCGGAGATCGTCTCGTCCATTTGGGACTACATCAAGAAGAACGATCTTCAGGACCCCAAGGACCGCCGCGAGATACTGGCGGATGACAAGCTGGAGAAAGTGTTCGGCAAGAAGAAAGCGTCGATGTTCGAAATGAACAAGCACATTTCCAACCACGTCAAGGCTGCAGACTGAGCGACATGTAATGGCGGTCATTCGGCCGCCATTACCATGGATGCCGAACCCATCAGGAACTCCTCCAGAGCGGCGTGGGCGGCATCGTCGGTCATCTGTTCTGGAGGATGCTTGCAGAAACAGGCGGCTACCGGGACGATGGCTCCTGAAAGCCCCCGATCCAGCGCCACCTTCGCACAGCGGATCATGTCGATGGCGACGCCTGCCGAATTGGGGCTGTCCTCCACCGACAGGCGCAATTCCAGGTTCATCGGAACGCCCCCGAACAATTGTCCTTCCATGCGCAGGAAGCAGACCTTGTTGTCGTTCTGCCACGCGACATAATCGGATGGTCCGACATGGATGTTCTCGTCCGCCAGCCGCGTTTCGGCAACCGATTGCACGGCCTCCGTCTTCGAGATCTTCTTTGAGGCCAGCCGCTTGCGGTTCGTCATGTTGAGGAAGTCAGTGTTCCCGCCGGTATTCAGCTGATAGGTGCGGTCCAGCTTCACGCCGCGCTTGGCGAACAGGTCGGTCAACACCCGATGCACGATGGTGGCGCCCATCTGCGCCTTAATGTCGTCGCCGATGATAGGCACCCCGGCGTCTTCGAACCGGGCGGCCCATGCCGGATCGCTGGCAATGAATACGGGGATGTTGTTGACGAACGCCACTCCGGCTTCGAGCGCGCATTCAGCGTAGAATTCCGTTGCCTCCTGTGACCCGACGGGAAGGTAATTGCACAATATGTCGGCACCGGATTCCTTGAGCCGCCCGACCACATCGGCCTTGGCCGCTTCGCGTTCCTCGGCCGGCACAAAGCGGCGGTCTTCCGGATATTCCGCCATATGTTCGGCGACGCCGTCCAGGACCCGTCCCATCTCGACGCGCGTGCCGGTCGTGGCAACGTCGCCGAAGAAAGTGGTCGTGCAATTGGGCTTGGCGAAAATAGCCTCTGCAACGTCACGCCCGACCTTGCGCCGGTCGATGTCCCAGGCAGCCACAACGCGAATGTCGCCCGGCGTGTAGCCGCCGATATCCCAGTGCATCAGCCCGGTGCGGTCGTTTCGGCCTTCGCCATAAAAGGCGAGACCCTGCACCAGCGAGCTTGCGCAATTGCCGACGCCGACGATGGCGACGTTGACGCTGCCGGTCATGCCGCCGTGACCTTTGGCAGGGCCTGTGCGGGCGCATAGCGTTCGATCATCCATTCGCAGAATTCCGCAAAGCCCTGAGGCTCCCTTGCGGCGCTGGTGTGGTGCGGCTGCACGCCCAGATGCTCTGGTGTGAAGCAGAATGTCACCGTCACGTCGAAGTCGGACAAAGCCTCCATCTGCCGGTCGAACCAGTCGATGGCGCCCGGCCGGAAGCTGTCCGCCCAGCTAAGGCCCGTGCGCAAGTGCCGCACACCCAGTTGCTTCATCCAGCGCACGCCGTCGTCCAGCCGTGGGTCTTCAAAATGGAACCACTGCATCAGGCCCATCTTGTCCGCGACCTTCGCATAATGCTCCAGCGAAGGCTTGGGGGTCCCGTCTTCGCGGATCAGGCCCATGTAGAAATGACGGTAGTAGCTCGATCCCTCCGCTTCGCGATGGCGCGTGGTGGCGCCCCAGCTTTGCGGCAGGTCGAAGAGGCTGTACCAGAATATGCGCGGGACCCGGCCGACGAGCAGTTCCGCGGTGCGAGTGACGCCGAAGACCTGCACTTCCTCTGCACCGAACGAGCCGACACCAACCTCGGTGGCCCAGATCTCCTTATCCGGCGCGACCGCCTCGATTTCCGCGATCTTGTCGGGCCAGGCGTGTATCGGCCAGAGGTTCCAATCCAGCGGAAAGCCATGCACGGCCACCACATCCACGGCGTCGAGCGCGCCCATTTCCCGCATCCGCTGCACCCAGAACGGGTCGATCGGGGACATTCCGCCCAGCACTCGCTTCACATCGGGATTGGCCCGCCGAATCGATTCTCCGGCTCGCACAACGGTGTCAGCATAGATCGACCAGTCGGGATCGACTTCGGGATCCCAGTGCGACTTGTTGTTCGGCTCGTTCCAGATCATCGCCCCTTCGATCATGCCTGCTCCTCCTGTCCTTTCGCGGGATAAACCGCGCCGCCGCCCGGTCCCCAGCCGGCAAAGGGGCGCTCCGCCACCTTGCAGAGATAGACCTCGGCTTCGGGCCGCACCTCCACGCTGAAGCCCGCCGCGCGCAGCATCGCTTCGCTGCACGCGCGATTGGGCGCCCACCAGTTCGTCCAGTCTCCGGCATATTGCCGCTCGATGAAGTGCATCCGGGGATAGCCGGGATCATCGAAATAGGCGGGCGGCTGGGTTGTGCCCGGTACGTGGAAGGGATGGTCCTCCGGCACCTGCGCCACATCCTCGCTGCCGCGCTGCATCGTCTGGAACAGCAGCATGTCGTTCGCGACATGATCGCGGATCAGGTCGAGCGCGAGCAGCGGGTGCCGCAGGTGATAGAAAACGCCCATGAAGATCACGAGATCGAACCGCCGCCCGATCTTCGCCACGTCGTAGACCGACAGTTCGCGGAATTCGACGCCCTTGAAGCCCAGCGTATCGGCCACGAACTCCGCCTGCGCCAGATAGCGCGGATCGGTGTCGATCCCCAACACCTCGGCCGCCCCTCGCCGCTTCATTTCGATCGTGTAGAACCCCGCATTGCAGCCGATATCCAGCACCGACTTGCCGGTGAGGTCATCCGGCAGAGCATCGGCAAAACGCGCGAACTTGAACGCGGGGTAGTCGCCAAGGAAATGATCCGGAGCTGTCTGCACCTCGCCCAGGTCGATGTTCTGGAACCACGGCCCCAAAGTCTCGACGGCGTCCTGCAACTCGCGCGCAGAGGATGACGGAATGGGCAAGGTGGCTTTTTTCATGCGTATGTCCGGTTAAGAGTGGTGAGCCGCGCCCAGTCGTCGCCAACCTGCAATTCGCTGAGCGAAGCGGGATCGACATCGAACCTCAGAATGTTGTCGAGGCTGAGACCCAGATACTGCGCGATGGCGCCACGGATGATGTCGCAATGCGTGACGCATAGAACCGTCTGAAGGTCTCCCGCAGTTAGATGGTCTATGAAATGGACGATCCGTTCGACTGCGCTGGCCATGCTCTCGCCGTCTGGCGGCGCGCAATTGCTCCGGGCGCTGTTCCACTGGTGCCAGAGCATATCGGCTTCCAGTTCGGCGAAGCTCTTGCCGGTCCAGGCGCCAAAGTCGATCTCATCGAGTGCATCCGCCACGCTCACCGGCAAGCCCAGTTTGCAGCCGATGATCTCCGCGGTTTGGCGGCAACGATATTGCGGACTGCTGTGGATTGCCGCGACCGGCCATGCCGTCAGCGCCGCTGCGAGCCGATCCACCTCAGCTTCTCCCTCCTTGGTGAGAGCAGAGTCGGAGCCGCGTCCCGTAAGTATTCTTCCCAAATGAGAATGCGGGCCATGACGGATTAAAAGTAACTGAACCGTCATGATCTGCGAAGTGATGAGTAGATCGACATGGGTCCCAGAACATCTAAGTAGATGCTCCGTTCCCTCTAGTCACATACTCGCTAACATATGTTTATAACACTGAAATCACAGGGAACATTGATGAAGATGAAGCCGTTTGGCGATCCGGGTTCAAGAAGCAGGGGGCATGTTGGCTGCCCGCATCACAAGAGTCCATCCCTTATAGATGCAAGGAGCATTATAACCGATGGAAACAGTATTGATTACTGGCGGGGCGGGTTTCATCGGGCGTTTTGTCGCGCGGGAACTACTTGGAAGAGGCTATAAGGTCCGCGTCCTCGATAGCCTTATAGAACAAGTTCACGGAGACGCTGGACGTCCGGCAGATCTTGATCCCGATGTAGAGCTTATCCAAGCCGATGTGCGCGATAGTGGCGCAGTACAGGCGGCATTAAGGGGCGTAGACAGTGTCATTCACTTGGCGGCCGAAGTCGGTGTCGGCCAATCCATGTACGAAGTCGAACGCTATACGTCGGTGAACGATGTCGGCACTGCAGTTTTATTCGAGAAGCTGATCGACAATCCTGTGCGCCGCGTCGTCACGGCTTCGTCCATGAGCATCTATGGTGAGGGACTGTACCGCGACGCCGATGGTGCCCTTGTAGAAAATGCGGAACGCACGGCTCTGCGGGACCATCAGCGGAACTGGGAGCCGACCGATGCGCAGGGGCGGCCCCTGTCGCCCGTCGCCACCCCAGAGTGGAAGCGCCCCAACCTCGCATCCATCTACGCGCTCAACAAATATGTGCAGGAGCGCACGACTCATATCATGACTGCGCCTTATGGGATCGAGGGCGTCTGCCTGCGCTTGTTCAATGTCTATGGACCGGGTCAGGCGCTTTCCAATCCCTATACCGGCGTGCTGGCGATCTTCGCCTCGCGGCTGCTGAACGGGCAGGCGCCGATGATCTTCGAGGATGGCGAGCAACGCCGCGACTTCGTCCATGTCAGCGATGTGGCCCGCGCTTTTGCAGATGCGCTCGAACTGCCGCAAGCGGTCGGCGGCACATACAACATCGGCTCGGGACAGGATCGCTCCGTCAACGAAGTCGCGCGCGAACTGGCGCGTGCCATGGGCAAGAACCGCATCGAGCCCGAGATTGTCGGCAAGGCGCGGACCGGCGACATCCGCCACTGCTTCTGCGACACGACGAAGGCGAAGGATGACCTTGGCTTTCAGGCCCGCACCGACTTCGGCGAAGGCTTGGCCGAACTCGCCGAATGGGTGGCGCAGCAGACGGCAAGCGATCGCGTCGATCAGGCGCGCGCGGAGCTTGAGGCGCGAGGGCTGGTCGCATGAGTATCGACGATCCACGGCCGGTGCTGGTCACTGGCGGCGCAGGCTTCATCGGCTGCAATCTGGCGGACAGGCTGTCATCGGAAGGGCATGACGTGCTGGTGCTGGATGCGCTGCGGCGGCCCGGCGTGCAGCGGAATCTCGACTGGCTGCTGGACCGTCATTCGGGCCGTATCCACGTCACCGTCGGCGATGTGCGTGATGATACGGTCGTCTCCGGCCTCGTGCGTCAAGCCGGGGCGGTGTTCCATATGGCCGCCCAGGTCGCCGTGACCACCAGCATGACGGACCCGCGGGAGGATTTCGAGATCAACCTGCGCGGCACGATGAATGTGCTGGAGGCTGCGCGGCAGTCCGGGTCGCGTCCGCCAGTGATCTTCGCATCCACGAACAAGGTCTATGGCGACCTTGGCGATGTGCCGCTGGCGCTGACCAATGGCGCATACCAGCCGACAGACAGCGCCATCAAGGCGCACGGGATCGGCGAAGCGCGCCCGCTGGATTTCCACACGCCCTATGGCTGCTCGAAGGGCGGCGCGGATCAGTATGTGCTGGATTACGCGCGCAGCTATGATCTGCCCACCGCAGTCCTTCGCATGAGCTGCATCTATGGCGAGCGGCAGATGGGCACCGAAGATCAGGGCTGGGTCGCGCACTTCCTCATCCAGGCGCTGGAGGGCGCGCCGATCACCCTGTATGGCGATGGTCATCAGGTTCGCGACATCCTGAACGTGTCCGATGCGGTGGATGCCTATATGGGCATCTGGAAGAATATCGAGCGGCTGAGTGGCCGTGCCTATAATCTGGGCGGCGGCCCCGATAACGCGGTAAGCCTGCGGCAGCTTCTGGGCCATGTCGAGGATGTGCTGGATGCTCCGCTCGACGTGCGTTTCTCCGACTGGCGCGCGGGCGATCAGCGCTATTTCGTGGCCGATCGCCGGGCGATAGACGAGGCGATTGGCCTTCGCTCGCCGATCCCGTGGAAGCAGGGCGTAGCGGCTTTGCTCCAGTGGCTGCAGACCGAACGCGCAGGATCGCACGCCCCTGTGACGGTGCAAGCGTGAGAGGCGTGAGGCTGTTGATGACGGCCGATGCCGTCGGCGGCGTATGGCAATATGCGACGGACCTGGCCGCGTGCCTTCAGCCTCTTGGCTATGAAACCACGCTGGCTGTGCTGGGGCCGCAGCCCACAGCAGCGCAGCGGGGAGAGGCGGAGCGTATCCCCGGCCTCACCATGCGGCATGTGCCGGCGGAGTTAGACTGGTTAGCCAAGGATGCACAGGCGATAGGCAAGAGCCGCTCGGTGCTGGCGGCTATCGCGCGGGAGCTGGCGGTCGATCTGGTGCAGGTCAACAGCCCCGCCTTCATCGGTAGCGACGCCTTCGCCGTTCCCGTCATCGGCGTGATGCATAGCTGCGTCGGCACGTGGTGGGCGGCCATGGATGGTGGCGAGATGCATGCCGATTTTGCCTGGCGCACCAGTCTGATCGCAGAGGGACTCGCTAACGCCAGCGCAGTCGTAGCGCCCAGCCGTGCTTTCGCTGATGCAGTTCAGAGACGATATTCCCTGAAGCACAAGCCGCACGTCGTCCACAATGGCCGTATCGCACCGTTACCGCGACAAGCGGCGATGCACGATTGCGCAGTCACCATCGGGCGGCTGTGGGACGGCGCAAAGAACGCCCGCGTGATGGATGCTGCGGCGGCGCGGCTTTCGATCCCGTTCAAGGCCATAGGCGCGACGAGCCGCCCGAATGGCGAGGCCGTGGAACTCAACCACATGCATGTCGTCGGCCAGCGCGATAGCAATGCCGTCGCAAACTGCCTTGCCGCACGCCCCGTCTTCGTCTCGGTCGCGAAGTACGAACCCTTTGGCCTTGCGGTACTGGAGGCAGCGGAAGCGGGCTGCGCGCTCGTGCTTTCGGACATCCCGACTTTCCGGGAACTCTGGGATGGCGCCGCGACCTTCGTCGATCCGGACGATGCCGGGGCATTGACCAGCGCAATCGAGGCAACCATCTGCGATGTACCCGCCCGACAGGCCGCTGGCGAACGGGCCCGCAAACGGGCCAGCCATTTCACGGCGCAGTCGATGGCTGGCGGGATGGACGCAATCTATCGCGGCGTCCTGCAGCAGAGGGCCGCGGCATGAAGATCGTCTACTTCACGCATTCGCTGCTGTCGTGCTGGAATCATGGCAATGCCCATTTCCTGCGCGGCGTACTTCGTGAACTGTCTTCCTTGGGGCATGACGTGGTGACGCTGGAGCCGGCCGGCAACTGGAGCCTGTCCAACCTGATCGCGGATCATGGAGACGCCGGCCTGACGGCTTTTCGACAAGCCTACCCCGACCTGCAGAGCCGGGTATATGCGCGCGTACCCGAAGCACTGTCTCATGTTGCCGATGCCGATCTGGTCATCGTGCATGAATGGAACGACCCGGCACTCGTTGCGGCCATAGGTCGGGCGCGGCTGAGAGGCGGCCACTTCACATTGTTGTTCCACGACACCCATCATCGCGCGGTCAGCGACCCGGAAGCCATCCACGCTTTCGATCTGGACGGATATGACGGCGTCCTCGCGTTCGGCGAAGCCCTGCGCGACGTCTATCGGCAATGGGGCTGGGGCAGTCGCGTCTGGACTTGGCACGAAGCCGCCGACATCCGCCACTTTCATCCCCCCGCCGTGGAACAGGCGCGCTCCAGCCTTGTGTGGATCGGCAACTGGGGTGATGGGGAACGCACGCAGGAACTGGAAAACTTCCTGTTCGAGCCTGCGCGGGCTGCTGGCCTGCCGCTCGACATTCATGGCGTGCGCTATCCCGATGAAGCACTACGAACCCTTGAACGCTATGGCGTCCGCTATCGCGGCTGGGCGCCCAATGCGCGCGCGCCCGAAATTTTTGCACGGCATTTGGCCACCGTGCATGTGCCGCGGCGTTATTACACCACTATCCTGCCCGGCATCCCTACCATCCGGGTGTTCGAGGGGCTCGCCTGCGGTATCCCGCTGGTGTCCGCGCCGTGGGACGATAGCGAGCATCTGTTCCGGGTAGGGCAGGACTTTCTGATGGTGCCGGACGGCGCCGCCATGACGCGAGCATTACGAGCCTTGGCCAGCGACGCAGACCTGCGGCGCGACCTGGTGCGCCACGGCCTTGAGACGATCCGTGCGCGTCATACCTGTGCGCATCGCGTCCAAGAATTGCTCACCATCGTCTCGAACCTTCGAGAGACGGAAGCCGAACAACCGCAAAGGAGCGTAGCGTGAAGATTGCCTTTTACGGTTCCAGCCTGCTGTCATCCTACTGGAACGGAGCGGCGACCTATTACCGCGGCATCCTAAGCGAATTGGCGAACCGCGGGCACGACATCACCTTCTACGAACCCGATGCGTTCGATCGCCAGCAGCATCGCGACATCGATCCGCCGGAATGGGCGCGCGTCGTCGTCTATCCCGCTACGGTCGAAGCCCTGCGCAACGTGATGGCAGAGGCAGCGCAGGCGGACGTAGTCGTCAAGGCAAGTGGCGTCGGTGTGTTCGACGACGAGTTGCTGGAAGGCCTTCTGAAGTCCGCAGCACCGCATGCCATCCGTATATTCTGGGACGTGGATGCCGCGGCCACGCTGGATGAGATGCGCGCCGGGCCGGACCACGCCGTTCGCCGCGCCCTCCCCGATCTGGACATGGTCCTGACCTATGGCGGCGGTGATCCGGTCATAGATGCCTATCGCAGCTTCGGCGCGAGGACCTGCATTCCAGTCTACAATGCGCTCGACCCGTCGAGCCACTTCCCGGTTCCGCCGGATCCGGACTTTCAGTGCGATCTTGCGTTCCTTGGCAATCGCCTTCCTGACAGGGAATCGCGCGTCGAGGAGTTCTTCTTACGTGCCGCCGCGATGCTCCCGGATCGCTCTTTCCTGATCGGCGGCAACGGTTGGGAGAGCAAGGCCATGCCCGCCAATGTCCGTCATCGCGGCCATGTCTACACCGCCCAGCACAACGCGTTCAATTCGACGCCGCTGGCGGTGTTGAACGTGGCGCGCGACAGCATGGCGCATATCGGCTTCTCCCCCGCCACACGCGTATTCGAAGCAGCGGGCGCGGCCGCCTGCCTGATCACCGACGCTTGGGAGGGCATAGAGATGTTCCTCACGCCGGACGAGGAAGTGCTTGTTGCACGGGATGGGCAGGACGTGGCGGATCATCTGGCGACGTTGACGCCGGAACGCGCGCGCCAGATCGGACAGGCGGCGCTGGAGCGTGTGAAGACCGAGCACACCTACGCGCTGCGGGGCGCGCAAGTCGATGCCATCCTGTCCTCGCATGTCGCTGCGGCGGCTGCGGAAAGGATGGAAAAGGCATGAAGCTCGTCGTCCTTGGGCTTAGCCTCTCCTCCTCCTGGGGAAATGGCCACGCCACGACCTACCGTGCCCTGCTTGCCGCCTTTGCCGCGCGTGGCCACGATATATTGTTCCTCGAACGCAATGTGCCTTGGTACGCCAGTGCGCGGGACCTCAAACACCCTGATTATTGCCATCTCGCCTTTTACGAGGATCTCGACGGACTTTCCGCCTGGCGCGACGCGATTGCCGATGCCGACGCGGTGATGGTCGGGTCCTATGTTCCCGACGGCATTGCGGTCGGCAGCTTCGTGCAGGAGCATGCCCGCGGAATCACGGCCTTCTACGATATCGACACGCCGGTCACACTTGCGGCGCTGGAGAAAGGAGATTGCGCCTATCTCTCGTCCGAGTTGATCCCCGGATACGACATCTACCTGTCCTTCACTGGCGGCCCCACCCTTTCGCTTCTTGAAAACCGCTATGGTTCACCGGCGGCGAGGTCGCTCTACTGCTCCGTCGACGTCCATGCCTATATGCCGCTCGATGTGCCGGTCCGGTGGGACCTGAGTTATCTCGGCACCTATAGTGATGATCGGCAGCCGACATTGGAGCGGCTGTTAATAGAACCGGCGCGTGCGCGGCCCGATCTGCGCTTCGTGGTGGCGGGTCCGCAATATCCAGACCACATCGTCTGGCCGGACAATGTTGAGCGGATCGCGCATTTGCCGCCTGCCCAGCACGCCGCCTTCTACTCCGCGTCGCGCTATACGCTGAACGTCACGCGCGCCGACATGATCGCGTCCGGCTGGTCGCCTTCCGTGCGGTTGTTCGAGGCGGCGGCCTGCGGCACGCCGATCATCTCCGACATCTGGGCAGGGATAGAGGCCATGTTCAAGCCGGGCGCCGAGATCCTGCTTGCGCACGATGGCGGCGAAGTGATCGCGGCGCTGGATCAGGACGGCACGCGCATGGGGGAAGCAGGGCGCAAGCGCGTGCTCGGCGCACATGGCGCTGAGCATCGGGCGGCCGAACTGGAGGCTTATCTGCAGGAGGCGAACCCTCGCGCACGCCCTGTGCCGCAGCCAAAGATCTCAGAAACAATAAACAGGACGGGTGCGCATGACTCTTAGGCAATCGGATAGCATCCTCGTCGCTGGCGGGGCGGGATTTATCGGCTCGCATCTCTGCCGCGCTTTGCTGGATCAGGGCCATTCGGTCATCTGCATCGACAATCTGCTGACGTCGCGCCGCGACAACCTGTATGAGCTGGAGCCGCACCCGCACTTTACCTTCATCGAAGCGGATATCGTAGATCCGTTGCCTGCCGCCCTGCTCGCGCCGGAGGTAAAAATCAGCCGGATATACAATATGGCCTGCGCAGCATCGCCGCCGCTCTATCAGGCCGATCCCGAACATACGATGCTGACCAATGTAGTGGGCAGCGATCGTCTCCTGCGGCTGGCGGAGATGAAGGGCGCTCGCTTTCTGCTCAGCTCGACCAGCGAAGTCTATGGCGACCCCGAACAGCATCCGCAGCGGGAGGATTATCGCGGCTGGGTGAGCTGCACGGGTCCGCGTGCCTGCTATGACGAGGGGAAACGCGCCGCTGAAGCCATGACCTTCGACTTCGCGCGCCTGGGAAGGGCGGACGTTCGCGTTGCGCGCATCTTCAATACTTATGGCCCAAACATGGACCCGAACGACGGCCGGGTTGTCTCCAACCTCATTTGCCAGGCGCTCACGGGCCAGGACATCACCATCTATGGCGACGGCTCCCAGACGCGCAGCTTCTGCCATGTCTCGGACATGGTGGCCGGCCTGATCGCGCTGATGGAGTCGGATATGGACGGAATGCTGCCGGTGAACCTGGGTAATCCGGAGGAATACAGCGTCAGCGAACTTGCGGATCAAGTGGTCGCGCTGATCGGCACGCGCGCCAAGGTCGTGCATCGTCCTTTACCGGAGGATGATCCCCGCCGCCGTCGGCCAGACATCAGTTTTGCCCGCGAGCACCTCGGCTGGGCGCCGACCGTGCCCCTTTCCCAAGGGCTGCAGCAAACCTGCGCCTGGTTCCTGTCCGAACTCGAAGCGGGAAGAGCCCTACACGGCAATAACGACAATTGTTCCATCGCCGCGGAGTGAACACTCCCCAACGGACCTGACATGTCGCTGACGGACAGAGCCGGCTCGATTATTTGCGTGGTGGCGGGCTGCGTGGCTTCAGTGCCTCTACTGCCCGGCGGTAGGCCAGATCCCAGTCGAACGAGTCGCGTTTAATCCATCGTGTCGCACTTGCCTGCGGGGCACGCTCTTCAGCATAGCGCATTCAAACTCTCCGTTACGGCTCTTGTTTAGCATCATGGCCGTTACTTTTTGTGACAGCGATCACGGCGGGTCCGTTCATCGAAACGGCGTTCGTGACTGCTTCCCGATATCTACCGACACTCTGCCCGATCCACAATGCTGCGCGTGCTAACGCATGTCAGGAGCCATACTTTTCGAGGAATGCCAGGGCACAAGAGCCTGAAGCGTGGACCCATAGCGCATCTGATGGGTTCAGTAATTACATCCAAAGGTGGTTTCAGGAGGACGTTATGGATGGTTTATACGCAGTAATGAATGTGCTCGGGCCGCTGCTGCTGGGTGCGGTGATCCTCTACGCCATATTGTCGAATCGCAAGAAACGCAGCGCAGCGGATCTGGCGCAGACCGAGCGTGGGACGAAAGCGCTTCACGAGGAGCTAGATCGAGAGGATAAGGCCCGGGAGCAAAAGACACAAAATCATAATACGAACCCGGCTTCGTCGCAAGTGAGCCACGGGGCCGCGCATATCGAACCAACCTCCGGAAAAATCTCTCCTCCGAACATCTCGACGGAGCATCAGCCTGAGGGCAGCGCCCGGCATCCTCGGGACACACTGGATCGTGAACCGGACCGCGATCCGCTCTCGCAGGGCTCGATCCCGAGCAACTACGATCCTGCGACGAGCAAGAGAGTGGGCGAAACGCCGACGGCCGCCGATGCGGAGGCAGCGCGCGTCGCCAAGCCGGGACGGGAGTAAACCCGGCAACGGTAGGAAACAACCGATCTAAACAGGCGCGAACTGACATGCGTTATCGCAGCAACCCGGCGGTTCCGGCAGTTTGCACACCATCGCATCCCTGGTTCCGCCGGAACTTACGAGGCACATGATGAACCTGGCGCATAACGCCCTGATCGTCGTTGCAGACGGCAGAAAGATGCTCTTCTTCCGCAACGAGGGAGACGCCGAATATCCCAATCTGGTCGTCGAATATGGAGAGGAAAATCCCAACCCTGCCGATCGCGATCAGAAAACCGACGCGCAGGGACAGCGGCCCTCCAGCGCGACCCCGGGCCAGGAGTCCACGTCGGAGACCGATTACCACAAGCAAGCGGAGGACCTGTTCGCTGCGCACGCTGCCGAGGAACTGAAAGTCCGCGCGCTCCGCAACGACTTCGAGGAACTGATCATCGTCGCCGCTCCCAAGGTTCTGGGGGAAATGCGCAAGCACTATCACAAGGAAGTGTCATCCCGGCTGAAGGGTGAAGTCGCCAAGGACTTGACCGGACACCCGCCGGACCAGATCGAAACCATTCTGAAGGATCACAGCTAATCCATGCGTACGCCCCTCCTCCTGCTGGCTGGACTTGCCACGTCCGCCGCTATTGCGTGGCAAACCAGCAAGCGGCGTGAGCCAGCCCTCCGTGACAGTACGCGACAGCGTTTGGCGCCTGTTCCCAACGCTGCCGACATCAAGGTCCCTTCGGCCTGACCATGCGCATCCACCATCTCAATTGCGGCACATGCTGTCCTGTCGGTGGCCGCCTCTTCGATGGGACGAGCGATGCACCCTTTGCCAAGCTGGTCTGTCACTGCCTCCTGATCGAAACGGATCGCGGACTGGTGCTGGTCGATACGGGATTCGGGATGCGAGACGTCGAGCGGCCCGGCGAACGGCTCTCGGCTTTCTTCCGTGCGCTGAACAACATCCAGCTTCGCCCCCAGGAGACCGCGATCGCACAGATGCGGGCGCTCGGCTTCGATCCGCGCGACGTGCGGCATATCGTCATCACGCATCTGGACTTCGATCATGCGGGCGGGATCGAGGATTTTCCGAATGCCGTGGTGCACGTCGCCTCCCGCGAGAAGGAGGCTGCCTCCCGCCGCGACGGTGGCGGGTTCGTCGGACGCAGGCGTTACCGGCCGCAGCAATGGGATGAAGATGTCGATTGGCGGCTCTACCCGATGGGCGGCGGCGAAGGCTGGTTTGGCTTCGACGCCGTGCGCGACCTTGACGGACTGCCGCCCGAAATCTTGCTCGTGCCGCTCGCCGGTCACACCTGGGGTCATTGCGGCGTTGCGGTCCACGCGCCAGATAGCTGGCTGCTCCATGCTGCCGACGCGTATTTTTACCGCGGGGAGGTCGGCACGGAGGATTATCAATGTCCCCCTGGCTTACGAGGCTATCAGCGCATGATGGAAGTGGATCGGGGCGCGCGCCTTCAGAACCAGGCGCGCCTTCGCAGACTTGCCAGCGAGCATGGCCAGCATGTGCGGATTTTCTGCGCACATGATGCAGTCGAATTCGATATCCTCAGCGCTGCCGTATGAACCCCAGCGTTGCCGAACCTAAGCCGGTTGGCTTGATCCTGTCGGGAGGCTTGGCGCTGGGCGCTTTCCATGCGGGCCTACTGAAGTCACTGGCGGAAGATTCATCCATCCGCGTGGATGCTATCGCTGCGTCCTCGATCGGCGCCTTCAACGCCGCGATTTTCGCGGGCAATCCTCCTGACAAGCGAGCCGGGATGCTCGACCGGTTCTGGAAGCGGCTGGAGACCGATGCCCTTCCCGAGCCTTGGTCCCGGCCTTTTCAGAGCGATCTGTGGCACCGGCTGGAGGGCGTGACGAGCACTCTGATGACCCGAATAGGTGGCGTGCCCGGTCTCATGCGCCCCGCAGGGCTGGCCATGGACAAGACCGGCGCAGGCCCCGGCCTCTATGACCCCTCGCCTGCCGTGGCCACGTTAAGCGAGATGGTGGATTTTGATCTTCTCAATGATGGCCCAGTGCGCGTGTGCATCTGCGCAACTGACGTGGAGACTGGCGCTCCGGTGATATTCGACAACAAGGCGGGAGATCGCATCGGTATCGAACACGTCCTTGCGAGCGGCGCATTGTTGCCGAACCTTCCTGCGGTCGAAGTGGATGGCCGACTTTTTGCGGACGGCGGTTTAAGCGCCAATGCGCCTCTGGAACCGTTCCTTTCGTCGGAGCGCGACCTGTCGATACCGCGCTGGCTGATCCTCGCCGACCTTTTCCCCGCTCGGGGGTTGCGGCCCAGATCGCTTGCGGCGGCATCGGAACGGGCGAACGATCTTAAATATGCGACCCAGACACGTGTGCGGCTCAGCGGCCTTATTCGTGAGCGGCGATTGGAGGCAACGGGCGAGGGATCCACGCAGCAAGGAACCGACCTTCTGATCGTCGAACATCGCGAGCCCCACGAGCCGAGCCGGATGGAGAAGATTTTCGATTTCTCCCGCGCGAGCCTCCTGCGCCGGGAGGGCGGAGGGCGCAAGGCGGCAACGGCCGTACTGAACTACATTCGCGGTGCCGACCCTGAATCGCCCGCCGGATTGCGGATGCATGATTTGAATGAGCGCAGCCACATTTCCCAGGAGGAAAGCATGAGCAACATCGAAGACCGAGATGACGAGGCAGCGAGCAATCGCGGCAAGGCCGCTGAAGGCGGCGTGGGCGAAGTGAAGGGATCGGGCGCTGGTGCCGGCGGCGGCGGCAATCCGGAGGATTACGATGTCGATGCACCCGGCGGGAGCGGTGTAGGCACTTCGGGCCAATCCTCTCCGGAACCCGTGGAGGGCGATGACGACGTGGTGCCTCCAACCGAGGATTCTCCGAAGGGATGATGCCGCTCGCTGAGCCACGACCGTCGAAGCATCGAGGCTACCATGGGTTAGTGGCAAAGGACTCACAAAGTCGGAACGGCGCGCTACACTCGTGAAGTCCCGACCCAATCGCTCGTGGGTATCAGGGCGGCGGCCTCGCAGCTGACCCGCAATCACGCGGGGCCGCCAACATCGCTTTCCTATCTGTCGATGTCGTCATGGAGGAAAGGGCGCAGGGCCATCCACGATTCTCGCTTGCTACCGATGCCGACCGCATGCGCCGGGCTGCTTGAGGGAAGCGGGATCAGGACCACCTCCTGCAAGGCAGCAAGTGCGGCGGCTCCGGTTGAATAGGCGAGACGCCCGTTGAAAGCCACTGCGCGCAAGGCAGGCAAGGACTGAACGAAGGTGGCAAGGGGATTGGCAGCCACATTGCGCATGGCAGAGTCAAGGCTTCCCCGCCGCTCGCCCTTGGCAATGACATCCCATAAACCTATCCTGTGCTGTGCGAGCACATCCAGCTTCGCAGCATAGGGCAGCGGACGAAGTGGGACGGCGATGATTTCGCCGACCAGATCCCAGAACTGATTGCGCGGATGAGCATAATATTGGCTGGCTGCAAGCGACCGGTCGCCGGGCAGGCTGCCCAGGATCAGCAACCGCGTGTCCGCCGCTGCGACGGGGGGCAGCCCCTGCTTGCGGTCATCCAATAGACAGCCTCATCAACTGATGCTCATCAATCTATGCTCATCAATTCAGGGCCATTCCCGGCTTCAGGACGATCTTCGTGACTTCGTTCTGCTGGTCATGGAACATCTTATAGCCTTCGGCGGCCTGTTCCAGCGGCAATCGGTGACTGATGAGGAAAGTCGTGTCGATCTTGTCCTCCGTGATCGCATTCAGCAAGGCGGGCATATAGCGCTGCACATGCGTCTGGCCGGTTTTCAGCGTCAGGCCCTTCTCCATCAGCGCGCCGAGCGGAAACTTGTCGACGAAACCGCCATAGACGGCAGGCATGGATACGCGGCCGCCCTTGCGGCAGGCGATGATCGCCTGACGAATGGCGTGGATGCGATCGGTGCCGAGGAAAGTCGATGCCTTGATCTGGTCGATGACGTTGTCGACGAACAGGCCGTGCGCCTCCAGCCCCACCGAATCGATCACTGCGTCGGGCCCGATACCGCCCGTCATTTCCATCAAAGCCTCGTAGGTCTTGCTTTCCTCGAAGTTGATTGTCTCGGCACCGAATTGCCGGGCAAGCTCTAACCTGCGGGGGAAGTGGTCTATTGCGATCACTCTTTCGGCGCCCATCAGGAAGGCGGACTGCACCGCGAACAGTCCCACCGGGCCGCAACCCCACACCGCGACAGTATCCCCCGGCTCGATGTCCGCATTCTCCGCTGCCATCCAGCCGGTGGGCAGGATATCGGAGAGGAACAGCACCTTGTCGTCGTCCAACCCGTCCGGAATGACGATCGGGCCAACGTCGGAATAGGGCACGCGGACATATTCGGCCTGGCCGCCTGCATAGCCGCCGGTCAAATGGCTATAGCCGAACAGCCCGGCCATCGGGTGGCCATACATTTCGCGGCCGATATCCTGATTGTCCGCCGGATTGCTGTTGTCACAGGCGGAATATTGCTGCTTGCCGCAATGGTAGCAGGAGCCGCAGGAGATCGTGAACGGCACCACCACGCGCTGCCCCTTCTGCAGGGTGCTGCCGGAGCCGGTCTCCACGACTTCGCCCATGAACTCGTGGCCCAGAATGTCGCCCTTCTGCATCGTCGGGATATAGCCATCGTAAAGATGCAGGTCCGACCCGCAGATCGCCGTGGACGTGATCCTGATGATCGCGTCCCGGGGATTGATGATTTCAGGATCGTCCACCGTCTCCACGCGGACGTCGTGCTTGCCATGCCATGTCAGTGCCCGCATGAATTTATTCCTCTTCTTTCGCGCGCTCGGCGCGGGTCCTGGCTGCGGTCGAAATTTCGCCGGTTTCCATTAGCTGCTTGAAGCGATGGAGGTCGCGCCGCGCCTGGATCGCCGGCTCGCGCTGGAACAGCTTGGCGATGACCTTGCCCACGACGCCTGCGGGCGGATCATAGGCGATGGTCGCCCTGACGATGGTGCCGCGATCGCCCTGCGCGTCGGCGAATTCCACGCGGCCGCTGTTCGGCACGTCCGCTTTTTCGTCCGCTTCCCACGCGATGCACTCATCCGGCACATCTTCGGTGATGCGCGCGTCCCATTCCACGGTCTTGCCTGCGGGCGCCTTCACTACCCAGTGGCTGCGGTCAGGTGCCCGGATGTCCACGCGCTCGACGTTGTCCATGAAAGTCGACAGCTTCGAGAAGTCCCGCCAGTAAGCATAAAGCTCGCTCCGCGGCCGATTGATCGTTACGGTTCTGATGACAACCGAATGGCTTTCATCACCTCCGGCATCGGCGGCGGCAAGGGCGCGGTCATCGCGATCCTTGGCAAGTGCCAGCGGTGCGTCGTCATGTACGTCCGACATGCTGTTCTCCTATAGCGTGCTTGAGAGTCATTGCGGCGTGGCGGCGATGGCCCCTGCGTCCTGAAATGCTGCGACCACCGCGTCCACTTCATCTTCGTGAACCTCCACCGATAGGGAGATCGTTTCTTCTACCCGATCTTCATTCATCCCGGCGGGAACCACGGTGATGTCGGTTCGGGCAATGCCATATTCCTCCAGCAGATGAGCGGCGGCACGTTCGACGCAAGCGGTGTCGCCAAAGATCCCCAGAACCGTTCGCATTTTCTGTTTTCCTCAGACACCGTGCAGCGCCGGGTGCATGCGTTAGAAGCGCAGAGCTTTTCGGTCGGTTCCTCTCCCAAGAAACTCCGCAAACATATGTTATTGGCTCAGCAACTCGTGGCTCTCACGGCTTCGGCGGTTTGCTCAACTGAACCCAGGAGGGGGTTTTCTCGATTCCCGTGGATCCGTGCTCCAGCAGCACGTCCCCTTCCTCGTCCGACCCACCGGGCGGTTCGGCTCTCTCTCCGCCCAGGGCATGTTCGACTTTCCACCGGTCGACCAGCGCGGCATCGATCATCTTCCGCCAGACCATGGCGTCGCCAGCCTGCGCCATAGCGTCGTCCGGATCCTTGATGATGGCCAGCAGAGAGGCAGCCGCTTCGATCTGCGCAGACCAATCGTCCGATTTCGGTGGCGACGGGTCGAATGCCCTGGTCGCCAGATGCCGTGCGATCCTTTCTATCACCGTTTTCTGCGGTCCGTGGGCTGTGGCTTCGCCGCTATGCTTGCCTGTCATGATCGCCGTCCTCCTTCATCAGCCTGGAATGCGTGCGGGCCAATTGCGTGGGTCCAGCGGCTCGCGCGCCATAAGTTCGGCCCGTGTCACAGGGGCGCTAAAACCATCCTCGCCGGATGCGAGATCCTGCCAGGGCACGCTATGCAACGTTTCGTTCACGCCACCGACGCCTCCGCAAGCCACCACGACATAAGACAGGCGGCCGCTATCCCGTTCCACCATCCCGCCCCGAATGGGCCCCAGGATTTCACCATCGGACCCGGTCACTTCGCACCCTTCGATGTTGGCGAGACTCAGGAGGGCGGGAGCCGCTATATCCTCGCTCTCCCGCTCTGCCGCCTGCGCGCCATCGTCCAGCCGGGCCCGCACCCCCAGCCAGCGCCAGATGCCGACGGCATTCACCACACATAGAAACCCATTGGCTGCGATCAGCGATGTCTGACCCGTTGCCGTTCCCAGCAACGTCCAGTGGATCGATCCGACCAGAAAGACGACAAAGCCCCAGCCCGTCACGCGGGAACCAAGGTTTGCCGCCGTCATGATCGCCGCAATGGTGGTTGCCACCGGCGCCACCCACTCGGACCAACTTGCAACATAGTCCCAGTTCATTGAAGCTCCGCCTGCCAGAAGGTCGTTCCGAGGCTGGCAATGAACATGCCCGGCAGCCCTTCGCCGCCCGTAATCCATGTTAGTGCCTGGCCCCTGAGAGGGATACTCCCATAGTGTTCGTCGTTAACGCACGAGAAGGCTTGGCGTTTCTTACAGACGGCCTTTGTAGATGATGGAAAGGCTTAAGCTATGGTTTCTCGTTCTTCTTTCGCGCGCGCGAAGACAAAGTCCGTCACTTTCGGCAGCATCAACCGGACCGTGGCTATGACCGTTGGCGCAGCGGCAATCGCCAACATCGGGCGCAAGCTTGCGGTGCAGTCGCCTACTACGCTGGCGGGCGATTGGTTCGACGGCCTGGTTGCCGAACACCGGATGGTCATGAAGTTGTTCGATGTCCTGCAGGCGACGGACGACAGCTCGACTGCCAAGCGCGGAATGCTGATCGTCCAGATCACCCACGCCCTGAGCAAGCACGCGTTCGAGGAAGAGAATGTCATCTATACGGCGCTGCGTAACGCCGGCCGCGTGGAGGATGCCGACCGGCTCAACCATGAGCATGGCTATGTGAAGCAGTATCTTGCCGACCTGAACGCGATGAAGAAGGACGATTCGGGCTTCCTTGAAAAGGTCAGCGCGTTCCGCCGCCACCTGGAAACCCACATCCGTTCTGAGGAGGACGAGCTATTTCCCGCCCTGCGCGCGCATCTCGACGGGTCCGAGAACAGTTCCCTCACACGCAAGATGAACGTCCAGGGCCTCATGATGGCTTGACCCGGCCGGCGGCGACGCTGCGCCTGAACTCCATCGAAGCCTCAGCTCAGCGCTTCTGCCGTGTCGTCATCATAGGGATGTAGCAGCTGGCTGGTGATGGGAATCGTCGCCAGTAAGCGCAGGCCGTCGGAGTCAAAGTGAACGCTCGTCTGCGCGCCCAGCTCAAAGGCCAGGCTGTTTTCGATCAGATCGGTGCCGAAGCCCCGATGCGCAGGCACTTGATCGACAAGAGCAACGCCGCTCTCGATCCATTCGATGCTTAGCACCTCCTGCCCCGCTCCGTCCTGCATCTGACGCCAACGGACAGCAATGTGGCCCATTTCCGATCCGAGCGCTCCATATTTGACGGAGTTGGTGGCCAGCTCATGGATGGCCAGGCTCAACGTTTCCGCGGCCCGCGTCCGGATCCTGATGGACGGACCTTCGATGGAAAGGCGATCTCCCGTGCGGGTCGCGTGCACCATGAATTCGTCGAGGATGAGTTCGTCGAGCGCGACGCCGTAGGTATCGTAGAGCACGACGTTGGACTGGATACGGGAAAAGGCGTCCAACCGGCCGAGGAAGTGGCTGACCAGCGTGTCGGTGTCATCGCTTGCCTGAGCCGTGCGCCGGAAGATCGAGCGAATGACTGCAAGACAGTTGCTGATCCTGTGCTGCAGGTCCTGCTGCGCCGCAAATATGCTGGCGGCCGAGGGGCGTGTTTCCGGATGGAAGAACACGGCGCTGTACAAGCCCGACGTGCCTTCCAATGGAAGCAGTTTGGCACGTATCGCCTTATCCTCATCCGCAGCCCCGGCCACCATCACGTCGATAGTCTCCGCCGCTTCTCCCTCCGCCTTTGCATATTCGGGCAGAAACAGCGGCAGTCCCATGATCTCGCCATCAGGCAAGTTGAAAAGGGACCGTGTCTGGCTGTCGGCACTTTCAAACGTCCAGGGATCGCTGCGGACTATGGCATGGCCGATCCCTGGCGACACTGCAGCATCGCTCGCGCTGTCGTTCATAGGTGGTCTCCCTCACTCTGGGGGTCGCGTGGTTTGGGATGCAAATACTGCGGATCGAATAAAGCCGCAGCCTGCAGACGAGGCAAATCCGGAATGAAGAGGTCTGGGCGCTGCAATTCAATGAGCCCGCGTTTCCGAAGGTCCTGCAGTACGCGGTTGACATGCACCGCAGTCATTCCTGTGGCATCGGCCAGTTCATACTGATTGACGGGAAATGCGCACCGCCCCCCCTTAGCAAGTCCCACCACTTCCAGCCGCGCATAGATTTCGCAGAACAAGTGGCTCAGCCGTTCGAAAGCCGAACGCTGGCCGATGCTAACGCACCATTCCCGTTGAATGGATGCGGTTACGAGGGCGTCGACCCACATTGCTTTTGCGAGGCCGGGATTGCCCAGGACAATATCTTCCATGGCTCCGCGGCTGACCGTCGTGGTCACGACATCGGTGACGGCAGCTATGCTATGGTCTGCCTGGTGCAGCAGAAAGCAGTAAGGGTCGCACATGTCTCCGGCCACAAGGAATGACAAGATCTGCCGCCGCCCGTCCCGAAGAACCTTGTAGCGCATGGCCCAGCCCTGAAGGATCATGAACGTAGTGGAGAGCTGCTGGCCTTCCGACACGATGTCTGCGCCCACGGAATAGGTTTGCGGACGGCCTTCGGACAACGCCGTGACGGCCCTGACTTCATTCGCCGAAAGAGCCGCATAAGCCGCGAGCTTCTGGGCAGGAGCGAAAACGGTCATGAGGCCTTTTGCTCCAGGACGTTAGTGGATGGAACCCGAACATGCTTATCCATGTTATATTTTCGTCGTGACCGGGCATCGGGGAACGGCATCATGGCATCGGGAGAAGATAATTGCACGTTGATCCGGTATTAGCGTCAACGCGGAGCGTGTTGGTCGTGGAAGACGAATATTTACTGGCGAATGATCTCCAATCCGCTTTGGAAGCGGCAGGCTATCGGGTCGTCGGACCTTTCGGGCGCCTGTCTGATCAGCTTGACGAAGCCGTTGCGGGGCGACCTGACGCAGCAATTCTCGACATCAACCTGCAGGGAGAGATGGCGTATACCGTCATTGAAAAGCTGCAGGCCCTGTCCGTCCCGGTAATAGTGACGACCGGATATGGCAGGGCGAAACTGGCCGAACACCTGGCCAGTTGCCGGATGATCGACAAGCCGTACAATATTTCGCAGATCAAGAATGAACTGAAGGCAATTCTGGGCGCGCCGAACGCCGAGACCTGCGCGAGCTTGGGTGAAATGCCGGCAGGTCTGCAGGTCCAGCTTTAGCCCGACTTGGCTGGAGAGTTGGGATTGTCGCCGGTCTCCTCTTCACCCAATTGGCCTGTCCCGTGATAGCCTATTTCCGTTTGGCCTCCGTGGCCAAGAAAGGATTCGGGCTTGGCCTCGGCCTTCTTTCCGCGATGGGGGTTAGGATATGCGCCTCCTGAACTCTCCCCGCCTCCCTTTTTCCCGTGCGTGTCGATGTCGCTCACGCCATCACTGCCAGAACCGGCAGAGCGATGCCCGCTCGCGCCTTGCCCATCGGCCTGCATTGGTTGCTTGCTGCTCATCGCTGCCTCTCGCTCCTGTGGATATCATGAAGTGAACGCCCGGACCTGAGATCAGTTCGTTCGGAAGTCTCCGGTGGGCGTAAACCTATGTTAAAAGAGGCAGACTTCATCTGCAGGCCTCAGTCGTCTCGCGCCACACTCCTCGCGTGACGCAATCCTCCACCTGGTTTATACGGCACGCCATGACAGCGGCCTTCTCCATCTTGCTTTCCGCGATTGCGATGAGCGCTATCGTGGCGGTCCGCTATCTTCTGGCGAGTGGCGGTTTTGCCTTGGCGACGCGAGCGCGACACCGCGGCCTTTACGTGGGGCTCGATCCGCAGATCCGGCGAGAGATTGGCTGGTCCCTGCTTTCCGCGCTGATCTACGGCGTGCCTGCCGGCATCATGGCGTGGGGATGGCAAGCGCATGGCTGGACGCAAATTTATAGCGAACTGCACGCCCTGCCGCTCTGGTATGCGCCGATTTCGATCCTTGCCTATCTGTTGGCGCATGACACGTGGTTCTACTGGACGCATCGCTGGATGCATCGCCCGAAGCTGTTCCGCGCGGCTCATGCCGTCCATCACGCCAGTCGCCCGCCGACTGCATGGGCCGCGATGAGCTTTCATCCCTGGGAAGCGCTGACAGGAGCGGTCGTCATCCCGATACTCGTCTTCCTCATTCCCATTCATGTTGCGGCACTCGGCATAGTGCTAAGCATCATGACCGTCATGGGCGTCAGCAATCACATGGGGTGGGAGATGTTCCCGAGTTGGATGGTGCGCGGCAAGGCGGGAAACTGGCTGATTACGGCAACGCATCACCAGCGGCACCATGATCAGTATAATTGCAATTACGGCCTGTATTTCCGCTTCTGGGATAGGCTATGCGGGACCGACAGGGGGCTTGGGCAATTCAAAAGCATATGAACACGCTAGTGAAATCCATTGCGGCAATGACGCTGTGGGCGTCGACGGGGGCCGCGGCTTCTCTTGATAAGCCCCAAAAACTTACGGTGAATGTCGAGGCTTTGCGCTCTGCCAAAGGTGACGTCATTCTCTGCCTCACGCGTCACCCCGATTATTTCCCCGATTGCAAGGGGGATCCGGATCGTCGCCATTTGACGGTCAGCGTCGCCCAGGCCCAGTCCAGCGGCATCACCATTCCTGACCTACCCCCCGGTACTTACGCAATCGCGCTGATCCATGACGAAAACAGTAACCGAAAGCTGGATACATTCGCCGGCATTCCCCGTGAAGGGGTGGCGTTCAGCCGGAATCCGCCGATCCGCTTCGGCGCGCCCAGCTTCAACTCTGCCCGCTTCAATGTCGCTGGCGCCCCTGTTGAGCAGAAACTTCGCATGAAATATTTTCTGTAGCTTTCAGGCAACGGTTGATCGTTTTCTGTAAGCCGCCAGGGAACAAGAGGAACTGTAACCCCTGCGAAACATTCTACGGCGAACATATTCAGCCGAGGAATTTCCCTTTCATGCCCCTTTCGCGCCTGTCGGCCTTCGTCGCCGCCACTCTTCTAGCCACATCCGCAAGCACAGCTCTAGCCCAGGAATCGGCAGCCGACCGTAGCAACCTGACGATCGGCGTGGGCGCGGCCATCGTCCCGAGCTATGATGGTTCAGACGATTACACGATAATCCCCGCCGCCGCGGCACGCGGCAAGGTCAAGGACTTCGCGTTCTGGACGCGCGGCACGAGCCTGTATGTCGACGCCATTCCGAACACCGATCCCAATGGATGGGATTTTGAACTCGGCCCCTATGTCAGCGTCAATCTGGATCGCACTGGCAGGATCAAGGATGACCGCGTCAAGGCTCTTGGCGAACTCGATACCGCCATCGAAATCGGCGGTTTCGCGGGTATTTCAAAGACGGGCGTCATCACCAGCGCCTATGACAGCCTCACTTTCAACGTTGCCTATGGCAAGGACATCGCCAACGCGCATGAAAGCTATGTCATCACGCCGTCGCTGCAATATTTCACGCCCCTGTCCGTCACCTCGTTCGTCGGGACCGGCGTGTCGGCGGAATATGTCGGCAAGGGCTATGGCCGCTACTATTTCGACGTGACACCTGCGGGCAGCCTCGCCAGCGGCCTGCCAGCCTATAGCAGAGCGGGCGACGATGCAGGCTTCAAGAACGTGACGGTCAACCTGACTGCCGGTCATTCGCTATCGGGCGACCTGCGCAAGGGCTGGACCGTGTTCGCGCTGGGAGCCTATACAAAGATGCTGGGCGACTATAAGCGCTCGCCAGTCGTGGACATCGCTGGCGACAGCAATCAGTGGATCGGCGCGATTGGGGTGGGCTACACCTTCTAAAATATCGCAGGACAATGCCAAAGGGGAGACGCGCCATAGCGTCTCCCCTTTTCGCTTAGCGGCAGCGTATCTGGCTTTGGTTTTGCTCGACTGACCTGCCTGCCAGAGCGCCCAGCGCGCCGCCGATCAATGTACCGACCGTGCGCGACCGTCCGCCGTCGATGACATTGCCCAATATGCCGCCGCCAGCAGCGCCCAGGATCAGGCCGGTCGTGCCATCGCTGCGCTTGCAATAATATCGGCCATCATTGCCGCGATACACGCGGTCGTCGCTGGCAAGGGTACGTTCGCGATAGTTGGGTCCGTCCCGATAATAGCGTGCAGGATCATAGTCGCCTTCGTCGCGCTCATCGGAATAGCGGCCCGCCCCACCATCATAGCCCGGCCGTGCGTCATAGTCCTGATCGCGGCCGCCACCTTGCCATCCGCGCGAACGCGCCTGCTGGTAGCGATCGAACTCGGCCCTGAAGGTGGCAAGTTCGCTGTCGAGCCGCTGCTGGGCAGCACGGAAGCGATCGTCCTCCTGACGCGTCTGGGCCTGCGCCACTGGCGCAAGCACCATGCAGAAAGCCGCGGCCATGATGCCGATGGATAAAGAACGGCGCATAATAAATGTCCTCATGCTCGTGATCGAACTGCGCGGCATGTTAGCCGCGCAGCATGAACATGACATGGCCGATCCGCGACCTTACCAGATCTTTACGCGATCTTCCGGCTTCAGGTACAGCTTGTCGCCGGGCGCAGGCTTGAACGCATCGTACCAGCTATCGAAGTTGCGAACGATGTCGGCGCGATATTGTGACGGCGAATGCGGATCGGTTATCAGCCGCTGGCGCAGATTGGGTTCGCGGTAGTTGCGCCGCCAGACCTGTGCCCAGCCAAGGTAGAAGCGCTGATCCCCGGTCAT
The DNA here is from genome assembly GCF_033795625.1 of Sphingobium sp. Lineage (GTDB taxonomy): Bacteria > Pseudomonadota > Alphaproteobacteria > Sphingomonadales > Sphingomonadaceae > Sphingobium. The sequence continues at coordinate 9,546 of NZ_JARYGI010000034.1, read as the reverse complement.
GCCGTTGATCACAGGCGCAGGCTTGCCGTTCAACGAGGCGTGGTAGGCATCCAGGGCAACGGCCAGCCCGGCCAGGTCGCCGATATTCTCGCCCAGCGTAAATGCGCCCTTCACTCGCGCGCCGGGCAACGGCTCATAGGCATCATACTGCTTCACAAGCTTGTCGGTGAGCGCCTTGAAGTTCGCCACGTCCTGATCGGTCCACCATTGCGAAAGCTTGCCGGTCTCATCATATTTGGCGCCCTGGTCGTCGAAATGATGGCTCAGTTCATGGCCGATCACGGATCCGATTGCCCCATAGTTCACGGCGGGATCCGCGTTCGGGTCGAAGAAGGGCGGCTGCAGGATGGCGGCGGGGAAGACGATCTCCACCATGCCGAAATCGGCATAGGCGTTGATCTCCATCGGCGTCATCTGCCATTCCCAGCGGTAGATCGGCTTTCCCAGCTTTCCAATGTTATAGTCATATTCGAACTGGCTGGAGCGCATGGAGTTGCCCAGCAGATCGTCAGCCTTCACGGTCAGGCCAGCATAATCGCGCCAGCGATCCGGGTAGCCGATCTTCGGTGTGAAGGCCGCCAGCTTCTTGTGCGCGCGTGCCTTCGCCTGCGCACTCATCCAGTCGAGGCCGTCGATGCGGCGGCCCATGGCGGCGAGTACGTTCTTGACCAGACCATCCATCGCGGCCTTGGTTTCCAGCGGGAAGTAGCGCTTCACATATTCCTTGCCGACTTCCTCGCCGAGCGCATCGGTCACGAAACCGACGCCGCGCTTCCAGCGGGGTTCGCGCTGCGGCGTTCCGGACAACGTGGTGCCGTAGAAAGCAAAATCTGTGTCCGCCACCGCATTGGGCAAGTCGTCCGCATAGGCATGCAGGCTGCGGACCAGCAGCGCGTCCTTCAGCACCTGAAGCGGCGCTTTGGCGACGAGCGCGGCGATGCCGGTGACGGCGCTTGGCTGCGCGACCAGGAGCGATTGCGGCTGCATGTTGTTGGTGGAGAAATAGCTGGCGAAGTCGAAGCCCGGAGCGGCCTGCTCCAACTGCGCCAGCGTCATCTTGTTGTAGGTCTTGTCAGCGTCGCGGCTTTCCACCTGCGTCCAATGTACCTTCGCGACTTCGGTTTCGAAGGTCATCAGCGCGGCGGCCCTCTGGCCGGGATTTGCCTCGCCAGCGAGCGTCAGCATCTTTTCGAGATAGCCGACGTAGGCGGTGCGGATCGATGCCATCTTCTCGTTCTGTTCGAGATAGAAATCACGGTCCGGCAGGCCGAGGCCGCTTTGGCGCACGGTCAGTATGTAGGTTTCCGGGTCCTTGTCATCCTGTCCGACGCGCGCCGATATCGGGCCGCCTACACCCTGCCGGGCAGCCTTCGCCGCCAGCGCGGAATAGGCTTTCTTGTCTTTCAGCTTGTTGATCTCTGCGAGCCACGGCTTGATTGGCGACAGTCCTTTCGCTTCGATCGCCGCTTCATCGAGATAGCTGGCATAAGCCGCGCCGATCTTGCTGTCTGGATCGTTTCGCGCGCTTTCCAATATGCCCTTCGTGCGCTCGCGGGAGAGATCATCGAGAACGTTGAAGGCGCCGTAATTGGACTTGTCCTCGGGAATGGCAGTTCGCTTCGCCCAGCCGCCATTGGCATAGTCATAAAAGTCGTCACCGGGCTTCACTGTGCGGTCCATGCCGCTCTCATCGAAGCCATAGCTACCCATCTGGGCTTTCTTCGTCGCGCTCGAAGATTGCTCAGACAATGGCGAGCGCTGCGCCATGGCGGCCATGGACGTTACGGAAAGCATGGCTGCGGTGGCGAGCAGTGTTCTTTTCATGAGTGATCCTTGCACGTGTGCTAATCTTTTCAGCACGATAGTGTAAGCGTTGCAGGCCGCAAGGATCATTTGTTCTGACGCAATCGGCATCGCAGCTCTGCACCTCATGGATCAATCGCGCGTTCGAAGCGCTTTTTACCCGCCGCTACGTCCGGAGACGCTATGAGTACCGAGAATCTGATATACCATGACGGTGATGTGGAGCTACGCGGCGAGCTGTATCGCCCCTCCGGGTCCGGCAATGGCAAGGCGATCCTTGTCGTTCATGAAGCGGACGGGATCGGCGGCAATGTCCGCAGGCGCTGCGCCATGCTGGCTGACCTGGGATATGTCGCGGCGGCAGCGGACATTCATGGGCACGGCCGCGTGCTCGCCGGCGATGAGATGATGGCTGCGGTCGGCGCGTTCAGGAGCAATCCCCTCCTTTTTCGCAAGCGCGTGCGGAGCGGACTCGACGCGCTGTGCAAAGCGGCGGCGGTGGATGCGGGGCGCGTCGCGGCGATCGGTTATTGCTTCGGCGGCATGGCCGTGCTCGAACTCGCCCGCAGCGGCGCACCCCTTGCCGCTGTAGCAAGTTTTCACGGCCTGCTCACGACTGCCCTGCCCGCGCAGCGGGGCGAAGTGTCGGCCCGAGTCCTGGCTTGCACCGGGGCGAAAGACCCGCTCGTGCCCATCGAAGATATTACGACATTTCAGCACGAAATGGATGCCGCGGAAGTCGACTGGCAGCTTGCGGTCTACGGCCGAGCCCTGCACAGCTTCACCAACAGCGCGGTAGCCGACCTGAACGACCCTCGCATGGCCTATGATCCCGTAGCAGACAGGCAGTCGTGGCTTGCCCTCCTGGCGTTTCTGGATGACGCGTTTCCAGCCGGAGTAAATGCCGGTCGTTACCTGAAACGTCATCTGCGGCCCTGACGGGGTCCGCTGCGATTTGGACCGATTTGTCGTTGTGAACGTCGTGCCACCTGTGCGGAAGCAAAGATGGCGAGAGCCAAGTTTCCTTTGGATTAGTCCTCCTTTGTTGCGAGTCGCATGCTTCAATCCGCTGTCGGAATGCTGCACTCCGGACCACGACCGGAAGGCAGCGCCAGCGCTGTCAGAGACTTTGCCGCTGAAAGCGGAGATTGCCGGCACCGACAAACGCCTTTCTGGCATTTAGATAGGATAGGAACCTACAAGGCCGGGAATCGAACAGGTCGAACCGGACAGGACCGGTCTGGCAGCGCTCTACGAGGTAGCGAACGAAACTTATGGCACGCACATTGACGCATCTTGAGCGGCTCGAGGCCGAGAGTATCCACATCCTGCGGGAAGTGGTCGCCGAAGCCGAGCGGCCGGTGATGCTCTATTCGGTCGGCAAGGACAGCGCGGTGATGCTCCATCTGGCGCGCAAGGCCTTCTATCCTTCGCCGCCGCCGTTTCCGCTGCTGCACGTCGATACGACCTGGAAGTTCAAGGCGATGTATGACTTGCGCGACCGGATGGCGCGGGAGAGCGGCATGGAGCTGCTCGTCCACCACAATCAGGAGGCAATGGATCGCGGCATCAACCCGTTCGACCATGGCCCGCTGCATACCGACATGTGGAAGACGGAGGGGCTGAAGCAGGCGCTCGACAAATATGGCTTCGACGTGGCCTTTGGCGGCGCGCGGCGCGACGAAGAGAAGAGCCGCGCCAAGGAGCGCATCTTCTCCTTCCGCACGGCAAGCCATGGATGGGACCCGAAGAACCAGCGGCCGGAACTATGGAACCTCTACAACGCCCGCAAGGCGAAGGGCGAGAGCATCCGCGTGTTCCCGATCAGCAACTGGACCGAACTGGACATCTGGCAATATATCCACCTGAACGACATTCCGATCGTGCCGCTCTATTTCTCGGCCAAGCGCCCGACGGTGGAACGCGATGGCATGCTGCTGATGGTCGATGACGACCGCTTCCCGCTCAAAGCCGGTGAGGTGCCCGTTGAACGCTCGATCCGTTTCCGCACGCTTGGCTGCTATCCGCTGACCGGGGCCGTCGAAAGCGAGGCGAAGACCTTGCCGGAAGTCATTCAGGAGATGCTGCTGACCACGACATCGGAGCGTCAGGGCCGCATCATCGACAAGGACGGCGGCGATGCCAGCATGGAGAAAAAGAAGCAGGAGGGGTATTTCTGATGTCCGGCACGATTACCGATCCGGTCTACAAGACCGAGGCGCTCATTGCCGAAGACATCGACGCCTATCTGGAGAAGCACCAGCATAAGAGCCTGTTGCGGTTCATCACCTGCGGTTCCGTGGACGACGGAAAATCGACGTTAATCGGGCGACTGCTCTACGACAGCAAGATGATCTTCGAGGACCAGCTTGCGGCCTTGGAAGCCGATAGCAAGCGCGTCGGCACACAGGGGCAGGAAATCGACTTCGCCCTGCTGGTCGACGGCCTTGCCGCCGAGCGCGAACAGGGGATCACCATCGACGTCGCCTATCGTTTTTTCGCGACGGAGAAGCGCAAGTTCATCGTCGCGGACACGCCGGGGCACGAGCAATATACGCGTAACATGGTGACGGGCGCGTCCACTGCCGACCTGGCGGTGATCCTGATCGACGCGCGCAAGGGCATCCTCACCCAGACGCGGCGGCATAGCTTTCTTGCCCAGCTGATCGGCATCCGCAATATCGTGCTGGCCATCAACAAGATGGATCTGGTGGGCTACGACCAGAAGATATTCGACGATATCGTCACCGAGTACACGGACTTTGCGCACAGCATCGGGATCGATAGTTTCGTGCCCATGCCGATTTCCGGCTTCAAGGGCGACAATATCACCGCCAGTTCGCCGAACACGCCCTGGTACACTGGCCCCTCCCTGATCCAGCATCTGGAGGCGGTCGAGATCGACAATATCTCCGATCAGCGCAAGCCGTTCCGGATGCCGGTGCAATGGGTCAATCGGCCCAATCTGGACTTCCGTGGATTTTCGGGGCTGATCGCGACCGGATCGGTGAAGCCTGGGGACTCGATCCGTGTCCTGCCTTCGGGCAAGACTTCGACGGTCAGCCGCCTGGTCACATTGGACGGCGACCTGGATGAAGCCCTTGCCGGACAGTCAGTCACCATCTGCCTTGCCGACGAGATAGATTGCTCCCGCGGCGACGTGATCGCCAGCAGCGATAATCCGCCCGAAGCCGCGAGCCAGTTCGAGTCCACCATCGTTTGGATGGAGGACGAGGCGCTGCATGTCGGGCGCTCATACTGGCTGAAGCTTGGCACGCAGACGGTTTCCGCGACCGTTCAGGAGCCCAAATATACGATCAACGTCAACACGATGGAGCATCTCGCCGCCAAGACGCTGGAGTTGAATGCCATCGGCGTCGCGGAAATCTCTACGGACAAGCCACTGGTGTTCGAGCCTTATGCGGACAGCCACACGCTCGGCGGCTTCATCCTGATCGACAAGATCACGAACCGGACCGTGGGCGCGGGCATGCTGCACTTCGCGTTGCGACGGGCGCAGAATGTCCATTGGCAGCCGACTGATATCAGCCGGGAGGATCATGCCAATCTCAAGAACCAGAAGCCGCGTGTCCTGTGGTTCACCGGGCTGTCGGGTTCAGGCAAGTCGACCATCGCGAACGAGGTGGAGAAGAGGCTCGCGCTGATGAACCGTCATACGTTCCTGCTCGACGGCGACAATGTCCGGCATGGCCTCAACAAGGATCTTGGTTTCACTGAGGCGGACCGGATCGAGAATATTCGCCGCGTGGGTGAAGTGGCAAAGTTGATGGCGGACGCGGGCCTGATCGTGTTGACTGCGTTCATCTCACCGTTCCGGGCAGAGCGGGAGATGGTGCGGGCGATGCTGCCCGAGGGCGAGTTCATCGAGATCTTCGTCGATACCCCGCTGGACGTTGCCGAGGCGCGGGATGTCAAAGGGCTCTACAAGAAGGCCCGGTCGGGCGCGCTGAAGAACTTCACTGGCATCGACAGCCCCTATGAGCCGCCCGAAACACCCGAAATCCGAGTCAACACCGTCGAGATGACGCCAGCGCAAGCTGCCGAGCATATCGTCCGGCACATCCTGCCGCTGAAATGAGTGACGATATGACAGACGCGGATCTCGCCGCTCATCTCGCCTACGTGGCAGGCAAGCTCCTTCTTGAGGTGCGGGCTTCCGCCATGTTCAGCCCAAAGGCGCTGGGCAAGGCTGGGGATCAGACCGCCAACCAGTTCCTGGTTCATGCAATACGCGAACAGCGACCGGACGACGGGCTGCTGTCGGAGGAGATGGCGTGCGACGGCAAACGCCTTGCCAAGTCCCGCGTGTGGATCGTCGATCCGGTTGACGGCACCCGCGAATATGGAGAGGCGCGCACCGACTGGGCCGTGCATGTCGCGCTTGCGGTAGATGGCGTAGCGAAGGTGGGTGCGGTTGCCCTGCCTGGGTTGAATGTCGTGCTGCGCAGCGACCGGCCATCGCCTTTGCCCACGCCCGTTGCAACCCCGCGCATGGTCGTGAGCCGCACCCGTCCGGCCGCCGAAGCGCTTGCCGTCGCGGAGGCATTGGGGGCGGAACTGCTGCCGATGGGTTCGGCCGGCGCCAAGGCCATGGCGATCGTGCGCGGCGAGGCGGAAATCTACCTGCACACCGGCGGGCAATATGAATGGGACAGCTGCGCGCCCGTTGCCGTGGCTGCAGCCCACGGCCTGCACGTCAGCCGTGCGGACGGGTCGCCACTCGTCTATAATCAATCCAACACATATATGCCTGACCTGCTGATCTGTCGGCCGGAATGGACCCATGACGTTCTTGCCATCATGCAAAGGCAAGCCGCGGCACTCTGAAGACGGCTTGAGATCTGTACCACTTTTGTTCCAAAAGATGATGTGGCATGGTGGCTGACATGGCAGATGCCGCGCCATTGATTCGCAAGATCATCCATGTCGACATGGATGCCTTCTACGCATCCGTGGAACAGCGCGACAACCCAGAGTTGCGCGGCAAGCCTGTCGCCGTGGGAGGCAGCGGAGTACGTGGCGTAGTGGCAGCGGCCAGCTACGAAGCAAGGACGTTCGGAGTCCGGTCCGCAATGCCCGGATCGCGCGCGCGGCGGCTTTGCCCTGCGCTGATTTTCGCGCCGCCCCGGTTCGACGTCTATCGTTCGGTGTCACGACAGATACGGGCGATTTTCGGTCAGTTCACGGACATGATCCAGCCGCTCTCGCTGGACGAAGCCTATCTCGACGTGACGGAGAACAAGCAGGGCCTTGAATCCGCCACTAGGATCGCGGAAGAAATTCGACGCCTGATCCGAGCTGAAACGGGGCTGACAGCATCTGCCGGAGTATCCTACAACAAGCTGCTTGCGAAGCTTGCCTCAGACCAGAACAAGCCGGACGGCCTCTGCGTGATCCGGCCGGATCAGGGTGCCGCGTTTGTCGAGACCATGGCCGTCCGGCGCTTTCACGGCATCGGTCCGGTCACGGCGGCCAAGATGCAGAAGCTCGGGATCGAGACTGGCGCGGATCTGCGCGCGTGCCCCCTCCCCTTCCTGCGCCAGCATTTCGGCAGCATGGCCGAATATTACTACCGGGCTGCCCGGGGCGTAGACGACCGCCCGGTTCGAGCCGCGAAGTCGCCAAGTCGATCAGTGTCGAAGACACCTTCGGCGCGGATATAGCCGAGCGCGACGCATTGCATTCGGAACTGGGCAAGATCGTAAGCCGGCTCTGGCCCCGCATCGAAGCTTCAGGCATGCGCGGACGGACCGTTACGCTGAAGGTGAAGTTCGCCGACTTCACGCTGATAACGCGATCTAGGTCCGTTCCCCGCGCCATCTCGCAATTGTCGACACTGGAAGAGATGGGGCGGGACTTGCTCGACGGCGAGATGCCGTTGCCCAAGGGCGCAAGATTGCTTGGCCTAGGCATTCACAATCTTGAGCCGGCCGACCGGGATGACGGCGTATCCGCAGCACAGTTCGCGCTTGCGATCTAATCGACCGGAGCAAAGATCAGAATGGCAACCAGTTCCGTTTTTCCGTGAATTTCATATAGCCGGCATTGACGCCTAGCCGGTAGCCGACTCCCAGGCGGATGGGGATCAGCACGACTTTACCCCAGCGCAGATAACTCGCTGTGAAGCCTCCTACAAAATACGCGCCACCCTCGCCCGCGGGAAACCTGTGGTACAGGTCCTGCGTGTCGTAGAGGTTGTAGACGAGGACGAAGGTGTTCCCGGCATTGCCGCCGACGTCGAATCCGATCGATGGTCCGGTCCAGTAGACGTCCCGAGTCCCTTCGACTTTGTGGTTGAGCGTGCCTGATCCATAGCGCAGCCCGACCACGAATGCCCCCGACGCCTCGCGTCCTGCGATATAGGCATTGGGCTGGCCCTGTTCCTTCAGTATCTTCTCGATGATCCCGGCAAGCCCAGCCGCTCCCTTGCCGAACACGCCTTCAGCGGCACCGATCAGGTCATCCTGCTGATATGAGGCGGTCGGAAGCGGCGCAGCAGGTGGAGACGCCGCGGTCACAGGCGCACCGGTCGCCGTAGCAGGCGCGCCGTTCTGGGTCAGCACGGGTGGCGGTGGCGGTGCCCGGTTCGCAGGTGCCTGCTCTGGAGGCGGATCGTTGACTTCGAGCGGTGCGGAACTGCCTTGCTGATCCGAGGGTGCAGGCGCAAGATCGGCATCGATCGCCGTATTGGGATCGACATTGCGGATCTGCGCACTCGCGACATTGGCCAGCATCAGACCCGAGACTGCTGAAAGGATCGCAATGCCGCGCATGACGCGTCCTGCACTCGCTCCTGAAGCAGACCTATTTCGGCAACCCATCCATTCCTCCCCGATACCGCGCGACGGCGCAGGCCATGTGTATCCGATCCACGACATGAAACGACAATGAACGAACGGCGATCCGAGTCGATTCCGCGACGGACGGAAAGACGTATCTTCTATGACCTTCTGCGGCGCTTGATAGCATGGAAAAATCGTCCAGATGACGTTGCCATGGAGAAAAGCTCTCGCTATAGCCCAACGCTCGATAGCCTGGAGACGCCAACGCGCCTCTTTCGAGCCATGCGGAGACGTGGGTGAGTGGCTGAAACCAACGGTTTGCTAAACCGTCGTAGGGGTAAATCCCTTACCGAGGGTTCGAATCCCTCCGTCTCCGCCACCGCTTGTTGAAAGTTAAAGATAATTTGGGAATACGGCGTTCCGTTCCCACAAACGCTCCCTAAAAACTTAGTCACTGCATCGGCCACCTAACGCGGTGGAATTTAGGATTGATGGGGCCAGTAGCCGTTTATCCAGCGATAGACGATCATGCCAATCGACACCAACAGACCCATAGCCACCCCGCCGAACACAATTTCAGCGAGCGGGTCGGCGTTCATTATGCCTCGCTCGAAGACAATGATCGCCATAACCCGGTCATGGATAAGCCACGCCCAGCCTGCATCACCGAAGATGATGATGGCAGGAACCATCGCGGCCATTACACAAAAAAACGTGGATGGCCCTAAAATGTACATCAACAGGGGCATGACCTCTGAACCGCCTGTGTTCGTTTGCTTAGTGCTCGCAGGTGAAGGTTCGGGTATGCCAGATTCAAGCCGAGCAATATCACGTAGTCGGGCCAATGCCTGTTCACGACGATATTCAGACAATCTTGGATCGTTTGCCGCTCTTTGCAATCTTTCGCGAACATGTGGATCAGGAATGTATCGCTTCTTTG
>NZ_JARYGI010000033.1:0-39606 GCF_033795625.1 Sphingobium sp. | reverse complement strand
ACCATTTCGCAGCAGCCGCCTGATCGGCGCAGAGCGACAGCCTACCTCTGACTGCCGCCAATCTTTGCAACAGAGCCGCGATGGGCTTCGAGACGCAGGACTATGCCGCCGCCAAGGCCGTGACCCACCCGCGCATGGCGCATCTCGGCCAGCTTCTCACCATCGATCGCGCTGAAGCCGAGAGCGAGCAGGCGCTGGGCAAGCTCATGGGCGCACTCGACCTGTGAGCGCTGGCAGCCATGCGTGCATTATCGGGACACAGATTAACGGTACGGCGATTGCCCGGACAGTTTTCGGATGGGGACGAAATGACACCGCAAGGGCGTTATGCGTACGCCAGACAACGCTCCGCACTCCTGCACGCACGAAAGTGCATTTTGCCTACGCTATGCATCACCGCTGCCTTACGGAAAGGGACGAGATTTTAACCCTGCGGATAGATCAGCACCGGGAATGCGCTGGCGAACGCCAGAAGGGCGAAGACCCCGCACCATACCGGCCGCCGGGCCATGCGCGCGGCTGCCATCACGAACAGCGCCGCCATGACCAGCGCGACGGGCCGCACCTCTCTAACGGTGGTCACGTAAAGATCGAACACGCGCGCAGATTCTGGTCGTAGACGTACGGCAAGCGCTCAGGCATAGCCGCCCTGTTGGAGCAGGCGCTTCGCTTCGACCTCGCCCTGCACGCACGCTATCGGCCGTCCATGCCACGGTCCTTCGATCACCCCCAGCATGATGACCTCGCGCGCCTCGTCGGACGGATCGGCGGCATTGGCGCCGCGATCGAAGGAGAGCATCGCCTGGCGGTTGCCCGCCAGAAAATCGACGACGATGACCCCGTCGCGCCAGAAGGCGCGATGAATTTTCCACTCGCTCGTATCGGTCATAAGCTCCGGTAATACCCCTGTCGGCGGCAATCTAGCGCGGCTCAGATCCAGCGCAGCGATGCCGCAAAATATAGGACGATCCCCAGCGTCACCGGGGTGGAGAGCAGATAGAGCTTCTGCCAGCGCCACCACAGCTTCGGCACGAACAGCAAGGCGCTGCGCATGTCGCGCACCTGGCTCCACACCCGCTCGCGCACACTGTCGTGAAGCGCCACCGTCACCGAGAGCGCCAGCGCGATTAGGCAGCACAGACCCGTCGCCAGGTAGATGGCGAGCCAGTTGGCGATCTCGATAGGCGTGAACTGCGACAGACGAATCCTCCGGTAAACTACAAATCTTTCATAGGCGCGGGCTACGCCGGGCACACCTGCAATCATAAACCTGTAAGAGAATTACAGGCAATGATGGGGTCAATGCAGCCCGAAGCGCAAAAGCTGCAAGACGATGGGAGTTGAGGGGGAGGGCGAAGTTGGCCGGGAAGAACCGGCCAGCCCTTCAGCCACCGGATGCGCGGGCCATGCGCCGCTCCGGCCCCCCATGAGGATCTGCCGCCATGGAACACTTCGTCCTGTTCATCCGGGATCGCGAACATGCGGATATCGCCCAGCTGCATCCCGACGAGGCGAGCGTCGAGACGGCGCTCATCGCCTATGTGCGCGGCCGCGAGCGCTTGACCGACGCCGTGCCCCGGCTTCACGATGACGAGGCGGTCGCGGCCTGGTCCGCATGGGAGGAGCGTATCTACGCGATCGCGCGCGCCGTGCTGACGCCGAAGGCGGAGAACCATCGATGAGCCTTGTCGCCAACCGGCCCTCGCAAAGGCTGGTCGATATCGTCGGCACGCTGCGCGGCATCTGGCGCGGCAATGTCGCGATGTGCCGCTGCCCGGTCCATAACGACCATACCCCGAGCCTCTCGCTGCGCCAGGGCGACCACGGCATTCTCGTCACCTGCTTTGCCGGGTGTTCGCCGATCGACGTGCTGCGCGAACTCGAGCGCATCGCCATTACCCGCCGCTACGAGCCGCCGCCCGATGCGCCAGGGGGCCGCAGCGCCAATGTCCAGCGGCTGTGGGACGAGGCGCTCCCGGTCCCGGGAACCCTTGGCGAACGCTACCTCGCCTCGCGCTTCCTGCTGCCGGTCCCAGGCGATCTACGCTTCCATCCGCGCTGCCCGCATGGCGCCAGGCCCAACACCGTCTTCAAGCCGGCGCTGCTCGTCGCGGTGCGCGAGGGTCCGAGCCTGGTCGCCCTGCAGCGGATATTCCTCGATCCCGTAACCGCGCGCTACACCGCGAAGGCGACGATCGGGACGCTGGGTTTTGGCGCCTGGCGTGGCGGCGGTATTGGCCCCACGATCGGTCTTGCAGAGGGATTCGAGACCGCGCGCGCATGGTCGCGGCTGCGCGGGCTGCCCTGCTGGGCGAGCCTCGGCTCGCGGCGGTTCGGGCTCGTCACCATTCCCGAGACCGTTACCAGCCTCATCCTTGCCGGCGACAACGACACCGCGGGGCGGCGCGCCGTCAACCGCGCGGCGCGCGCCTATGCGGCCGACGACCGGCTGATCCGCGTCGATATGCCGCCTCCAGGCAAGGACTGGGCGCAGGTTCTGGAGGAACAGGAGCGGGCAGGCGGCCCGGATGCAGGCAGGACGGCCGATGACGCCGGGACTTCCCGAACATCCGAAACGCAGGAGTGGAGGGAGGAAGGGAAGGGGTGATCTGCCGTCCGGGCAGAGGAACAGGAGACCCCTTGCCATGCGCGATCTGCTCGATCGTCCCCCGCTCAACGCCCCGATCAACGATGGTGACGCCGCCCGCCATATTGCCGCATTGCTGGCAGATGGCGCCCTCATCACCCGGCGCGATCTCAACCAGGCGATGACGCGCTGCTTTGGCGGCAGCGATGCCGACGGGCGCTGGACCCAGCGGGCGAGCTTCGAGATGCTCGAGCACGCGCTCGCCCTGCACCTGCGCACGCGGCCCTATGCGCTCGAAACCCTCGCCGATGTCTCGGCCGCCACGGCGCTGATGGCGCGGTGCCCCACGCAGACGGTGCGCAGCGAGGAACAGATCGCCTTCCAGCAATTCTCGACCCCTGCCGATATTGCTGCGCTGGCGGTGCTGCTGGCGGCGATTACCCTTGAAGACATCGTGCTCGAGCCGAGCGCGGGCAATGGCCTGCTCGCCGCGCAGGTCCCGGCAAGCGGCGCGCTCTACCTCAACGAGATCGATGCGCAGCGCCGCGAGCGGCTTGCGTCGGTGTTCCCTGAGGCTGTGGTCACCGGCCATGACGGGGCAGGGCTGGTTAGCCTCCATGCCGCGCTGCCGCGCCCCAGCGTCGTGCTGATGAACCCGCCGTTTGCGCGCAGCCTCGGGCGCGGCGCCGACGATCTCGCGGCGCTGCGCCATCTGCAGGCCGCCTTGCGCCGTCTTCGGCCCGGTGGCCGCGCCGTCGCGGTGATGCCCGACTGGTTCGCCCCCGATACACGGGTACGCGCTGCCTTCGAGGCGGTGCTGGCGGGATGCAGCGTGCGCACTTCGCTGCGGCTCGAACACTGCTACCGCAAGCACGGCACCGATATCGCCGTCAGGCTCTACGTCATCGACAAGGTGGCCCCCGCCGGCGAGGACGACATGCGCCCCGCGACGATCGCGTGCACCTCGCTGGCGGACCTCCTCGATGCCGTGACGATCCCGCCGCGCCTCGCCCTGGAAAACATGGGTCCCGCCTCATCACCCCTTTCCATGCCTTCTTCCTCGTCTTCTGCCACAGCGCGCAAACCCGCCACGATGTTCGGCGCTGCGCGCAGCGCAAAGCTTGCAAAGCCGCGGCCGTTTCATGCCCCGGTGAAGAACGCGGTGCTGCCCGTCGCATACCGGGTATTGGAACAGGCTGCGCCGCTGGCCGAGCAGGTCGGGGTCTACCTGCCTTATCGCCCGAGCCGGATCGTCTTCGAGACGGCGGGCGAGCATCCCACCGCCCTGGTGGAATCGGTGGCGATGGGCTCGATCCCGGCGCCGATCCCGACCCATATTCCGCATCTGCCCGAGCGTACCGTCACCGAGCGGCTGCTCTCGACCTCGCAGCTGGAAACCGTGGTCTATGCCGGCCATGCCTGGTCGCAGATGCTGCCCGGCACCTTCCGGCCCGCCGATACCGGGGTCGGGCTTGTCATCGATTCTGAAGGGCGCTCCTACCGCAAGGGCTTCTTCCTCGGCGACGGCACCGGGGCGGGCAAAGGCCGTCAGATCGCCGCGTGCATCCTCGACAACTGGCTGCAAGGCCGCCGCCGCCATGTCTTCGTGACGAAGAACGAACCTCTTCTGGAGGATTTTCGCCGCGATTGGACGGCGCTCGGCGGTATGTCGGCCGACGTGCAGCCGCTCTCCAACTGGAAGATCGGCCAGAGCGTATCGCTCGATCAGGGCGTGCTGTTCGTGACCTATCCGACCCTGCGCTCGGGCCGCTCGGATCATACCCGCCTGCAGCAGATCCTCGATTGGGCCGGAGGCGACTTCGACGGCGTCGTCGCCTTCGACGAGGCGCACGAGATGGGCGGCGCTGCCGGCGGCGAGGGCGCGCTCGGGCGCAAGGAAGGCTCGCTGCAGGGCGTTGCCGGGGTGCTGCTCCAGAACCGGCTGCCCGGCGCGCGCGTGCTCTATGCGTCCGCCACCGGGGCATCGGACGTGAACAATTTCGCCTACGCCGTGCGCCTCGGGCTGTGGGGACCGGAGACTGCGTTTGCAAACCGCGAGGCGTTCATCTCCGAAATCCGTCAGGGCGGGATCGCGGCCATGGAGCTGGTTGTCAGGGACCTCAAGGCACTCGGCCTCTATACCGCTCGCGCGCTCAGCTTCGCCGGTGTCGAGTACGACGTGCTGCGCCACGCGCTGACCCCGGCGCAGATCGAGATTTACGACACCTATGCCTCGGCGTGGCACGTGATATTGTCCAACATGGAAGCCGCCTTGACGCAAACCGGTGTGATCGACGGCTTCGGGGGTGGTACGCTCAATGCCGGCGCCAAGGCCGCGGCGCGCAGCCGAATAGAGTCTGTTAAGCAAAGATTTTTTGGGGCGGTCTTGCTGGCGATGAAGCTGCCCACGGTGATCGCCGCCGTCGAGGAACACCTCAAGGCCGGTCAGTCGGTGGTGCTGCAACTGGTGACGACGGCCGAGGCGATCCTCGATCGGCGCCTGTCGCAGATGAGCGCCGAGGAACGCGCCGATCCCACGCTCACGCTCTCGCCGGTCGACCAGATCGTCGATTACCTGATGCGCGCCTTCCCGACCCGGCAGATGCGGGTCATCACCGACGATACCGGAACGGCGCGCTCCGAGCCGATGAGCGACGAGCATGGCCATCCGGTCCATAATCCCGATGCCATCGCCGCGCGCGACGGGTTGATCGAGACGATCTGCGCGCTGCCGCCGATCCAGTCCGCGCTCGATGCCATCGTCGAGCATTTCGGTCCCGAGCGCGTCGCCGAAGTGACGGGCCGCTCGAAGCGGCTCGTGACGCTCGCCGACGGGCGGCAGAAGGTCGAGAGCCGCACGGCGAGCGCCAGTCGGTCCGAGGCAATGGCCTTCATGGACGGCACCAAGCGGGTGCTGGTGTTCTCCGATGCGGGCGGCACCGGGCGTTCCTACCATGCCAGCCTTGATGCAGCGAACCAGGAGCAGCGTGTTCACTTCCTCCTCGAGCCGGGATGGCGCGCCGACCGGGCGATCCAGGGCCTCGGGCGCACGCACCGCACGCATCAGGCCTCGACCCCGCTGTTCCGTCCGGTCACCACTGACTGCAAGGGCGAGCTGCGCTTCACCTCGACGATCGCGCGGCGGCTCGACAGCCTCGGCGCGCTGACGCGCGGCCAACGCCAGACCGGGGGTCAAAATCTGTTCGATCCTTCGGACAACCTCGAGTCCGAGTACGCAAGGGACGCGCTGGTGACGTGGTTCCACCTGCTCGATGACGGCAAGCTCAAGAGCACGACGCTCGATGACTTCTCCGCGCGTACCGGGCTGGAGATCCACGACAGCGACGGCGTGATGAAGGAGGAGCTTCCCCCCATCCAGCGCTGGCTCAACCGCCTTCTCGCCTTGCCGATCGGCCTGCAGAACGCAATCTTCGAGGAGTTCCTCGCTCTCGTGGAAACCCGCGTCGCCGCCGCGCGCGAGGCCGGAACGCTCGATGTGGGCGTCGAGACGATCATGGCCGACACCGCCACCGTCATCGACGACACGCTGCTGCGCACCGATCCGAACAGCGGGGCCACCAGTCACCTGCTCACCATCGAGATCGCACGGCGTAAAAACCCCATCGCGCTCGAGCGCATCCTCAGGATCGCCGATGCCCACGCCGGTCCACATGGGGATGCGGCCTTCGTCCACAACGCCCGCTCGGGCAAGGTGGCGCTGCGCCTCAAGGCGCGGCCGTGGATGGACGAGGAGGGCGAGCCGATCCCGCGCGTCGAACTTCAACGTCCGTGCCGGCGCGAGTTCTTGCGCGAGGCCGATCTCCTCGAAACAGCTTGGGACGTCATCGACCGAGAGGCCTTTGCCGCCAGATGGACCGAGGAAGTGGCCGAGGCCGCCGAGCAACTCGACGTCGAGACGATCCGGCTCGCCACCGGACTGCTGCTGCCGATCTGGTCGGCGCTGCCGTCGGACCATCTGGCCGTCAACCGCATCGTCGATGGCCAGGGCAACTCCTGGCTCGGGCGTCTCGTGTTCGATCAGCATGTGGTCCAGCTCTACACCAAACTGGGCATAGCGAAGTCCGAGGACATGCCGGTCGAGGCCATCGCCCGTTCGGTGCTGTCCGGGCGCAGCGTCGAGGTGGCGCGGCCCTTCGTGATGACCTTCAGGCGCTCACTGGTGAACGGCAACCCCCGTGTCGAGATCGTCGATGCGCCCGCGAACCAGCTGCCCTGGCTCAAGTCGCTCGGGTGCTTCGTCGAGATCATCGCGTATCGCAGCCGCGTCTTCGTGCCGGTCAATGATGCGGAGAGCGTGATCGGCGCCATCCTCAAGGCGGCGTGAGAGCACTGGCATAATCGAGAGTAATGGTGTATGGACAATATCGTCAATACATATGGAGATGATGTGCGGTTCGAATGGGACCCGGAGAAAGCCGAGATCAATCTGCGCAAGCACCGGATCGGGTTTCCGCTCGCCCAGCGGGTGTGGGACGATCCTTTCCTCGTCATCGTCCCTGACCGAACGGTCGATGGTGAGGAACGCTTCCATGCGATCGGTGCGGTGCAGGGCACGGTTATCGTCCTGGTCGTGCACAGCTATCCAGATCCAGATAGCGACAACCGGATACGGATCATCAGCGCCCGAAAGGCAACGCCTCACGAAAGGAGACGGTATGAAGAAGAATCTTGATAAGTCCGAGCGTGAGCAGCTGGCCGCGCTTCAGGCGATGGCAGACGACGAGATCGACACGCACGACATTCCCGAGGCGCCGGAGGCCAACTGGGACCATGCCCACCGTCCGGGCCTTTACAAGCCGCTCAAGAAGTCGGTGACCATGCGGCTCGATCTGGACGTCATCGCCTGGTTCAAGGAACACTCCGATGGGGGCTACCAGACCGAGATCAACCGCACGTTGCGCAAGCACATGCTGCGCCATGAGGCTCGCGTGAGCCGCAAATCCCCGAACGGCACTCAGCACCGAGCAAGCACCTGAGCATGCCATAGGATCACAGCGATATCACGACTTCCCGGGGCCCAAAGAGAGGGAGGGGGAAGGGGAGGGGTGTTCGGGAATTGGTCCGAACAGTGCCAAGAAGGTGATATCCCCATGATCCAGACCGTGAAACTCGCCAGGCTGATCCTCTCCGACATCAATGTGCGCAAGGCGGGCGATGACCTGATCGAACAGTTCGCCGCCGACATTTTCGCGCGCGGCGTGCTGCAGAACCTCATCGTCACGCCGGTGAAGAAGCCGCGCGGCGCGTTCGCCGTGATCGCCGGCAGCCGCCGCTACCGCGCGCTGATGCTGCTGGCCGAACGCGGCGATATCGTTGCCGCCGACTATGACGTGCCGGTGATGACGCTTTCGGGCGACGATGCGACGCTCTCGGAAACCTCGCTGGCCGAGAATTTCCAGAGATTGGCGATGTCTCCTGCCGACGAATGCCGGGCCTTCCAGCACTTCCTGGGCGAGAACGGCGACATCGACGGGGTGGCGAAGCGCTTCGGCATCTCGCGCCGGTTCGTCGAAGGCCGCCTGCGCCTCGCCAATCTCGCCGAGCCCATCTTCGAGGCGCTGGCCGAGGGCACGATCACGCTCGACCTCGCCAAGGCCTACGCCTCGACCCAGAGCCACGAGCGCCAGATGATGGTGTGGAACAGCTACGGCAAGTCCAGCTACTACGGCCCCGACACGATCCGCCGGGTGATCGCCAACGAGAGCATGAAGTCCACCGACCCTGTCGCGTTGCTGGTCGGCGAGGACGCCTATGTGGCTGCCGGCGGCGTGGTCGATCGCGACCTGTTCAGCGATGCCGGCGACAGCTGGCTCAATCCCGAGATCGCGCAGGCGCTGGCGGCCGATCGCATGGAATCCGAGGCGAAGCGCATCGGCGAGAAACGTGGCCTTGCCTGGATCAGGCCGATCGCCGGGGGCTCGGTCTGGGAAGCGGCCCGCGGGCTTCACCGTGTCGACCTGCCGATGGCGGCGCTGACGGAGGAGCAGGCGGCCCGGATCGAGGAGATCGATACCCGTATCGGCGCCATCGAGACCGAGATGGAGAACGAGGAGATCGAGGAGGAAGCCTACGACGCCCTCAATGCCGAATACGAGACGCTGGGCGAAGAGGTGCAGACGCTGCGCTTCCATCGTCCTGCGCTGCTGCCTCCCGAACTGACCCCGCGCGTCGGCCTGTTCCTGACGCTGGAGAACGACGGCACCATGGAACTGGACGACACCTACTACTCCGAGACCTCGCTGCGCGTCACCCTGGTCGACGATGAAGACGAGGCCGGCGATGAACCGGGCGAGGGCGGCGACGCCGGTGACGGTGACGATGCCCCTTATATCGACGGCGACGGCGCGATCGTCGCGCGCACCCCGACCTTCCGCATCGAGGAAGGCCCCGTGCGCGGCGGTCCCCTCGCCGAGGGCCGGGGCAAGGCCGACGAGGTCGATCCGGCAGCGGCGGCTCCGGGCGGCAAGGCGATGAGCCAGGTGCTGCTCGATCAGCTCGCGGTCCAGCGCCGCGACGTGCTGGGCGCGGCAATCATCGCCAATCCGGCGCTGGCGCTCGACTACATGCTGTTCGTCATGGCCGACCAGGGCCATGCCGGGGTCGCTGGTAACGGTACGACGATCCGCGCGCCTTCGCCGCAGGACCCGGTTCTGGCCAATAGCGTGCCCGGCGCCCGCGCGCGCGATTACCTCGCCGAGGTCCATGACGGGCTCGATGCCAGCTGGACCGGATCCGGTGACATGGTGACGCGCTTCGAGGCGTTCCGCATGCTCGGCGACGAAGCCAAGGCGGCATGGCTGGCCTGGATCGTCGCGAAGTCCTTCGAGGCGAAGGAGAGCTACTCCACGCGGCAGAACGCGCTGCAAAACCGGCTCGCGACGCTCCTCGATATCGATGTGGCCAGCTGGTGGCGGCCGACCTCGGAGAACTTCTTCGACCGCGTGCCCAAGGGCGCGCTGCTCTTGCTGCTCGACGAGGTCGGCGGTCCCGCTCTCTCGGGCCGCCACGCCAGCCAGAAGAAGGGCGAGATCTCGGCCTCGTGCGAGAAGCTGTTCGCCGGCGAGGCGGTGATCGAGGCCGAGGTGAAGGAAGCCGCGCTCGCCTGGGTGCCTGTCGCGATGCGCTTCCCGGTGACCGAGCCGAAGGCCGATGCCGATGCCGAGGCCGCAGGCGGCGACGATGCCGATGCGGGCACCGGGATCGACCTTGCGGCGCTGATCGGGGACGACGAGGAGGCCCTGGTGGCGGTGCTGTCCGCTGACGGTGCCGAAATGGGCGGTCCCGATGATGGCGACACCGAAGACGGCACGATGGACCGGCACGAGGCCATCGACGACGAGGCGGATGGCGCCGATGACGAAAGCCCGCATGTCTTCGGCGACGACGACGCGGTCAGCGAATGGGCCGAGGCCGCCGAATAAGCCTCCCGCACTGTCCTGACAGGTCGCACCGCCGTCGTCTCCCCCCAGAGACGTCGGCGGTGCGACCGCATTGCTAACCGCAGGAGTGCGCCATGTCCATTACCGTGCCGGCACGGCTCCCGGCATCCGCCCCGCGTTCCTCTCGCGATATCGCGCGCGAGGTCACCCGCACCATCATTGCCCGCCTCGAGGCGGGGACAAAGCCCTGGACCCGGCCCTGGTCGCTGACCGGCGAGGGCGGGCGCCCGCTGCGCCATGAGGGCACGCCGTACCATGGCATTAATTGCCTCTGGCTTTGGGCGATCGCCGACGCCCGCGGCTATCGTTCGCGCTACTGGATGACCGCGCGCCAGGCCGGGGAGCTGGGCGGCCATATCCATCGCGATGCTGTTCCGGCCATGTCGATCTATGCCTCCAGCTTCCGCAAGGCCGGTGCTCCCGGCCTCATGGGCGAGACGACGTCGGGTCCGCTGATCCGCTTCCTGCGCCATTACTGGGTCTACAATGCCGACGAAGTGGAGGGCCTGCCGCGCTACTACTATGCGCGCGACGTGCCGCCGACCCCGGCGCTGCTTTCCCACCGGCAGGCGGCGATCGATGCCTTCTTCGCGCCGATCCCTGCTGAACTGCGCTGGGGCGGGGACCGCGCCTACTACGATCCGGGTGGCGATTACATCCAGCTCCCTCATCCCGGCAGCTTCCGTTCGGCGGATCTGCTGGCCTCGACGAGAGGACACGAGACCGCGCACTGGAGCGGAAATGAAACGCGCCTCAACCGCACTTTCGGCAAGCGGTTCGGCGATGCGGCCTATTGCATGGAGGAACTCTGCGCCGAACTGACTTCAGCGTCGATCTGCGCCGAGCTTGGCTTGCCGAGCGAACTTCACGACAGCCATGCCAATTACCTGGGCCACTGGATCGACGTGCTCCGGAGCGATCACAGCGCCATCTTAACCGCCGCTTCGAAGGCCGAGCAGGCATTCGCCTACCTCGCCGCTTTCAGCCGCAGCGCTTCCGGTAACGGGGCCGCAGAGCCGATGAAGGCGGCGGCATGACCCATCACCATCACCTGAGGAGAAAACCCTATGGGCTGGCTATACATGAACCGTCACCACATGGGCGGGCACGCTACCGCCAAATCCTATCTCGACGCCCAGTTCACTTTCGATTGGGAAGCGGGAGAAGACGGCATCGCGCACAGCGCGCGCGTCCTCGCCTCGTCCTGCCCCGGCAACAGGGTCTACTACGCGGCCGTGCAATACCGCGCCAACGGCGAGATAACCGAAGTGCTCGGCATCGTCTGCCTCGTGCGGTGGAACCCGAAGGACAAGGACAATCTCCACTTCGGGTACAAGGACTTGAGCGAAAAAATGGGGCCATGCGAGGATGGCTGCCCCAGCCACATCCTCGACCTGCTGACGCCGACCGACAACGAATATGCCCTCGACTGGCGGCGGCGCTGCCGCGCCAACCTCCAGCGCCGTTCCCGGAAGATCGAGGACGGCATGCGCATCCGGCTCGCCGAGCCGGTGACCTTCACCGACGGCTACGAGGACAGCGAGTTCATCGTCGTCAAGCGTGGCCGCTCGATCACCTTCCGCGTTCCGGACGGCCATGGCCGCTACCGGATCACCGGCTTTCGGGAGCGCGACTGGAGCGTGGCGGTGCAGACCCGCGTGCATCGCACTGTCTTCGCCTCCCCTTCCACAACCGGCGCCGCATCTGCAAAGGCAATCCCATGACACAGATCCCGATCCGAACATTGTCTTCTCTGCGCGCGGTGCTGTGCAGCCGCGGCCATGCGGTCCGCGTTGCGGGCCGCATGGCCGCGGCCGGCCTTGTCGTTTCAGTTGTCGCCACCCTCGATCCGCTCCAGCCCTGGCGCGTCATCGAGCATCGCGGCGATGCCGCGCCGGTGAGCGGCAACACTTGCGGTCCCGAGGCCGCCGGCGAGGACCATGCCGTATGCGCCTGATTTGCCTCGCCCTCCTCGCGCTCGCCGCCTGCGATGTCGCCGTCTCGCGTGAACCTGCCGATCCCCGTGCTTCCGCGATCGTTGCCCGAGGCCGCGCAATCGACGGCGACACCGTGTCGTTCGATGTGCGCCTCCACGGCGCCGATGCCTATGAGCGCAAGCAACTGTGCGCCACCGCTTCGGGCTGCTGGCAATGTGGCAAGGCAGCACAGGACTATGCCTCGCGGCTGCTCAAGTCCGGTAACGCGACGGTCCGCCTCACCGGCAGCGCCAGCTATGGCCGCCCGGTGGGCACCGTCGAGATCGGCGGGCGCGACCTGGGCGAGGCGATGATCGCGGCGGGGCTTGCGATCCCGGTGACCGGCTACCTCAAGGGCCGGCCCGAACAGGCGCGCCGATACATGGCCGCCTATCAGGCCGCCCGTGCTGCAAAGCGCGGCGCGCACGCGGGCAGCTTTACCGAACCGGCCAAGTGGCGTCGCGGCGAGCGGCTTGCCTGCGAGGCGAAGCCGGGGCGGCGCTGACCCTCTCTGCGCCGGTGCCCCAGCGACCCGAGAAATCCTGGACATCCGGGGCATCGGAAGGGGAGAGGGCGAGGGAAAGGCGAACTCTCATGGAGTAAAGCTCATGCGCTACCGCCATTTTCGCGCCTTCGCCGATACCATCCGCGCCAACGGCGAAACACTCGCCTGCGAATATCGCAGCGTGCTCACCGCCACGCGCCACGAGTTCGAC
The DNA here is from genome assembly GCF_033795625.1 of Sphingobium sp. Lineage (GTDB taxonomy): Bacteria > Pseudomonadota > Alphaproteobacteria > Sphingomonadales > Sphingomonadaceae > Sphingobium. The sequence continues at coordinate 26,867 of NZ_JARYGI010000033.1, read as the reverse complement.
AGCGAGCGCTCGCGCTTCGCCTATGCGGAGTATCTGCGCGCGCTCGCCATGTTCATCGATCCCGATGGCTTCATGGCCGAGCTGGCGAGTCCGGCGCTTCCCGAATTGACGGTGCCAGCGCGCGCATGATATCATTTCGACAAGATGCCATCAAACGGATGCTTTCTCATGCCGGCCCTGACAGTTCGTAATATTCCTGACGACGTCCATCGTGCGCTCAAGGCGCAGGCCGCCTTGCATGGGCGCAGTACCGAAGCCGAGATTCGGGATATTCTATCACGTGCGGTGAAGCCTGAAGGCCGTCCCCGCTTGGGACAGGCTCTCTCCGGAATCTGGAAAGCTGCAGGAATTACCGACGAAGAAGCTGCAGTTCTTGCAAACGCTGGAGAACGCACTCCTGCCGCTCCGATGGCTCTCGACGAATGATTGTTCTGGATACGAACGTCATATCGGAGATGACAAAGGCTGCTCCATCGCGGGCGGTATCCACCTGGCTGGACGAACAGCCGATCGAGACGCTGTTCATCACGAGCGTGACCATTGCTGAGATCCGGTTTGGCATCTCCATACTGGCACAGGGCAAGCGGCGACAATCGCTGGAGGAAGCGATGTCCCGGACGATCGAGCTGTTCTTCGGTAAGATACTCCCGTTCGACGAACGGGCGGCATTCAAGTATTCCGATCTTGCTGTTGTCGCTAGGGCTGCGGGCCGTGGTTTCCCGACGCCAGACGGTTATATCGCGGCTATCGCGGCATCGCGTGGATTTGTCATTGCGACGCGAGATACAGCGCCCTTCCTGGCCGCAAAAATCAACACCATCAACCCTTGGACCGCGTCTTCAACTTAACCGCGATTTTCGCGGTGCCATACATCATGCAAATCAGGACAATCTGCCATGACCGCAATCTCGATCGATGTCGCAAGTGCGAAAGTTGCCCTTGATCGCCTTATCGATGTCGCCCGCTCGGATACTGGGCAATCGAAGCGGGTCGCGAATTTTCTGCTCGCTTGGTGGAACGGTGACGACTGGGGGCATTTTCCCATCGCCGACCTGTTCGGACTCGACCGGGAAGTCGGTCTCGATATCGCAAGGATCGTCGGTTTCCTCGCGGCTTATCCCGAGGCGATCTATGCTGATCAGTTCGGTCGACGCGAGGAGATCATTGCTCTCGTCCATCAGTGGCGTGAGGTTGTTAGCGAAACAACCTGATCTGAATCGAGGCACCATTTTCCCTCTGCACCCCCAAGGCACGGGAGCGGAGGGGGAAGGGGAAGGGCGGGCGTGAGGATGCGCCCGATCTTGCCCGAAAGTGCCTCGCAATGTCCTACGATGTGCCGTTCCGCCACCACCAGGCCCTCGATCCGAGCGCGCTGACCAGCCTGACCGCCGCTCTCCACGCCATCAACCGGGGCATCGAGGACTGCCGCGTCGCCGGCATCGGCCCCGACAACGACCCCGCCATTCTCCTGCTCGCGCGCCATCTCGGACGCCTTGCCGAGGCCGCGAGGGAGGAGGCGGCGCTGCGCAGTGCCTGCACGCGGCGCATCGCCGAGCTGGATCGCCATCCCGCACTGCTGGCGCTCGCCCTGCGCGGTGTCGCCTTCGACAAGGCGGCCAAGGACCGCTTCCACCGTGACGCGCGCCAGGCCATGCGCCGCCTCGCGATCGCGCTGGATCTTTCCGAAGGCCGCTACGAGGTCGCTTCGCACTATGGCGACGCGGCGATTTCCGGGAGCGTGGTGCTCACCTCGCCCGAGATCGAGGTATCGCTCGCCGTTGGCCCGCTCCATGAGGGCAACGAGGTCAGCTACTTCGCGAAGCGCGGACCTGCAGCACGCGAACGCCTGCGCTTTGCGCGTATCTCGGACTTCATCAGGGCCGAACGCTTCGCCGCGCGGCTGAAGCGCGAGTTGCGGCTTGCCGATATCGTCCCGGCACCGACGTCATCCCCGACGCCGGTCCTGCCGATGCCCGCGGGCATGCCGGTCCCGGCGCTGATGCCGATGGCTCCGACGCCAGACTCCGCCCAGCCCCTCGCGGCGTGAGGAGGTGGCCATGCAGATCGATCAGGCCATTGTCATCGTTACGGCGAACGCCGCGCGCCTCGAGCGCTATGTCGAGCGGCGCGAGCGCTTCATGGATGCCCTGGACTGGACGGCCATGACCGACCGGGACATCTTCGAGGCCGCCATGCTGGATCACCTCCTCGAGACCGATATGACCGAGGCGTTCTCCTGTGTGATGCATCTCGAAGAACTATCCGCCGCTGGTATCACTCAGGTCACCGGCGTGCTGCGCTTTGCCCCTTTCCCGAGGCCCTGGCACCCGGAATGGGGCACTCTCGAAAACTGATCCCTCGCAAAGGAGCCGATCATGAGCCGTCATGTCCTGCCCGGCAAGGACGTTGCCAGTTCCGTCGTCATCGGATGGGACCGGCCACTCGGCACATTCTTCGTCCAGGTGATGCAGCCCCACCCGCGCATCGACGGCGAGGAATGGGCCTTCATCTGGAAGGGCACCGCACCGGGCGAACTGCCCACCGCCGCCGCCGCGATCGATATCGCCGCACCCTTTGCGGATCTGCCGCGCGATATCGGCGCGACCCTCGAGACCGATCGTCTGCGCACGCTTGGCACCTTCGACGGGCCGGCGCAGCGGGCGGCAAAGCCGTTCATCGCGCCTGATCCCGACCAGGGCCAACCAACCTCTGATTGATATGGTCCATTGAATGGTCTAAATGCTGAACACTATCCCATGCAGGAACGAACCATGCAGATTTCCGTATCCGACGCCAAGGCGCAGCTGACCGAACTCGTTCGCCGTGCCGAGGCGGGCGACGAGATCATCCTGACGCGCCATGGCCATGCTGCCGTACGTCTCGTGCCGGTTGTCACTGCCGTCGATCGCGCTTCCCGCCGCGCTCTTCTGGAATCCGTGCGTGCGACGGCTACCAACAAAGCTACCGCAGGGCCGGTCGCAGCGCGCAGCCAGGATTTTCTCTATGACGAGGATGGCCTGCCCGAATGATCGTCATCGATACATCGGCGATCATGGCCATTCTTCTCAATGAGCCGGAAGCCGACGCCTGTATCGCCGCGATCGAGGCCGAGGATCGTCTCGCGATTTCCGCAGGCACACTGGCCGAGACGCTGATCGTGGCGGGCCGTCGCAATGTCGGTCAGGAAGCCTCGCGGCTGATCGAAGGTCTCGGCATCGAGATCGCTTCAGTTACACCGGCAACTGCGTGGCAGGCAGCTCTCGCCTATCGTCAGTGGGGTAAGGGCGTGCATCCCGCGAGCCTCAATTTCGGTGACTGCTTCGCGTACTGCCTTGCCAGCGAGCGCGTATGCCCACTGCTGTTCGTAGGCAACGACTTCTCGCAGACCGATCTGCAAAGCGCCCTGTAAGGGGCGGCCGATCCGCCAACACCTCCCAGAGCAATCCAAAGCCTTGAGTTGAGGGGGAGAGGGCTTGTCGATCCATGCCGGATCGACGGAGAAGCCCATGTCCTACCATATCCATCTTGGCGGCGCGCCGGCGAACGAGCCGTGCGCGCAGCTTGGCCAGACGCCTGACTTCGCGGCCGTGAACGCCTTCGAGGTCAGCGCCTACAGGTTGGCGGTGATCGCACTCCATGGCCTGCCGCCCGAGGGCTGCCGCCTCGCGCCCTACGCCAACGTCCACGACTTCGGCACCTATCGGACGCTGGTGCTGCACATCGACGACGAAGCCGACGCGCATGTCGCGGCCTATGCCGAGGCCGTGGAGGAAGGCCTGTCCAGCTGGATCTCGGCCTGCTTCTCCCCACCTATCGAATATGACGGCTGCGTCGCCACGATCCCGCGCCGCGAGACCACGGAACTGCTGATCGGCGCGCTGCTGGTCTCGCGTCCGAGGCCGGACGGCACGTTCGCCATTCCCGATTTCGAGCGGGTCCACACCAACCTCACAGCGGCCTTCCCCGAAGCCGCCGAGGCCGCCCGCGCGCGTCTCGCTGCCTGAAGGAGCACACTCCCATGTCAAATTCCTACGTCAAAGCCGCCTTCAGCCTGTTCATGAGCGCCGAAGATGCGGCGATGGTCGCCAAGGCGCTTCGCGCGAGCGAGCTGCTGACCGACAATCTCAGCGACCCGGACCTGAAGTTGTCGTTCGATGCGCTCGGACACGACTTCATCACCCTGTTCCCGGCGAAGGGGCCGAACCACTTCGGCAGTTTCATCAGGCTGTTCGACGATCCCGCCTACCCGACCTTCGACTGCGAAATCGCGATCGGCGAACCGGATTCCTGCGACGTGTGCGAAGTCACCTTCAGCGGCAATCAATTCGGCATCGAGTCGGTGGCGCGGCTGATCCACACCGCCTGCAGGGCCGCGCTGCCCTGCGGGTTCGAATGGGCCTATACGGGTGACAAGCTGCGCTGCGGCGAACATGGCGGCGGCTATGTCGTCATCACCGGGGATGGCCCTGCCTTCCGCACGACGTCCACCCTGCTGCGCGAGGCCCTGGTCGGGAGCCCGGCACCTGCCGAACCCGTCATCGCTGTTTTCGATCCGGCACTGGTGACCATCGAGCCCAGGCGCTTCAGCGTCACGCAAAGCGAGGTGCTGGTGTCCTATAACGGCCAGCGCATCGAGCAGTATGGCGATAGCATCCGTTTGGTCGAACGGGAATGGCAGGGACATACAGATGCGTTCTGGATGGCCGTCGCCTATCGCGAGGCGACCTTGCGCGGCCTTGCGACCCGGCTCCCGGTCGCCGAGGAGGCGGCCTTCATGGCGCCACTGGCACGGTCATGACTACTGCCGCCGCCCCCGCCGCTACCTTCAACCCCGCCGATCCGCACTGCTGGACCGCGCGGGGGCGGCCGATTGAGCAGGCCGAGACCCTCGCCGCCATCTGGCAGGCATGGCCCGACCTTCCTCCCGGCGCATCGCCCGATGCGCGCATGGCGCGCCTGAAGGCCCGCGTGACGGCGATGAAGCCCTTCAACGACGCCATCGCCGCCGAGAACGAGCGCGAGCGGCGTGCACGTAACTTCGCCTTCATGGACGGCAAGGCCGCGCGCGGCGAGATCGCCGATCACGATCTTGCGATCCTGAAGGGCCGCGACCTGCACGGCTATCACTGGAACGAGGCCGTGACCTATGCCTGGGGCTGGTATGGAGCGCATAGCGGCTCGCCTTATGGCCCTTCGCTCGATGCGCGCCGAACGCCCGAGCAGCTGGCCGCCTACGATCGCGGCTTCGCCGATGGCGGCGGCAACCGCGATGACCTGTTCGATGCCGCGCGCCGCGGCAACCTTGCCGCACTGCGCAGCGACAACCGGCGGAGCGACGATGCCGCGACCATCCCGGCACGCCCGCTGCCGAGCAGCTGGCCGCAACCCGGGGACCATGCCCGTCCGACCCGGTGGTCACGCCGCCTCATCATCCTCGCCGACAGCGATGCCGGCACCGCAGGCGATGTGCTGGCACAGATCCTCGCGCGTCCCGGAGCGGCCGAGGCCGCGATCGTCGTCCTCGGCCCCGACGCCGGGTTCGTCAGCGGCGACGATTATGCGTGGACGTTGCCCGATGCGGCCCCGAGACCGCTCACGCGCGAACGCGCCGAGGCGCTGATCGCCGATACCGCGCAGGGCGAGGCGCTGCGCCGCCTTATCGGCCCCCGCGATATCGACGATGTGCTGGTCGCGCTCCAGGGCGAGCATCTGCGCGTCCTCGATGCCTTCGCCGCTGTCCTCCCGCTGTGTCGGAGCATGGAGCGCACGCGGCATACCGCGCTGCTCCAGCGCGGGCATCTGCGCATCTGGCTCGATCGCGGCCACGACGGGGCGGGCAACATCGGCGCGGGGCACATACGATGGGGTAAGGCCATCCACGGTCTCACCGGCAAGCTCGGCGAGTTCACCGCGCGCTACGCCGGACCTGTCGCCGCTTCGCAGGGAAGGTCAGGAACGCGGCGCGGACATCTGATCCGCATCGAGGTCGCAGGCGGGCTCCCCGCCATGGGCTACGCAACATCGTCGGGCCTGCCGCTCGATCCCGAGATCGTCATCACCAACAAGGCGCACCTGCGCCGCGAGATGGCCGTAGCGCTCCGCGCCTTCGCGGGCGCGACCCGGCTGATGCACGCCGCTGCCTGAAGCCGTGAACAAATCCCACCAGCCCGTTCGGGGGCCTGCCCGCGCGGGGGGCATTCCCGCCCTCACCCAAGGAGCCTTACCATGGAACCTGTCACCACTCGCTGCGCACGCTGCGCCGCCTGTCCTGACTGCACGTCGCATTCACTGCTGCTGTGGCAGCGCGAGTTCCCCGGTTATCCGCGGCGACATGCCGCGATTCCGCCGGGATGGACGGACACCAGCTGGCAGAACGACACCGCGCCCAGCTTCCAGGTCGCGACCGGGCCGATGGGCGAGCCGGTGCAGATATGGATCGACCATCCCGACCCGGCGCAGCGGGAGGTTCCGGGCATTGAGCGTTTCCTGCTGACCCGGCGCAGTCCTGACGACGACATGGCGGAGGTCCATTGCGGCGAAGACTGGAACGCCGCGCTTGAGCACGCCTCGCGCGAGCGGCTCGCCTGCGCCTTCGCGCGCGGCCTCATGATCGAGCTGACCCCGGCGCAGTGGCGCGCCATGCGGCTCGCCAACCGTCGCAATGCCGATTTCGTCTGCGCCTCGCACGATCACTGCGACGCCAACATGGTGATGCTGGCGGCATGGGAGGCCGAACGCGCGCCGATGCTGACGCCGGCGCAGCGCGCTGCCGGGATCGGCGAGGACATCGAACCTGCCAATGCCGCATGGACGATCGCCAAGGCCCATTACCTTACCGCAAGCGAGGAGGGCGAGCGCTTCGACATCTGGCGCATGAGCGGCGTCCATGTCGCCAGCCTGATCGGCGCAGGGTGTGAACTGGGCTGTGAACCGGGCACCGAAGCCGCGCACGACAGGCCGGGACGCATCTATAGCTGCGGTTTCATCCAAGCCCATGGCGAGCGCTGGAGCGTCACGATCGGTAACGAGACCCGTACCTTCGACCACCTGATCGATGCCGAGGCGCACTTGTGGCGCGGCTTTGCTGCACTGGAAAGCGCCTGACAGCGGCCACCTATCCCGATTGTTCCTGAGGCCGTGAGAGCGGAGGGGGAGGGTAAAGGGCGGAGCGCATGATGATGCGCGCCCGTTCACCGGGAGATCCGCCATGAACACCGTCACCCCGTTTGCGCCCACCGGCGCTCGGCCGGATGCGGCCGCCCCAGCGGCGAACGCCGTGCCGATCGGCCGACACTCCCGAGGGCCGCTGCATCTCGACCTCGACCGCCTCCTGGCGGGCCGCATGCTGGTCCAGGGCGGCTCGGGCGCGGGCAAGAGCCGGACCTTGCGCCGTATCGTCGAGGAGGCCTTCGACTATGTGCAGACGATCATCGTCGATCCCGAGGGCGAGTTCGGCAATCTCGCCGCGCATATCGGCGCGACCACCCTCAAGGCCGCCGAGATCGCCGCCGACGGATTGACGGCCGCCGCCCTGCGCGCGCGGCGCCACCGCATCGCGCTCCACCTCGACCTCACCGACCTCGATCCCGAAGCGCGCATCGTCAAGGCATCGACCTTCTTCGCGGGGCTCGTCGGCGCGCCCCGCGAGGACTGGAAGCACACCGTGCTCGTCGTGATCGACGAGGGCCATCTGCTTGCGCCGCATCTGGCCGGGTCCGCTCGCGACGCCGATATCCGCCGCCTCGGCGTCGCGACGCTGACTGACCTGTGCTCGAGGGGCCGCAAGCGCGGCATCGCGCCGGTCATCGCCACCCAGCGCCTCGCCAAGCTCTCGGCTTCGGTCATCAGCGAGCTGCACAACTTCCTCATCGGCATCAACGTCTTCGACCGCGATATCGCCCGCGCCGCCGATATCCTCGGCTTCTCGCGCTCTGAATCGGAGAAGCTGCGCACGCTTGCCGCAGGCGAGTTCTATGCCTTCGGCCCCGCGCTATCGCCGGGGCCAGTGCTGGCGCGCATCGATCCCACCATCACCGAGCATCTGGGCGCGACGCCGCTGCTACACGGCGCTGCCGATATTGACAGCGCCGAGGCCGCAAGGCTGCTCGACCTCGACGCCCTGCGCGAGGCGCCGCCGCCACGCGCCGATGCGCTGAAACTGCGCGGCACCCGCGCGCTCGATGCCTTCCTCCTCGACGAGGCCGCCCCCGTCGCGGCCGCGATCTGCCTTGCCCTGCGCCGGATCGCGCCCAACGCGACCACCGCCGCCGAACTCGCGCGCCACCTCGATACCCCGGCCGAAGCCGTCGACCGCGCGCTCGACCTCCTCGCCGCGATCGCCGCCGTCGACACCATGCCGCGCGGGGCAGACCGGATGGCGCGCCTCCATGCGCGCCTGCGCGCCCGCATCGCCGACGTTCCCGTCGTCGCGCTGCCCTGATGGCCTGCCTCAAGGAGACTGTCATGACCATGGCAATCGATCCCGACGACACACCGATCGTCGTCGAACTGGTCGCGTGCCCCGCGTCGCTGCCCCTTCCGCCCCTGTCTCCTGCCGGAGCGCCAGGCGAGATGACATGGCGCAAGGATGCCTGGACGCCCGATGAGATCGCCACCCTGCGCCGTCTCTTTGCCGATGACGTGCCCGTCACCGAGATCGCCGAGGTTCTTGGCCGGGGCAGGCAGGGGGTGCGCGACCGTATCTATGTACTCGGGCTTCGCCGCCATTCGCAGCGGGCGTGGAACGAGCTGGAGGACGAGGAACTGATCCGGCGCTACGGTAACGAGGCGACTGCCGGCATCGCCGCCGACCTTGGACGTTCCTGCATGGCGACTTATGCCCGCGCCGCGCTGCTTGGACTTGCCCGGACCGGCGCGCCGCCATGGACGCCGTGGGAGGATGCCCAGCTTCGCTTCGGCTACGAGACCGGCATACCCATTGCCGAGATCGCCGTTCTGATCGGACGGTCGCATTGCGGGGTTGCAACCCGCGCGACCCTGCTCGGGCAACGCCACAAGCATATGCCCCGCGACTGGAGCCCTGCCGAGATCGAGCGCGCGCTCGCGCTTCAGGAAGCGGGCCACTCCTACACCAGGATCGGCAAGATCCTCGGGCAGGAGGGTCACACGACGCGCAGCAAGAGCGCGATGAAGGCGATCATGCGCAAGATCGGCGAGGGCAGGGGCTGGGGCCGCGCCTGGACAGCCGAGGAGGACGAATTGCTGAAGGCCGCCTATGCGAGCGGTCAGAGTCTGACGCACCTGCAACGTGGCCTTTCGCGCAGCGCGCACTCGATCCGCTGGCGCGCCCGATACCTCGGGCTCACCGGCACCCACGCCAACCGGGCGGGATGGCGCACCGGCCCGGACTGGTCCGAGGCCGATCTGGATCGGCTGCGCCGCGATTACGGGCGCATGCCCACCGCTGACCTCGCCCGCGACATGGGGCGCAGCAAGGCCGCGATCTTCACCCGCGCCAATCTGCTCGGTCTTTCGCATGGCTACCAGCGCCCCTGGAGCGAGGACGACAAGGCCGCGCTCGCTATCGCCCATGCCCGCGCCATCGACATTCGCGACCTTGCCGACGCTCTCGGCCGCAAGGTCGCAGCGGTCCACAAGTATGCGGCAAAGCAGGGGCTGGCCTTCGGCCGCCGCAAGCGCGCGGCGACACCCAAAAGCCTTCCCGAGATCCTCGCGCTGGACGCGGCGGCACCCGCGTCAAAGGGCGACTGAGGGAATATCCCGCGTCTTCCCACGAGCATCGGCGGAGAGAGGGAAAGCGAAGGGGAGGCAAGGAAACTGGCCCCACACCCCACATCACCGATGGAGATCCGCATGGCTTCGATCCCGAACACATCACCCGTCCAGTCCGCTACGAACACATCCTTGCAGGCGAACATCCTGATGATCTGGCCGGACGGCACGTATTGCCGAGGCGACGAATACGCTCCCGCTGACTTCGCGCATATGTCCGACGACTACGAGATCGCCGACATGGCCGACCTGCCGCAGGCGCAGCGCGTGGTTCGCGACTGGCCGGACATTGCCGCTGAGATTGCGGACTTCATCGCGCACGACCTCGCCTGAGCGCGGCCGCCACCAAACCACACCTTTCAGGAGATCCGGCCCATGGTCGATCGCGTGTCCGCGTCGATTGAAATCGGCGGAACAATCGGCTCTGCCGATTACACCCGGCTTGTCGCGCTTATCGGCGCCGAGGCCCTTTCCATCCAGTGGGATGGCGAGGACTTCGCGCCCGAACACCGGCAGAAGGGCCAGTCGCTGCGCCTCTATGCCCACGAGGTGGCATGGGGCCGCTTCAATGCGCTCGAGGCGTATTGCATCGAGATGAGCCTGCCCTTCGCGCGCTGGTCTGGCGGATGTTCGGGCCAATGGGGATCGGAGCGAGTCGTCTTCACCGGCGAAGGCGAGCCGCAGCCCTATCCGGTCGATGAGAGCGATACCGTGGTGATCGGCCGTGCCGCCATCAAGCAACTGGGCTCGATCGAGGCGGTGCTCGCATGGTTCGATGCCGCCGATTTTGCCATCCCGCCGCTCGTGGTGACGGGCGACGAGACCGCCGCCATCGCCGCCTGATCCTCCAAATTCCGGGAGTCCCGTACCAATGCTACGCACACCCACCGACCATGCCTCGCGCACCGAGATCATCGGTCGCCTGAACGATCGCTGCCGGCTCGGCGTCGACCGCACCGCACGTGCCGTCATCACCCGCAATTGCCTCGCGACCTTCAGCAATGGCGAGCGCATGAGCGAGATCGTCGCGCAGGCGCGCATTCTCGCCGCCGTTCGCGCGCACCGCTTCCCCCAGGACGACAGGAGTGAGCGCGATCGCGGCCAGGTCGAGTACGAGGGGCAGACCATCTACTTCGCGATCGACGCCTACGACCTCGATCTTCGCTACGGCTCGGACGATCCTGCCGATGCCTCGCTCACCCGCCGCGTCATGACGATCATGGTGCGCGAGGATCTGTAGCGGCCAATCGACCTTCAGCCGCTGCCGATCGCTCGCCACCGCTTCGCCTTGCGGCGATAGATCTTGCGCCCGCACGCGGTGCAGCCAGCGACGTAATGCACCCCGTCCCATTTGGCCTTATGCCGGTCGGGTTTGTGACGGTTGAGCAGGCACAGGATCGATTGCAGGATCATCGGCGATACACCTTTGGATTTACAACGGCTTGCCCCCCAAGAGACGGTGCCCTCGACGGACACGTATCGCAGCGCAACATACATTGCCCCGGGCGGTGCATCCAGCGCGTCAAGGCGCGCCGGTTGTCAAAAGGACGGCGATATCGGATTTGGTTGCGGCGATGCCCATCGTTCCTGACAGAACAGGATAAGGGCGAATACTCTACCTGAAGAGGGAAGGCGGCGGCAGGATGGTCGCGTTAACCTGCCGCCTGCCACGCCCTTAGTAGTCCATTACTTGCCCGCAACACGTAATTGCTCCCTGCAAACGATAACGGGGCCGCATCCGTAGCAGCGGATACGACCCCGTCGTTTCCAAGAAGCCTCGCATGCTCACGAGGTTCTTCCGGTATAACCCTCGGTGGCGATGACCGGAAGCGGGCCGCTAGACGAGGATATCTCTACCAATGATGAACGGCCCATACGAAACCGGCCCCCATATCCGATCAGGGACATGGGAGCCGGAATGGTTGTGCGCCTCTCGCACCGGACTTCTCTAGGACTTCACCCGAAGGACATTACCCAAAAGGGACAACTCATGACTGCCATCACGCTCTCGCCGCTCCGCTACAGTTTGTTGAACTTCGGCACCGCTTACGCGGTCGCCTGCCAGCTTCGCGAAACCACCGGCGCCGACCAGTTCGTCGTTCGCACCGGAAACCCACTTCAACCTTTCCGTGTCTCGCGGCATCTCCCCGACAACACGGAAACCATCCTCGCCCTGGTCGCCTGAGCCTTTGGCGACAAATACGGTTCAGACCCCCAGCTTGCTCATCAGATCGTGCGCATTCGGGCCTTCCAGTCCCGATGCGTAAGTCCAGTATTTGCCGCTGAGGCCTTCATTCATCAGCACCCGGCACATGCGCGCGCGGTCGTAGGCGAGCTGCTTCGCCTCGCTCAGCACCAGGATCGCCACCTCGAACGAGGCATCGTCGAGCATGTGCCACAGCCGCATCTGGAGTGGATTGCGATCCTGAAGGATCGCTTCCATCATCGCGAAGCCTTCGCCCGGATGCACCTTGGTCTCGTAATCGGCCTGAAGCCGCTCGTAGGCTTCCAGCACCTCGACCGTCGCATAATAGGCCGTGTTCAGGTCCTGACCCATCAGCGCCGCCGCGACCATGCGCATCGTCTGCGACTTCTCGGGATCATTGAGCACGTCCATCAGCGGCAGATCGTAATCGTAGTTCTTCAATACATCGCGCATTTTCATGAGAAGTCCTCCTTCGGTTAGTCCAAGCGAGAGACTACCGATGTCGGAGAACAAATCTAGTACGAAGCGCATTGCTTCTCAGAGCCTGACCCGAAAGTTGTTGAGCAATACCAGCCATTTATGATTCACACCGTCTTTGCGAAGAGATGGAGAGATCGATGGCATGGACTGGCATTGCCCGGCAGGAGCATAGCCGAAGAGGGCTGCGCTATTCCAGTGATATGACGGATCGGGAGTGGCAGGTGGCAGCGCCGTTCATTCCTCCAGCCAAGCGTGGCGGGCGGCGTCGAACTGCCGACATGCGCGAGGTGCTGAACGCGTTGCTCTACATTGCCGCGAGCGGCTGCGCCTGGAGGCTGCTGCCGAAATGCTTTCCGCCGGTCTCGACGGTTCAGCGGTACTTTTACACCTGGCGCAATGCCGGGCTTCTCGATGCGATGAACGCGGTGCTGGTCATGAATTTGCGCGAGATCGAGGGGCGGGAAGCCTCTCCCAGTGCCGGTGTCATCGACAGTCAGTCAGTGAAAACAACGGAAAGCGGCGGCCCTTGCGGCTATGATGCAGGCAAGAAGATCAAAGGGAGGAAGCGGCATATCCTGACGGACACCTGCGGGTTTCTGATCTTCATTTTCGTGCACACTGCCGATATCCAGGATCGTGACGGCGCCGTCGATGTCCTCAAAGCCGTGCGCCGTCGTTTCCCCTGGCTGCGCCATGTCTTCGCTGATGGAGGCTATGCCGGTGACAAACTCAGGAATGCGCTGGCCGGATCGGGAGCCTGGACGATCGAGATCATCAAACGGTCCGACAAGGCCAAGGGCTTCCACGTCCTCCCCCGCCGATGGGTCGTCGAACGGACTTTCGCATGGCTCGGCAGATGCCGCCGGCTCGCAAAGGATTGGGAGACAACCGTGGCGTCATCAACCGCATGGGCGACCATCGCCTCCATCCGCATGCTTACCCGGCGAACTGCAAGGTATTGCTATGCTTGATTATCTTCTGAGTCAGACACTCAGAGCGTATCGATCGGGTCGTTTGCGCTATCGCTGCTCGGCGAGCATCGCTGCAGTTCAGCACCGCGTTAACCTTGCGTTAGCATTTGATCCGGCAACTTGTTTCCCGGCGAATGAGGCAGTCTTGTTCCCTGCCGGCCCGACACGGACCCCAGCGACCCCCGTTGCACCCCAAACAAGTGTCGGGCCGGTAACCCGGGTTCCATCCCGGCTACGAAGCGGCTTGCGCCGCCACGTCCGATCCGCTTTTCTGCGCTTCGCGTAAGCTCCAGTCACAAAGGATGTGCCCCATGACACTTTTCATGCTCGCATTCGTGTGCATCGTTCCCGCCGTGCTGATCGTCGTCACGCTCCCCCATCCCGACGCGCTGCCGCCATCGAGGGGTCGACGGCTGCGCCGCTTCCTCCTCCTCAACCTGCCATGGATCTCAGCGCCGTTCCTGCTCGACTTTGCAGGCTCTCGCCTCACGCAGGCCGGTCTTCCCGTATCCAGCTGGTTCAATTTCGCCCAGATCGTCGTGGTGCCGCTCTGCTTCACGCTGCTCCTGATCCAGCCTTGGACCCGCAGGCACCCCGCTGACTGAGACCTGTGCTCACGAGCACAGGTCCGCAACCGCGATATCCGGCACCTTCACCATCGCCTCCGGCGATACCAGCACCAGCAGCCCGCGCTTGCCGCCGTTCACCGCAATCTCGTCGAAGCCCAGCGCCGAGCTATCTAGATAGACCGGACTGCGCCGACGCTGCCCGAACGGGCTGATCCCGCCCTTCACATAGGCCGTCACCTGCGCCGCACGCAGCGGGTCCATCATCGCCGCAGACTTGCCGCCTGCAGCCTTCGCGGCCTGTTTCATGGAGACCTGCCGGTCGGCAGGCACCACCACGCAGGCAGGATCGCCGTCCACCTCGATCATCAGTGTCTTGAACACACGTTCGGGCGCCAAGCCGATCGCCTTCGCCGCATCGCCCGCCAGATCGCCCGTCCCGGCCCTGAAGACATACTCCGCTACGCGGTAGGAAATCCCCGCCTCGCTCAGGAAACGGGTCGCCGGTGTAGCCGCTGGCGTGCGCGTCTGGGACTTGCTCATCCACGCTCCATCAACCCCCGGAGCGCTCCCGGCAATTGAAGTTTTGGGGACTGAGATCGCCGGGAGCTTCGGCCCCATCGCGGGGGGGCATGGACAGGGCCGCAAACGGCCCCATAAGGCACGCGCGCTGCGCGCGCCACCCTTATGGACACTTGTCACCAGATCGACGTGCGCAACCGGCTAACGGCCCGCTACGCGGTCCTTCAACTCCGTGCTCGCCCGAAACGTCACCACACGGCGCGCTGCGATCTTCGCTTCCTCGCCCGTCTTCGGGTTACGACCGATCCGCTCGCCCTTGTCGTTCAGCTTGAACGTCCCGAAGCGCGTGATCTTCACAGTCTCGCCGCGGCCAAGCGCTTCCTTGATGTGATCCATGATGCCCTCCACGAACAGCAGCGATCCCGCACGCGACATCCCGACCTTGCGATGAATCGCCTCCGCAATATCGGCCCGCGTCAAGGTCTCTGATCGGCTCTCGGTCAAGGTGCGCCTCCGGATGCTGCAACTGCACACTACGGCAATCAGAAGTTGAATCAATATATTGGCCGCGTGGACCCGTCCGGTTGATAAATCCCCGTTCGCTTGACGAATTTCCAATATCGCCCATCGCAGCGCAATCGGCTCTCCCCAAGGCAGCAGGGGGCATCCCGCCCTGCGGGCGCGACCGGGCTCTGCTCGCCTGCGGCTCATGGAGCCCCTACGGGTCTCCACCCTGACGGGCTTCGATCCCTTGCCCAGGCGTCGCGCATGCACCCTACCACAGGCCATGTCCCGCGCCCCGCGCCACGACGCACCACGATGATGACGGCCCTGCCGGGCCGGCGCCTTCGTCCATGCCGGCGCGCGGCGAGGACGCCGCACCCCGGCACCAACCTCGCGCCAGGTCATTCACCACACTCTGCGCCACCCCCGCCAGTGTCCCGGCGTCGCACACCGGGTTGCCCGATCAAAAGCTGCCTCCGACCAGGCTGCGCTAGCCAATCCGCGCTGGCTGGCTTTTGTCCGCTATCGCAGACAGCCAGCGCGGATTGGCAAGCTCCGCCAGGCCGCAGCGCGACGTCTTTTGATCGAGCGATCCCCGGCGTGCCATTTGGGACACAGGCGAAGGTGGCTCCGAGTGCGGTGAATGACAATCCCACCCCGTGCGCTCTGTTGGTCAGTAATGACGGCCTGATGGGCCGACTTTCCTTGGTAAAGGCGCTGCCGCGCCTAATAGAACGGCTCAGGTTCACCATGCACGGTAAATATCTGTCAAGAAATCAATGAACTTCAATGCTTTAGGGGGAGGGAGTATAAGAAAGATGTCGGAAGCGAAGGGGAAAGGCCCCGGACCAAAGACAAGGGGGACAGGCCCCCGCAACTAGGAGTAATGCTCATGAACATCGGTTCCTTCAAGCTCGTCAATGGTCAGCTTCTCGGTTCGGTCGCAACCCTGACTGTCGACCTTCCCCGCCTTGGTCTTCGCCCCGTCGAGAGCGCCAACGAAAAGGCCCCCGCGTTCGAGATCATGGCCCTCAACGTCGCGCGCAAGTGGGTGCAGATCGGTGCCCTTTGGGAAATGACCAGCAATTCCACCGGCGAAGTTTTCTATAACGGCCGGATGGAAGACCCCAGCCTCAACGAGCCCCTGCCCGTCATGCTCTTTGGCGACGACGAGGACGGTTATCGCATGGTCTGGAACCGCCCGCAGGCCCGCCGCGAGAACATGGACGGCAGCCGCCAGACCCGCCAGCGCCGCACCAAGGCAGACGAGGCATTCGGTGAAGGCAACGCCACCGAGGACGGCCAGCTTGCCGGAGCGGATGAGGATTACGTCCCCGCGTTCTAATCCCCGAACGGGAAGGGAGAGGTTGGCCCCCTCTCCCGACCCTATCGCTATCCCCTGCCAAAGGATGAGTTACGATGACCAAGGAAACGAATAACCGGCGCTATACCAGCTTTGCCGACCTCGCAAAAGCCATCGGCACCACGCCCGAACAACTGCGCAAGCAGTATCTCGACAAGGTCATTGCCGACGCCAACGGCGAAGGTAGCGACCCGCGCCCGACATGGATGCGCGAGGAGCGCAAGGCCGATCTTGCCCGGCGCAAGGAAATGGAGGAGCGCGACCGCGAAAACGAGATCGCCGACATGATCGCGCAAGACACCGTGACGGATAGCTTCCACGAAGCATTCGGGGACGTGGGCGCGCTTTCCATCCTCGAAGTCGGGGACGTGCCGCAAGAACTCGACATGCCCGAACCCGCAGAGGCGCAGGCCGAATGTCACGCCATCGTCACCACCATCTTTGACCTGTTCCGCGATACCCGCCTTGAGCCGAGCGCACAGGCCATCGCATGGGGCATCGTCAATTCCTTCCACTACGAAGCGCAGAGGCTGGCGAACGAGGAAGACCGGCTTTCCGGCGAACTACAGGACATGGCCCGCCGCCCCGATCCGTCCGAAATCTACGCCACCGAACTGGAAGACTTGCAGCTTCGCGCAGCGACCAAGCTGGAACAGCGTAGCGCCATCGAATGCATGCGCGACTATGCCGCCGACTGCTACCGTGTCCAGACCGGCAGGCCATGGAGCGCCGCGCGCGGATCGAAGGTGTCCAGCGTCACCACCGCCAGCCAGATCGCCGCCGCCGATTTCCTCAAAGCACGGGCAACCGCCATCCGCGAGAAGCGCAATCCCACCGGCCCGATCGTGGTGTTTTCCGGGGGGCAGGAATGGCACGACTACCAGCAGCTTTATGCCCGCCTCGACCAGATCAAGGCCCGCATCCCCAGCATGACCCTTTGCACCACCGGCCAGCGCAAGGGATGCGACGCCATCGCCGCCGCATGGGCCGCCAGCAACGGCGTTCCCCTTGTCGCTTTCGTGCCCAACTCCAACCGCTACGGAAAGTCCGCAGGTTTCCGCCGCAACGAACAGCTTTTGAACCTCAATCCGGTCGAAGCCATCGTCTGCCAAGGCACCGGCATTCAGCTTAACCTGCTTGAGGAATTGAAGCGCAAGAACGTCCCCACCCACGCTTTCCCGATCAGCGGGCAAGCTCCCATCGCCGCCGATACCAAGCGGCAGGCGTGGGGATGATACCCTAACCAGACAGGGGCGGACCAGCGCCGCCCCACCCTTTCCTTGGCAGGGCGAAGCGGCCAGCGACGGGACACCCCCCGGCGCTGGCCCTTTGCCGTTCACGTCGCGTATGTGGGGGAAACCCTACGGTTCCCCCCACGCCAGGCGGGGCGCGATTGCCGGTCCCGACATCGCCCCCGCCGGGGCTCGCCGGAACCGGCAATCGCGCCCCGCCTTCCCCCCTCCGGTAAGGCGCTGCCGCAGACAACACGAACACGCCCGCCAGGCATCATCCGGCCGCGCCAAAATCAAGGCCAGGAGAGCCCCTCGCGGGCATCGAACCCGCTCGCCGCTGCTGCCGCGATCATGGGCAGAAGTTGCACCCCGCACTCACCGGGCGCGGGGTCGCCATCTCGCCTCGCTCGCGTCCCGCACAAGGCAGCCGCCTTGCGACGTGCGCTACGCATCGCCGTTCGGCTTTTTTCGATGCGGAAGGTGTGCCGACGCTACCGTGCAATGGGGATCGGGCTTACCGCGCCGGCACGCCGGATCGATACCCCGCACGACGCCCCGGTTCAATCCTCTAACCGCCTCGCTCGCGTGCCGCGCAAGGCCGCCGCCTTGCGACGTGCGCTACGCATCGTCGGCAGTCTCCCGGCGAGAGGGGAAAACACACACGGTCCTCCCAGAATGTCCTGCGCCGCACAGCCGCGTCAAGGTTGAGCGGTCCCCCCAATTTTGACGCGGCCTGCGCTCCGCTCCGCTGCGCTCCAACCACGACAAAATTGGTTCCCCCACTCCCCGCTTCGCGGCGCGGGCCAAGCCCCGCGTCCCTGACCCGGCCGCACGGCGCAGGACCGACAGGAACTGTCATGACGACAAGGAGACATAGCTATGACCGCCATCATCACTTCACTGCGCAGCGATCTCGAAGCCATCGCCGACAGCATCAACGTCGGCGGCGCCGACTACGAGATCTGGGCACGCCGCTTCAGCGAGGCATGCGACAGCTACTTCAGCACGCTCGACCCCGACCAGCGCCGCGCCGCGATCGGGATCGCCGGCGACCTCGGCTACCGCACCCCCGAAGAGGAACCCGAATACAATCCCGGCGTCTGCTGGCGCTCCGGTATCAACAGCGCATATTGCCACTGCGGCCATCACGAATGAGGCCGCGCGGGAGGCTCCGGTCCATGCCGGAGCCTCCTGTTTCAGACGGTGCGCCCATGCGCCGCGTCCGGGGCATCGAACCCCGGACGCGGCTGCCCTGCGATTGCATCCGGACGGTCCCGGCGCGGCCATGGCCGCCCCCGATCCGTCGCCGGATCGGGCCAGATCGGGCCGGAGATGAGAGGGTGGAAAAGGATCGGTTCCACCGATAGAGGAAGTGAAGCGATGACCATCACCTTTCGCGTCAAGGACGAAACCCGCACCCCCGTCGCGCCCCAGTTCATCACCCATCTTCGCGCCGTCGCCCTGTGCCGCCTCCTCACCGAAAAGGCCCTGCGCCTTGGCGAGGACATGGTCTATCCGATCCATGGTTCGCTGGACTCTGCCAGCTACGCTTTCGAGGCCCGCGTCTGTCCGGTCGCGCTCGCCCAGCTCAGCCGCATTTTCTACGACTGGCCCCCCGCCATCGCCCTGCTCGACGAAGCCCAGTTCCGCCGTCGCCGCCTGCGCATGACCCGCGCTTCCGCTCATGGGCGCGTCATCATGGAAATCTCCACCAGCCACGACTTCGCACCCGAAGTCACCATGCCCAACGCCGGGGCCTATGCCCTGCTCAGGACGCTCGGCCTCAGCCCCGATAGCTACGGCGCGATCTCCCTCACCGACATGCGCCGGCGCCTGACCGATCCGGTCATCCGGGGCCGCCTCGAGGGCGATCCCAAAGGGCTCGGCCGGTACGTCCATGACCTCGAGCGCATGGTCGAGACCGACACCGTCTCCGGCCAGCTTTCCATGGCATGGACTTGACCTTTTACGGCCACTCCTGAACACTCCCCGGCGTCCCTTACCGGACGCCGCCCGAGCATGAAACTACCACGGGAAGCCCGCAGCCTCACGGCTGCGCGCTTCCCTTTTTTTGCTTCATACCCTCGCGCAGGCTGACGCCGCGATCACCTGCCGGACCCCGCCGCGCAAGGTCCGCCGCGAACCCCGTTCACCGTGTCGGCAAGGGCGCGACCGGACCCGGCTCGCTCGTCCTGGGCTGTCGCCCAGAACTACGCATCGCCGGAACAGGTGCGGCGCATGTGGTGCACATGAAAATGGCCGTGCGGGGCTCCTCTTCCCCGCACGGCCATCGTCTTGTCGGTCCTGTCGAAGCGCTCAGCCCCCTGTGCCCAAATGCTTCTCGACCTCGTCCATACCCAGCGTCTTCACCGCACCCATGAGCCGCTCCAGCCTGTCCAGCGGGAGCTTCAAAAGTCCCGCCTTCTCGATCCTCCCGATCGCCGCCTCGCGCACCCTTGCCTCATGCGCCTTGCGGCGCTCGGCAAGCCTGCGTTCCTCGGCCTCGATCGCGGCCATTTGTGCGTCCAGTGACTTCGCCATGTTCCTTACCTTTTCGGTTCGGCTGATCGGCTCTGAACACGAACACAATAACCACCATAGCCCCACAAGAAAAGATGCACCGTACTCCCCTACGGACGCCCCCAAAAAGGACTCCGTTTCTTCATGACGAAACAGCCCCAAAAGCCCCGCGCGAGGTGCGCTCACCATCCCCATATTCCGCCTCACGGCGGACCTTCGCCCACCGGAAAACGGTGCCCAAACGGGACGATACCGAGGTGCCAGACACGCCCCATGCACACGGACGATACGATAGCTCCAGAAGCACACCCTACGCACGGATGTGCGGGATTAAATTCTTTTATATCAATGGCATAAAATATAAAAGCTATGAAGTACCAGCGAGTACCAGTTTGAGTACCAGCGAGTACCGTGAGTTATACTATATTTATTCCAGTATCTTAGGTGGTACTCATCGATACTCATTGCAATTTCGTGGCCTTGAAGACCCTGTTGCTATCCCGGATGATTAGCGGTACAAACATCTCGCTTTGCGTAAGCCCACCATCCTCCCTGCTAGGAGGTTGGTTTGACATCATCACTTCAAAGAATGATCCGTCTGGATCGTCGGCAATATGCTCGCCTTGAAAAGATAGCCAAGGATCAGGGGCGCCCGGTTTCCGAGCTGATACGTCGCGCGATCAGCGACTATCTCGACCAGGACAAAATTCTCACGGCAAGCCAGCTTCGGCAGGCCCGGCTGATGGAATATACGCAAGCCGCGATCGACACGATCCTGCGCGAAGATCACTACGATCAGCGCCAACTCGTCATCGACGAGACAGCCCGCCGCATGGAGCGCTATCATGGCGCGTAAGGCTCCACGCAAGGACGACGGCAAGGACCGCGAAGACATCCGCAGCGACGGCTCGCCAAGGCCCCTAAAGCACGCTTCCGCGCGCGGGGAGACACCCCGCAACAACGGCAACTTCGTGCGGGGCTCGCAGCTGGTCAACACCCAGGTCCTGATGTGGCTGCAGGGCGCGAAGATGCCCGCCCTCATGTGGCTGGGCCTGTTCGGATTGGCCTACTTCATCATCATGTCCATCATGCTGGACGAGAACAACTTCCAGCTCATCTGCATGCGCATCCTTTCCGGGCTCTGGGACTGGTGCGCATTGAACCCGATGAAGCAGGCCAACCTCCTCCTTCCCGATCACACCGTGCGCCATACCTACATGGGATACGTCCCCTACGTCCCCGAGGTCGCTCTCGCCTGGCACAAGGCGGTGCGCGGACTGCTGGGCGCGGGGCTGATCGCCTCCTTCGCCACCATTCCGGCATCGATCTGGTACGTCGATTTCTCGCAGCGGCGCGGCAAGTCGATCATGGAGGAACGCCACGAGCGCGGCGCCATGCTGGTGGACCGGGACGTGCTCCTCGATGCGATCAACCGGCACAACCGCGAGAAGTTCATCGACGAGGCCCGCGACCTCTTCCCGAACAACACCGCGCAGGAGGTGCTCGAGATGCCCTTCGAGGCCCGCAAGGCAGCCGGTATCCACCACCCCTACGACATCGCCGGCATCCCCTATCCGCACCGCCTCGAGCAGTCCCATACCATGCTGCTGGGCACCACCGGCACCGGCAAGACCACGGTCCTGCGCAGGCACATCGCGCAGATGAGGCTGCGGCAGGACAATGCCGTCGTGTTCGACCTTACCGGCGCCTATGTCGAAGCCTTCTACGACCCCTCGCGCGACACCATCCTCAACCCCATGGACGCGCGCTGTCCGGCATGGTCGATCTTCAACGACTGCGAGAGCTATTCCGAGTTTACCGCCGCCGCTTCGGCGCTGATCCCGTCGGACGGCGGTTCGGCCGAGCCGTTCTGGGCGATGGCCGCGCGCACCCTGTTCATCGAGATGTGCATGAAGCTCATCGAGAAGGGCCAGACCTCCAACCGCGCGCTCGCGGAAAACCTCATGACCGCCGATCTCAAGCAGGTCCACAAGCATCTCCAGAAGACCATCGCCGACCCGCTCACCGCGCCTGAAGCGGCGCGCATGGCCGAATCCATCCGCGCCGTCTTCAACACCAATGCGCAGGTCCTGCGCTTCCTTCCTGACGAGGGCGACCAGTTCTCGATCCGATCATGGATCACCGCCGACAAGAAGCCCGGCGGCATCCTGTTCATCACCTCCAACTACACCGACCTCGAGATGAACAAGGCCCTGCTCACGCTGTGGTCGAACCTTGCCATCCACTCGCTCATGACCATGAAGCACACCCGGTCCCTGCGGACCTGGTTCATGTTCGACGAGCTGGGCGCGCTCCATCGCCTCCCCGCCATCGAGAACGGGCTGCAGACCGCGCGCAACTTCGGCGGCGCCATGATCCTGGGTCTCCACTCCTTCGACAAGCTGGTGCAGGTCTACGGGGAGGAGAACGCGCGCAACCTCTCCTCGCTCGCGCGCACCAAGCTGATGCTGGCGGCCGCCGACCTCGACACCGCCGAGCAGTGCGCCCGCTACATCGGCAATCGCGAGATCCGCCAGATGGATGAGGGCTACTCCTACGGCTACAACTCCACCCGCGACGCCTCGACCCTGACACCGCGCAAGCAGGTCGAGCCGCTCGTCATCCCCGACGACATCATGAACCTGCCCTCGATGCACGGCTTCGTGAAGTTCCCCGACGGCTTTCCCGCAGCGCGCGTCCAGCTCGAATGGAAGCACTATCCCAAGGTCGCCGAAGGCTTCGTGCCGCGCCCGAAGCGCAGGCCCGGCGACCCGGATGGGCAGGGACGCGGAAGAGGGGGTAAGCCCAAGGGCGGCGATGACGGCGGGCGCGGGGAAAGCGTCGCCATGACGCAGGAGGAACTGGCCGCGCGCGATGTGCCCATCGCGCTCGCGGCCAATATCCTCTCGCAGCCCTCCGAGCAGGAGCGCGAGGAACAGGAAGGACGCGATCCCAATGCGCGTGAAGCCCTCGAGCGCATGGACCTCGGTGCGGCCCGCGACGGCGCGGACAGGTCACAGGACGGAGCCGATGGCAGGACCGGCGAGACCGGCCTCGACACCCCGGAGAACGGCCTTGCCCGCCACGCCGATCGCGTGCCGGGCCGCGACGACAACGCGGTGGCCTCACGTTCCTCGCAGCGCGAAGGCGAGGAGGAAGCATCGCGCTCTCAGCCCCATCCTTCCGAAGAGGATCTCGGCGTGCGCGAAGCGCGCGATGGCTTCGGCACCGGCGATGGCATCGATCACAGCCATCATCATCCTGACATAGGCGATACCGACTTCGGGATCGGGGACTGAGCCGTGCACTCGATCTCGGCCGTGCGCTCGGCGTCGGGCGCCGCAAAATACTTCACCGCCGACGATCTGGTCAGCGGCGACTACTACACCGCCGAGCACGCCGGCGAGGTCAGCCAGTGGGCCGGCGAGGGGGTGAAGGACAGCCCCCTCGCCCCCGGCACTACAGTCACCCGTGAAGCCTTCGAGAAGGTGCTGAACGGCGAGACCCCCAGCGGCGAGCAGCTGCGCCAATTCGAGGGCCGCCGTCCCGGCATCGACATGACCTTCTCCGCACCCAAGTCGGTCTCGCTCATGACCTATATCGCCGGCGACAAGCGCATTCTCGGACCCGACGGCGCGCACCTGAAGGCAGTCCAGAAGACCATGGCCTGGGTCGAGAAGAACCTCGCCGAGACCCGCAAGGACGTCGACGGCAGGAAGGTGCCGATCCAGACCGGCAATCTCGTCTACGCCCTGTTCCAGCACGACACGAGCCGCGCCCGCGATCCGCAGGCCCATGTCCATGCCGTCGTCGCCAACATGACCCGTCTCCCCGACGGCACCTGGCAGGCGCTCCACAACGACCGCATCTGGCAGAGCAACTCGGTCATCGGCACGATCTACCACGCCAACTTGCGCGATGAGATGGAGAAGCTGGGTTACAAGGTCCAGCTGGACGGCAAGCACGGCACCTTCGAGATCGTCGGCGTCCCCAGGGCGGTGATCGACGCCTTCAGCCAGCGCCGCGAAGAGATCCTCATGAAGTCCGAGGCGCTGGGCATCGTCTCGCCCAAGGGGCGCGACAGCCTTTCGGTCAATACCCGCGACGCCAAGGTCAAGCTCGACGATCGCGACGAGCTGGTGAAGGAATGGATCGAGAAAGCTGAAAGCCTCGGCTTCAACGGCAAGGAGATTCTGGAGGCGGCACTACGAGCGTCGCGCGAGCAACCTGAGAACCTTGCCGTGCGCGGCTACAAGGCCATGCTGGAGGTGGTCAATACCGCGCGCGAGTTCGTCTCCGGGCTCCTGCGCTCGCCCGAGCCGCTGGTCGATGCCGGGATCGCCCGGTTCGCGCAGTCGCCTGCCGATGCCCGCGCGCAACTCGCCGTCGCCTCGGCGGTACGCATCCTCGGCCAGCGCGAAGCCGCCTTCCAGGTCCACCAGGTCGCCAAGACCGCGCTCGATCTCGGGCTCAAGGGCGTCACCATCGATCACGTCGAGGCCCGCATCGATCGCCTGATCGCCAAAGGTGATCTCGTCGCCGGCGAGATCCGACACAAGGGCCGTCTCGTCGAGGCGGTGACCACGCCCGAGGCGCTCAGGATCGAGCAGACCATCCTCGACAAGGTGGAAGCGGGCAACGGCAAGGCCATGCCCATCGTCGATGCCGCCGCCGCTCCCACCCGGCTGCAGGAGGCCGCGTCCCCGCGTGAACTCAATCAGGGCCAGCTGGCAGCCGCCACCATGATCGTCTCGGGCACCGATCGCTTCGTCGCCGTGCAGGGCGTCGCCGGTGCGGGCAAGTCCACCATGCTGCAGGCCGTCGCCACCCTCGCGCGCGAGGAAGGCAGGCAGGTGCTCGGCCTCGCCTTCCAGAACAAGATGGTCGGTGACATGCGCGAGGGCATGGTGCCCAAGCACATGTCCGCCGAGGACATGGAGAAGGCGGGCGTCTCGGCGCAGACGATCGCCTCGTTCGTCTGGCAGAACGAGAAGTACCTCAGCGATCCCGCCAGTCCGGGGGCGCAGGCGCGCCGCGACGAGCTGGCGGGCACGATCGTCGTCGTCGACGAGACCTCGATGGTCTCGAGCGAGGACATGCTGAAACTCATGCGCATCACCGAGGCGCTCGGTATCGAAAAGGTGGCCTTCGTCGGCGACCGCCAACAGCTCTCCTCGATCGATGCGGGCAAGTCCTTCGCGATGGTCCAGGCCGGCGGCATCACCATGGCGCGCATGGACCAGAACGTGCGCATCAATCCCGACAACAAGCAGCTGCTCACCGTCGCCGCGCTCGCCAATACCGGCAAGGCCGGCGCCGCGCTGAAAGTTCTGGGCGACAATGTCACCGAGCATTCCGAGCCTGCGGCCGAGGCGGCCGAGACATGGTTGGCGCTTTCTGCCGAGGAGCGCGCGGCCACCGCAGTCTTCGCCTCGGGCCGCGAAACCCGCGCCGAGATCAATTCCGCGATCCAGGAAGGTCTCCTGCGCGAGGGCACGCTGAAGGGCGACGGGCTCTACGTCACCGTCCATGACAAGATCAGCAAGGAGCGCGAGCAGCTGCGCTATGCCCACCATTACACCGTGGGGCAGACGCTCACCGTCACCGGCCCGGTGCGCGAGGTGGGGCTAGGGCGCGGCCAGTACCAGGTCGCCCGCGTGTTCGAGAACGGCAAGGTTCAGATCACCGGACCCGGCGGGCGCAGCATCCGCTTCGATCCGCAGCGTATCGATCCCGCCATCCCCCGCGACCGGCTCGAGCTGTCCGCGCTGCAGACAATCAAGATCCACGAGGGCGACACCATCCGCTGGACCGCCACCGACAAGGAGCGCGACCTCGACAACTCCGCGCTCGCCAGAATCGTCGCGATCGAGGGCGGCAGCGTCACCGTCGAGACCGCGAACAAGGAGCAGGTGACGCTCGAACGCGGCGATCCCATGCTCAGCCGCCTCGACCTTGCCTACGCCCTCAACATGCACATGGCGCAGGGCGTCACCGCCGACAAGGGCATCGGTGTCATGCTCTCCTACGAGCACAACCTCTCCAACCAGCGCCTCTTCAACGTCCTCGTCACCCGTGTGCGCGACGCTCTCACCATGATCGTTGATGATCGTCAGAAGCTCGAATGGCGGCTCGACAGCAATCCCGGTGACAAAACCTCATCGTTCGAGAGCACCGGCAGGCTCGATATCGACGGCCCCGGCGCGAAGGCGGCGGCCGCCGATGCGGCGCTGACAGCCGCCTTCAATAGCCTCGAGGGCGGGAAAGGCGGCGGCGCTGGCGGTCTCAACGGCCAGGGCGCGGGTAATGGACCCGCCGGCGATGGCAAGGTGGACTGGAGCGATGTTCCGGCCATGCCTGCCGGCGATGGGGCCGACAGTAGCAGGCAAAGCGATGGCGTCCTCGACGCGCAGCGCAGCGACGGCGACCGGGTCCGCATGCCCGATCCCGATCCGCTGGATCTGAACGACCTGCCGTCGATGGGCGTCTCCGATACCGACTACTCGAAGTACGAGCCGATCAAGATCAATGGCGAGCCGATCTACGATCCCGGCGCCGACGAGAGCCTCTCCGCCCCGCGCGAAAAGGAAGACATCGATCCGCTGCACCAAGCGCTGCTCGATCACCTCGAAGGCGACGGTCTCGGCGTCGTCGACAGGACCGTCGATGACCTCACTGGACTTGTAACGGTTTTGTGCCGGTCACCTATCTCATTATGCCACCTTGGCTTCGAACGCGAGTGGGCTGATG
>NZ_JARYGI010000032.1:0-40271 GCF_033795625.1 Sphingobium sp. | reverse complement strand
GGCATCAGCCCACTCGCGTTCGAAGCCAAGGTGGCATAATGAGATAGGTGACCGGCACAAAACCGTTACAAGTCCAGTGCTCGCCTTGTACGTTCGGGAGTGCCGCGCGCCGGATGACAAAGAGAAGTCGGTCATCGCGATCTGCATGGATCTGTGTTGCGTTGCTCTCCAGATTCATGAGCGCGCGATTGATCAGGAGCGACGGGCGAATATTGACGTGCTGACGGGCCTCCCGAACCGGGCAGCCTTCAACGCGGCGCTCGACCGCGTCCCTTGCGATGAACCGGGATCGTGGGGACTGTTCATTCTCGACCTCGACAATCTGAAGATCGTGAACGACACGTTCGGCCACCTTGCCGGCGACGCCCTGATCCAGGTTGCCGCAAGCCGGGTCGCTCGGGCGATGGCTCCTGATGTGACCTTCCGGCTCGGCGGCGATGAGTTCGCCGTGCTCGTCCAGGCGCCGACCGTTCTCGCCGATCTGGATGCGGCTGCGGGGCGGATCTTCAGCGCGCTTGAGGTTTCTGCGTCGTGCGAGGGGCACATGGTCGTTCCGCGCGCGACGATCGGCGGAGCGGTGCTCGGCGATTCTGAAGTGACGGCGGCCGCGGTAAACGAGGCGGCCGACTTCGCCCTCTATCATGCCAAAGAAACCGGTCGAGGCGGCTTCGTGCGCTACTGGCCTGGCATTGGGACGCGGATTACGCATCGACGCGACGCCATTCGCGATGTCGGCGATGCCCTGGCCGAGGACCGGATCGAAGCGCACTATCAGCCGGTCGTCCGACTCGATACGGGTGAGATCATCGGTCTTGAAGCCCTTTGCCGCATGCGGACGCGCAAAGGCGAGCTGATAGCGGCGCGCGCCTTTCACGAGGCGACGACTGACGCGCGTGTCGCGTCCGAATTGACAGCATGCATGTTGGCCACGGTGGCACGCGATATGCGTCGCTGGCTCGATCGAGGGCTCCCGATTCAGCATGTCGGCATCAACGTGTCGACGGCTGACTTCTACACGGGAAGCATCGCCAGCAAGCTGAAGGATGTCTTCGGGCAAGCCAGTGTCCCGCTCAGCCATCTCATCCTTGAGGTCAGCGAACACGTCTATCTCGGACGGCGCGACCGGGTGGTGGCGCGCGAGATCGAGGCGGTCCGGGCCGCCGGCGTCCTCGTCGCGCTCGACGATTTCGGAACCGGCTACGCCTCGCTGACGCATCTCCTCAACGTGCCCGTCGACATCATCAAGATCGACCAGGCGTTCATCGCACGGCTCTGGCCGGATGATCCAAGCATGGTGATTGTCGAGGGCCTGATCGATATCGCACGGCGTCTCAACATCCGCGTGGTCGCGGAGGGCATCGAAGCGGAAGTTCAGGCCAGTCAGCTCTGGTCGATGGGCTGCAAGCTTGGCCAGGGCTTTGCCTTCGCGCATCCGGCCGACAGCGAGACCACCGAAGCGCTGCTGCGGCGGCATGCGCAAGGTGTCGCTGGCGCGATCCCACTCTATGCGACGCGTGCTGGGACGGCGGTGAGCGCAAGCGCGGCAGCCGAGAGCAGTCAGCGACGCGCGGCGTCCTGATCCGGTCGCCGCGGCGCTATCGGGGTTTCGCGAGACCTTCCTGGACCAGAAATTCCAGCACGATATCTCCCAAGGGGCCGCGCAGCTCACTCGGAAGCTTTATTGCTGGCTGCCAGGTGCCGTCCGCGGCCTTGAACGTGGGCAAGTGGATCGATGTCCCGCCGTCGGGGACTCGCCGCGCTTGTACACCATAAATCACTACCTCGACGCCTTCGATGAGGAGTTCCACATCGACCAGAGCGTACAGGGCCTTTCCGCTCGCCGGCTGCGCATTGAGAACGGTGATGGTGACGAGTGCGTTTCCGTCGTCGCCGTCACCACCGGCAGGATTTGTGGGTTCATTTGAGGTCATCACCGAACCAGTCAGCTACAAATGGTCCGGCACCCGCTTCTAGGATGTCTTTGTTCGCTTGAAGTGGTGGGCTCTCGACCACGATCTATGACTTCTCCTGCACCTCGAAATCGACGACGTTGCCCGGCGTATCCCACGCCGATTGAATGCTACATAGCTACTCGCGCTCGTGCGTCGGAATTATTTAGATGCCTTGATCGCTTGGCCGAGATCCGCGTTGCACTCGATGTCTTCAGCCATGTTCAACGCGACGGCCGCGTCCCCGCCGAGCCTGATCTGCCGGCCATCGTCGGCCGTGGCCACAATCAGGACCGCACCGCCCGCGCGCGCCGCGTCTCGTAGTTCGGCGGCGACCAAGCGGGCGCGATCTGGTGCAAAGTCGTAGATCGTCTGTTCGGCCTTGACGACGAGCACCACGTCGCCGGTGTCGAGATCGTGCGAGACGCCGATCGTCATTGAGCGAGTTGCCGCAGGTTTGACGGTCGCGCGAGGGAAGAGACCGAAGGCATTGGCCTTACCGCGAGACAACGACCTTGCGCCGGGCAACGCCGGATTTTCCGGTGGGCTCAACCACATCGCCGAGATGCTGGATCGTGAATGCCGGGCGGGTCGGCAACTTCACGATCAGTTCCAGCTTGCCACCGATGGCCTCGACGTAGCTGCGAAGCGTGGAGAGATACATGTCCGCCTGCTTCTCGATCTTTGAGACCGATGGTTGCTTGATGTTCAGCGCGGTGGCGATGTCGGCCTGCGCCTTGCCGGCGATCTGGCGCAGTTCGCGCAGGCCTTCGACCTCCTGCTTGAGGACCTGATAGCGCGCCTCGATCTCCGCCTGCTCATCCGCGGGGAGTTCAGCAATGAATTCGTTCAGGCTCCGTGCCATCTCACTTTTCCTTCTTTCCGGATTTCAGGCTTTCCAGATGGTCGGAAAACCGGAAATCCGCTTTTGCGATCAGGCTCCTGTAGAAGCGCTTCTGGCTTCCACCCGACTTGTCGCCGGCCACGAGCAGGATCGCCTTTCTCTCAGGATCGAAGGCGAAGGCTGCTCGCCATTCGCCATCGGCCGCCTCGAACCGCAGCTCCTTCATATTGGCGTGTCTGGACCCCTTGAGCGTGTCTGCGTGGGGTCGGCCAAGCTGCGGGCCGAAATCGGAAAGCAGCTTGGCGGCGGCAAACAGTGCGACACGGACGTCACGCTCTAAGGTCAAAACCTCATCCTCGAAGGCCGAATGCAATCTGACTTCCCAAGTCATATAGCCTCCAAGCTATGCGAGGTCAATGGTGAGCTGGATCGCATCACCGGCCGCCCTCGGCTACGCCGGCCTGACGCAGCAGGTCGCCAAGATTGGCTCCGCTGATCCGGCAGCGCGCGATAACGCGGTCAAAGGAGCGGACACGGCCGCCGCGCCCGCGCTCGGATGTGCATACGACCTCGCGCTGTAGGGCCAGGCGTTCGAGCGCCGCCTTGGCCGCGGGACCGTCGGGAGTGTGTAGCTCCGGGGCGTTGAAATCGGCGAGGCGGACTTCAATCCACTCATTGGGGGCCGCCGTTCGCCCAACACAGAGACCGTCGCCATCTCCCACATATCGGACGATGCCTGAGAACTGGACGCCGGCCCGCGTGGGGAGAGTGCCTTCGCACGGATCTGCATGGGCCGGCGCGGCGTAGCAGAGCGTCGCGGTCGCGGCGGCCAACACGAGAAGCCGACCGCTCACGCTGCCTTCTTCAAGGCGTCGGCACCTTTCTTCTTCGCCAGCATCGCGCGGACGAACTTGTCCCACTTCGCCATGCCGGCACGCTTCTCGGGCATGTAGTTCCAGCGGTCGTAGTTCTTGGAGCTGACGTCCTGAAGCGCGTGGTTCTGGAGACGATCGCGGATTTCCTTCGAGACGCCCGCCTTGCCCGCCAAGGTCTTGAAGGTGCGGCGGAGATCGCGGTTCGTCACATAGGGGATGACGCCGCGATCGCGCTGGCGCCACATGAACGAGTAAAGCGTCCCATGACTGACAGGCTTCGACGGGTCCGTCGCGGAGGGGAAGAACCAGCCATATTCGTTCACGTTGATGGCTTCGAGCAACTCGGCGGCAAGTGACGGCACGGGGACGGCGTGCGGCTGAAGGTTCTTGGTCTTCGACCAGTCGATGATCCGCTCCTTGGCATCCCATTGGTCGATGTGGAGCCGAGCGATTTCCTGGACCCGCTGGCCGGTCAGCATGAGGATTCGGACGGCGCGGGTGTAGGGCGGGTGGATGGGCGTGTCGGGGCTTTCCAGCCAGCGATAGAGCCGGACGAACTCGTCCTCGCCGAGCCAGCGCGTGCCCTGGACCTTGGGTTCGGTCGGAATGCCCGTGGCCGGATTGAAGGGAATTCGGAAGCGGCGCGGCGAAGTGTTCCGATAGTCGTTGTCGGACTTCATGCCCCATCCATAGGCCGCGTGGACATAGCCACGGACATGGTCGGCCATCGCCCGCGCGCCGCGGTCGTAGATCGGCCGGATCACTTCCACGATCTCTTCGGGTTCGATCTCGCGGGCGAGACGGTTGCGGCCAAGCGTGTCGGCGATTTTGTTGAGGCCCTTTTCCGTCTCCTTCCATGACGGCTTGCCTGCGCTCTTGAGCGACGCGACATAGCCCTCGAACAGGTCAGCGACCGTGCCGGGGCGGGTATCGGTCGCGATCCTGATGCTCCGGCCCTTCTGGATGACGTCGGCATAGTCGCGCTTGAAGATCGCGCGCGCTTCGACGAGGGACGTGGATGGATAGGCGCCGATCTTCTTTTTGGCGCGCTTGCCGTCGCGCCATTGCTGCGCCATCCAGTCGGCGGTCACGCGCTTGGGCATGGGCTTCAGGACGAGGACGAGCCGTCCGGTCCCGCGCCCTTCGCCGTCGGCGAGGTTTTCTTGTTTCTGGCTTGCTTCGACCCGCTTCAACGCATGTCGGATCGCGGTATCGGTCAGGCTTGGCATCACGTTTCTCCTGTCCCGCAACTGGGATCGGTCAAGGAGAAACGGGGATCGTTTGCTGGGAGCGGAATGCCGTTTCCTACCCCTTAAACCGCCCCCAATTTGCCAAAACCGCCCCCACTACGCAAGACCAAAAATACGCGAATGTCCTAGTGATTCAGCGTGCTTATGCGTGATCCAACGTGATCGATTTAAGAGAGTGGGGTGGTTGTGCACGAGGATCAGCGCCGTCGAGCCCAGGTCGATCGCCTTGCGAATCACTTCGCGGGTGTAGATCGCCGCTTCGTCGACTGAGCCGTCGCCCATATGCTCGTCGCGAATGAGCATGTTGCGGCTGTTGAGATGCAGCACGCGCACCCGCTCCACCGTCAGGAACGCCATGTCGGCGCGCAGATAATCGAGCAGCGCGTCCCAGCTCGACAGCACCGGCTGTTCGACGACCTTGGCTTTCAGCAGGCGCAACGCCGCCGCCTGCGCGATCTTGATCGCCGCAACGCTGGTGTCGCCCATGCCCGGCTCACGCGCCAGCGCCCGCCAGTCGGCCGTCATCAGCCCGCCGAACCCGCCGAAGCGATGCAGCAGCGCCTTGGCCAGCGGCTTCGTGTCGCGGCGCGGGATGGCCAGCGCCAGGAGATATTCGACAAGCTCGTGATCCAGCAGCGCATCCGGCCCGCCGTCCGCCAGCCGCTGCCGCAGCCGCGCCCGATGTCCGACCCCATCATGTTCCCGGCCAGCCGGTCCATCGCCCTCGCTCATGACGTGGGCGTAGAGAGCCGGGAAATCTCCCGCAAGGATATTTCCCGCTGGTCAGACGTTGTTCATGCGTTACGGCTTTTCTATGGCCATGCGAAAGAAGCCGGGGTTGCATAAGAATGGACGGTGACATCGGCGAGGAAGCGGGCGAATCGCCCCGTGGTCGCCGCAGCCTGCTCGCTCGCCGGCTAGCGGCCATCGTTGGCGTGATCGGGCTTCTCCTGCTCGCCCTGTGGACGCAGCGCCAGCCCATCGCCGAGAATTTCATCGAACGCGAACTCAACGGCCTGGGCGTGCGTGCGGATTATGACATCGTGCATATCGGCCTTCGCACCCAGAGGATCGAGAATGTCGTGCTGGGCGATCGGGCTCGTCCCGACCTGACGGCCGACTGGGCCGAGATCGACTTGTCGTTCTCCGGCCTGACGCCGCAAGTCGCCGCCGTGCGCGCAAGCGGCGTCCGCATGAATGGCACGCTTCGTCATGGCGTCCTCTCGCTGGGCGAACTCGACAAGTTTCGCTCCCCCACCTCCGCCGCGCCGTTCAGCCTGCCCGACCTGCGCGTCGGTCTGCGCGATGCGCGGATGCGGCTGGATACCGACTATGGACAGATGGGCCTGAAGCTGGAGGGCGATGGCAATCTGCGCTCGGGCTTCCGGGGGAAACTGGCAGCGGTAGCGCCGCAACTGGCGCTCGCCGGGTGCGGGATCACGGACGCCAGCGCCTGGCTGGACATCGCGATGCGCGAAGGCCGCCCACAGATTCGCGGCCCCGTCAGGGGCGCGGCGGTCGGCTGCAAGGATCGCGGCATAGGCATTGCCCAACCCGTCTTTACCACCGAGATCACCCTTTCGGCGGCGCTCGACCGCTGGACTGGCCATGTCGACCTCGCCGCCTTCTCCGCAAAGGCCGCCGGCACCACGCTCGTCAAGCCCGCGGGGCGGCTCGCTTTCGATGGCACCGCTAAGGGAACCAACGGCCAGATCCGCCTCTCTGCGGCGAATGTGCAGCAGGGCGCTGTCCGCACCGCGCAGACGGAACTGACCGGCGCCTATTCCTTTGCGCCTGGCCGCCAAGGGATCGACGCGCAGATGAACGCAGCCCTCTCCTCCCAACGCGTGGCGCTGGCGGGCGACGATCCGCTGGCGACATTGCGCACGTCCACGGCAGGCTCTCCCGTCGCGCCCCTCGCCCTGCGCCTCGCCGACGCCGTGCGCGCCGCTAGCCGCGACAACCGTGCGCAATTGCGCTTCGCCCTGTTGCAGAAGGACGGCAAGGGTTCCGCCACCATCACAGCCGCCGACTTCACGAGCCGCAGCGGCGCACGCTTGGGCCTTGGACAGGACAGCCGCCTGACGTTCGGCTGGCCGCGTGCAGGGGGCGGCCTCGAATGGGCGCTGAATGGCGCAGTCACGATGGACGGCGGCGGTCTGCCCCGCGCAGCCCTGCGCCTCGCGCAGCGGTCCGGCGGCGGCTTCGGCGGGCAGCTGTTCATCGACCCCTATGCCGCGTCCGGCGCACGGCTCGCGCTGGAGCCCGTCCGCTTCTCGGCGGGGCAGGGCGGCGCAACCCGCTTCGCAACCGCGATCCGCCTCGACGGCCCGCTGAATGGCGGCAGCCTGCGCGGCCTCACATTCCCCATAGAAGGCCAGGTCGCCGCCAATGGCGCGCTGTCGGTCAATCGCCGCTGCGCCCCGCTCGGGCTGACGAGCATGACCTTCGGCAGCCTCAGCCTCGGCGCGACCCGCGCAACGCTTTGCCCCGATGGCGGCGCGTTGCTGGCTTATGGTCCGCAGGGCCTCTCCGGCGGCGCGCGCATCGCCAAATTGAACATCGCCGGAAAGCTCGGCAGCAGCCCCATGCGCCTCACCGCCGACACAATGCGAGGCTCACTGGCTTCGCGCAGCTTCGACCTCAGCAATGCGCTCATGCTGCTGGGCGAATCAACGACCCCGGTCCGCCTCGCCGCGACCAGCTTCGCGGGCAGGATCGACTCGCGCGGCCTGTCCGGCACCATGGGCGGGGCCACCGGACGCATCGGCGCAGTCCCGTTGCTGGTCGGCGAAGCCGCAGGCCGCTGGAGCTACGCCGCCAGCACCCTGCGCGTCGATGGCAGCTTGAGGCTCACCGACGCGCAGTCTCCCGGCCGATTCGAGCCGCTCGTCAGCCGCGACTTCACGCTGGCCCTTCGGGACAATCGCATCGCCGCAAAGGGCAGCCTGCTCGAACCGAATACCGGCACGCTGGTCGCGCGCACGGACATCGCCCATGAACTCGGAACGGGCCGGGGCCACGCCGACCTCGACGTCCCCGGAATCGCCTTCACGCAAGGCTTGCAACCCGAAGCCCTGACGCGCCTCGCCATCGGCGTGATAGCAAATGCCCGCGGCACCGTCTCCGGCAAGGGGCAGATCCGCTGGACCGGCAGCAACGTCACCAGCGACGGCGTCTTCCGTACCGACGCCATGGACCTCGCCGCCGCATTCGGCCCCGTCAGGGGCCTGTCGGGCGAACTGCGCTTCATCGATCTCGTCGGCCTCGTCTCCGCCCCGAACCAGATCGCCCGCGTCAAGAGCATCAATCCTGGCGTCGAAGTGCTGGACGGCGAAATCCGCTATCAGCTCATCCCGAACCAGCAGGTCCGCATAGAAGGCGGCGAATGGCCCTTTGCGGGCGGGCAACTCAGCCTGCTTCCCACCACGCTGGATTTCAGCGCGGACAAGCCCCGCAATCTCTCCTTCCGCGTCGTCGGGCTGGACGCAGGCGCCTTCATCCAGACGCTGGACCTCGACAATATCTCCGCGACCGGCACCTATGACGGCCTGCTGCCGATGGTGTTCGACGACAAGGGCGGCCGCATCGTCGGCGGCGTGCTGGCCGCGCGCCAGATCGGCCGCGCGCCGCTGATCCTCTCCGACACCAGCAATCTCTCCATCACCTGCGACCCGACGTTGCAGGGCGGCACGCTAGCCTATGTCGGCCCGGTCTCCAACGAACAGCTCGGCGTCTATGGCAAGATGGCCTTCGACGCGCTCAAGAACCTCCAGTACAAGTGCCTCACGATTCTGATGGACGGCGCGCTGGACGGCGAGCTGGTGACGCAGGTAACGTTCAATGGCGTCAATCGCGGCAAGCTGGGCGACGCGCCCGCAGGCATCGCCCGCAACTTCGTCGGCTTGCCGTTCCTCTTCAACATCCGTATCGAAGCGCCGTTCCGTGGCCTGCTCAACAGCGCGCAATCCTTCGTCGACCCGAGCGGACTCATCCGCGCGAATCTGGGCGATCAATATGCGCCGGTCACGACCATCCAGCCCAAATCGTCGATAGGACTTGCCGTTCAGCCTGCCGAAAGCGACAAGAGCGTAACGAAGGACCCTGAATGAATAGAAACAGCATCATTGCCTTGGGCCTGACCGGCCTGTCCCTCGCAGGTTGCATTCAGGTGCGCGCGCCGGACAAGCCGATCGAGATCAACCTCAATGTGAAGGTGCAGCAGGAAGTGGTCGTGCGCCTGCAACGCGATGCACAGGACCTTATCCAGAATAACCCGGAGTTGTTCCCGCAATGACACGCAAAATCCTCCTCCTCGCCGCTGGCGCCGCCATCGCGCTGACCACCGGCCTTGCGCTCACGTCACCTGCCCGCGCGCAATCTGGCGCCGTCGCGCAGGCAATTGCCGCCGGCACTGTCGGCGAGCAGTCGGACGGCTATCTCGGCGTCTCCGGATCGGTTTCCGCCGATGTCCGCGCCGAAGTCGAATCGATCAACATCAAGCGCCGCGCCGCCTATACCGATCTTGCGGGCAAGCGCGGCGTCACGGTTGCCGATGTCGCCGCGGCCACCGGCTGCCAGACCCTCGCCAATCGCGTCAAGACGGGACAGGCCTACCGCATCGGCACCGGCGCATGGCAGACCAAGGGCGCAGGCGCCATCGCGCTTCCCTCCTATTGCGCCACGGCGGGGTGAGTCCCTGGCGCTCAGCAAACTCCGTTCGTCCTGAGTAGCCATTGAGCGAAGTCGAAATGGCGTATCGAAGGATTGATGCTTCGATATGGGCCTTCGATAAACTCAGTCCCTACTCAGCACGAACGGGGATGAGAGGGCATATTGCTCCTGCTTTTGAACTACGGTTGACTTGAAGGAACACCCTTTCTAAACGGGCCGCGCCTTGACGGGTGCAGCGTCTGGCGTTCATGGCTTTCCTGTGCCGCTCATCATAGAGGCGGGCAGGAGGTTAGGATGACGGATACTGGACCCGTGGAAGACCCCGTCGGGGAAGACGCACGCATCACGTCGCTGCAACAGCGACTGGAGCGCGCCGAACGCGACGAGAAGGTCAGGATCGGCAGCACGAAACAGGAGCCAGACGATGGTAGTCGTCTTGGCAACCGGGTGTTGGCGGAACTGATCGGCGGTCTTGTCGGCGGTGCTGTGATCGGCTGGGTCTTGGACCGGCTGTTTGGTACTGCCCCTGTGCTCCTGCTGGTTTTCCTCTTCATGGGGATCATCGTAGCCTTCAGGAACATCATACGAATTTCGACGGAGCGTCCTAAGAAATAAGGGCGCTCTTGTCATAGTAGCACGGTCTTAGGACCAGTTAGGGTTTCAGGGGCTTCGCGTGGCACAATCCGGCAAAATCGACCCGATGCACCAGTTCGCGATCGAACCGCTGTTCGGTACCGATCACCTGGCAATCGGCGGTTTCAACATCGCTTTCACCAACAGCGCCCTCTACATGGTGGCCGCTGCGGTGGTGCTGTGGATCTTCATGATCGGCGGCATGAAGCGCGAACTGGTGCCGGGCCGCTGGCAGGCCGCGGTCGAGAGCATGACCGGCTTTGCCCGCAATCTGCTGATTTCGAATGTCGGGGAGGGCGGCAAGCCTTTCATTCCCTACGTCTTCTCGCTGTTCATGTTCATTCTGCTCGCCAACCTGCTGGGCCTGTTGCCGCTGGGCCTGTTCGGCCTGCACCCGTTCACGTTCACCAGCCATTTCACGGCAACCGGCGTGCTCGCGATCATGAGCTTCTCGATCGTTCTGATCGTCGGCTTCTGGAAGCATGGCTTCCACTTCTTCTCGCTGTTCGTGCCGCACGGTACGCCTGCGCTGATGGTGGTGCCGCTGTTCTTCATCGAACTCATCTCTTTCATGGTGCGCCCGTTCAGCCTCGGCCTACGACTGTTTGTCGCGATGACCGCGGGGCACGTCCTGCTCAAGGTGCTGGCCGGGTTCGTCATCAACAGCAGCAATGCAAGTGCGGGCCTCGGCCTGACGGTCGGTCTGTCCAGCTTCGTGCTGATGATCGGCATCAGCGCGCTGGAAATGCTGGTCGCGGTGATCCAGGCCTATGTGTTCGCGCTGCTGACCTCGGTCTACATCAACGACGCCGTCAATCTTCACTGATTTACCCAACGCTTATCTCAAGTTCTAAAGAAGGAGTTATCGACATGGACGCAGAAGCCGCAAAGCTGCTCGGTGCAGGCCTGGCCGCCATCGGTGCGGGCATCGCCGCCCTCGGTGTGGGCAACGTGTTCAGCTCGTTCCTGGAAGGCGCTCTGCGCAATCCGGGCGCCGCTGACAGCCAGCAGGGCCGCCTGTTCATCGGCTTCGCCGCTGCCGAACTTCTCGGCCTGCTGGCATTCGTTATCGCCATGATCCTGGTGTTCGTGGCCTGACAATAAAGTGATCGTCCGCTCCTCCGGCAGTTCCGGGGAAGCGGCCGGTCCGTTAGGTACTGCGGAGTCCCCATGCCTCAAATCGCGCAAATCGCCGAAACCTATTCCTCCCAGATCTTCTGGTTGCTGCTGACGTTCGGCTTCGTCTTCTTCGTCATCGGTCTCGGCATGGTGCCGAAGGTCGAGGCCGTAGTGGAAAAGCGCGACGAGAAGATCGGCGGCGATCTCGCCTCGGCAAAGGCGGCTTTCGCCCGCGCCGACGAGATCGAGGCGGACTATCGCAAGCGGGATGCGGACGCACGCGCCGCCGCCCAGCACATTCTTGCCGAAGCCAAGGCGGAGGGCGCTCGCGAAACCGAAGCCCGCGTCAAGGCGAGCGACGCTGCTCTGGCGGACAGGATCGCTGCCGCCGAAGCGGAAATCCGCGCCGCCAGTGTCTCGGCAATGACCGAAATCGAAGCCGTGGCCGTCGAGGCCGCGCAGGAAATGGTGGTCAAGGTATCCGGCGCACGGCCCGATCCCGAACTGGCCCGCCAGACAGTAAAGGCAGCACTGGTCCATGGCTGAGTCCGCCCCGCATCTCAATCAGGCCATTCACGAAGAAGGTCTGGAGCCGGTCGGCACCGTCGCCCATGAAGGCGTCGTGCCGCACACCGATCCGCAGGCGCTTGGCCTGGATGCCACGGCGTGGGTCAGTCTCGCCATGGCCGCCTTCATCGCGATCCTTCTGTGGAAGAAGGTCCCGGCGCTGATCACCCGCGGACTGGACGCGAAGATCGCCGCGATCCGCAACCAGCTTGACGAAGCCTCCAAGCTTCGCGCCGAAGCCGAAGCGCTGAAGGCCGAATATGAAGCCAAGCTGGCGGCCATCACCAGCGACGCTGAAACCATGCGCGCCCATGCGCAGGAAGAGTCCAAGCAGGTCATAGCCGACGCGCAGGCCAGCGCCGCCACGCTCGTCGCCCGCCGCCAGAAAATGGCCGAGGACAAGATCGCCGCCGCTGAACGCACCGCCATCGCCGACATCCGCGCCAAGGCCGTGCAGGCCGCAACCTCCGCAGCCGCGACCCTGATCGCCCAGGGCCACGACGCCAAGGCTGACGAGCGGATGGTGGACAGTGCGATCAGGGCGCTTGGTCCGGTCGTCTGAGCCAGCCGAACGGCTAATTCAATTCAGAGGCCGGGATCGCTCCCGGCCTTTTCGTTTGGTGATGCCTCACCTCCCGTTCGCCCTGAGCTTGTCGAAGGGTTGACCTGAACGAAGTGAAGGGGCTTCGCCTTCGTTCAGCAGGGCCCTTCGACAAGCTCAGGGCGAACGGCGGATAAGAATAGCCAGCGGCCCTTCTACACCTTTGCAACCGTCGCCCGCTGCCCTATCTCCGCACCATGTCCCGCCCCCAAGCCCCCGACCGTTTCAACGAAGAAAAAGCCAGCTACACTGTCCGCGGTTCCGACACGCCTGACATCGACGCCGGGGTCGAGGCGATCCGCAATGTCCTGAAAACCCTGCCCACGCGCCCCGGCGTCTATCGCATGCAGGATGCGCGCGGCGACGTGCTCTATGTCGGCAAGGCCCGCGCCCTCCGAAACCGCGTCACCAATTACACGCAGGTCGACCGCCTGCCGCGCCGTCTCCAGCGCATGGTCTCGCAGACTCGCTCGATGACCATCGTCACCACCAACAGCGAAGCCGAGGCGCTGCTGCTGGAGGCGCAACTCATCAAGCGGTTCCGCCCGCCCTACAATGTCCTGCTCCGCGACGACAAAAGTTTCCCCTTCATCCTCCTGCGCGAAGATCACGCCTTCCCGCGCATCCAGAAGCATCGCGGCGCGCGCAAGGCGCAGGGGCGCTATTATGGCCCGTTCGCCAGCGCCGGATCGGTCACGCGCACCATCAATGCGCTGCAAAAGCTGTTCCTCCTGCGCAGCTGCACCGACAGCTTCTTCGCCAATCGCTCGCGCCCTTGCCTGCTCTATCAGATCCGCCGCTGCTCGGCCCCCTGCGTCGACCGCATCGCCCCGGACGCCTATGCCGAACTGGTGCAGGACGCGCAGGATTTCCTCGGCGGCAAATCCACCAAGGTCCAGCAGAAGCTCGGCACGGCGATGCAGGCCGCGTCCGACGCAATGGACTTCGAGCAGGCCGCCGTCATCCGCGACCGGCTGAAAGCGCTGACCTTCATTCAGGGCAGCCAGGCGATCAACGCCGAAGGGCTGGGCGACGCCGACATCTTCGCGCTTGCGACGAAGAACGGCGCGATGTGCATCCAGGCCTTCTTCATCCGCGGCGGCCAGAACTGGGGTCACCGCAGCTTCTTCCCGATCCACACCGCCGAAGTCGAGGAAGCCGAAGTGCTGGGCAGCTTCATGGCGCAGTTCTACGAGGAAGTGCCGCCGCCCAAGCTGATCCTCGCGGACCGCCAGCCTGCCGACTGCGAACTCATCGCGCAGGCGCTGACCGAGCGTGCCGGCTCCCGCGTCCGCATCGAAATGCCCCAACGCGGCGACCGCACACGCCTCATCAAGCAGGCGCAGCGCAATGCCGTCGAGGCCCTCGACCGCCGCCTTGCCGAAACCACGACGCAGGCCAAGGTGCTGCGCGACATGACCGAAGCCTTCGGGCTGGAGGCCGTTCCCGAACGCATCGAAGTCTATGATAACAGCCACATTCAGGGAACCAATGCACTGGGCGCGATGATCGTCGCCGGGCCGGAGGGTTTCCGCAAGTCCGCCTATCGCAAGTTCAACATCAAGCGCCCGGAGACTGCCCCCGGCGACGACTTCGCGATGATGCGCGAAGTCTTCGAACGCCGCTTCGGCCGCGCCCAGCGTGAGGACCCGGACCGTGAGACCGGCGAATGGCCCGACCTCGTGCTGGTCGACGGCGGCAAGGGCCAGCTAAGCGCCACCAAATATGCGCTGGAGGAAATCGGCGTAGAGGACGTCACCCTGATCGGCATCGCCAAGGGGCCGCATCACGGCCGCGAGGGCCGCGAAGTCTTCCACCTGATGGACGGCCGTGAAATCACCTTTCCGGTCAACGACCCGGTGCTCTTCTACCTGCAGCGCCTGCGCGACGAAGCTCACCGCTTCGCCATCGGCGCGCATCGCGACAAGCGCAGCAAGGCGATCACCGTCAGTTCGCTCGATGAAGTCCCCGGCATCGGCCCCGCCCGCAAGAAGGCGCTGCTGATGCACTTCGGCACGGCGAAGGCGGTCAAGAGCGCCGCCCTGGAAGACTTGCGCAAGGCCCCCGGCGTTTCCAACGCGGTAGCTCAGCAGGTCTACGACTATTTCCATGGCTGATCCCCATCCAGGGTTGACGGGCTAGGGTGCCCCATCTCAGCACCCACGCCATAATCTGCGCCGTTCGCCCGCACGGCGAACATGGCGCCATAGTCCGTGCCATGACGCCCCGGAATGGCCTCGTCTCCGGCTATGTCCGTGGCGGCCGATCGCGCCAGATGCGGCCCATCCTGCAACCGGGCAACATCGTGCAGGCCGAATTCCGCGCCCGCACGCCCGATCAACTCGCCAGCCTCACCGTCGAGATGATCCACAGCCGCGCGCCGCTCCTCACCGAAGCGCTGCCCGCCGCCGCGATAGACTGGACCTGCGCCCTGACCGCCGCGGCCCTGCCGGAAGAAAACGACTACCCCGCGCTGCATCAGGCGCTGGACGGCATCCTGACCGCCATAGAGGCCGCCCCCGCCGCGCGCGGCTGGGCCGTCGCGCTCGTCCGCTATGAGTTGTTGCTGCTGACCGAACTGGGCTTCGGCCTCGACCTGGCGCAATGCGTCGTCACCGGAGCGCGCGACGATCTCACGCATGTCAGTCCCAAGAGCGCGGCCGCGGTCAGCAGCGCGGCCTCCGCCGGATATGAAGCGCGATTGCTGGCCCTGCCGCGCTTTTTGACCGCGGGCGGCCAAGCGGAATGGCCCGATATTCTCGACGGCCTGCGCCTGACAGGCCACTTCCTCGAACGCTCGATCCTGACCGACCGCCGCCGCGACATACTCGCCGCACGCGAGCGGCTAGTCGAACGCCTGAAAAGAGCGGTTGCGTGAGCCGCACGCTTCCTGCATTTGCGCCTCGACGAATGTAGGGGAGCGTTGAAAATGCTGGTTGCGCTGTTGCCGGGAGATGGGATCGGGCCGGAAGTCATCACCCAGGCGCGACGGGTGCTCGACGCGCTCGCCATCGACGGGCTGACCTATGAGGAGGCCCTTGTCGGCGGCGCGGCCTATAAAGCTGTCGGGCATCCTCTCCCACCCGAAACGCTGGATCTCGCCCGCCGTGCCGACGCGATCCTGTTCGGCGCAGTCGGCGATCCGGATTGCGACGCGCTGGAAC
This sequence comes from Sphingobium sp., assembly GCF_033795625.1. Taxonomy (GTDB): domain Bacteria; phylum Pseudomonadota; class Alphaproteobacteria; order Sphingomonadales; family Sphingomonadaceae; genus Sphingobium. Next base: position 24,595 of record NZ_JARYGI010000032.1, on the reverse strand, counting down.
GTCACCTCCGCCCGGAACAGGCGATTCTGGGCCTGCGCAAGGAATTGACGCTGTTCGCCAATCTCCGCCCCGCGAAGATGTTTCCCGAACTCGCCGACGCCTCCACTCTCCGCCCGGAGATCGCCGCGGCCATCGACCTGATGATCGTCCGCGAGCTCAACGGCGACGTCTATTTCGGCGAAAAGGGCATGCGCAAGACCGCCGAAGGCCAGCGCCAAGGCTACGACGTGATGTCCTATAGCGAGAGCGAAGTCCGCCGCATCGCCCATGTCGCCTTCCGCACGGCGCAGGCGAGAAGAGGCAAACTCTGCTCGGTCGACAAGGCGAACGTCCTCGAAACCTCGCAACTCTGGCGCGATGTGGTGATCGAGACTGCCGCAGAATATCCCGACGTGTCGCTCACGCACATGTATGTCGACAATGCCGCAATGCAGCTTGTCCGCGATCCCGGCCAGTTCGATGTCATCGTCACCGGCAACCTCTTCGGCGACATCCTCTCCGATCAGGCGAGCATGTGCGTCGGCTCCATCGGCATGCTGGCCTCCGCCTCGCTCGACAGCGATGGCAAGGGCCTCTACGAACCGATCCACGGCAGCGCCCCGGACATTGCGGGACAAAGCAAGGCCAATCCGCTGGCAACGGTCCTTTCCGCCGCGATGATGCTGCGCTATTCGCTTGGCCTGCCCGCACAGGCCGACAGGATCGAAGCGGCCGTGGCTAAGGCGCTGGCGGGTGGCGCGCGCGGCGCGGACCTTGGCGGCAGCATGTCTACGGTAGAGATCGGCGACGCGGTACTCGCCGCGCTTTGACCACAAAGGATACGGAACGGACGCCATGAAAAGGTTCAGCGGACAGGACCCCAAGATCACCGCCAATTGGCGCCCCGCGACGCTCGCCGTGCGCGGCGGCACGGCGCGTTCGGAGTTCGGGGAGACTTCCGAAGCCCTGTTCCTGACCTCGGGCTACAGCTACGATCGTGCCGAAGACGCCGCCGCGCGCTTCGCGGGCGACCAGCAGGGCATGACTTACAGCCGCCTGCAAAACCCCACGGTCGAGATGCTGGAAAAGCGCATCGCCCTGCTCGAAGGCTCCGAAGCCTGCCGCGCCACGACTACCGGCATGGCGGCAATGACGGCCGCGCTGCTGTGCCAGCTTTCGGCGGGCGATCATGTGGTCGCGGGCAAGGCGCTGTTCGGCTCCTGCCGCTGGCTCACCGACACTTTGCTGCCCAAGTTCGGTATCCAGACGACGACCGTGGACGCGCGCGACCTGTCCGCATGGGAAGCCGCCATTCGCCCGAACACGAAAGTTTTCTTCTTCGAAACCCCCGCCAACCCGACAATGGACGTCGTGGACCTTGCCGCCGTCTGCGGTCTAGCCAAGGCGCACGACATCGTCTCGGTCGTGGACAACGCCTTTGCCACACCGGCGCTCCAGCGGCCGATGGAGTTCGGCGCGGATGTCGTTGCCTATAGCGCGACCAAGATGATGGACGGGCAGGGCCGTGTCCTCGCCGGTGCGATCTGCGGGAGTCAGGACTTCATCATCAACACGCTGCTGCCCTTCCATCGCAACACTGGCCCGACGCTCAGCGCGTTCAATGCCTGGGTGGTGCTGAAGGGGCTGGAGACGCTCGACCTGCGCATCCGCCGCCAGAGCGAAAACGCGGTCGTGGTCGCGAACTTCCTCGAAAGCCGCGTTGAACGTGTGGTCTATCCCGGCATCCCCAGCCACCCGCAGCACGATCTCGCCATGCGTCAGATGGAGATGGCGGGGCCGATCTTCTCGCTCTACGTCGGCGGAGGCCGGGCGGAGGCGCATGGCCTGCTGAACGGCCTGCAACTCATCGACATCAGCAATAATATCGGCGATTCCCGCTCGCTGATGACGCATCCCGCCTCGACCACCCACTTCGGCATGGCCGAGGAAGCGCGGCTGGAAGTCGGCATTACCGAGGACATGCTGCGCATCAACATAGGTCTGGAAGACCCCGAAGACCTTATTGCGGACCTGGATCAGGCGCTGAAGTCGATTGGCCGTTGACTGTACGGTGCCGCTGGGCGATTTTGGCGGCGTGAAAGCCCTGTTCCCCTTCGCCTCGACCACGCGCGACATCACCGTGCGCGTCTCGGTCAGTTTCCTGCCGGAGCAGTCCGAGCCGGATCGCGGGCGGTGGTTCTGGGCCTATCATATCCGGATCGAGAATGAGGGCCGCGAACCGATCCAGCTGCTCGCTCGCCGCTGGCTCATCACCGATGGACGCGGCGCGCAGCATCATGTCGAGGGCGAGGGCGTGGTCGGCGAACAGCCGGTTCTGCATCCCGGAAAGTCCTATGACTACGTGTCGGGTTGCCCCCTTCAAACCCCGACCGGCGCAATGAAGGGCAGCTATCATATGGTCGGCGCAAGCGGCGAGACCTTCGATATCGCGATACCCGAATTCCCGCTGATCGCGCCTGCTATCGCCGAATGAAACGCACGCACCTGCCCCTGAATGGCCTGCGCGTGCTGGATGCCGCCGCGCGGCACCTGAGCTTCACGCGCGCCGCCGACGAGCTTGCGGTGACGCCTGCCGCCGTGGGCCAGCAGATTCGCGCGCTGGAAGATATGCTGGGCGTCGTCCTTTTCCGCCGCACGCCCAAGGGCCTCGAACTGACGCCGGAAACCGAAGCCGGGTTGGACGCGCTACGTTCGGGATTCCTGATGTTCGAGGAATCGGTGCGGGCGATGCAGGTCGGGCAGTCCAGCCTCTCGCTCACCATCGCCGCGCCCCGCGACATCACCGCCAAATGGCTACAGGGGCAACTTGCCCGCTACGCCCAGGATCAGCCGGACCTGCATTTCTCGATAGTCGCCGCTGACGATGTGCTGGATTTCACCGAAGCCAATCTCGACCTCGCGTTACGCCTGACGGACGGCCCCGGCGACCATGAAGGCGTCCGCATCGGCAGCCCTGCCTTCGTCGTCGTGGAGGCGCCGCAGGGCGGCCCCGACCGCTCCATCGGCTGGACCGGCTCGCCGGATGCAGGGGAGGGCGACCCGTTCATGCACGTCGCCGATGCGGGCCTTGCCATAGAGGCCGCTGCGAACGGCTTCGGTCGCGCGACCGTCCCTCTGCTCCTCGCCACCCGCGACATCGCCGAGGGCCGGGTGCGTCAAATCGGCGAATCCGTCGACTCCGCGCGCAGCTACTGGCTCGTCGCGCCGCTCCCGCAATGGCGGCAGAAGAAAGTAAAGGCGCTGGTCGAAGCACTGAAGGGCAGCGAGGCGTCATGATCGCACCGGAGCGTCTGGCCACCGATCGGTTGACGCTCCGTCCGCTGCTGCCCACCGATGCCGAGGCGCTGTTCCCCGCATTTTCCGACCCGGAACTGATGACCTGGTGGTCCAGCGGCCCTCATGCCACGGTTGAGGAAACCCGTGCCTATATCGCGCCGGATGGCGGTTATGGCGACGAATGGCTTGCCTGGGCGATAACGCTGAGCGACAAGGAGGCCATGGGTCGCGTCGGCGCGGGAATGCGTCGGCCCGGCGTGTGGGAAATCGGCTATCTCCTGCGCCGCGATCTTTGGGGCAAGGGCTTCGCGCGGGAAGCCGTTGGTGCCGTGGTCGATCATCTTTTCGCAGACAAGGCGGCGCGCCGCGTCTTCGCGGATGTCGATCCGGATAACGTCCTCTCCATCGGATTGCTGCGGCGGCTGGGGTTCAAGGAGGAGGGACGGCTAAGGGGCGAATGGAAAACGCACCTTGGGGTCCGCGACAGCCTGATCTTCGGCCTGCTCCGCGACGAATGGAATGGCGCGCGGTAAGGACTGCTCGCTCTAATCCGTTCGCCCTGAGCGAAGTGAAGGTGCTTCGCCTGCGCTCAGCAAAACCCTTCGACTTCGCTCAGGGCGAACGGGACGAGGCGTAGGCGCTAAACCTACCCCCCAACCTTCTCCGCCAATTCCAGCCAGCGCTCCTCCGCAGCGTCCTTCTCCGCTCGCGCCAGATCGATCGCCTTGGTCAAAGCCGCGAACTTCTCAGGGTTCTTCACATAGAGAGCCGGGTCCGCCAGCACTGCCTCGTCCCGCGCGATCGCCGCCTCGATCTCCTCGATCCGCCGGGGCAGCAGTTCATAATCCCGCTGATCCTTATACGTCAGCTTCACCGCTTTAGGCGCAGGCGCGGCAACCGGAGCAGGGGCCTCCGCCTTCCTGGCAACCTTTGGCGCCGTCCGCGCCTTGCGCTGCTTCACCCAGTCCTGATAGCCGCCCACCACGATGTCGATGTCGCCCGAGCCATCCAGCCCCAGCGTCATCGTCACGGTCTTGTCCAGGAAGTCGCGGTCATGGCTGACGATCAGCACCGTGCCGTCATAATCGGCGATGACTTCCTGCAACAGGTCCATCGTCTCCAGGTCAAGGTCGTTGGTCGGTTCGTCCAGCACCAGCAGGTTCGATTCCCGCGCAAACTCCCGCGCCAGCAGCAACCGTGACCGCTCGCCGCCCGAGAGCGTGCCCACCTTCGCCTCCGCCAGCGAGGGGTCGAACAGAAACTCCTTCAGATAGCCATGCACATGCTTGCGCACCCCGCGCACGTCGATCCAGTCCCCGCCCTCCGCCAGCACTTCGCGTACGCGCTTTTCCGGCGCCATCAGACTACGCTGCTGGTCGATGAAGATCATGTCCAGCGTCTTGGAAAGCGTCACCGTCCCGCTGTCCGGCTCGATCTCGCCCGTCAGCAGCTTGAGCAGCGTCGTCTTGCCCGCGCCATTGCCGCCGACGATGCCGATCCGGTCGCCGCGCTGGATGCGGATGCTGAAATCGCGGATAATCTCCCGGTCCCCGAACGTCTTCGTCGCATGCGCCGTAGTGATGACGCTCTTGGTCTTGCTGCCATCGCTCGCCATCGCCAGCTTCGCGATGCCCTGCGGCCCGACCATCGCCGCCCGCTGCTCGCGCATCTCGTAGAGCTTGGACAAGCGCCCCTGATTGCGCTTGCGCCGCGCCGTCACGCCGCGCTCCAGCCAGTGCGCTTCGATCTTCAGCTTCGCGTCCAGCTTGTCGGCCGCGCGCGCTTCCTCGGCATAGACTTGCTCCATCCATGCGTCGAACCCGCCGAAGCCGATCTCCGCCCGCCGGATGCTGCCCCGGTCGAGCCACAATGTCTGCTTCGTCAGCCGCGTCAGGAACGTCCGGTCATGGCTGATCACCACGAACGCGCCATTATAGCGGTTGAGCCAACTCTCCAGCCAGTCGATCGCGGCGATGTCCAGATGGTTGGTCGGCTCGTCCAGCAACAGCAAGTCCGGCTCGCTCGCCAGGGCGCGGCAGATCGCCGCCCGCCGCCGCTCGCCACCGCTAGCCGTAGCGGCTTCGCGCGACAGATCGACGCCAAGCTGATCGGCAATCGCCTCCACCTCATGCGGCGCAGGCGCGCGCTCGCCCGATAAGGCGAAATCGTGCAGCGTTGCAAAGGCGCTGACATCGGGGTCCTGCTCCAGCATCACGACATGCGTGCCCGGCACGATGGAGCGTATCCCCTGATCCGCCTCGATGCTGCCCGCCAGCAGCTTCAGCAGCGTCGTCTTCCCCGCGCCGTTGCGCCCGATCAGCGCCAGCCGGTCGCGCTGCCCGACCTGAATGTCGAGCCCCTTGAACAGCCAGCCGCTGCCCTGATTGAGCCCAAGATTTTCGAAACTGAGTATAGGTGCCGCCATGCCGGTGCAGCTAGGCGCTGGATGGGCGCGAAGCAAGAGGGGCAGGGCCGCTCATCCTCCGTTCAGCCGCCGTGCCGCTAGATGGTTTCGGAACCGCTACGATGATCGAGGCGTTGGCGGGGTCGATTGACTGGAGACGATATGATGAAGCTTGCCGCCCTGATGCTCCCCGCGCTCCTGCTCCCCGCGCTCCTGCTGCCCGCGACCGTGCAGGCGCAAACGCAGGTGACGCTTGCCGAAACCGCGCCGGTGGTGACGCTCAATGTCACGGAGAGCGTCCAGGCTGCGCCCGACATCGCCACGGTGAGCACCGGCGTCGAAACCCGCGCGCCCACCGCCAGGCAGGCGATGGCCGACAATGCGACGAAGATGGACGGCCTGATCGCGGCGCTCAGCAAGGTAGGCATCGCCAAGAAGGACATCCAGACCAGCGGCATTCGCCTCAACGCGCAATATGACTACAGCGCCGGTAGCAACGGCACGCCATCGCCGCCCAGGTTCCTTGGCTATGAAGCTGCAAACCAGCTCAGCGTGACGCTGCGCGACGTAGCCAAGGTCGGCGATTTGCTCGACCGCATGGTGGCGGCGGGCGCGACGAGCATCAACGGGCCGACCTTCTCCATCGACAATCCTGCGCCGCTGCTGGTGCAGGCGCGTGGCACGGCGTTGAAGACGGCCAAGTCGCAGGCGGACTTCTATGCGCAGCAGGCTGGATTCCGGTCCGCCCGTCTGGTGTCGATCAGTGAAAGCAACAGCGGTGGCATGCCGCCTATGCCGATGATGGTGCAGCGGATGAGTGCGGACACGGCGAAATCCACGCCAGTAGAACCGGGACAGGTCTCCAGTTCCGTTACGCTGACCGTGCAATATGCGCTGGAACGCTAGAGATTCCCGCGCCGTGCAAGCGCACCGGCCCTATTCACCACCTGTTCAATGCCGGTGCACTATGCCATGACCTATGCCGATGTTCGCCAAGCCCCTGATTTCTCTCGCACTCGCCGCGACTGCCTTTCTCGGGCTGAGCGCCGCGCCCGCACAGGGGCGCCGCGACGAGCAGGATGCGGCCCGGCGTGCCATGCTCGAAGGACAGGTCATGCCCTTCTCGATCATCAAGCGCCGCGTCGAGGCGGAGATGAACGACGCGACCTATCTCGGGTCGGAATTCAGTCCCTCCACCAATCGCTACCGCCTGAAATATGTGAAGGACGGCAAGGTCGTGTGGGTGGACGTGGACGGCAGGACCGGCGATATTATCGGCTGGGCGCGCTGACGCCCGACTGCCTGCGCAACGGAAGAGAAAAGGGCCACTATGCGTCTGTTGATCGTTGAAGATGAGCCTAGCCTCGGCCAGCAACTCAAGAACACGCTGGAAGGCGCGGGCTATGCCGTCGATCTCGCCACCGATGGCGAAGACGGGCATTTTCTGGGCTCCACCGAAGCCTATGACGCCGTGGTGCTGGACCTGGGCCTGCCGGAAATCGACGGGCTGACGGTCCTCGACCGCTGGCGCAAGGACGGCAAGACATTCCCCGTTCTGGTCCTCACCGCCCGCGACAGCTGGTCGGACAAGGTTGCCGGCCTCGACGCAGGCGCAGACGATTACCTCGCCAAGCCGTTCCAGAGCGAGGAACTGATCGCCCGCCTTCGCGCCCTGATCCGCCGCGCATCGGGCAATGCGTCCAGCGAACTGATCGCGGGCGACGTGCGCCTCGACACCCGCTCGGGCAAGGTCACGTTGAATGGCGAGCCGGTCAAGCTGACCGCGCAAGAGTACAAGCTGCTATCCTACCTGCTGCACCACAAGGGCAAGGTCGTCAGCCGCACCGAGCTGATCGAGCATATCTACGATCAGGATTTCGATCGCGATTCGAACACCATCGAAGTCTTCGTCACGCGCATCCGCAAGAAACTGGGCGCGGACGTGATCACCACCATCCGCGGCCTCGGCTACAGCCTGGACGAGCCGGTCGGCTGATCGCCGATCCGTGGCAACCTCCGCAGATCTGAAGGCGACGCGCTCCACGGGATCGCTCAGCCGGCGCATCATCGGCATCGCGTCGCTGTGGATCTCGGTGCTGCTGCTGGGCGGCGGCGTTGCGCTGGACCGGGTGCTGGCCGACGCCGTCACCCGCAATTTCGACGATGGCCTGAACTATGTCCTGACGGCGATGATCGCCTCGGCAGAATTGGGGCCGGACGGCGAAGTCCTGTTCAATCGCCCGCTCGCCGACCAGCGATTCCTGGAGCCCAATAGCGGCCTTTATTACCAGATCAGCGCGCCGGGCCGGGAAGACTGGCGCTCCCGCTCGCTTTGGGATCGCGCACTCAAGGTCGATACCGCGCATCGCGACCGCGAATCCCACGCCTATGACAGCAGGCAATTTCCCGGCGAGGACCTTCGCGTGATGGAAAGGTCGGTGGTTCTGCCGGGATCGGACGTGCGATGGATGTTCATAGTCGCCCAGGCGCGGTCGGGCCTGGACGATCAGATCGAGGCGCTACGCTCCACCCTGATAAAGAGCTTCGCATTACTCGGATTGGGCCTGATCGTCATGGTGGCGTTGCAGACCTTCTATGGATTACGGCCGCTGCGCCGGGTGCGGCTGGAGATCGCCGCGATGCGGGCCGGGGAGAAAAGCCGGGTCACGGCCGCTATGCCGGCCGAGTTGCAGCCGATGGTCGACGAACTGAACGCACTGCTCGCGCATAACGAGCGACAGGCGGAAGAAGCGCGGACTCACGCCGGGAATCTCGCCCATGCGCTGAAGACGCCGCTGACGGTCATCATGAACGCTGCGACGGCCAAGGCGCCGGACCTTGGCGACGCCGTGATACGCGAAGCCACGACGATGCGGCGGCAAGTCGACCATCACCTTGCCCGCGCCCGCGCCGTGGGTCGGCGCGGCTCCGCGCAAAGCCGCGCCGAGGTCTGGGCCAGCCTTCAGGCGGTCGAGCGCGCGGTTGCCCGTCTCTACCCTTATGTCCGCATCGACATGGATGGCGACAAGACCGCCGCCGTGCGCGTCGAGCGACAGGACCTCGACGAACTGCTCGGCAATCTGTTGGAGAACGCGGCCAAATATGGCGGCGGCAGCGTTTTTGCGACCGTCACCCGCACCGGAGAATCAGTCGACATCATCGTCGAGGACGACGGCCGGGGCATTGCCGAAGAGGATCGGGAACGCATCTTCGACCGCGGCGTACGGCTCGATTCGGGCAAGCCTGGAACGGGTCTCGGCCTGGCGATCGTTCGCGATGTGGCGGAGATCTATGGCGGCACCGTCGCGCTGGAGGAGAGCGAGGACCTTGGCGGCGCTCTCGTCAGGCTACAGCTTCCGGCGGCCGCCTAGTCGCCCGAGCGAACCAGATGATGCCGAAGAGGATCATCGCCATTCCGACAAGGTGATAGGTCACAAGCCGCTCTCCCAGCAGCAACACGGCCAGGAGCGCGCCGACAAGAGGCATCGCATTGATGAACTGCCCTCCCACGGCCGCGCCGACCAGGGACACGCCCCCCACATAGCAGACATAAGCGACCACCGAAGGCAGCAATGCGACGTACAGGATCGCGCCCACCGCGGCCGGCGACCACAGGATGCGCGCGCCCCGCGCCAGCTCCAGCACGGTCAAAGGCACTACGCAAGCGACGCCGATCAGGAAGGTGACGGCAAGGAAAGTCAGCGGGTGCGTCTGCGGACGCTCTGGCAGCAGCAGCGTATATGCCGCCCACGATACTGACGCGATCAGCACCAGAATATCGCCGAAATTCATCGTCATGTGGAGCAGCGTATAGATGCTGCCCTGCGCCACCACCATGATCACGCCCGCGAAAGACAGCGCCGTTGCCAAGAGCCGCGACAGCGTCGTCCGCTCCCCCCGCCATAGCCATGCCATCAGCAATATGATCGGCGGCATCGATGCCTGGATCAGCAGCGCATTGCTGGCAGTCGTGTAATGCACGCCCAGATAAAGCAGCGTGTTGAACGCGGCGACGCCGAGCAATCCCAATGCGAGCACCATTCGCCAGTGCGCCCGCAGCACTGGCATGTCCCGCACGATCGGCCGACACGCAAAGGGCATCACCAGAATACTGGCTCCGACCCAGCGAAAGGCGGTCAGCGTCATCGGCGGTATGCTGTCTCGCACCGCGCGCGCCACGATGCTGTTGCCCGCCCAGAACAGGATCGTCAGCGAAAGCAGCAGATAGGGCCGGTTCCAAAGCCGCGTCGCGAAATCGCGCAATGCCATCACTGGTCGCGGGCGCGCTCATGATGGCGGATCACTTCGTCGATGATGAAGCGCAGGAACTTCTCGGTGAAATCCGGGTCGAGATTGGCGTCAGTGGCCAATTGCCGCAATCGCGCGATCTGGCTCTCTTCGCGTCCCGGATCGGCAGGCGGCAGGCTGTGGCGGGCCTTGTGCTCGCCCACGGCCTGCGTAACCTTGAACCGCTCGGCCAGCATGAACACCAACGCTGCGTCGATATTGTCGATGCTTTGCCGATAACGTCGAAGCGTGTCGTCCATCCGGGGCCTCCTCAAGTTGACGCGCTTTTTGCCGTATCGGTGCCGCAAGGCAAGCCAAAGGTCCACTATCGCACCATTTAGGAGTTGCCTAATCGATTGCGGATCGCCACTTACGCCCTGTCATGACCGCAACGACCTCCGGAAATGTAGTACGCCTTGGCCGCAGCAGCGGGCCATCGCTGGACCCGATGATGGCGTTGGTCGCGGGCGGCATGAACAGCGTCAACAGCGTGATCCTGGACCGGATGCAGTCGCGCATCCCACTGATCCCTGAGCTTGCGGGGCATCTGATCGCGGGAGGGGGCAAGCGGATGCGCCCCATGCTGACGCTCGCCTGCGCCGAGTTGCTGCAGTACCCCGGCAATCGGCATTACAAACTGGCCGCCGCCGTGGAGTTCATTCACACCGCGACCCTGCTGCATGACGATGTGGTGGACGGATCGGGCCTGCGCCGGGGGCGCCGTACCGCCAATATCATCTGGGGCAACAGCGCCAGCGTACTTGTCGGCGATTTCCTCTTCAGTCGCTCGTTCGAGCTGATGGTCGAGGATGGCTCGCTCAAGGTCCTCAAGATCCTCGCCAATGCTTCCGCCGTCATTGCGGAGGGCGAAGTCAGCCAACTGACCGCGCAGCGCCGGATCGACACCGACGAGGAACATTATCTCGACATCATCGGCGCTAAGACCGCAGCCCTGTTCGCCGCCGCCTGCCGCATCGCCGCCGTGGTGGCGGAGCGTGACGACGCGCAGGAGCAGGCGCTCGACGCTTATGGCCGCAATCTGGGCATTGCGTTCCAGCTGGTGGACGACGCCATCGACTATGAATCGGACGGCGCGACCATGGGAAAGGATGCGGGCGACGATTTCCGCGACGGCAAGGTCACGCTGCCGGTGATCCTGGCCTATGCGCGCGGCGACGCAGAATCGCGCGAGTTCTGGAAGGCCGCCATTGCCGGGCACCGGACATCCGACGACGATCTCGCTCATGCCACACGCCTGCTGCGCGAGACGGGCGCGATAGCCGACACCATGGCCCGCGCCCGCCACTACGGTCAGCGCGCCATCGACGCGCTGGGCACCTTCGCAAACGGACAGGCGAAGGCGGCGCTCACCGAGGCGGTAGAATTCGCGATTGCGCGGGCATATTGATGCGTCCTGCCTCTCCTGCGGGAGAGTGTGATCGCAATGACTGACCTTCCGATCCATGCCGTACTGCCTGACTTGCTCGACGTTCTGCGGGCAACCAGCAATGCCGTACTCGTAGCGCCGCCCGGTGCGGGCAAGACCACAGCGGTTGCGCCCGCTCTGCTGAGCGAGCCATGGTGTACCGGGCAGATCTTGCTGCTCTCGCCCCGCCGCCTCGCTGCCCGCGCCGCAGCGGAGCGCATATCCGAGATGCTGGGCGAAGCGCCCGGCGGCACCGTGGGATACGCAACGCGCATGGACAGTCGCCAGTCCGCGCGCACGCGGCTGCTGGTCCTTACCGAAGGCATCTTCCGCAACCGCATACAGGATGATCCCGAACTGGCGGGCGTAAGCGCCGTGCTGTTCGACGAAGTCCATGAGCGCAGCCTTGACAGCGACTTCGGTCTGGCGCTCGCGCTGGATTCGCAGGGTGCGCTACGCCCGGGCCTCCGCCTGGTGGCTATGTCGGCCACGCTCGACGGAGGGCGCTTCGCGGCGTTGATGGACGGCTGCCCGATCATCGAGAGCGAAGGCCGCATGTTCCCTCTCGATCTGCGCCACATCGGACGCAATTCCGAAAAGCGCATCGAAGACGAAATGGCCGCGGCGGTGAAGCGCGCCCTTGCCGAGGAACCCCAAGGCGATATCCTCGCCTTCCTGCCCGGCGTAATGGAGATCGAGCGCACCGCCGAACGCCTTGCCGGACTGCCCGGCGCCGTTCGCGTACATCGCCTCCACGGCTCCCTGGAACCCGCTCAGCAACGCGCCACACTCCGGCCAGCCGGGGCAGGGGAGCGCAAGGTCATCCTTGCCACCAGCATCGCCGAAACCAGCCTCACCATCGATGGGGTCCGCATCGTCATCGACAGCGGCCTAGCGCGTCGCCCCCGCTATGATCGTGCCGCCGGGGTGACGCGGCTGGTCACGGAGAAGTCCAGTCAGGCATCGGCGACCCAGCGGGCGGGGCGCGCCGCGCGTCAATCGCCGGGCGCTGCCTATCGCCTTTGGGAAGCAGCGGCCACGGCGGGGATGCCGCCCTACGATCCTCCGGAGATACTGGAGAGCGATCTTTCGGCGCTGCTGCTGGACTGCGCTTTGTGGGGCGTAGGCGATCCCACGACCCTGCGCTGGATCGACTCGCCACCCTCTGCAGCCGTCGAGGAGGCGCGAACTCGCCTGAAGGCGCTGGATGCGCTCGATTCCGAAGGGCGTATCACGCCCCACGGCCGCCAGATCGCAAAGCTCCCCCTGGCGCCACGGATCGCCCACATGCTGGTGCGCGCAGCCGAACGCGGGCTGGCGCAAGTCGCCGCGGAGATTGCCCTGCTGCTCGGTGAACGCGGCCTGGGCGGCAGCGACACGGACCTGTCCCAGCGGCTGACACGTTGGCGCCGGGAAGGCGGCCCGCGGGCGGAAGCGGGCCGCAAGCTGGTGAAGCGCTGGACCGGCCTTGTCGGCGGCCAAGGCGGAGGCAATGCCGATTCCGCGGGTCTCTGCCTCGCCTTGGCCTTCCCGGATCGCCTCTCCAAGCGCCGCTCGGCGGACGGCGCGCATTGGGCCAGCGTCGGCGGGCGCGGCTTCAGGCTGGACCCTCTGAGCCCCCTTGCACGCGAGGAATGGCTGGCAGTCGGCGAAGTACAGGGCAATGCCGCAGGCGCGCGCATCCTCTCCGCCGCGCCGATATCCGAAGCGGAAGTACTGGCGTTGTTCGGAGATCGCATCGCCGAACATCGCGTCGTGCGATTCCGCTCGGAAACCGGCGGCATCGAAGCCCTGCGCGAGCGGCGATTGGGAGCGCTGCGCCTGACCTCCGGCTCCGACGAGCGCCCCGATCCCGATGCCGTGGCCAACGCGCTGCTGGAAGGTGTGCGGGGAGGGGGGATTGACCTGCTCCCATGGTCCGAAGCCGCGCAGTCGCTGCGGATGCGCGCTGCCTTTGCCGGAGTAGAGGAACTGTCCGACGCCGCTCTGATCGGGACGCTCGATGATTGGCTCCCCTCGCTCCTCACTGGCAGGCGGCGACTTGCGGACATCGGCCGCTCGGCGCTGTCTCAGGCCTTGGAAAACATCATCGGCTGGGACGGCAAGCAACGCATCGGCCGCCTCGCGCCGCCGGAGTTCGTGTCCCCCGCAGGCAGTCACCACGCCATCGACTATGCGGCAGAGGGCGGCCCCCGAGTCGAACTGCGCGTGCAGGCACTCTACGGCCTGGCCACGCACCCCTGCGTCGGAGAGAGGCAGGTGCCGCTGGTGCTCAGCCTCACTTCGCCTGCCGGGCGGCCGATCCAGACCACCCGCGACTTGCCCGGTTTCTGGGCCGGAAGCTGGACAGCAGTGGCCAAGGAAATGCGCGGCCGCTATCCCCGCCACCCCTGGCCGGACGATCCGGCGGCGGCGGCGGCGACGCTGCGCACGAAAAGGGCGGACGCGCGCGGGAAATCTTGACCTCCCCAGGCGTTCCGGGGCAAAGCCGATCGCGAAACGCCCATCGGAGAATGCCGTGCCCGCTCGTATCTATCAGATCCCGAAGAACGCGATGCAATCGGGCAAGGCGCGCACCGACACCTGGGTGCTGGAGTTCGTACCCACCGAGGCCAAGAAGCCCGACCCGCTGACCGGCTGGGCCGGCTCCGGCAACACGCCCGAGCAGGTAAGCCTGAAATTCCCCACGCAGGATGCGGCCAAGGCTTATGCGGATCGGGAGGGCATCGACTATACGGTCGTCAATACGCCGCCCAAGACGCTGAAGATCCAGACCTACGCCGACAATTTCCGGTAAAGCATTTTCGAAGCAGATGGCATCATCTGCTGGCTCAGAAAATGCGGAAAATAAAAGACAATCAGAGCGTAATCCGATCCTGTACGATCGGATTACGCTCTAAGCCTGCAGGAAGCTGCTTCCCAGCAGGATCAGCAGTTTCACGTCCATGGCGAAACCGCGCTCGCGCATTTCGGTGACATAAGCGGGCAGCGTGGAGAGCGGCACACGGTGGACGATGATGTCTTCATCATCCACGCCGCCGCCTTCGCCGACCTGCACCAGCTCCGTTGCCCGAAACAAAGTGAAGCTTTCCGAGACCATGCCGGGAGAACTGAAGAACTCTCCCAATATGGCGATCTCGCCTGCGCGGTAGCCGGTTTCCTCTTCCAACTCACGAGCGGCGGCGATTGCCGCGTCCTCGTCCGGAATGTCGCCATCGCCGACAAGTCCCGCGGGCAGCTCCAGACAGCGCCGCCCCAAAGGCACGCGATATTGATCCACCAGCAGCACATGCCCGTCATCCACGGCCAGGATCACGGCTGCCTTGATGCCGCGCGCCCGCCCAACATATTCCCACGATCCGCGCCGCTTCGCCGCAATATAGCGGCCTTCCCACATGGTCTCTTCAGGTGCGTCGATGGTCATAACTCTATCAGTCGGTCCGGGAGTTCGTTGCGGTCGTCCGCACTGCGGGGGAAATGTTCGGCCAGCACCGCGCCCACGATCTCGACCGCGCGCGCCATGCCCCGGCCGGGATGTCCGGCACGAACCTCTTGGATGAGCGCGGCCATTGCGTCCCCCCAGACTTCGGGCACCACTTTGCCGTTGATTGCTGCATCCGCGACGATCTCGGCCCGATGCTCGTCCAGCGAGAGGTAGATCAGAACGCCGGTCTTGGCGCGCGTGCGGGCCTCGACAGCCGTGCGGAAGAGCGTGATCGCCCGCCGCCGCACCCGGCGCGCCTTTGTGGCCTTGGGCGTCAACAGCATCCTGAGCGGCATGATCGCGAGCAGATAGCGGACGACCAGGAACTTGACGATCAGCAGCACGAGCAAGGCCGTCAGGAACTTCCAGTCCTCCAACTCATGCTCCCAACTGCCGATCAGCGTCAGCACGGCATGTTCAAACCATTGCGGAAACGCCGCCACCAGGGACAACGCCACCAACATGGCCGCCACGGCCCAGTGCAGCCCCACATCATGATAGCTGTCGGATCGGCGGGCGATGATCGTCACGATCTCGCCGTCGCTGGCCTCTTCGGCACGCGCGACGGCATTGCTGACGAGGCTATGGTCGGCTTCGGACAGATGTTTGAATTGCACCATCACCAGTCCCCCGAAGCACCGCCGCCGCCGAAGCTGCCGCCGCCGCCCGAGAAACCGCCGCCCCCGCCAAAGCCGCCGCCTCCACCCCAACCGGAGCCACCGCCGCCGATCCCTGGGCCCCAGATCACGACCGGCAAGCCTCCGCGCCGATGCCTGCGTCCGCCCCGCCGCCCGAACAAGGCAGGCAGCACGAAGAACAGCAGGATCGCGATCCAGAAGATCACCATGAAGCCATTGCCGCCGCTATCGCCGCTCTGCTGAGTCCGCTCCGCAGCAGCCGCCTGCGCGCGGGCTTCTGCGGGAGGAAGGGTGAGCAACGTCGCGATCGCACTCGCGCCCGCCTCTATGCCGCCCGGATAATCGTTCGCCTTGAAGCGCGGTACGATCGACTCGCGGATGATCCGCGAGGACAAAGCGTCAGTCAATATGCCTTCCAGCCCATAGCCGACTTCGATCCGCACCTTCCGCTCGGTCGGAGCAACGATCAGCAACGCGCCGGTGTTCTTGTCCTTCTCGCCGATCCCCCAGTTGCGCCCCAGCCGGTAGCCATAATCGGCAATGTCGTAATCCTGAAGGCTCGGGATCGTCGCGACCACCAGTTGCCGCCCGCTCTGCTGCTCCAGCGCCGCCAGCCTGTCGGTCAGCGCCTGTTCGCGCGCGGGGTCCAGCAGGTTCGCGGCATCGACGACGCGGCCCGTCAGCTTGGGAAACTCCTGCGCCCACGCGCCCGGCGCGAACGCCAGCAGCGCCCAAAGCAGGCAAAGGCGCAGGATCGTCTTCACGGGCGGGATATCAGCCGCCGAAGTCGACCTTGGGCGCTTCTTCGGCGCCGGGAGTCGTCGCCTGATAGGGCGTCATCGGCTTGGCGCCGTGGATCAGCTTCGCGCCGATCGCGTCCGGGAAGGTGCGGATGCGCGTATTATACGCCTGAACCGACCCGTTGTAATCGCGAATGGCGACCGCGATACGGTTCTCCGTTCCTTCCAGCTGCGACTGCAACTCCAGGAAGTTCTGATTGGACTTGAGATCGGGATAGGCTTCGACATTGGCCAGCAGCCGTCCCAGAGATTGGCTGAGCGCACCCTGCGCCGCCTGGAACTGGGCGACCTTGGCAGGATCGGAAAGATCCTCGGCGCTGACCTGAACCGATGTCGCCTTGGCGCGTGCCTCGGTGACGCGCACCAGCGTGTCCTGCTCCTGCTTGGCCGCACCCTTCACCGTGGCGACGAGGTTGCCGATCAGGTTGGAGCGCCGCTGGTACTGTGCCTGAACGTCAGCCCACTTCGCCTTCGCATCTTCCTCGGCGGTCGGCACGCTGTTGATGCCGCACGACGCCAGCGTCATCGCAGCCATGGCGGTAAAGAGAGCAGGGGCCAGCCTGCGGAAGGAAAAAGATCGGCGGATCGACAAGGACGGCATCGAAAACTCTCCCCATGAAACTGGTCGGTCGCATAGCTAGGCGTTGTGCGCGTCCTCCGCAACTGGACATCGCGCTTGCACTTCTGCATCTTCCAGGCTTGATGCAGCCAGACGGGAACTGAAGATGACGATAGTTTCGGAATTCAAAGCCTTTGTGGCGCGCGGCAACGTGCTCGACCTTGCCATCGGCGTCATCATCGGCGGCGCATTCGCCACCATCACCAAGTCGATCACCGACGATCTGATCATGCCTGTAGTCGGCTGGCTGTTCGGCGGTGTCGACTTCTCCAGCTATTTCGTGCGGCTGGGCCCGATCCCCGCAGGTTTCCGGGGTTCGCCCGATAGCTACGTCGACCTGAAATCCGCCGGCGTCGCCATGTTCGGCTGGGGGCAGTTCCTGACGGTCGTCGTCAATTTCCTGATCCTCGCCTTCATCATCTTCCTGCTGATGAAGGGCGTCAATCGGCTGCTCCTGTCGCATTTGAGAGAGAAAGAAGCGGAAGCGGCAATTACGTCGGAGGAGGTTCTATTACTGCGGCAGATTCGTGATTCGTTGCAGGCCAGCCCAAAGCTGTAAGTGGCGCCAAAAGTTACGGATGCGACGACCCGTGGAACCTTAGCGATGGAAACCAGTTAGAGCGGATTGGACGATTGCCGCACCTGAGCGCGATTGCCCAAATGCGCTATGTCTGCCCGAGGGGGCGTAACAGGAGAATTATCCGTGAAAACCTTTGTCAAAGTGCTTGGTCTCGCCAGCCTCGTAACGCTCGCGGCTTGTGATTCCGCGCAGGAGAACAAGGTAGAAAACGCCTATGAGAACCAGGCGGACGCTTTGGAAAACCAGGCGGACAAGATGGAAGACAAGGCGGACAACCTGACCGGCAACGCAGCGGCCTCCGCTGAAAACGTCAGCGACGCTCTGGAAGAGAAGGCCGACGCCACGCGTGAAGCAGGCGACGCAGCCGCTGACAAGGTCGAAGATAAGGTCGATAACGCGAACTGATCGCCTTGATCTGATCGCCTGATCCGACCCGGAGCGGAAACGCTTCAGCCTGATCGTCGAAAAGGGGAGCCCTGCGGAAGCGAGGCTCCCCTTTTCTTTAGGTGAAGTATTTGGCTGGAATTTGCCCGCAGTCACTTTTCATTCAGGCAATCGCGCCTATATAGGATCTGTCGGGTTTGCCCGACTATGGCGATAAATTGTGCCGTGTAATAGACGCAGCGGACGCGGGGGCAGTACCCGCCGGCTCCACCAAATGCCCCGATGCTTTCAGCATTGGGGGCACCTGACGGGGCCGAACCAGGATCGACGTGTGTTCAAAGACGGTGTTTTTGCCCGGCCCGAGTAAGCCGTGAAACTGTTCAAAACCCATAAGTGCCAACGATAACGAAGCACTCGCTCTCGCAGCGTAATTGAGGCCTCACGGCTGAGATTACTCTAAAAGAACGCGGTTGGACCCACCGGGCAACAGAAGGGTTACGGCGGCTTCCGGGAGAGCCGAGCAACAGAATCTCCCGGACCTCTTGCACCACCGGATTTGTGAAGCCGCCAGCCTTAGCTGATCGCGGCTATGAGCCCTTCGCTGCGGATAACCTGCGAATCGCCTTACCTTCTATCTCCCTGAGAAGTTTGTTGCGCTTTTATGACAACAGGTATCATAAATCTCAGACTCAGATCAATTCGGACGAACCCACTGATAACGCTTAGATAAATCTTCATCCCGCCCTTACAGGCGATATTGTCAGGCCGTCATAAAAGTGAAATACTCATCGCTATAGTAAGAAGTTTTTTCTGGAGGATGCGATGGTCAAGCGGTCTTTTGTCACCATGGGTGCAGCGTTGCTCGCCATGGGCATTTCGGCTTCCGCATCGGCAGGGACGCAGACGGAAGTCGGCTATGCTCCAGGTGCTCTCGGCGTATCGGCGATCCTCAGTGGAAATTATGACGCCGCCGCTGAAAGGCTCAACAGCCTGGAGGGCACCACCAAACGCGATCCGGCTCGCTTGATCAATCTCGGTAACGCCTATGCAGGCATGGGCCGAACGGCGGACGCAGATCGCGCTTATCGCAAGGCGATGAAAGCCATGCCCGTAGATCTGTTGCTCGCCGACGGTTCGGTTGCGTCGTCGCGCGACATTGCTCGCGAAGCCCTGAGCCGCCTGCCGCGCATGACTTACGCGTCGCGCTGAATCACGCCACCAGGGAGAGGCGTCTGACCCGGCGGCAGTGCTAAAAAACGCCCGCCGCCGGATCCCCTTTTTACAGTCAGGTTACTTGAACGCGATAAACCCGGCAGTATCCTTGCTGACGGTGAGTTCAACGTCGTCCTCGATCAGCCAGCACTCATTGGCCGACCAGTCCTGACCGTTGATTTGTCCCGCGCCGGTAATGGGCACGAACCAGCAGGGCTTGTTGCTGGGGAGGCTCGGCTGGGCGCCTGCGCTCCATGACACCATGTCCATCGTAAACGGCGCATAGCTGCCGTCCACCACGCGGTCTTCGGTCCCCAGTGCCAGAACACGGTCACCTTCGGGGAAGGGCTTAGCTTTGCTGACGGACACGCCCTCGTCCAGATGCAACTCGCGCGGCCTGCCATAGTCGAACAGACGATAGGTCACGTCGTTATTCTGCTGGACTTCCACCAATGTCACGCCCGCGCCGATCGCATGTACCGTGCCTGCAGGAATGTAATAAAAGCTCCCCGGCCGCACCGGCTTCCAGTCCATCAGCGCTTCGATCGAACCATCCATCGCCGCTGCCCGCAATGCCTCACCATCCAGTTCCTGTGTCATTCCGATGCCGAGCCGCGCGTCGGGCTCCGCGTCCAGCACATACCAGCATTCGGACTTGCCGCCTGTCAGGCCCCGGTCCTTTGCTTCCGCGTCGTTGGGATGCACCTGCACCGACAGCTTTTCGCTCGTGAAGATGTATTTCACCAGTAGTGGCGGATGCCGTCCTTCCGGCCCATCGAACCAGATCTCACCGATTTTCTTGCCATCGGGATTGGGAAAGATCGCGGGCAAGTCATACCGGCCCCAGGGCTTTTCCACTGTCTTCTGAGTCAGGCGAACCGCCGCTCGCTGCTGCACGCCCTGCTGCTGCCCGGATGTCATTTGCTCGTTCCCTTCACATAGACTCGCTTGCCCCCCACCCATGTCTCCAACACTTGCGTTTCTCTTATCTCGGCAGGCCTGGCGAGGGTGATATCCCGGTCGACCAGCACGAAGTCCGCCTGTTGTCCCGGCGCGAGCGTTCCAAACCGCTTCTCGGCAAAGCCCGCATAGGCCGCGCCTTGCGTAAATGCCGCCAGCGCCTCCTCGATGCGGATGCGCTGCTGCGGCATCCAGCCGCCGAACGGCTCCCCCTTGGCATCCTCGCGCGTAATGGCGACGGCTATGGCGGAGAACGGGTTGGCTGACTCCACGGGCACATCCGATCCAAAAGCGAGCCGAACCTTGTTGTCTAGCATCGTCCGCCAGGCATAAGCGCCCCGCAGCCGCGCTTCGCCCAGACGCGCGGTCGCCATCCGCCAGTCGGAGGCTTCATGCACCGGCTGCATCGAGGCAATCGTGCCATGCGCGGCAAAGCGCGGCAGGTCGACGGGATCGACGATCTGCGCATGTTCGATCCGCCAGCGCCGGTCGCCCTTGTAGGTGTCGGAAAGCTCCTCGATAGCGTCCAGCACTTCAGCGTTAGCCTGATCGCCGATCGCGTGTACGGCGATCTGGAAGTTGTCCATCGCCGCGCGGCTCATCTGGTTGCGCAACTGTGTCGATCCGATCAGCGCCAGCCCCCGCTGCCCCGCCGCGTCGCTGTATGCCGCCTTCAGCCAAGCCCCACGCGATCCGAGCGCGCCATCCATATATAGCTTCACGCCGCCGAGCCGCAGCCGGTCATCATACAGCCACATCGTCGGTTCCGGCCCGGCGATCGCGATCATGTTCTCGATCCCGGACGCATAGGCCATGATCCGCACGCGCAATGCGCCATGGTCGCCCGACCGGCGGAACGTCTGCCAGTCGTCCATGCTCGTGCCCATGTCGGCAATGCCCGTTACGCCATAGGAAAGCAGCTTCTCCTGCGCCTTTGCAAAGGCAAGGTCGCGGTCCTTGGGCGCAGGCGGCGGCACCACCCGCGCGATCAGCGTTTGCGCCGCGTCGATGAAAACGCCCGCGGGCTTTCCACCCGCCATTTCGATGCGCCCGCCCGGCGGCGCCTTGGTCGCAGCGCTGATGCCTGCAGCTCTCAGCGCCGCAGTGTTCGCCCAGCCGGCATGACCGTCCACGCGCTCCAGCCAGACCGGGATGTCCGCGACCGCAGCATCCAGATCAGCCGCCGTGGGGAAACGCCCAAGGCCCCACAGTTCCTGGTTCCAGCCTCTCCCGATAATCCACTTTCGCCCGGAATTCTCACGCGCATAGGCCGTGATCTTCGCCTGTGCCTCTACCAGCGAGCGCGTTCCCGACAGATCGAGCGTCATCAGCGAGAAGCCCAGGCCCATCACATGCCCGTGCGCGTCGATCATGCCGGGCAACAGCGTGCGGCCCTTGCCGTCCAGCTTGAAGGTGGGGCGCTCGGGCCGCTTGTCCTTGCCCTTCAACAGCTTCTCGATCCTACCGTCGTCGCCGATGACAAGCGCGTCGAACGAGACCAGCTTGCCCGTGTCGTCCAGCGCCACGCCATTGACGTTGTCGATCAGGCCGGAGGCGAGGGCGGGAAGGGGAAGGGCTGAACCGCACAGCGCAGCGGCCAGCATTATGCGCGACTTCATACGCGCGTGATCCGCCGCACCAGTGCGCTGGTATCCTGCCGGTTGCCGCCCATCGCCTGAACGTCGGCATAGAATTGATCGACCTGCGCCGCCATCGGCAGCGTCGCGCCATTGCACCGCGCTTCCTCAAGCGCCAGCCCAAGATCCTTGCGCATCCAGTCCACGGCGAACCCGAAATCGAAGCTGTCCTGCGCCATCGTCTTCCAGCGGTTCTCCATCTGCCAGCTTTGCGCCGCGCCGCCGGAAATCGCCTCGAACACCTTGTCGAGATCGAGGTCGGAAGCTTGCGCAAAACGCAGTCCTTCGGACAGTCCTTGCAGAACGCCCGCGATGCAGATCTGGTTCACCATCTTCGTCGTCTGCCCGGCGCCGGCTACGCCCACATGCACGATCCGGGCGGCATAGCATTGCATCACGATCCGTGCCGCCTCGACCGCCGGTTCGGTGCCGCCGCACATGATGGAGAGCTTGCCGTTTTCCGCCCCCGCCTGTCCACCGGACACCGGCGCGTCGACGCAATGCAGCCCCCGGCTCTCGCCTTCGACGAACAGCTGCCGGGCGATGCGCGCCGACACCGTCGTATGATCGATGAACAGCGAACCCTTCTTCATCGCCCGAAAGGCGCCGTCGCGTCCCAATGTGACAGCCGCCAGGTCATCATCCGCGCCGACGCAGGTGATGACCACCTCCGCCCCCTCGGCCGCCTGCATGGGACTGACGGCGACGGTGCCGCCGTACATTTCGGACCACGCCTTCGCCTTGCCGATGGACCGGTTGTAGACGCTGACGTCATGCCCCGCCTTTGCAAGATGACCCGCCATTGGGCCGCCCATCACGCCCAGGCCGATAAACGCTATATTTGCCATTGCACTCGCACAGATAGAGCCGCCAAGAAGATGCAGACCCGGCATAAGGGCAGTTTTCGGCAAGAGCCAGTTTCTTCTTGCGCGCCGATGGAGTAGGGGCAGCTGCGATGAATACGCTGACCAAGATCGAGGGCGCGCTGCCGCTGCCCGTAACCGTGGACGACATATTGGCCGCGCGGGCCCGGATTTCGGGCTCCATCGTGCGGACGCCGACACTCATTAGCCGCACGCTTTCGGACATGGTCGGGGCCGAGGTCTATCTCAAGTTCGAGAACCTTCAATTCACTGCCGCTTACAAGGAACGCGGCGCACTCAATCGCCTGTCGTTGCTGGGCGACGCGGCACGCGCCAAAGGCGTGATCGCGGCATCCGCCGGCAATCACGCGCAGGGGCTGGCCTATCACGGCGCACGCCTTGGCGTCCCCGTGACGATCGTAATGCCGACGACGACGCCGACCGTGAAGGTCATGCAGACCGAAGGCCATGGCGCAACTGTGGTCCTGCACGGCGAAAAGTTCGATGACGCCTACACATATGCCCGTACGCTGGAGAAGGAGCGCGGCCTGACGTTCGTGCATCCCTTCGATGAGCCGGACATCATCGCAGGGCAGGGCACCATTGCGCTGGAAATGCTCGAAGACGCGCCTGCAATCGACACGCTGGTCATTCCGATCGGCGGCGGCGGGTTGTTCTCCGGCATGGGCACCGCAGCGCGCGCGATAAAGCCGGATATGCGGCTCATCGGCGTGCAGGCGGAACTCTACCCCTCGATGTACGACCTTATCAAGGGCGAGGATCTTGCCTGCGATGGAGACACGCTGGCGGAAGGCATAGCCGTCAAGCAGCCCGGCCTGCTGACGCGCCGCTTCGTGGAGCGGCTCGTCGACGACATCCTGTTGGTCAGCGAACGGGCGCTTGAACAGGCCGTGAGCCTGCTGCTCCAGATCGAGAAGACGGTCGTGGAAGGCGCAGGCGCCGCGGGTCTTGCCGCCCTGCTGTCGCACAAGGCGATGTTCGCGGGCCGCACCGTCGGGCTGGTGCTATGTGGCGGCAATATCGACACCCGGCTTCTCGCCAATGTGTTGTTGCGCGACCTGGCGCGATCGGGCCGCCTCGCGCGCCTGCGTATCCGGCTTCAGGACCGGCCGGGCGCGCTGTTCCAGATCGCCCGCATCTTCGATGAGCAGAAGGTCAACATCATCGAGATCTATCACCAGCGCGTCTTCACCAGCCTGCCTGCCAAGGGGCTGATCACGGACATCGAATGCGAGACGCGCGATGATTCGCACCTGCAGGGGTTGATCGCCGCGATCGCGGATGCTGGCTACGAAGTCGCGCCTGTAGAGTTAGCGTAAACCACAGGACAAATGGCGGCGCTCAGGATCAACCGGCCCGGAGCGCTGCACATCGCTGTTTCAATTCAGGATGAGAACCGCGACGCCGACGAAGCTGGCGAATAGGACGACAATTCCCGCCGCCCGTGAAACCGACGAAATGATGCTTTCTACTAAGCGATCCTGATGCGGAGTCGCTGCCGCATATGCATTCATTTCACTGTTTGAACTGTAATTCATGTTGCTGACCCATCAGTTACGCCGAAGGAGCAATGCTCCTGGTGGCGTCACCCTTCCCCAAGCGATGTGTTCTTCCGACTGTATGTAAGTGTTTTTTTCGGTGTGACAACAGACGATTGCATGTAGCGGCGGGATCGAAAGGCTGTTTACTGCAGTGCAGCAATATGTTGTGTGTCTAATAGCTATCCATCACCGCAAATTCTTCACAATATATCACGTAACATATCTCTTCAGCTTTTAAGTGATACAAAGAATCTGAAAATGTTTCGCGGGAAGCCCGTCTAATATACTGTACGATGACTATAATATAATAAGTACTTCGTCGGATTCGACTGGTCCCCAACCTCGATTTTGACGGCCGATCTGTGCATGCCGATCGCACCGCGATTCAGATGGGGACCTCCAAAAACCCCTAGCCAATGGCTGCGTGATTTGATTCATTGCGGCTGACGGGAGGTGAGGATGC